>JAJYPN010000002.1 GCA_021795395.1 Pseudomonadota bacterium | reverse complement strand
TTCCACAGACGATTGCGCAAAAACAGAACATCAATCGCTGTTTTATTCCATCCATTTACCGGGTCAAGCAGCCCGAATTTGTATACTTTTATGGTCACATTAATTTTTGGCTGGATTGTTGTTCCAACAGATTTAAATCTTGGCAGTATTAATTGCAAATCGCATAAACATGTTTGGTTATGTTGACAAAAAACGTCACATCTTACCATTATTACGGCAGAAAAAAGATACTGGAAATTGATTTTAAGTTACAGTTAAAAATTGATATTTAGCCTTAACTGGTTGCGCTATATGAGTTTTTACTTAGTTATGCCTGAGTTAATTTTGGCTGGCATATATCCTGCTGATAATTAATCAGATGTCGCGTAAGCAGTCATTAAATTATCCCTACAGGAGAATCACCATGCATAACATGCAAACATTGCAAAAAGGTTTCACTTTGATCGAGTTAATGATCGTGGTAGCTATTATTGGTATTTTGGCGGCGATTGCGATACCGCAGTATCAGAATTATGTCATGCGTGCAAAATGGTCAGATGTTATAGGTTCTGTAGATGCAATAAAAGTTGCGGCAGAAGATTGTTTGCAACAAGACGGTGGAGATGCTACTCAATGTGCCACGTCAGGAACGAATGGATTACCAGTATTTGGTGCCAACACCGGTACCACCCAAGCAGGCTTCACAATAGCCGGTGCAGGAGCAGGACCTGGAGCAACATTAACATTAACATTTAACGGAGCCGCAGCCGGTCCTAGTATCGCTCCAAATACCAATACGGCAGCTCAAAATCAATCCGGTCTGGGTAGCTGCACAGTAACCGAAGTTGGTACAGTAGGTACGACTAACATTAGTTGGACATTTACTAATTCTGGCGCAAATTGCACAAAAGCCCAAACCGGTGTTGGTATCTAATAACAATAAAGGAAATATAGGATCAGACCTAACATTCCAACATAAGAAAGAAGAGTCGCAGTAAATATATAATAACAATAAATAATAATATGCAGCAAAGAATGAAATGGCAATACGGGAGTTGGCGACAAAGATAAACGTCAACCCCTATAAATGGTGAAACTGACCATTTATTTCAAAGAGCCCCGCTAGTCGGGGTTTTTTTTGTGTAGAATAAGTAGGAGTTATTTATCCCACTCTTTCATAACAACCTACTGAAAATCTTTTCCATTGAAGGATCATCGCGTTTTTTATAGTAGTTAACTTACAGAGAATAATGCGCTGAGCTAAGCAAGCGGTATTTGCAGTTAAGGGTCAGGACGGCGGGTCTCACATTCCAACATTCCCATTCAGTTCTAGGGTAATCCCCCGTTCCACGAGTTTTTGCGGCATGTCAATTTTGTCATAAAGTTAAAAATTTTACGCGCTGTTTGACACAATATAACATTCATCTTATGCTTGGCTAAAATTAGCACATCTGAGTGCTACACAATGGCTGAAGGCGGAAACTTCATCTTATTGATTATATTAAAAAAATAATTAATTAAGCCGAATCCCGCCCTCTCCGCCATCGCTATCGCAACTGACTGAATTTATTAAAGTCCGCGCCAGTACTGGCCGATAGAGGTATTAATTGGTACCAGGGTGGTACACCGTGAAGCCGAATACCTCTACAATGATTTATCAAACCAAGCTTGACTAGCGTGTTCGCATTCCCAAGCGAAAAAATAGATAAAACATACACTATGCCCCGATGCATTCCCTGCTGAGGTATTAAGCTCCTTCGAGTGGGCCGACTTTGCATCCACGTGCAAGCGTACCTTGCCGCTCGTTAGCAGGAGCTGGAGAGGATATCCATGCTTGTGCTTAAAGTCATGGACGAAGTAATGGGGGAGGCCTAGTGATGGGGTGATGGTGAAATACCAAAATCGCTCATCTGTTCAATTCGATTAATTTATATTTTGGTTGCGGAGGGGATGTGTCTCGTCCTCTCCCGACAGCGAGCATAGCGTATTTTTCCCTGACTATGGATTTCGTCTGTAAAATTACGACACTTTGTCTTGTATTTCTTATATGATCTCTTAATCGCTATAATAAATTTCTGACTGTTTGATACGCATCATGAAACCTAATTCATCTCTGAAACCTTTTGCTGCATTGAATTCATTATCGACAGGCGTCAAGGGTCTGGACGAAATCCTGCGCGGGGGGTTGACACGCGACAGGCTCTATCTGATCGAAGGCATGCCGGGTTCCGGCAAGACTACGCTGGCTTTGCAGTTTCTGCTTGACGGTGCGCGTCTTGGTGAAGTGGTGCTGTATATCACGTTGTCGGAAACCGAAGCGGAACTGAAGGCTGTGGCCGAATCGCACGGCTGGAATTTGGATGGTATCCATATCCATGAAGTGATTGCTACGGAGGATTTTCTTGATCCCGCGCAGCAGCACACGATTTTTCATCCATCCGAAGTTGAACTTGGCGACACGACGCGTAATATTTCGCTCATAGTTGACGCCATCAAGCCGATGCGCGTTGTTATCGATTCGCTATCTGAACTGCGGCTGCTATCGAGCAATCCTCATCGTTATCGGCGGCAGATACTGGCGTACAAACAGTTTTTTTCGCGACGTGAAATAACTGTAGTGATGCTGGATGACCGTCCGGACGCGCATGACATGCAGATTCGCAGTATTGCTCACGGTGTAATAAATTTGGAGCAATGTGTGAGTGATTACGGCCTGAGCCGCAGACGATTGCGTATTGTCAAATATCGTGGCGTTGAGTTTCGTGAAGGATATCATGATTATAAAATTCGGCGTGGAGGTATGGTGGCATTTCCGCGGCTGGTCGCAGCACAAACGAGGGTATTGGAAAATCGAGGGCAAATCAGCAGTGGCCTCGCCGCACTGGATACTCAACTTGGAGGCGGCCTGGAGGAAGGCACCAGCACCATAATTGGCGGCCCACCCGGCACTGGAAAATCGACGCTCGCCGCCCAGTTTGCCTATGCTGCAATCGAACGTGGCGATAAAATTTCCATGTTTATCTTTGAGGAATCGATCAACAATTTGCTCAATCGAACCGATGTTATCGGGATCAATCTGTCGGGTGCGATCCAGGCAGGTCTGGCTTCCATACATCAAGTGGATCCTGCTGAATTGTCTCCGGGAGAATTTACCGATCTGGTATGCCATGAAACGGATACGGGTACCAAATTGATCGTTATCGATAGTTTGAACGGTTTTTTGCAGGCGATGCCGGACGAGCGGTTTCTAACCTTGCACCTTCATGAATTATTGGCCTATCTTGGGCAGAAAGGCATCGTTACCATATTGGTAGGTGTGCATGAAGGCATAATTGGCAACGACATGCGTTCTGCGATCGAGGCAAGCTATCTCGCCGATAATGTCGTGCTCTTGCGGCATTTTGAATTCGATGGCGAAGTACATCAGGCCATCTCGATATTTAAAAAACGCACCAGCAATCATGAACGAACGATACGTGAGTTCTCGATTTCCAAAAATGGTATACGTGTCGGAGAAATCCTGCAGAGATTTCATGGCGTATTAACCGGTGTGCCTACTTACACAGGAAGCGTACTGGGATGATAAATCCTGACATCCTGAGTTCGGATATCTTTGGCAGCGAGCCGGCATTTACCGTCCTGGAAACGCGTCTGCTGATACTGGCGTCCACCCGCAGAGATGGGGAAGTGGCTTGCCAGGTATTAATGGAATGGGGGATAAACTGTGCAATATGCCCGGATATTTTCTCTCTGATGACCGAAATCGAACAGGGCGTAGGGGCGTTGCTACTTGCCGAAGAGGTACTAACCCCACACACGCTATCGTTACTGGAAAAACATATCTCCGACCAGCCCAATTGGTCCGATCTGCCTATCATCGTTTTGACCTTCCATGGTCAACAGATGACGGCATTGAGTCCATGGAGCCAACGGCTCGGTAAAGCGACGCTGGTCGAACGCCCGGTGCGTACCTCCGCCTTGATCAGTATCGCGCGTTCCTTGTTGCGCGGACGTTACCGCCAGTACCTGATGCGCAAATCCCAGCAGCAATTACAAGAAAGCGAACAGCGCTTCAAGTCGCTGTTCGAGTACCATCCCGACGGAATCGTCGTCTACGATCTTGCGGGCAATCTGATTTCCTGTAACAAGGCCATGGAAGCGATAGTCGGTTATTCGATGGAAGAGTTGGATAATATAACGATAAAAGCGCAGTTGGCAGTGGATGATGTCGACTATGTGCTAGAATGCTTCGCTGAAGCGGCTAATGGAACCCCGAAAACATTTCATACCAGAATAAAACGCCGCGATGGTGTCATCCGGGAAATCGAGGCGGCCTATCTGCCGCTGATCATCGATGGCGAGATCAAAGGCGTGCACGGGATTTCACGCGATGTGACGCAATCGAAGGATTATGAGCGGCGTATCGAACATCTTGCCACACACGATGTGCTGACGGAATTGCCCAACCGCCATCTGCTTATGGATCGCCTGCACCAAGCCATCGAGCAAAGCCGGCGGCACAACAAGCAGATCGGCATCCTGTTCATGGATCTGAATCGCTTCAAGCAGGTAAATGATAGTCTCGGTCATGACATCGGTGATCTGTTGCTCAAGGAAGTTGCCCACCGCCTGAAAGGGAAAGTACGCGAAACGGATACGGTGGCGCGGCTGGGGGGCGACGAATTCGTGGTTGTGCTTGACAAGCTGGCTTCCATCGAAACCATGGCGACGATCGCCGAAGAAATATTGCAAGATATTGCTGCTCCAATCAAGCTTGCCGGGCATGAACTCAGTATTTCCACCAGTATCGGCGGCAGCGTATTCCCCAAGGACGGCCACGATGTCGCCACATTGCTCAAGCACGCCGATCTTGCGATGTATCAGGCCAAGGAACTGGGGTCGGGCTCGTTCCGCTTTTATGACCCGGAAATGAATATCAAGATCCTCGAACGTCTGTTGACCGAAAGCGCGTTGCAACGAGCGCTCGAAAAGGACGAATTCATCATTTATTATCAGCCGCGGGTTTGCGTAGCGCGCAAGGAGATAGTTGGAGTCGAAGCCTTGGTGAGGTGGAAGCATCCGGAAAAAGGCTTGATCGCTCCGGCCGATTTCATTCCTTTGGCCGAAGAAATCGGATTGATAGGCGATATCGGCGAATGGGTGTTGCGTACCGCCTGCGCCCAGAATCGAGCCTGGCAGGCTGATGGTATTCCATTCATCAAAATGTCAGTTAACCTGTCGGCGCAGCAATTACGATCTGCGTCTCTTGAAAACAAGGTAAGGACGATACTGTCGGATACCGATCTGGATGCGCAATATCTGGAGCTGGAAATTACTGAAACGGGCCTCATGCAGGATATCGAATTCTCGTTGGAAACATTGCTGGGGATCCGCAACCTTGGCGTTTCGATTTCCATCGACGATTTCGGTACCGGGTATTCTTCGCTCTCGCATATCAAACAGTTACCGGTCGATACGCTGAAAATTGACAAATCCTTCATTTGCGATATCGTGAACGACCGCAACGATGCCGCAATCGTGTGCGCCACGATTGCAATGGCGCAGCACATGGAGCTGAACGTGGTGGCGGAAGGCGTTACTGCGCCAGAACAAATGCTATTTCTGGCGCGGCACCAATGCAATGAAATGCAGGGTTATCTGTTCAGCCGTCCTCTTCCTGCCGACGAAATGGAAGTATTGTTAAAGTCGAAATTTTCTGTGATGGAAAGCAATATGCGGCCACCGGCCCATACCGTGCATTAGGCGGAACGGATGACGGGATCGCATCAGAACCGACCTGCTTAGCCCTGACGAACTGGTCAATCAGGCATGTTGCGCCTAACCCTGCACCGGATGAACCCTCTCTCAACTCGACCGGCTACCGTTTCCAGGATCATTTTATATAATGAAATCCCGCCAGCTGCAATTGAGGAATCGTGCCCACGATCCCAGGGGTTAGTATGACGGCGGGAATCAGGTGGTTGGTGAGTTCCGCGGCCATTTGCGGATGCGCCAGATTATCCGGATTCGGTCCCTTGGCATGGAGTTTCATGCTTAATTCCCATACAGCATTATGGCAGGCAAGAAAAACTGCGCCGCGTTTCTGCAGAACGGCGATGCTGTTGTCGTGGGGAGAAAACGGTCCTTCCGGGTTATTGAAATCCTCGGGGTTTTCTCTGGATGGCGGCGCCGCCGCAATGAAAGAATTGGTTTTCTGCTTATCCTTGGTCATTTTGGAAAAATCGTATTTTTGCCAGATGTAATCGTCGTAAAGCGCTAGATGCGCGCTGCCGTGGGTGGCTGAGACCGCAAGAAAATCGGGGTGACGGAACGACCATATCTGAGCGTTCATGGCGTTGCGCATGAGATTGAGCCAGGGGCTTTCGAGATCTGTGCTGTCCCAGACCTGTTTGGGGCCGCCGGCGTAATGCATGACTTCGTTCAGAGCTTCGTTATCCCATTGGTCGGGACTGGTCAGTATCATGGGTACGGTTTTAAAATCCCTGCGCCTGGGAGCGTCAGCCAGTCGTTTGGCAAGATCGCGTAAAGTTTTTGCCCCTTTCGGCAAAAGGGTAGGCGCAATGGTATCGGCAGAGTTATTATTTTCAGCCGCCCTGGCATTCAGTGCCATCAGACCTGCGCCCAATCCCGCAACGGTGCGTTTTACGGCTTCCCTGCGCGAAATGTTATCAGTCAGACTATCCATCTATCTTCTCCATGGTTAATTCGGTTGCACTGTGGCGGTCCTGCAATCAAAAGGATGTTTGATCAAGAGGCCCGCTGCCAGCGGGACACCGCAAGCGATGAGCGGTGAACGGTGAACAGTTCAAGTGTGCTCCAGCTTCATAAAAACGCGCAGCAGATGTATCGTACGCTGCGTCGACAGAAGTTCCGTTTGATATCGAACATAAGAGTTGGGATGATAGCAAATGTTACTTGCGCGACGGGCGGGAGCGGAAATGTTCCAAAAAAGCCGGTCATTTTGTTATTAACAAAACAATAACGTATTCAGCTTGCCAGGTAAGTGCGAATGCGGTGAAGTAAGGCCACGAAATATGTTCTTTAAATAAACAATGAGCTGGTTAATTCCCCGATTATTTTGACAATTTGCTTTTTTTAAGGCAAAATACAAAATTTTGAATTCGAGATATAAAACGTCAATCATAACAATGATATGTCAATTTAATAATATTACTATATTGTATTTATATTTACAAGAATAATTCAGTAAGTCTGGTAAGGGGAATAAAAATGAAAAAAAGTCTTATCGCATGGGCGAGCCTTGCGTTGTTCGGAGGCAGCGTGTGTCAGCCTGCCTATGCAGCCAACTGGTTTGAAATCCAAACGGTATCCTTGCCTGAATGGGGTAAAGGAACTTTCTTCGGGTTTCTGGAACCAAATTATTCCAATATGAGCTATACGCCGGCAAGTAACGGACAAATTCCGAAGGCAGATTATATCGGCCCGACATTTACCAATACCACCGATATCGCGATTCAAAGAGCGAGGTTGTTTTTGCGGGGCAGCGTCAATCCCGATATTTCGTATTATCTGGGCACGGAAGGCGGCCAGAATGGTTACACCTACTCATACGGTAATTACGCTCCGCGTATTATCGATGCGAACATGACGTTCAGCAACTATATTCCCGGCATTCGCCTGGAAGTCGGCATTATCCGTGCGCCGGGACCGGAGGGTGCGATGGAGGGGTTCATGACCTTCAATTTCCTTAACCAGTTCCCTACCGTCATCGGTCAATTGATGCAGCCGAGTTTCTACAATAAAAGCGCCTTGTATCATGGTGTCGGCAACGGCGGCTATACCGTTCCGACGGCAGACATGTCCGGCAATAACGGATTTCGCTATCCGGGTATCCAGGCGGAAGACTGGTTCATGGTAAAGCCACATCTCGAACTGGCGTACGGCGTCATGCTCGGGGATAACGGCTTGCAGTTCGATCCGGGTACTACCAACGGGCCGATCGCTGCGGGCCGGTTACAGCTTTCTTACCTGTTCGATAACGGTAAGGGCCGTTTTTTTCGCAACGATCTGACCGGATTCGTCTGGTATCAGCAATCCCGGCCCGAATTTAACGGAACATCGAACACGATGGTGCGAGACGGCTTCGGCTTCACTTACATGCGCAATTTCATGCAGGCAGGCGGCCATACACTGAAGGCGGAATACATCTCCGGAACCGGCAACATTGCTGTGCCGCCGGCGTTTAATGCGGCTCCCGGTCTGGCTGCGGGACAATACGAAACCACGTTCTTCCCCGGCAGCAATAATCGGGCATACGGCTATGACATTTCGTCGGGCTATTTTGTTACCAATCAGGTCGAACTCAACCTGCGTTACGATTATTACGACCGCTTGCCGAACCTGGCGGCACAGGAACGGTTATTCAAGGATGTGGGAGCAGGGGTCGAGTACCACTTGACTCCGCTCACCCGGATTGTCGCCGATTATTTCATACGGCGAGTCGATATCGCCAATCCGTCGGCGATCGGCGCTACCGGTAGCCCTGCGCTCAATCTCGCCAACAGCACCGTCAACGGAATCGGCAATGAATTTAATATATATGCTGTTTTTGCGTTTTGATCATTGCGCAGCGACGGGATAATAAATACCGATATACGTTATGGTACGGCGAGGATTGATCCGGCGGTTCATGAGAAGCTATACCGGGCGCATGATGCAGGGTGCCTTGTTGCTGCATGCATTGCTCATGCCGATTCTGTTCGTCATCACATCGCACATGGTGGAGCAGGGATCGGAAGAACAATTTGCCAACCATGTCCGTTCATATGCCTATATGATGGCGCAGATAATCGGACATCATCCCGACCAGGGCGATATCGGCACAAGAATCAACGATTCGATCATGAGCGGACAGATCGTGTATGCCGAATATCTGTCAGGTAAACAAAAAATGTTACCGGCGATGCCGGAAAACAGGCAGAACGTGCAGTTTCGGGAAGATGCCTATTTCGGCAAACACGGCGATCCTATCTATTTTGTCGCCATGCCGGTCAAAAATGCCGCCGGCAGACAAATCGGCCTATTAAAACTGGGCTTTGATGTAAGGCCGGTGGAAGCGCAGGTCAGGGCTTTCAGGCGGATGGGCATCTATCTGGGCGCCGTATATATAACGCTGATGTTGACATTGATCGGCTTTTTCGGTCACCTGCTTACTCGTTCGATACGGCAATTACGCCATGGTTCCCAACAGATTGCCGCCGGTCTTGCCTTTGACATGCTGACGGTGTCGACGCATATTACGGAAGTCGGCGAGCTGGCTCAGGATATGGAATACATGCGGCGTGAACTGGGACGGCGCGAGGAAGAGATTGCCTTGCGGGAAGCGCGCTACCGCGGCATACTCGAAAATGCGGCGGAAGGGATCGTTACCGTCAATCAGGATGGCCTTATTGAAAATTTCAATAAGGCGGCGGAGTCCATTTTCGAATATGACGCAGAGGAAGTGATCGATACCGATTTTTCAGTTCTGGTGCCCGCTTTCGATCTGAACCAGTTGCTCGGAACCGATAAACCTGGCATATATGTCGGGCAGAATCTGATCGGTATAAAAAAGTCGGGAGCGACATTTCCGATAAGCAGTTCGATCAGCGAAATAATTCTCGGCGACAAGCATTTATTTACCTTCATGATCCAGGATGTCAGCGAACGGCTGGCTTTTGAGTCCCGTCTGTCTTATCAGGCGACCCACGATGCCCTGACCGGTCTGCCCAACCGTACCTTGCTGTACGACAGGTTATCGCAGGCCATCGCTTCGAGCTTGCGAGATTCGAGGCAGCAAGGCGTACTGATGGAACTGGATCTGGATCATTTCAAGGAAATAAACGATACCTTGGGTCATCCGGCGGGCGACGAGATTTTGCGGCAGGTTTCGTTACGCTTGTCGCGTGTTCTGCGAGACAGCGATACGCTGGCTCGGCTTGGCGGCGACGAATTCGCCATTTTGCTGCCCGATGTGCAGAACGGCAGACTGGCTGCCGCCAGGGTGGCGCAAATTGTGCTCGATAGTTTTGCCGAACCGTTTTTTTATCAGGACAACGAAATGTATCTGGGTGCGGGTATAGGCATAGTCATATTTCCCGAACATGGAGAAGATACGATTACCCTGATGAGCCGCGCGGACGTTGCCATGTACGAAACGAAGCACAAGGACCTGGGATACATATTCTATGATTCGACCAGGGATACGAATACCCAGAAAAAACTTCATCTGCCGTCCGAATTACGCCATGCGCTGGAACGCAACGAATTCGAACTCTATTATCAGCCGCAGATCGATATCCGTTCAGGCGTAATCTACGGCGTCGAAGCGTTGATACGATGGCATCATCCTGACGGAACGCTTGTTTACCCCGACGAATTCATACCGCACGCGGAACGTACCGGCCTGATCAACCCGATTACCGAGTGGGTCATCCGCAATATGCTGGAACAATGCCAGCAATGGCGTGCGGCCGGATTGAATCTGAGGATGGCGGTCAATGTATCCGCTCGCTCGTTCATGGACCCCAATTTCGGCGACAAGATCGCGTCGATATTGAGCGAATACAGTAATTGCCTGGCAGCGCAGATGGAAATGGAAATTACGGAAAGCGTACTCATGACCAATATCGACCATGGTATCAAGGTACTCAACGAGATCACGAAGATGGGCATGGCGATTGCCATCGATGATTTCGGTACGGGTTATTCTTCACTCGCCTATCTAAAAAAACTGCCCATCAGTTCGATCAAGGTGGATAAGTCTTTCGTGATCAATATGGCGAATGACGATAATGACGCCGCTATCGTTCGTTCCACTATCGATCTGGCGCACAGCCTGGGCTTCAAGGTCGTGGCGGAGGGGGTGGAAGATGCGGTCACCTATAATTTGCTGGAGGCTTTGAATTGCGATTATGCGCAGGGTTATCATGTCGCCTATCCGCTTTCAAAGGAAACCTTGATAAGTTGGTTTGAAACGTCATCCTGGGCAGCCAGGACGGACAATTAACGGATGTCGATGCAGCAAACTCCTTACCCGTTATGCAATAGCTCATGCAAATAATTAATATAAACCGATTTTCTGATATTGCTTTCACATGGAATCAGTGAAATAATGAAAATTAGTATATAGTGTTTTTAATAATTTTTTAAAACCTGATTTTTTAAATGAGCGCGTGCAAATGACCGGGTGTGTTTGCAAGGCTTGTTAGCTTTATTGGGTAGGATTGGTAATGTGTAATGGCTTTCTGTTTCCTGCAGAAAGACTCTCCATCTGCTCAGTCACCTCTGAAAATTTGCCTTGCGTCGCCTCCCGGCAATACGTTCGCATATCGACTGATCCTCGGCGGAGAGAACCTGCCAAAGTCACATGGCAATCTCATCCGGGGAGGAGGATGGTGGCAAATGAAAATCCGAAACCGGGACCGAATGGCGCCCATATCGATATCGCTGCAATGCGCCATATAGTTCAATTGGCCGGTAGTGATTTCGAAGTTTTTTTTTACACCATCGCCATCGAATCCGCCAAGCTCGTCGGTGCTGACGGAGCGGCATTGATTGTAACCGATGCGGAAGGGCAACTTCGCTATAAATTTTTTTACGGGCTTCCCGAGTTATTTCAAACGGAAATCTTAAATTATCGAGCGACTACCGATAGCGGCACCATCGGCCAGGCGCTGATGCAAAAAAAAGCGGTTTTTACCAGAAATTACGCTGCCAGCCCTTATGCCGTCAAAGAATTCCTGAAAATCGGCCTCAAAGCCAATTGGATCATTCCTTTCAATACCGGCAGCCATATAGACCCGACTGCTGCACTTGTCATCAGCTGGTTTAATGAGTATCCGGAACATGAGCCGGACGATAGCCAGCTTGAAATCATTAATCTTTTTTGTGACCTGATCAATTCTGGTTTATCCCGGCAGGCGATGATAGACGACTGGAAAAATCAGGCGAATCGCGATGCGCTGACAGGGCTGCCCAATCGGCGGGCGTTGATGGATTACTTGCCACTGGCGTTGGAGCGCGCACGGCGCAGCGGACAATGGCTGATAGTGTGCGTCATGGATCTGGATGATTTCAAACCTGTTAACGATAATCACGGACATGCAGCGGGAGATACGCTGCTGATGGAATTGGCTTATCGCCTTAAGAACGTATTGCGTACCGTCGATATGGTCGCCCGTTTGGGCGGCGATGAGTTTGTACTGGTACTGGAAAATCTGGAATCGATGGCGGATATGGAAACCGCCTTGAATCGTATCCATGAGGTAGTCGTACAGCCTTTCGAATTACCGAATGGACATGTCGTGATGGTCGACATGAGTCTGGGGGTAACACTATTTCCCGAAGATGACGCCACGCCGGATTATTTGCTGCGCCATGCCGATAACGCCCTTTATATCATCAAGGAAAACAAGGGCAAACGCGAAAAATGCTGGCAGATATGGCAACAGGCGCAACCGGCAGACCAGGACGCCAAATCATAGAATAATTCCAGGAGTTCTATATAATTCAATGATACATAAGATTAACAAGAGAAATAAAATCAAGCTTATGATGGATATACACGAGGATGTTATCCGAACTGTTTCGATCCCGCCCGTACAGGATAGGACTGGGCATGTTCGCGAATTTATCTAGGGGATTGCTCTCCCTTTATGATTATCTCGTGGTGTATCTGGGTCTGCTATGGCTGGGAATCCTGTGTCTGGTGTATTCCGTGCTGGCGATCCCGATTTATCTGTTGTTGCCGGAAGCCTGGGGCCGCAAGATCGGCAGAATCGCTATCATGCTGATGTTCCGTGTATTTCTGTTCAGCCTGGTTTTGTCGCGGCGCTGTCATTTCGATCTTGCCGCACTCGATACACTGCGTGATGAATCCTCCTTGATCATTGCGCCGAATCATCCTTCGCTGCTCGATGCGGTATTGATTATTTCGCGGTTGCCGAATGTCGCCTGCGTGCTGAAAACCGAGCTCATGAATAATATTTTTCTGGGTGCCGGCGCACGACTCGCCGGATATATCCGTAGCGAGCCATTGCGCAAAATGATATTATTGTCGCGGCAGAATTTAAGCAGCGGCAGTCATTTGTTATTGTTTCCGGAAGGTACGAGAACGGTAACCTGTCCGGTTAACCCTCTTAAAGCCAGCATCAGCCTGATTGCTCATCAATCGCATGCAGCGGTGCAGACCGTACTGATCGAAACTGATACGCGCTATTTGAGCAAGGGCTGGACACTGTTCAGAAAGCCGCCGCTGCCTATCCATTTCCGCATCCGGCTAGGCAAACGTTTTGATACCCCCGGCTCCAAACAGGATTTCATGACGAAACTCGACTACTACTTTGCGCACGAACTGGTGTGCGGTTCGCCGTTTTATCGTACCGGCGGACTTCATTCCGTCATACCACCGGCAAACGTATGATCGAACGTTCTTCTTCGCATCTGGTACTTATTCCCAGTTACAATCCGGGAATTAAAGTTTATGATACGGTGCGGGCCGCCTGTGCGCATTGGGCGCCGGTATGGATCGTGGTCGACGGCAGCACCGACGGCTCCGCCGAGGGTTTGCAGGCTTTGACGGCTGAACTGCCGGGATTGCGGGTGATCGTATTATCGTCAAATCGGGGCAAGGGCGGCGCCGTCCTGCAAGGCATCGATCTGGCGGCGGCAACAGGGTTTACCCATGTTCTGACCATGGATTCGGACGGTCAGCATCCTGCCGATCAGATCGAAAAATTCATGGCGGTATCGATGCAGCATCCCGATGCGATGATATTGGGAACGCCAGTTTTCGACGCCAGCGCGCCCCAGCTTCGAGTGCAGGGGCGCCGTTTGTCGAATGCCTGGGCCAATCTCGAAACCTTATGGGCCGGAATTGACGATTCGTTGTTCGGATTTCGCGTTTATCCCATCGCCGCCTTGCAGCGCGTGATGCGTCATCAGCCGTGGATGCGGCATTTCGATTTCGATCCCGAAGCGGTAGTGCGTTTGTGCTGGGATGGCGTGACGCCGATCAATCTGCCTGCCCAGGTGCGTTATTACCGCAGGGAAGAGGGCGGCGTTTCGCATTTCAACTATGTGCGCGACAATATCCTGCTAACCTGGATGCATTTGCGCCTGTTGGTCGAATTTACGGTTCGTTTGCCGGTATTGCTGTACCGGCGTCTCATGCCTATTTGCCGTTTGCAGTTTAAATCATCCCGCCGTTGATGGAAATGATCTGGCCGGTTATGTAAGCGGCCTGCGGCGACACAAGAAAACCGATCAGGTCAGCGACTTCGGCCGGCGTGCCGGCGCGTTTCATCGGCACCAGCCGGGCGATGGTGTCGGTATCGAAAGCTGTTTCGCTCATGGCCGTATCGATAATCCCCGGAGCGACCGCGTTGACGGTAATACTGCGGCTGGCCAGTTCCAGCGCCAGCGATCGGGTTGCCGAATTGATTGCCCCTTTCGCCGCGGCATAATTGACCTGGCCGCGGTTTCCGGTGATTGCGGCGATCGACGACAGATTCACGATTCGTCCCCAGCGCGTGCGTATCATCGGCATCATCAGCGTGTGCGTGACATGATAAAAGCCGTTGACCGATACGTCGAGAACGCGCTGCCATTGTTGCGGCGTCATGCCGGGAAAGGCCGCGTCGTCATGTATGCCTGCATTGTTGATCAGAATCTGGATCGGCGCTCGTTCCGTCAGCGGGTTCAACGCCGCCAGCACCGCGTCGTGATCGGTGATGTCAAAACCGACGGGCTGAGCGCTATAGCCGTCTGCATTGAGTTCCGCGGCCAGCGTTTCCGCGGTTTGGATGTTGCTGTTGGCATGGATCAGCACATGATGCCCGTCGGCTGCCAGCCTGCGGCAGATGGCCGCACCTATGCCGCCGCTGCCGCCGGTGACCAAAGCCTGTTTCATGACGCTATGCCTCTCGCCGGATCGATATCGAGTATCACCGCGGCGCGGCCGTCCGCCAGCGGCTTGCCGTCGGCCTGAACCTTGAATCGATACAGTATATTGGCCGCGTTTCGATGGATGCACTCGACTTCGATATCGAGATCGGCCGCAAGATTGTCGAGACGCAGCGTATGGATAGCCGTTTCGCGTACGCTGACGAGCATGCCGGCACGCGGCCGGGTATTTTCGGCGGCATCCAGCAAAGCGCCGTGGACAGCCATCGCCTGCGCGGCGTATTCGATGGCGCAGACGGCACTGAGGCGATCGTTCGCTCTCAGGGGGTTATCCGCCAGTCGATGACTGCCAGCCACGCAACGCAACCGATGCTCGTCCCAGGCGACTACCCGATCGAGCAGGCACATGTCGTCCCGGTGCGGAATATGGGCAGCGATCCATGTCTTGTCGGGCTGCGTGTTAAATAGTATGCCGTTATTCAGCATGGAATCAGCTCTATGGCAATCCGGGTTCGATCGAGATAATCGAGAGTAACCCGGGCGGCTTGAGTTTGCGCGATCGCCTGCAATAAAGGCAGACTGCGCGCCGAGGGAATACTCCGGCGCAAGGCCTCGAAGCCGATATCCGTCAGCGTATCCGCGCGGTCCCGGGTGAGCTCGACCCGAATCTGAACCATGGAATGTGCGTTGGGTTCGGCGGTTGCCGCCAGCGCTACGCCAAACATGCCGGGCATCGGCCGTACGCCATGCAAAGGCTCGGGATACGGCGTATCGCAGGCGATCAGCAGCGCAGCAGCGCGATTCGCCGTCACCATCGCCAGCAACTCCAGCAGACCGGCGCCGAAACTCGCATCGAATGCCGCCAGTACCGACACCGGCGTCATGGAGCCGGTAGCGATGCCCCAGTAACCGGGTGCGGCATTGTGCACCGAATTATGAAAACGGGTCGGGGAAATATGTCGGTCATCCGATGCCAGCGTTTGGCAGATTTCATGGCAATTATGGCCATCGCCGCCCGACGAGACGTATACGCAAGGCAATGCCGCCGGCTCGATGCCGGCCGCCGTTGCGGCTTCGAGTCCGACTGCAAGCGTCAGCTTGACGATAGCGCTGCTGCGGCGGCGTTCGGCGGGCGGCAAAAGAACGGGCACGGGTAGATTCACGGTGGTCGGCAAATAAGGCTGGCTGCCGGCAAGAATGCGTTTGCCGGCTTGCCAGCCCGGTAATCCCGGTCCGAGCAAACCGATGCCGTTCAGGTAAGCGGCCAATATGGTCATTGCGATTGCGCCCTGCCGAAAATCAGGCTGCAATTGGTGCCGCCGAAGCCGAACGAATTGCTCATGGCGCGCATAATGGGATGGCTGCGATTCGCCGTCAGGTAATCAAGCGCTATGCCGGGATCGAGTTGCCCGATATTGAGCCCGCCGGGCAGCAATCTGTATCGTAAGGCCAGGGCGCAAATGACGGCTTCGATGCTACCCGCAGCCCCTAAGGTATGGCCGGTCGCCGCCTTGGTGGAACTGCACGGCACCCGATCGCCGAAAATGGCGTTAACGGCCATGCCTTCGGCGGCATCATTGCTTTGCGTCGCCGTGCCGTGCAAATTGATGTAATCGATGTCGCGTGCAAGCAAACCGGCGCTATCGAGGGCGGCTTGCATCGCCATCCGCGCACCGGTGCCTTGCGGGTGAGGCGAGGACATGTGGTAGGCATCGCTGGATTCGCCGACGCCAAGCAACAACACGTCGCCTTCATGGACTTCGGTTGCGGATTCGAGCAGCGCAAACGCACCGGCTTCGCCGATGGAAATGCCGTCTCTCGCCGCATCGAACGGCCGGCATGGTCGCGTCGAAGTGAGACCGAGCGCATTAAAGCCGTACAGCACCGTCAGACACAAGCTATCGACGCCGCCCACTACCGCCGCATCGATCAGTCCCGCCGCCATCATTCGCTGCGCCGAGCCAAATACTTTGGCGCTGGAAGAACACGCCGAGGAAAGCGCGACCGCCGGACCGGTCAAATTCAGATAACGCCGGGTGAAATCGGCGACCGAAAAGGTATTGTGCGTGGCCGCGTAATGAAAATCAGCGGGCAATGCGCCGCTCGCTGGATCGCGATGCCGATAGGCAAGCTCGGTTTGCAATATACCGGAAGTGCTGGTTCCCACGAAAACGCCTATCCGGTCGCGACCATATCTGGCGGCGGCAATATCGACGACGGTGCTGAAATCATCCTGCTCCAGCGCCAGCTGCGCCAGCCGATTGTTGCGGCAATCGAACTCGGAAAGACGCTCAGGCAGCTTTACCGCATCCACGCCCGCGACTTCGCCGGCAAAGGTGTCCAGCGCTACTGTTTCGAATGTACAGGGCGCCAGCCCCGATCGCCCCAGACGCAATGCTTCCAGCGTTTGTTGCAGACCGCGACCGAGACAGCTGGTTGCCGTGTAATGTGAGAGTAACAAGGATTTCAAAAGCAGTCGCCGTGTAATGTTTAGGTAATCGAAATTAATGCATCGATCTGGTAGACAGGTCATTTCATGAATATCGACTCCCGAATCGCAGCAGCGAGGAGTCTCCATGTTATTGTCAGCCTGCAGACAGGATTTTACCAAATTATAGCCGTTCGCAATCGGATCCCGACGATTGTTTTTAATGCGTGACCTGACGCAAGCGTACAAATCGCAAACGCGCTGCGGCAGCGGTTTCCAATAATTCCGGCAGCACCGCGAGTATGACAGGGATACGATCCGAAGTCCGTGCGGCGTTGCCGTCGTGCAGCAGTAATATGGCGCCGGCGCGCAGGCCGCGTAATAATCTGTTTTTGACTCGATTCGCATCGCGTGTCCGGGTATCGTAACCGCGCACCGACCAGCTGGCCAACTGTAAATTGAGCCGGTGCAGAACGGGGGCGAGGAAAGGATTGCGCAGACCGGCCGGTGCGCGGAAAAATTGCGGTGCCGTGCCGGTAATGGCGTGCAATACGGCTTGCGCCGATTTGATTTCGCGGCGGTAGCCTTGGCTGCCGAGCAGGGAAAAGGTGTGCCGATGATGTTGGGTATGGTTTTCCACATCGTGCCCGCGTTTCACGATCTCGCGACACAGTTCGGGGTAGCGCTCCGCCCGGTCGGCGATGCAGAAAAAGCTGGCTTTGACCTGATACCGATCCAGTATTTCCAGCACGTGCGGAGTGACTTCGGGATCGGGGCCGTCGTCGATGGTCAGGCTGATTTCGTTGCGTTCGCGCGCGGCTGCCGGCAGACGGTTCCAGTTGGCGCCCAGCCAGGTACTGCGCGGCCACAGGCCGACTGCGGTGATGAACAGATGATCGGCGATGATGAGGGTCAGCGCGATTGTCCATGCGGCAGGATCGATAACTACGAGCGAAACGGCGATCAGATGCAATCCTGCCGATAGTCGAACCAGTAACGGCGGTCGCCAGCGAGCCGGTGCAGAGGCAGTCATGACGGCGACGCCTTCTTGTTGCTCAATATGGCGGAATATATCAGTGCGAATACCACTCCCGGAGCTACGGTGACGCCGAGCGCTTGCAGTATCGGCACGCTGGAAAAAGCGAGCAGGCCGAAACCGGCGACAGTAGTCAGATTGGCGAAAAACAGCGAAGCCAGCGTCTGCGGCGCCATGTTGCCGTGACCGGTGCCGCGGTCGAAAAACAGCGCGTAATTCGAGCCTATCGCCACCACCAGCAGTAAGCCGATCAAATGCATGATAAGCAGGGGTTGCCCTATCAGACTGAGACCGGCGGCGACGGTGACGACAGCGGCGGCGAGCGGCGCAATGACGCGAAGTACGCGGGGTATCGAGTGCAGACTGAACAGCAGCAGTACGATAATGAGCAGCAAACCGGCCGTCGACAGCTTGATCGCCTGGTTAAGATAATCGGCGTATAAATGGTCGGACTCCGATTTCAGGTCGACGAATTCCGCCTGCGGCAATTGTGCACGTTGTAACGCGGCAAGGATATCGTGGCGCGAAATGGAGCCGCTGGCGTTGGCGGTAAGCGGCAGCAAGGCGCTCCATTGCGCCCCGCGGTGCAATAATAAGGCATCGACCGCCATCGCCAGCGAAGTATGGTCGAGATCGGCGCGATGGACGAGTGGCCCGCGGCGCGCGGCGGCGATATCGGCCATGAACGGCGCAAAGCGTTGCGCGTGTACCGGCAAGTCGCCTATCGCCAGCGGCAAGCGCTGCGCCAGCGTCGCCGCATCGGGCAAGCTGGCCTGTCGCGCGCGTTGCGTGGCGGCGCTCGGCAAATAACGAGCGGCGCTATCGTATCCCGCCAGCTTGCCCTGTGCGATCAGGGTTTGCAACGGAGCGGCAGCGCGTTCAGCGGAAACGAGGGCAGCTTCTTCGCTGCCGGCCGGAACGACGATCAGATAACGCACATCGGGCGCACCGGTATCCTTGCGCAGTTCGGCATCGAGCGCGAGTTCGCGTGGGGAAACCGGGCTGAGCGCAGACAGGTCCCGACTCCATAAATCGGTGCGATGCATGTAGAGCGTTACGCACGCCATCCCGGCGATCAGCACTACGCCCCAGCGCCAATGCCGCGCGCGCCGTACCCCGTTGGCCAGTTTCAGACCCATCGGCGCGACATCGCGGATACGGAAACCGTCCGGCAGCAATAGCGGCAAAACGAAGCGCGTTACCGCAGCGGCGACAACCAGCCCGGTAATCGCGTACAAGCCGAGTTGCGCGAGGCCCGGGAAGCTGGAGAACAACAGCGAGGCGAAACCTGCGACAGAAGTAAGTACACCCAGCCGTACAACCGGCCAGAAACGGTCAATCCAGCGCTCGCGTCCGGTATCGCCCCCCGATTGGATAAAAAGGTAGATCGAATAATCGACCGCTTCGCCGATCAGCGCCGTGCCGAAGCCCAGCGTGATGCCGTGTACTTCGCCGAAGCCGAGGCTGACTGCGGCAATCCCGGCGAGCGCGCCGCTGGCTACCGGCAGCAAGCCGAGCAGCAAGGCCGCAGGGGAACGATAGACCAGCAACAATATGAGCGCAATGAGGCTGCTGCCGATCAGCGACAGCCGGGTCACCTGAGTCTTGATGGCATCGCGCGCCGTGACCGAAAATACGCCCGGCCCGGTCATCAGCAGCCGGTATTGCGGGCGGTCGCCCGATGCCGATCGGTATGCCTGGCGGATAGCGGCCATGGCGCGTTGCTGCGCATCGGTGTCGGAGCCCTCGGCGCGCGTTTGTGCCAGCAGCAGCGCGCGCTTGCCGTCGGCGGAAGACCATACGCCGTTCAAGATAGCGGGAGCATGCCCCGGTCGGATCTGCTCGGCGATCTGCAACATTTCGCCGGTCGGGTCGCGCGTAAACAGCGGTTTCAGCCATAAACCGGCGGCCGACGACAGCAGGTCGATGCTGTCGCTCAAGGCGTTGTGCAGGCCGGTGACGCTGAAATGGCTGGGAGAAATTTGTGCGCTGAGCAGGTAGCGGTGATTGAGGAGAAAAGTCCGGTCGTTGCCGGCATACGCGGCCTCGCCGTTATTGACGCCGGCAAATTGCGGATCGGCGCGCAGTTGCTTCGCCATTTTTTTCGACAGTGCGGCTCGACCGTCGGCGTTTCCGCCTTCCAGCCCGATCAGGATCAGCCGCGAGGCAAAACCGTCACGGATCTGATTTACCAGCAACCGTTGCTGGGCGGTGGGCGCGCGCGGCAAAAAAGCGGATAAGTCGGTAGTGAAGTGCGTTCGACCGATGACGGCGATGCAGGCCAGCAAAAACGCTAGCCACAGCGTTAGTGCGTAATAACGGCGGCGTAAGTTCATGGCGCCGGGCTGGCGATCGTCGTTATCGATCTGTCGCCGTCGGTCTGAATGATTTCGATGCTGCGCAATTCGTTATCGGCGCCGCGGATGAAGATGCGCATTATTTTATCCTTGATCCGGCTGTCGGTGGGCAGCAATTGCAGCTGCCAGTGCGCTTGCGATCCGGTCAGGCTGAGCGCGTACGAGCGTCGCAGCATCTGCCGGTTGCCGGCCAGCGTGCCGCGCAGGCTGGCGGTAAAGGCTGCGATTTCCGGGTAGTCGGCGAGTGTCAGCAGGTAATGTTTCTGGCCGCGGGCGATGAGGACGGTATCGCCGTTGAGTATCAGCGTTTCGGCCCGGGGACGCAAGGTGCGCTTCTCGAAATAATCCGGCGCTCTGTAAATCAGTTCGCCCGATGAAACCTGAGGTTTATCGAGTAGCGCCACCGTTTTTATTTCGTTGAATGCCGCATGGCTGCTGTGTACCTGAGCCAGCATTTGCATAAGCTGGTCGATATCCCAGTCGGCGGCGTCAGCGGCAGTCGCGCCGAGCAACATGACTACGGCGAGCGTTGCGGGCAAAAATATCAGACGTAGCATCATGGCGGCCGTGTTCCGGCAGGAAGCTGCCAGAAATCGAAAAAATTAAACCAGTTATACGGCGCTGCACGGCAATAGCGATCAAGCAGGGCGGCATAATCCGTCATCGCTTGCGTGACGACCGTGTTGCGTTCGCTACGGGGAGTGCCGGTAAAATCCGCCAACTCGTCAAAATGGATGCGGTAGCGGTTTCCTCCGAGATACAAACCGGTCATGAAAAGGACCGGACGGCGCAATAGCGCCGCCATGCGGAACGGACCTTCCGGAATGCAGGCCGCACTGCCGAGAAATTGCACCGGTCGCATGGTGTCGTCGTTCGGTGCGCGATCCGCCAGCATGCCCACCAGATAACCGGCATCGAGACGTTCGTTTACCGTCAGCATGGATTCGATTTTGCCCAGTGCGATAATGTCTTGCATCACCGCGGGATTGATGACACCGAGTATGGCGTTGACTTTCTGGGCATGCGCTTCGTGCATGACCATCGCGACGCGCAACTCGGGATGGGCGATGCCCAGCGAGCGCAAGACTTCGAAACTGCCCAGATGCGCGCCGAGCAGAAACAGGCCGCGGCCCTCGGCAACAAGCTTGTGCAAAAGCTCGGTGCCGTGCAGTTCGAAATCGAACAGGTCGAATCGCCGGTTAACGAGGTAGATGCGGTCGTGTATGGTGCTGGCGAAACTGAAAAAATGCCGGTAGAGGTCGGACCATTTCGGCTGGCGGCCGAGCACCTGTAGCAGATATGCGCGCGAAGCGCTGCGGCTATGCGGCGAAAACAACAGGAAATAGCCGGCGATGCCGTGTAATATCAACCGGCTGGCGCGTCGTCCAAGATGCAGGGAAATCCAGGTCATGATACGCAGCATGACCATATTGCTGCGCTCCTGCATGTCGGTCCAGTGTGGCGTCCGGGCAGCCATGGTTAGGCATCAGGCAATGGCGGGTTGAATAACAGACTGCCGGCGGCAATCTTGCGGGTGTCCGAACGGATATCGAAGCGGATGGCGCCGCTATTCGATGATTCGTGAACGAGCGTAAGCGGGTCGCCGGGATAAGCCGGGCTGAGGAATTTGACCGAATTGATGGTGTAGCGTTCGGGAATCATCTCTTTGCTTTCGGCAATGGCCTGCAATGCCCAATCGAGCAGAACCACTCCGGGCAATATCGGCATGCCCGGGAAATGACCGGCAAAAGCCGGATGGTCGGGTGGAACGACAGTGTGAACCGCTTGATCCGCCCTGCGGCTTCGAATATGCGCATCCAGCAGCGATTGCAGACTGGCGCGCGGCAGCTTGCCGGTCGCAGTACGCGGCAGTTCGGCTACGAAAACGAGCGGTCGGGGCAGAAATACGGGATCCATGCGCTGCCGCAGCGCGTTTATCAAGGTTTGCGCTTCCATTCCCGGCGCGACGACAAAGGCGGCAAGCCGTGTTACGCGATCGGATTGAGTTTCATCGGGCATGAAATAGACGCCATCGACCACGCCGGGAATGCTGTTGAGTTGAAGATCCAGATTCGCCAGCGAATTGCGTTTGCCAGCGATATTGATTAAATCGGCGGTTCTGCCGTGCAATAAAAACCGGTCGCTGCCGCACAGTTCCATGATATCGCTGACTGCCATCGGCGGATCGATATATAAGTTCGCGGCGCACATTTTGCCGTCTTCTTCCAGCAGGATCGTGCCCGGCAATAATTGCCATTCATTGCTGAGAGTCGGTCGCCGCGTTGCAATAATGCCGGTTTCGGTAGTGCCGTATATTTCCTGCAAAATCGTCCGGTACTGCGTTTCGATTTGATGCGCGAGAGAGGCCGATAAGGGCGCGGTCGCCGATACGATTAAATCCGTTGCAGGAATTTCCAGTCCGGAATCGAATAACGTACGCAAATGGAAGGGGGTGGAAATCAGTATCCGGGGGGCAGGGATAGCGGCGAGAGCCTGAACTATATCGGCCGGATAAAACGGATGCGCGTGGCATAGCGCGTTGCCGCTTTGCCAAGCCATGATGAGCGTCGATTCCAGGCCGTACATATGCTGCGACGGTACGGTGCCGACAAAAGCGTAGGAGTTATTGCCGTGCAATCCCAGGCGCCGGGCACCCGCCTGGGCGGTGTAGGCAAGCATCCCCCAGGTTTTACGGTGCGCCTGCGGCAGGCCTGTGCTTCCCGAGGTAAAGACGATCGCGACGCATAAATCATGGTCGAGTTCGGGGACGGCTTGGCATACTTCGGAAGTTTCCGGTGCCGGCAAGTAGCGGAATTGCGGTAAATCAACCGGCGATTCTGCGCTATCGCAAAGGCAGAATAGGTCGGGTGTATAGCGTTTAAGCTGGTCGATGCCTGCCGGGTCCAGGGAAGGCGGCAGCAGGCTGATTTTTTTTCGGACTATCGCCGCCGCCAGGCCGACGGAAAAATGATAGCGATCGCTACACAGATTCAGGATATGCGTCGCGGCGGGCAAATTATCGGCCAGATGATAAACGTCCGCCAGAAATTGCCGGACGGTGATGCTCCTGCCATGTTGCCAGGCGACGATCTGGTCGGGGGCGTTATGCGATAATAAGGGGGTGGCGGTCATAATTGGTCAACCAGATCAGCGGTATTGCCCCGACATGTTCCGATAGGTTCGTAGCGCTTCTA
This sequence comes from Pseudomonadota bacterium, assembly GCA_021795395.1. Classification (GTDB taxonomy): domain Bacteria; phylum Pseudomonadota; class Gammaproteobacteria; order Burkholderiales; family Sulfuriferulaceae; genus Sulfuriferula. The sequence goes on along the minus strand of JAJYPN010000002.1, from coordinate 116,275 downwards.
TTACACCGGTATGCTCGACGTCGGGCAGCGCGCGTTTACGTACTGAAAACTCGACGATAAACATCAGCGCAACCAGCGGCAGAAAAATAAAGTTGGAAAATATCGACCAGATTCCCAATGAAAACAGGAAAAACAGGCTGGTCGATACGATAATCATGATGCCGAAAAATACCGTCCAGGCAACCGTGACCGAGCGGGCGTAACGGCTATGGGCTTCGTTCAGGGTGCCGTGCATGATTTCCGCGTAACGGGCGCACAAAGGCTGGCGACCGGAGACCAGGGTACGGGCGAACGTCGCAAATAAACTCAGTTGCATGGTCTCGTGTTCCATCCAGTATATCCAGCCGTAATGCTGCTTGAGCAGTGGCCACGCCAGCACGGCGGAGACGCCCGCGACGGCGGTTAACGTCAGCATGACGAGCCGATGCGATGATCGACCGGCAAACAGCAATACTGCCATTATCAATGGCGTCAGGGCGACGGTTATGCCTAAGCTTGCATTACCGGACTGGTTGGTATAATTGGCGAGCAGGGCGTAACCGCACATCGCGGCCGCGACGCCGAAACCGCTCAGCGTACGGCCGGCAGAAGCCATCAGCGGGTACGCTGTGCCGCGATATGGTCGGCCAGGTTGCGCAGAGAACCGAAAATATGCTGATTGTTGGCATCGTCCGCACGCAATTGCAGACCGTAACGCTTGGAAACCACCAGCGCTATCTCGAGTACGTCGATCGAATCCAGCCCCAGCCCCTCGTTGTATAAAGGCGCATCCGGATCGATATCGGCGAGTTTGACTTCGAGGTTCAGGCTTTCAATCATCAATTCCGCGATTTCGTTGTAAAAGTCCTGGGGAATTGTACCTAGCATATTGTATTTTAAATAAGAATTTCCGCCGCCATTCTACAATATGCGGGCTTTGTTGGCAAGCGGAAGACCGATCAGTCACAGGCTACGCAAGAGTCCGACGGATCGATATATAAAAATCCTAATGAGCGTGGAAACTCGCGGATTAAGCTCGGAATGCAAGAAAAATACAGAACATCCAGTTATGCGTTGCCGCATGTGGTGTTGACTGATTTAGATCATTATCCTTGCATCAGCCTTATTGAACAATTGGAATGTCGTTGATCTCCCCCACAACTACTATTTAGAATTGCTATAAAAGAGGTCGAAGCATGGTTACTTGCAGATCGAGAAGGCATTGCCGAGTTCCTCCATGTCGCAATTGGTAAAGTACCGCACGTGCCGGAGGCAGAGGAGAACCCGAAACGCACCTTAATTAACTTGGCCCGTGGAAGCCGAAAAAAGCGTTTAGCTCAGGAATTGGCGCCAGCGTCTGGTTCATCTGCGTCAATCGGGCCGCTATACAACGTACGTTTGAGTGAGTTTGTCCATGATAAATGGAATGTTGACCAGGCTAAGTTACTTGCTGACAGTCTGTCCCGAACTTTGAACCGTCTTTCCATATTTTTGACAGATTGAAGAGAATGCCGTGCCGAAATTTTCTCATCGAAAGCTCTTCTATCGGATGAACGTTTTTCTGTCATGGGAATTTCAACTTACATAATCCGCCGCTAGAGTCCCATCGCCTTTCGAATCCAGCCCCGCCGCGCGTATGACGACCGTAGCGGCGACGGCGACGGCCAGGTTCAGCAGCAGCGCATAAAATCCTGCGTAGCCGGCTATGTCATGGCCGAAGATATGCAAGGTGTACACGCTGGCTTTGAAGCTCAGGGTCGATACCATCCAGGCCCCGTACGCGACGCCGGCGGACCAGCCTAGCAGCAGGGCTTTGCCGTCGAACCAGCGGGTATAGAGACCGGTTGCTATCGAGGGCAGGATTTGCAGGATGAGGATGCCGCCGAGCAGTTGCAGATTGATGGCGTATTGCTGCGGGATCAGCACGATGAAGAGCAAAGCGCCGAATTTCACCAGTAATGAAATCAGTTTGGCCATGCCGGATTCCTGCGCATCGGTGCAATCGGGATTGATATATTCCCTGTAGATGTTGCGGGTGAACAGGTTGGCGGCGGCGATCGACATGATCGCGGCAGGCACCAGCGCGCCGATCGCTACGGCGGCGAAACCGATGCCGACGAACCAGGGCGGGAAAAAATGCAGCAGCAGCCCCGGTACCGCGAATTGCGCATGGTAATCGGCGAAATAGGATTTGAATTCGGGCAGTTTGTCAAGGCCTGCGGAATAGGCGAAGTAACCCATCAGCGCGATAAAGCCGAGCATGAGCGAATACGCCGGCAGGAATATCCAGTTGCGCCGCAGGGTATCCGAACTGCGAGCGCTCAACAGCGCGGTCAATGCGTGCGGATAGAGCATGACGGCAAAGGCTGAACCGAGCGCCAGCGTGATGAACGAGGAATACTGGCCGAAACTGTTGCCGTCAGGCGGCGTCAGCAGCAGCTTGCTCTGGGGAATCGCGGCGAATATGGCGTGCATGCCGCCCATTTTCATCGGTACGACGATCATTACCGCGATGACGGTGACGTAAACCAGCAAATCCTTGACGACGGCGATCACGGCGGGCGCGCGCAAGCCGCTGGTGTAAGTGAACACGGCGAGCACGATGAAGGCGATGGTCAAAGGCAGATCGGCGGTCCAGCCGTGATTCGGAAAACCGAGCGCGCCGATGACGACCTGGATGCCGACCAATTGCAAAGCGATATAGGGCATGGTGGCGACGATGCCGGTAACGGCAATGACCAGTGCCAGCCCCGGGCTGTCGAAGCGCGACCGTACGAAATCGGACGCTGTTATGAAATTATGCCGTTGCGATACCGCCCATAGTCGCGGCAAGAGCGAAAAGGTCAGCGGATAGGCCAGCACGGTGAAGGGGATCGCGAAGAAGCCGAACGCGCCGACGCTGAAAACGAGCGCCGGCACGGCGATGAACGTGTAAGCGGTATAGAGGTCGCCGCCGATCAGGAACCAGGAGATCCATGTGCCGAACCGGCGTCCGCCCAGCCCCCATTCGTGCAATTGCGAGAGATCGCCGCTTCGCCAGCGCGAAGCGGCGAATCCGAGAAAGGCGATCAATACGAACAGGCCGACGAAAATCACACTGGCGGTTATATTCATGATCGTTATTGCAAGGAGGACTGAGCGGAGGTTTTATAGGCGAGAGCAATGAACAGACTGCTGAGTGGCGCCCATAAGCCCAGCCACCAATATAAAAAAGGGATGCCGAACAGGACGGGATCGATACGGTTATAAAACGGTACGACGAGCACGGCAATGCAAGGAACGGCCAGCAGCGCAACCTGCAGGGGGCCGAGCTTGCGCGCGCAAGCAGGCGGTTGAGGTTTCATGAAACATCCTTGGCATGATTTCAAATAAACGTTTTGATTATCAAATTGGCGATGCTGCAAATAATAGATCATTCGCGAGCCTGCCATCCATTGTAATAAATTATAGCGTTATTGAGAATAAATACTTCCTTTCCGTGCGGATGTATGGCCGAAATTTCTGTAAAATCTTTAAATGTTGACGGTAACAGTCTTACAATAGTAGCATAAACTGTATTAATGACTCATGTCACTGTACGTCTATTCCTGCTGCTACGTTTAATTGCTGTATTACAGTAAAACACCGTGTTTTGAAGGGTGCAATATTATCGACTATAGCGCGGCGTGATCGAGATCGCAGCTGGTTGAAACGGTTTGCCGCGAATGGAGAAACGCTTGAAATTGGATTGGACGCTACGTTTTGTCGATAGTGCGACGGCCACCTTGGCCAGTTTTCGCGAATTTGAAGAACCTATTCGCGCCGAGATTTACAGCGCTGAGCGTCTTGAGCAGTATGCGGAATCGCTCGCTGCCGAACAGCGCGTAACGAAACGGCCGTCGAATGGCAGAAAACTGGCTCCCAGAGTTGAGCAAAACGGTCGTGTATTGCTGGCGGCGTACCGGGAAGTTGCCGAGGCGATTCGTTTGCACCGCGCCATTACCCCGGCAGCAGAATGGCTCATCGATAACTTTTATATCGTCGATGAACAGCTGCGCGACATCCGCGCGCATTTGCCCCCCGGATACTATAAGGAATTGCCCAAACTGGAATCCGGCGATCTTGCGGGATATCCGCGGATCTACGGCATGATGTGGGGCCTGGTCGCGCATACCGACAGCCGTTTCGAGCCTGAATTATTATATCGCTACGTACGTGCATATCAGCGTGTCCAGCCGTTGACCATGGGTGAACTGTGGGCGGTAGCCATAACCTTGCGCGTCGTGCTGGTGGAAAATCTGCGTCGGATGGGGGTTCGTATCGTCGGTTCGCAGATGGCGCGAAAAAAGGCGGACGATTTGGCCGACGCCGTGTTGGGGCTCGAAGGGGTCGGAGCAGTACAGTCAAAAAATCCCGATGACGGAGCCTTGTTGCCGGCCTTCGCCGTACAGTTGGTGCAACGTCTGCGATATCAGGATCCGCAAGTGACGCCGGTATTGCAATGGCTGGAAGAGCGTCTGGCGAAGCAGGGAACCAATGCCGAAGATATCGTGTTGATCGAGCATAATGCTCAAGCCTCGGCGAATGTGTCCGTGCGTAACATCATTACCAGCATGCGATTGATTTCGGCATTCGATTGGTCGACTTTCGTCGAGCAGGTCAGTCACGTCAATGAGATCCTGGGAGCTTGCCCTGGATACGGCGAGATGGATTTCGCTACTCGTGATCGCTATCGTCACGGTGTCGAAGATCTTGCAAAAGGCTCGGGGCTGACCGAAACGGAGGTCGTTCTTCGTGTGCGCGATAAAGTGATGGATTTGCACAAACTCATTGAGCAACCGAATGCGGGGATCATCCCGGCTCAATTGGACCCGGGGTATTATCTGATTTCCCGGGGGCGTATCGAATTCGAGCGCGAGATCGGTTTCAAACCGAAGCTGAAGCAACGACTGATGCGCAGCTATGTTTCTCAAGCGACACTGGCTTATGCCGGTTCCATAGTGATACTGAGCGCCGCACTACTTTGGTGGGCCGCCCGGACTGCCTGGGAATACCGCGTCAGCGATGATGTTCTGCCGCTATTGCTGTTTTTTGGCGCGTTTCCGGCGCTGGAGATCGGTGTGGCGCTGGTTAACCGTGCCGTCCCCATGCTGACTGAGCCGAGGCATTTGCCCAGACTGAAATTACAGGATGGCGTTCCCGACTCGGCCCGGACTTTTGTCGTAGTGCCTACGTTGCTGAGTAACGATACCGATATCCAGGAACAGGTTTCCAATCTCGAGATTCACTACCTTTCCAATTCCGAGGGAGAAACGTATTTTGCGCTGGTCTCCGACTGGATTGATGCGGATAGCGAGACCTTGCCCCACGAAGCCGAACTGCTCGCATTTGCGCATACGATAATCGCTGACCTGAATCGCCGATACGGTTTGACGCCAGCCGGCTTGCCGCGGTTCTATTTGCTGCACAGGCGGCGACAGTGGAACGCCGGTGAGAAAAAATGGATAGGCTGGGAACGAAAACGTGGAAAACTGCATGAATTCAACCGGCTGCTAAGAGGTCTGGGCGCTACATCGTTTATTGCGGACGCGAACGGGCAATTGTTTGTGCCCGAAAACGTCCGTTATGTCATTACGCTCGATGCCGATACCAAATTACCCAAAGGTTCGATCAAGCAAATGGTCGGCGCCATGTCGCATCCGCTCAATCGCCCCGTTTTCGATGAGACACGGCAACGGGTCATCCATGGTTACGGAATCATGCAGCCGCGCGTTACGCCGAGTTTGCCTACGCGCAGGGAAAGCACCATTTTTCAGCGATTGTTCAGCGGTCCTTGCGGTATCGACCCCTATGCCGCTGCGGTTTCCGACGTCTATCAGGATCTGTTCGGCGAAGGCAGCTATACCGGAAAAGGTATCTACGATGTCGATATTTTCGAAGCGGCGCTGGCCGGTCGCGTACCGGAAAACAGTCTACTCAGTCATGATCTGTTCGAAGGGATTTTTGCTCGCACCGGCTTTCTCAGCGATGTCGAAGTGTTCGAGGAATTTCCTTCCCATCTGGCCGTCGCCTTGTCGCGCGCTCATCGATGGGCGCGTGGCGACTGGCAGCTTCTGCCGTGGATAGTGAGATTCAAACGGTTTCGGATACCGGCAATCGGGCGATGGAAAATGATCGACAATCTGCGCCGTAGCCTTACGCCGCCGGCGATGGTTGCCTTGCTGGCTATCAGCTGGCTTATATCGGATTCCGTGCCGGCAGTCTGGCTGATAATGGTACTGGCGGCGTTGAGCATACCGGCCCTGTTGCCGTTTATAACCGGCTTGATTCCCAGTCGTTCCGGCATCGCAAAACGTAATTATCTTTCCGGATTGCTGAACGATTTCGTGCTGGGCTGGGCAACGGCTGGCATTACTCTCATGCTGCTCGCGCAGCAGGCCTGGTCGATGGCGGATGCGATTTTACGCACGCTCTGGCGGCTTCAGATCAGTAAACGTCATTTACTGGAGTGGACTACGGCAGCGCAAGCCAAGTCACTGGCGGGTTTCGGCATATACGATTTTATCGGTATCATGCGCGGCGATTTGTATATTACGTTCGGATTGATTGCATTGATGGTGCGGTTTAATCCGCTCGCCCTTGAATTCGCTTTTCCCTTGTTGTTACTGTGGACAATCGCTCCATGGCTGGCGCGCAAAATTTCCTTGCCGCCAACGCTGGAGCGGATCGAACCGTTATCGGAAACCGAGATCGGCCTGCTGCGTTCAACAGCACGGCAAACCTGGCGTTTTTTCAGCACATTTGTCAGCGCGGAAGACCATTGGCTGCCTCCGGACAACTTTCAGGAATATCCGAGCCCGGTGATTGCGCATCGCAGTTCGCCCACCAATTTCGGTTTGTACCTGCTTGCGGTCATCGCCGCGCGCGATTTCGGCTGGACCGGTCTTAACGATATGGCGGAACGGCTGGAACAGACCATGGACAGTCTGAATAAACTCGAACGTTTTCGCGGGCATTTTTATAACTGGTATGAGACCTCGGAGTTGCGCACGCTCGAACCCAGATACATCTCGTCGGTGGACAGCGGCAATCTGGCCGGCCATCTCATCGCGCTGGCGCAGGCGTGCAGGGATATTGCCGAGCGGCCGGTATTTCATGCCGATCATTTGCTGGGGATACGCGACAGCTTATATCTGTTGCGTGTCAGCGCCAGCGATCTGAAAGACGACAAGCGTAGCGAGATCGTTAATCTTGCCGGCCTGAATCATGCGCTAACGAAACTGGAAACCTTGACGCAACGTCAGCCCGAAAATGTTACGGCATGGATCGCCAATTATCATTCCATGCTGACATCTGCGGATACGCTGGCGGATATCGGTATTACGATTGCGGCGCAACGCGAAGAGCCCGGATCGAATCTGGTAGCCTGGGCGGAGGCGGTCCGTTTCGATATAGGCAGTCATACCAAGGATATCGATCTATTCATGTCGTGGGCGCTTCTGCTGTCATCCGCTCTGCCGGAGATCGAGGAGGTTAAAAACGTACCGGAAAACCGTTATGTTTCCAGATTGCGCGCATTGCTGGAGACGCCTCCATCGCTTGCGGGCATTCCGGATTTATGTCAGTCGGCTCTGCATATTCTGGACGAATGGGAAACTCTGGCCGACAGACATGAAATCAAAGAGTTCGGTGAAGTGCGTCTGGAATTGGAGCGCACCGTTACCACCGTCAACGACTTTCTGCAACGTTTGCAGCGGCTGGCCGACAGCGCACGGCAAATGGCCGATGAGATGGATTTTGGTTTTTTATACGAACCCTCGCGCAAACTGTTTTCTATCGGATATAACGTCGCCGAAGCCGTGCTCGACAGCAGCTTTTATGACTTACTGGCATCCGAAGCCAGATTGACCAGTTTTATTGCGATCGCCAAAGGCGATATCCCGGCTACGCACTGGTTTCGTCTCGGCCGCGCATTGACGCCGGTTAACAAGGGCGCTGCACTGATTTCATGGTCGGGTTCGATGTTCGAGTATTTGATGCCGGCACTGGTTATGCGTTCGCCGGAAGGAAGTCTGCTGGAACGCACTTCCAATCTCATCGTCTGGCGCCAGATACAATATGGATCCGAACGCGGATTACCCTGGGGGATCTCCGAATCGGCTTATAACGTCCGCGATCTCGCGCTGACCTATCAGTATTCGAATTTCGGCGTCCCGGGCCTGGGCCTGAAACGCGGTCTTGGTGACGATAGCGTGATCGCGCCGTATGCTACCATGCTTGCGGCGATGTATCAGCCTGCCGCCGCGGCAAAAAATCTGGAACGTATCGCCGGGCTGGGCGGTCGCGGTCCTTTCGGTTTTTACGAAGCACTGGATTTTACTCCCGACCGGTTGCCGCAAGGGCAAAGCGTGGCGATAGTCAAGGCGTACATGGCGCATCATCAGGGCATGTCGCTGGTATCGATCGACAATGTGCTCAACGACAATATCATGCGTCGCCGCTTTCATAGAGAGCCGCGCGTACAATCGGCGCAATTGCTCCTGCAGGAACGCACGCCGCGCGATATACCGGTGACCAGGCCGCGGGCCTACGATATCAAGGCGAATTTTCACGTCAAGGATTATGTCGTACCGATATTGCGCCGCTTCTATTCGCCCGATCTGTCGATACCGACTACGCATTTATTGTCGAACGGGCGTTACGCAGTGATGATTACCGGAGCGGGATCGGGTTACAGCGTGTGGGGGAAACTGGCAGTGACGCGCTGGCGCGAAGATGTGACCCGCGACAACTGGGGCAGTTTTATTTATTTGCGCGATGTGGAAAACGGCGAGGTCTGGTCGGCAACGTACCAGCCGACCTGTGTGCCGGCGAAGGATTACGAGATCATGTTTGCCGAGGATCGAGCCCGTATCGTTCAGCATTACGGAATCATTGCTTCTGCGCTCGAAATTATCGTTTCGCCCGAAGACGACGTAGAGATACGCCGTTTGACTCTGACCAACTCCGGCTCCCGTCCACGCGAAATCGAAGTGACTTCTTATGCCGAGATCACGATGACGCCACAAAAGGCGGATGCCGCTCATCCGGCCTTTTCCAATCTGTTTATCCAGACCGAATACGTCGAAGCCATTTCCGCCATCGTCGCGTCGCGCCGTCCGCGTTCGGCGCACGATCCGGTCAACTGGTTTGCGCACGTGGTTTCCAGCAGCGAAGGGGACACGGCAAGCAATGTCGAATATGAAACCGATCGGGCGCGCTTTTTAGGTCGCGGTCACAGCGTGCTGAATCCGCTTTCGGTGATCAACGGTTGGCCATTATCGAACACTGTAGGCGCAGTGCTCGATCCGATAGCGAGTTTGCGTAAACGCGTCCGTATCGCTCCCGGCGCCAGCGTGCACATTACCTTTTCTACGATGGCCGCAAAAACGCGCGAGGAAATTACCGCCATGGCCGATAAATACCATGATCCGGCCGCGTTTGAGCGCGCTTCCACGCTGGCCTGGACGCATGCGCAGGTGCAACTGCATTATCTCGGTATCGGCAACGATGAGGCGAATCTGTTTCAGCGACTGGCGAATCGCATACTGTATTCCGACCCTTCATTGCGACCCTCCAGCGAAATCCTGCAACATAGTCATTTGCCGGTATCGGGATTGTGGGCGCATCGAATTTCGGGCGATTTGCCTATCGTACTGGTGCGTATCGACGATGCCGACGACCGGGGGTTACTGCGGCAATTGCTGCGTGCGCATGAATACTGGCGTATGCGCCACTTGGCCGTCGATCTCGTTATCCTGAACGAAAAACCGGCTTCGTACGCGCAGGACCTGCAAGTCTATCTGGAGAATCTGGTGCGTTCGTGCCAAGGATCGGCAGCTCATGACAACGAAGATGTGCAGGGCGATATATACCTGTTGCGGGCGGATTTGCTGCAGGTGCAGGATAAACTGCTGTTGCAGACTGCCGCGCGAGCCATATTGACCAATCGCCAGGGTTCGCTCAGCGAACAGGTCATGCGCGTTAAGCGTACCGAATCCAAACCCGTTCGTTCCGCTCGCAAACTGGCGATACCTCGTGCAGAAACCGCTGCCCGTCTGGTGCCCCCCAAGCTGGAGTTTTTCAATGGTCTTGGCGGATTCGCCGATAACGGCCGCGAGTATGTCATCGTGCTCGGACCGAACCAGCGCACGCCCGCACCGTGGAGCAACATCATCGCCAATCGCGATTTCGGGTTTATCGTTTCCGAAGCGGGAGCGTCCTATACCTGGTCCGTCAATAGCCGGGAAAATCAGCTGACGCCCTGGTCGAATGATCCGGTGTCCGATCCGACCGGCGAGGCGATTTACATTTCGGACCGCGATAGCGGCGATCTCTGGTCTCCGACAGCACTACCGGTACGCGTCGAGCAAGCCTTGTATATTACCGCTCACGGTCAGGGCTATAGCCGTTTCGAGCATTTATCGCACGATATCTACAGTAATCTGCTGCAATGCGTGGCAATGGACGATAGCGTGAAATGTTCCGTGTTGAGGCTGGAAAACCGTTCGTCCCGATCACGTAATCTGGCTGTCACTGGGTACGTCGAATGGGTATTGGGATTTTTGCGCAGCGCCAATGCGCCATTTATTATCACCGAAATTGATACGAAAACCGGCGCGCTGTTCGCTTACAATCCATGGAGTACCGAATTCGGCCAGCGAATTGCCTTTTTCGATGTGACGCCGGAAAAAAATTCATGGACGGGAGACCGTACCGAATTTTTAGGTCGCAACGGTTCTCCCGACAGCCCGGCGGCCCTGTTGCACGACGAAGCCTTGAGCGGCAAGACCGGCGCGGGTCTGGATCCGTGCGCTGTATTGCAATGCAGGTTGGAACTCGATGCCGGTGCAAGTGCGGAGTTGCGCTTTATGCTGGGGCAGGCGGGCGATCGGGAGGAAGCGCGTACGCTGATTCTGCGTTCTCGTGCGCAGACCGCCGCAGCCTTGCTCGAAGAAACGAGGCAGCGCTGGGACGTGATTCTGGATAAGGTCGAAGTCATCACGCCGGAACGCAGTCTCGATCTCATGCTTAACCGCTGGTTGCTGTATCAGACGGTGACGTGCCGTTTCTGGGCGCGGACAGCTTTTTATCAGGCAGGTGGAGCTTACGGTTTTCGCGATCAATTACAGGATAGCATGGCGTTGGCCGTGGCTTTGCCCGGCGAAGCCCGAGCGCAGATCCTGCGCGCTGCGTCACGACAGTTCGCTGAGGGCGATGTGCAACACTGGTGGCATCCGCCTACAGGGCGCGGAGTGCGCACGCGGATTTCCGATGATCTGATCTGGCTGCCTTATGTGGCGTTGAATTACGCCGAAGTGACCGGCGACCGGGCGATCTTCGACCAATCGTGTTCGTTCCTGGAGGGACCGTTATTGGCGCCCGGTCAGGAAGACGCATATTTTCCGCCAGCGGTCTCCGCCGAGCAGGCCAGCGTTTACGAGCATTGCGCGCGTACACTCGATAAAAGCCTGGCAGCCGGCAGTCACGGTTTGCCGCTGATCGGCAGCGGCGACTGGAACGACGGTATGAATCGGGTCGGACAGGAAGGGCGCGGAGAAAGCGTCTGGCTGGCCTGGTTCCTTAACGCGACGCTGCGGGCGTTCGCGCCGGTCGCCGTCGAGCGCGGCGATACTGTGCGGGCGCAACGCTGGCTGGCGCATGCCGAAGCGCTGCGGGTCGCCGTCGAGACTCAAGCCTGGGACGGCGCCTGGTACCGCCGCGCTTACTTCGACGACGGTACGCCCTTAGGCTCTGCGGCCAATACCGAATGCCGTATCGATTCGATCGCGCAGTCGTGGGCGATCATTTCCGGGGCGGGCATGCGCGATCGCGCCGAACATGCCATGCGGGCGGTGGATCAATACCTGATCAGGCAAGGTGACGATCTGGTTCTGCTGTTTACCCCGCCTTTCGATAAAACGCCGCTCGATCCCGGATATATCAAGGGTTATCTGCCCGGTGTACGGGAAAACGGCGGTCAGTATACGCATGCCGCGGTGTGGTGCGTGATCGCGTACGCCATGCTTGGCGATGGCGACAAGGCAAGCGAATTGTTTACCATGATGAATCCGGTCAATCATGCCAGCACGCGCGCGGGCGTACATCGCTATAAGGTCGAACCGTATGTGGCCGCTGCCGATATTTACGCTATTCCGCCGCATACCGGTCGCGGCGGCTGGACCTGGTATACCGGTTCCGCGGGCTGGATGTTCCGCGCTGGCGTCGAATGGATATTGGGTTTGCAGGTGCGCGGCGCAACGCTTGTGATCGACCCGTGCATTCCGCGGCACTGGCCGGAATTCCGCATCAATTATCGATACGGTGCGTCGCGCTATGAAATTCGCATCGAGAATCCCCGGCATGTTTCCAGAGGCGTCGTCGGCATACGTGTCGATGATAACAGTTTTGATGCAGAAGAGCGGATGATTCATCTCGTAGACGACGGCAGAACTCATACTGCGCTGGTGACGATGGGCGAAACGGCCGGACATGCCGATGAGACGGCGTTAAAGAACCGATGATTGTTTTTGCCGCTATCTTTCGCCTGGCATATGGCTTGATCACGCTTTGCAGGATTGTATCGGCAACGGTGGCCGGATCGTTTCATCCTTATGCTTTCAGCATGGCGTATTTTATATTTTATAAATGCCGAACTGCGCCGTTCAGCCATTTACGATTCTGAATTGGCCCAATAAGTCAATATGATAACCATGCTTGCGCGGCATGAATCGGTCGTGTAAACTTTGCCGTCGGCGATGTTCGACGACGGCATGCATATATAATGGATTTTTCCGTAAACTGAAATAAGCAGGGGGGAATTATGGACAAACCAAATAATCTGTTAAATACCGTATTGATCATATCCGGCATAGCCGTTACGTTATTCAGCCTGCTGGGCATCGCTACGATGGCTGGTTGGTTGCCTCATGCCGATTCGCAGGAAGAAGCTGCAACCACTCAGCCGACTGCGGTTTCGGCGGGGTCTCCGGCCAGCCCTGCTACACCGATGCAATCACCGCGGAAGATCGCCGCTTCTCATTATTCCGAACCGCAGGGCTATTATTCTCAAGGAAGCGGCCCGCGCCGTGAGGAAAGACCCGTCATGGCATCGGCCGGCATACCGTATACGCCTCCTGCGGTCTGTCATGTTTGCGGCGTCGTTGAGGCGATAAATGTGACCGAAGTGCATTCAACGAATACTTCGGTGGTCGGCACGGTGCTCGGCGGCGTGCTCGGCGCAGTAGTTGGCCATCAGCTGGGCAACGGCAATGGTAGAACGCTTGCAACCGTGGCAGGAGCAGCGGGCGGAGCGTATGCAGGCGACAAGATAGGTCAGAGAGTCAATCAACATCAGCGTTTTATTATTCATGTACGGATGGATGACGGTACCTATCGCACGTTTTATTTATCGGCTCCGCCGTCTTTCAATACCGGCGATCGAGTACGCCTGGAAAACGGTACCCTCATTCCCCTGCAAGCGTGATTCCGCTTTCCTGCCGGAAGCAATCCTGTTTCCGCGCAGCTTATGTTTTGCGGTGATTTATGCTGCCGGTTCGTTGACGATGCCGTCTACAGTCGTTATTTCGGCAATGATCCGCAGCATATCCATGGAAGCGCGATGGACTTCCTCGGTTGTCGCAGCGCAGGCATCTTCCAGCACGCTGACGCGATAATCGCGGTCATGCGCATCCCGTACGGTGCTTTGCACTGCCAGGGTGCTGCTTACTCCGGCAATTAACACGTGGTCGATGTTGCGCGCACGCAGCGCCGCATCGAGGCTGGTGCCGTAAAATGCGCTGACGCGCGGTTTTACCAATATCAGATCGGCCAGTCTGGTGTCCAGCTGCGGATGAAATTCAGTGCCGGGAGTATCCAATAAAAATGCATTCAATTCATGAACCCTGCCGAATAACGGCGACTGTTTGGGCTGATCGGCATAATTTCCGGCGAACCCGACCTTTACGAGTATGGTCAGCCAACCGTGGCTTCGGCCCCACGCCATGGCCTGGTTGACCTTACCGATGACATCGCGTGCCATTGCATGGCTGGCTGAACGCGCTGTGGCCTTATTCGGATCGAGGATGTCGACGATGTAATCAATGCCGATCAAAGCGGTATTCATGTGCAGGCTTTCATAAAAATGGATAATAACCGAAATGACCGATGTTGCGGCATGCGCAACATCGGTGCTTGAATCGAATGTTTTCAAATATTACACGTTATACATCGAGAAGATAGAGTAAGATGCCGCAAAACTTGCGCAATTCGGAGCGTATTGCCGGGAGGTAGGCTATGGGTCGGGTTGCATAATTATGCTTGCGCAGAATTCGGCCCAACTGTTAAAGTATTCGGGTTTGCCGGAATACCTGCGCGGAATGCCTGCGAAATTCGATAATTCAAGCGGAATCAATTCATGACTTTTTTTGATGTTCTAGTGCTGGCAGTTGTTCAGGGTATCTGCGAAATGCTGCCGGTTTCCAGTTCGGCGCATGTAATTCTTGCCGCCAAATTGATGGGTTTCGACCCCACCACGCCGGAAATGACGCTATTGCTGGTCATGCTTCATACCGGCACCATGCTTGCCGTTATCATTTATTTCTGGAACTCGTGGCGTGACCGTTATTTTTCTTCGGCGAGCACTTTCTGGCCGTTTGCCCGGGCAGTAGTGGTGGCGACTGTTCTGACCGGCATCGTCGGGCTGGGATTGATGTTTTTTATCGAACATGCCGTGCTGGGAGGCGGGCATGCAGAAATCGAACAATTGTTCGGTAATGTGTATATTATCGCCGGCGGCCTGGCCGCAGCGGGCATAATCATCATCTTGTCATCAAGAAAGGCTGCGTCAGTGCAGGCTCCCGTGCTGAGCAATGCGCAATCGGCATGGATAGGTGCTGTTCAGGGTTTTTGCCTGCCGTTCAGGGGATTTTCCAGATCGGGCGCCACCATTTCGACGGGCTTGCTGCTTGGTATCGATAAGGTGCGGTCGGAAGAATTCAGTTTTGCTCTGGCAGTCGTGCTGACGCCTCCGGTCATCGCCAAGGAAGTTTATCGATTCTACAAGGCATACGGGTCTCAGGCTCTCGCCGGCAACATGCTGCATGTGGCGTGGCCGAGCGTAGTGGGCATGCTGCTGAGCTTTGTCGCGGCACTGATAGCGTTGAAATGGCTGTCGCAATGGCTCGAGCACGGAAAATGGCAACTGTTTGGTTACTACTGTCTGTTTGCATCGGCCATGGTGCTGTTGACTAGCCATAGTCTGAATTGGGCTTGAGCTGCCGGCCAATGCGCTTGCCAGCGACATCCGGATGCAGGTTGCAGCGGGATTCGGATTTTCAGGCCATCCAGGTTTCAAGGCGCTGGCTGGCCGATTCGAGATTATCCATGGAAGTTGCGAACGACAAACGGATATAGCCTTCACTGCCGAAAGCCGAGCCGGGAACAACAGCGACTCCGGCTTTTTCGAGTAAAAATTCGCCTAGTGCCAAATCGGTCGCTGCAGTAAGGGTTCCGGCTTCGTATAAGCGGCGTATGGCAGCACTGACGTCGGGAAATGCATAAAAAGCCCCTCCGGCATACAAACAACGTACGCCTTCGATCCGGTTCAGCTTGCCGACGATAAATTCGTGACGTTCCCGAAATGCGGTGAGCATGGGTGCAATGCAGGATTGATCGCCGTTTAATGCCGCTTCGGCAGCGATTTGTGAAATCGACGTGGGATTTGAAGTCGATTGCGATTGCACATTCTCCATCGCTGTGATCAGATCTGCCGGACCCGCGCAATAACCGATGCGCCAGCCTGTCATGGCATATGCCTTGGACACCCCGTTCAATACGATGGTTCGAGGGTACAGATCGGGGCACGCGTTAAGGATATTGCAAAACGGTTCGTCCTGCAGGCGAATATGTTCGTACATATCGTCGGTAGCGATGATGATTTCCGGATGACGGCGGAGAACTTCACCCAGTGCGGCCAATTCTGTCAGGCTATAGACCGCTCCGCTTGGATTGCCGGGACTGTTGAGCACGACCAGCCGGGTGCGGGAGGTGATGGCGGCGTGCAGTTGCGCAGGAGTAATTTTAAAGCCCTGAGCGATACCAGTCTGCACGATGACGGGCATGCCGCCTGCCAGGATGACGATGTCCGGATAAGATACCCAGTAAGGGGCGGGTATAAGCACTTCGTCGCCGGGATTGATCAGCGCCTGGATCAGATTGAAAAAACTCTGTTTGCCGCCGCACGATACCAGAATTTGCCCGGCGTTATAGTCGAGTCCGTTGTCGCGTTTGAATTTGGCGATCACCGCCTGCTTCAGGCTCATCGTTCCGCCTACCGCGGTATATTTGGTAAAGCCGCTGTTGATCGCGACGATCGCTGCGTCCTTGATATGGCGAGGCGTATCGAAATCGGGCTCGCCGGCGCCCAGTCCGATGATATCGCGTCCATCGGCTTTCAGTCTGGCGGCGCGACTGGTTACGGCGAGCGTGGGGGAAGGTTTGATGGACAGTACTCGGTGTGAGAGTTTCAACTTCGATCCTTAAGGCTGTATTTGCCGGGTTCAAGCCCCGGCATGATATATTTGTAGTCCGTAAGCCGTCGTTCGGCGACGGACATGTTTCCAGTCATTATTCAGGGGGCGATTTTACTCGTGATTGTCACTTTTCCCAATAGTCCTTTTCGTTTGCATCAACCTTTTTTACCGGCGGGCGATCAGCCGGAGGCGATAGAAAAGCTGGTGACGGGAATACAGGACGGCCTGGCGTTCCAGACCTTGCTCGGCGTAACCGGTTCCGGCAAGACGTACACGATGGCGAATGTCATTGCGCAACTCGGTCGTTCGGCGATGATCATGGCGCCGAACAAAACACTCGCGGCGCAGCTTTATGCGGAGATGCGCGAATTTTTCCCGGAAAACTCGGTCGAGTATTTCGTTTCGTATTACGATTATTATCAGCCGGAGGCCTATGTTCCGGCGCGCGATCTGTTTATAGAAAAGGATTCCAGCATCAACGAGCATATCGAACAGATGCGCCTGTCGGCCACCAAGGCATTGCTGGAACGCAAGGACAGCATTGTGGTGGCGACCGTATCGGCTATTTATGGTATCGGCAATCCCGCCGACTATCATCAGATGATACTGCATTTGCGGCAGGGCGAAAAACTGTCGCAACGCGACGCCATACAGCGACTGACCGGCATGCAATACGAGCGTAACGAAATCGAGTTCAAGCGCGGCATATTTCGCGTGCGTGGCGATGTGCTCGACATCTTCCCGGCCGAAAACGCCGAGCATGCGGTGCGCGTGTCCCTGTTCGACGACGAGATAGAAAGCATACGTTTGTTCGATCCGCTGACCGGGCATTTATTGCAGAAACTGTCGCGGTATACCGTTTATCCGTCCAGTCATTACGTGACGCCGCGCAGCACGACTCTGCGGGCGATGGAAGCGGTCAAGCTGGAACTGCGCGAGCGGCTGGAAGACTATTACCGCGACAACAAGCTGGTCGAAGCGCAACGTTTGGAACAGCGTACCCGTTTCGATCTCGAAATGATGAACGAATTGGGATTCTGCAAGGGGATCGAGAATTACTCGCGTCATTTGTCGGGCCGTAACCCCGGCGAGCCGCCGCCGACGTTGCTGGATTATTTGCCGGCGCATGCCCTGTTGTTTATCGATGAATCGCACGTTACCATTCCGCAAATCGGCGGTATGTACAAAGGCGATCGCGCGCGTAAGGAAAATCTGGTCAATTACGGCTTCCGGCTGCCGTCGGCGATGGATAACCGGCCGTTGCGCTTCGATGAATTCGAGCGTGTAATGCGCCAGACCGTGTTCATTTCGGCGACCCCTGCCGATTACGAACGGCAGCATCAGGGACAGGTGGTCGAACAGGTGGTGCGGCCCACCGGACTGCTGGATCCCGAAATCGAGGTTCGTCCGGTAGCGACGCAAGTTGACGATGTATTGTCCGAAATCACCCGGCGCGTCGTCTTGAACGAGCGCGTATTGGTGACGACGCTGACCAAGCGGATGTCGGAAAATCTGACCGATTATCTGGCCGAACACGGCGTCAAGGTTCGTTATCTGCATTCCGATGTGGATACGGTCGAACGGGTGGAAATCATACGTGATTTGCGATTGGGGCTGTTCGACGTACTGGTCGGAATTAATCTGTTGCGCGAAGGGCTGGATATCCCGGAAGTGTCTCTGGTCGCGATTCTGGATGCGGACAAGGAGGGATTCCTGCGTTCCGAGCGCTCGCTGATCCAGACCATAGGGCGCGCCGCCCGGCATCTGGGCGGCAGAGCCATTCTTTACGCAGATCGCATTACCGGCTCGATGCAGCGTGCGATCGATGAAAATGCAAGACGCCGGCAAAAGCAGATGGAGTTCAACAAGCAGCACGGCATTACACCGCGCGGCATCGTCAAGGATATCAAGGACATCATCGAAGGCGCGTACGATATGACAAGCGCGCAAGCCCAGCACAAGGCCGAGCAGAAAATGGCGTCGTATCGCAGCAAGGATGAAAAAACTCTGACTCGCGAATTGAAGCAGGTGGAAAAGGATATGCTCAACGCGGCGAAAAATCTGGAATTCGAGCGTGCCGCCGAATTGCGCGACGAATTGAAGCGCTTGAAAGCGGTATTGTTTGGCGTAGA
This sequence comes from Pseudomonadota bacterium, assembly GCA_021795395.1. Taxonomy (GTDB): domain Bacteria; phylum Pseudomonadota; class Gammaproteobacteria; order Burkholderiales; family Sulfuriferulaceae; genus Sulfuriferula. The sequence continues at coordinate 97,614 of JAJYPN010000002.1, read as the reverse complement.
CGCCGTCCCCGAAGCATAGCTCGAGATGATTTAACCAATACGTAGCAAAACAGGCGTATTCTGATATTTTATTAATAATCGATCAGGTGCGTACATGTTGCGGGCTATTGTCGCTTTCGTTGCCGGCGTCATGTATTTGCAATTGCAGACACAATTGCCGTCTGTTGAGAGTGTATGGGGCATGCCTTTGTTATCGGCCGCGGTCTTGGTTCTGCCGCGACAAGGGCGATGGCATAGGCTGCGGCAGGGCGGATTTGCTGCAATTTGCTTTGCCGCAGGGTTTTTCCATGCGGCCTTGCTGGCGCAGCATCGACTCGACGACAGCTTGCCGCGCAGTTGGGAAGGGCGGAATATCGAACTGACCGGCGTCGTGTCCGGCTTGCCGGCGGCGACCGAACACGGCCAGAATTTCGAATTCGATGTCGAGCGCGTACTCACTGCGGAAGCAGTGGTGCCGCATCATCTGCGGTTGTCGAGTTATGCCGTCGGTTTCAAGGGTAAGCCGCTGGCCGATGCCATTCGGGTGCGCGCCGGCCAGCGCTGGCGGTGGACGGTACGATTACGCCGTCCGCATGCCAGTCAGAATCCGCATGTCATGGATATGGAAGCGATCTGGTTTGCGCAGAACATACGGGCGCTCGGTGTGGTACGAGGCGGCGAACCCCACCGCATTCTCAGCCAGCGCGTAGTACAATTCAGCTATGAGATCAACCGCCTGCGCGAAAAGCTTGCCGATCGCATCAATACGATATTGGCCGGAAAACCCTACGCCGGCGTTTTGAAAGCGCTGGTTATCGGCGATCAGTCGGCGATTCCCGCAGTGCAATGGCAATTATATCAGCGCACCGGAATCACTCATCTCATTTCGATATCGGGATCGCACGTGACTGCGTTGTCGGGGCTGATGTTCGCCATCGTCTACAGCGTGTGGCGGCGCAGCGTACGGCTGATGCTATGGGTGCCCGCGCGCCATGCCGCGGCTGCCGGCGGTGCCCTGACCGCTACGGCATATGTGCTGCTGGCGGGTTTCGGCGTGCCGGCGCAGCGCACTTTATATATGATCTGGGTGGTAGCCCTGGCGCTGTGGTCGGGACGAACGCTAGCTGCGAGCCGGATTCTTGCGTGGGCATTGCTGGTAGTCGTGCTGTTCGACCCCTGGGCGGTGATGGTTGCAGGTTTCTGGCTGTCGTTCGGCGCCGTGGCGGTATTGCTGTTTGCCACCGGCGCAAGAGTGGGCAACCTGCATTGGTTGCGCGAGTGGTGGCAGACGCAATGGGCGGTGACGCTGGCGCTGGCGCCGGTGTTGCTGTTATTGTTCGGGCAGCTTTCCACGGTTTCGCCTTTAGCCAATCTGTTCGCCATTCCGCTGGTGGAAATAGTGATTACGCCGCTGGTTTTATTTGGTACTTTGACAGGTCTGGGTACACCCTTGCATTGGGCGCATGATTTGATGGCGATGTGCGCCTGGCTGTTGCAGATATTGGCGAGTTGGCCGTTATGGCTGCAGCCCCAACCCGAGCGCTGGGCGGTAGTGCTGGCTACCGCAGGCACTTTGTGGTGGTTGTTGCCGCGCGGATTTCCGGCGCGCTGGCTGGGTGCTGTGTGGATGCTGCCTGCTTTGCTGACGCAGGCAGCGCAGCCTCAACCGGGCGCTCTGTGGGTGAGTACGATCGATGTCGGCCAAGGGTTATCGGTACTGTTGAGAACGACGCATTATGTGCTGTTGTTCGATACCGGTCCGCGCTATAACGCCAGTGCGGACAGCGGCAACCGTATCATATTGCCTTTTTTACGCGGCGAAGGCGTCACGAGGATCGATGATTTGATATTATCGCACGACGATAACGATCATACAGGCGGTGCGGCTTCCGTACTCGAAGGAATGCCAACCGTGCGGATAATGACGTCGTTGCCGCCGTCGCATGCGTTATTCAGACATTTCGTGGGGCAGTTGCAGCCGTGTATCGCAGGCAGACAATGGAGCAGGGACGGCGTGCACTTTCTGATGCTGCATCCCACCACGGAGAGTTACTCGGACCCCGATTTGAAGGATAATCATCGTGGTTGCGTCATCAAGGCAAGCAGCGACGGCGGCAGCGTGTTATTGACTGCCGATATCGAAGCGCCCGACGAAGCGCAACTATTGGCAATGGAGCCGGCGGCTTTGCCGGCGACCTTGCTCGTGGCGCCGCATCACGGCAGCGCGACTTCGTCGACGCCGGCATTCATCGCTGCCGTACATCCGCGCTGGACGATATTTCCTGTCGGTTATCGCAACCGCTTCGGTCATCCGCGCAGCGATGTGGTGGCGCGTTATCGGGCGGCCGGAAGCGGTTTATGGCGTTCGGACAAGGATGGCAGGGTGGAAGTGCGGTTTACTCCCGGTGCCGCGCCGCAAATCGACGGGTGGCGGCAAACGCAGCGCCGTTACTGGCAGGACCGGTACGGAAACGCAATGGGGAAAGAATAATGGTTACGATACATACCGAAAAGGAAATAGCGGCTACGCCGGACTGGGCGGATTTATTACCGCATTTGACGCGCGATATGGGTGCCGCAGGAAAGGATCTGCTCGAATCCGTCGCACTCTGGCTGCAGGCTTTGCCCGACACCGATAGCCCGTTATTCGCAGCGCGCTGGCAACAGGCCGCCGGAATGGCTATGTTGGCTGCCGATTTGCAGATGGATGCCGAAAGTATCGCAGCGGCATTGTTGTTCAACGCGCCGATTGATGAAAAAACGCCGGTGCAGACCGCAGTGTTGCGTCTGGTCGCAGGCGTTGCGAGACTCGATACCATAGGCGATTTGATCGCCGGCACCGACATTGCGCGACGGGACGGCCATAGCCAGATCGAAAATCTGCGGCAGATGCTATTGGCTATGGTTGCGGACATACGCGTCGTGCTGATCAAACTGGTCGAACGCGCTTACGCGCTGCGCATGGCGATCCAAGGCGCAGACGAAACGGAACGGGTGCGGATTGCGCGAGAAGTGCAGACGCTGTTTGCGCCGCTGGCCAATCGTTTGGGGATATGGCAGATCAAATGGGAGATGGAGGATTTATCGTACCGGATACTCGAGCCGGAAAATTACCAGCGTATCGCGCGCTTGCTCGACGAAAAACGACTGGATCGAGAACGGTACATTGCGCAGGTCGTGGCAAACCTGCAGACTGAACTTTCGACGGCCGGCGTGAACGCGCAAGTGAGTGGCAGGCCGAAGCATATTGTCAGCATTATCAATAAGATGAACCGAAAGCATCTGGCGTTCGAGCAATTGTACGATATCCGCGCAGTCCGGATACTGGTGCCGGAGATCAGGGATTGTTACACTGCGCTCGGTTTGATCCATCATCTCTGGCAACCGATAGCGGGCGAATTCGACGATTATATCGCGCAACCGAAAAGCAACGATTACCGCTCCCTGCATACCGCTGTCATCGGGCCGGAAAATAAGGCGGTGGAAGTTCAGATCCGTACGTTCGATATGCACCGGCATGCCGAATTGGGTATGGCGGCGCATTGGCGCTACAAGGAGGGAACCGGAGCTGTAGGAGAGATAGGTAATAAAATCGCGTGGTTGCGTCAGATACTGCAATGGAAGGATGAAATTGCCGACGGTCGGGAACTGGCCGAATTGTTCAAGAATGAGTTATTTCAGGACCGGATTTATGTGCTGACCCCGCAAGGCCGCGTCATCGATCTGGAGGCCGGCGCGAGCCCGGTGGATTTTGCGTACCATGTGCATAGCGATTTAGGTCATCGTTGCCGCGGCGCCAAGGTCGACGGGGTTATCGTTCCCCTCAATACGCCTCTGAAAAATGGCCAACGGGTAGAAATTCTTACCGCCAAACAGGGAGCGCCAAGTCGCGACTGGCTGAACCCGGCCTTGGGCTATCTCGCGACGTCGCGCGCACGCGCCAAGGTCAGGCATTGGTTTCGCTATGAGCATTTTGCCGAAAACGCGGCGGCGGGGCGTGAAATGCTGGATCGGGAGTTGCGCCGACTCGGGCATACCGATATCAGCCTGGACAAACTGGCGGCTAAGCTTGGCACGGCGAAAGGCGACGAGTTTCTCGCCGCCATCGGTCGCGGCGATATCAGCAGCCATCAATTAACGGCAGCGATACAGTCGCTCGGGCCGCAACCCGAGACGACAGCAGTAGCCAGACGCGATTTGCGCGCCCGGAAACCGGACGAGAGCCGGCGTATTCTTATCGAGGGCGTGAGCGATTTGCCCGTTACGATGGCGAGATGCTGTCATCCTGCGCCGCCTGCAAGTATTGTGGCGTATGCAACGCAGGGACGCGGCATTACCGTTCATCGTTACGATTGCGCCAACGTGCTGCGTTTGGGAGAAGCGCGTAAAACGCGTTTGCTGGCAGCCCGCTGGGACGCCGGCGAAGAACACTGCAGCAGCGAAATCTTGGTGCAGGCGTTTGACCGGAACGGCTTGCTGCGTGACGTGTCCGATATCCTCGCAAAGGAAAAAATTTCGGTAGTGCGGGTGAATACCGAATCGAAAGGCGATATGGCGGTCATGCATTTTCATGTGCATAGTTCCGGCCCGGATCAATTGACGCAACTGCTGAAGCGTATCCGGATGTTGCCCGATGTCGTCGAAGTCAGCCGGACCAGCTGACTTTACGAATTCCCGCACATCGAGTCAATCTGCAGTCGCCGGCTTCAACCATTGGTTTTGGACGGATTCTATCAAGTTTAATTGATTCCGGTCGTAAACCACTGCACTGATAAATTGCTATTTAAATAAACCAATAAAATCAAAGAAAAGGGGTTCGATAATTAAAAAAATCTTTTTTTTATAAAAAAAGCCTAAAGTTTTATTAAAACCCGTCGATAAGGATTATTGTAAGGTTGCAGGAAAATATGACAGTAGGTTTCCGCTTCAATTAGCGTGCTCATGTATTTCTACTCTTACAAAATTTTTTCGGTTTTTTTGAGGTATGTTGCAGAACATCTTGTATATATTGAAATTATACTGAATCGCAATTTTTCTTGTCCGATCTCTTCGGTCATTTTCGTTCGTCTGTAAGACGGATGCTTTTCTTGTGCGCGCACATTGCGTACAAAAAATACAGAACATCGCCTATTTTCTCTATTCTGTTCTCGCTTCATTATGCTAACCAAGTTGTAGCTTGATCATACAAACGGCATTATGAGGAGAATAAAAATGACTATAAATGATATGTTGGCCGAAATTCGCGATGCCAATCTGAACTATCTCATGCTGGCGCAACAAATGATACGCGCAGATAAGGCGACCGCAGTATTTCGTCTGGGTATAGACGCTCAAATTGCCGAATTGCTCGAAGGGCTGAGCAATGCGCAGTTACTTAAACTGGCGAGTTCGAACATGATGCTTGCGCGTTTTCGTTTCGATGACGGCGCCATCCTCGGTATGTTGACCAGCTATAGCAAGGATCGAGCCCTGGCGCAATCGCATGCAGCGATATTGATGGCAGGGCAGGCCGTCGAGGAAGCCGCCTGAACAATAACAACAACCGAAACGGGGGAGCATGTCATGGCAAAACTCAGCGTAGTGAGCGAAGCTCAGGAAATACATCTGGCGATAGAGATGATCCGTCTGGGAGCGAGATTGCAATTGCTGGAATCCGAAACTTCGTTGTCGCGAGAACGTTTGCTGAAATTATACAAGGAACTGAAACATGTTTCTCCACCAAAAGGCATGCTGCCGTTTTCGACGGACTGGTTTTTAACCTGGCAACCCAATATTCATGCTTCGCTGTTTCTCAATATCTATAACTATCTGGTTCAGCATGCCGGTATTCAGGGCATACACGCTATCATGAAAGCGTATCAGCTCTATCTGGAACAGATGGGAACGCATAGTGAAGCCGAGGAAAACGTATTATCCTTGACCCGCGCCTGGACACTGGTCCGTTTTGTCGAAAGCAATATGCTGACCACCGCTGCCTGTACTCATTGCCGCGGACGTTTTGTGATCGACCGTTTCGATCTGAACAGCCATTATACTTGCGGTTTATGCCATTTGCCTTCACGTGCCGGTAAAACCAAAAAGCTGCGCGAAGAATCGGCACGAGCCCTGCCGGCCTGACTGTAGAGCAATAGGTTTCCGTCGCCGAAGCACTTTCTGATTGGCCCGGTTTCATTGCGCTGTTATATTTCTCTGCTATATTTTATCGAATACGTGCCGATTCCGGCAACGCTGTTACCTGGTTTTTCCTGAAATTCAGTTTATCGGTAAATACATTTTGGAAAAGATTTATTTTACCGGATGGCGAATGCTGTCTTCATGCTGTCGTATACCTGCGCTACTAGCGCTATTGGTACAATGCCTGGCTTTGCTGACTGTAATGCTGCTATGGCAAATCGGGACGTATCTGGCTTTTTATCCTTCATTATCGATGACGCTGGGCGCGGCGGTAATCATGCAGGGATCGATTGCTGCGCTGTACAGCCGCTGGTTCAAACTGGCGCCGTGGTGGTGGCTGTTTCAATGCCTGCTTCCCATCGCCTTGTTTGCCACGCTGACACTGCATCTGCCTGCCTATCTGTATTTAGCCGGATTTATACTGCTGTTGCTGGGGTATAGCCCTGCCTTTCGCACGCAGGTGCCGTATTTTCCCTCAAGCAGGGCGACCTGGCAGTCTCTCCGGCTTTATTTGCCGGCAGATCGCAGGTTCAAACTGATCGATATCGGTAGCGGTACGGGTGGCTTGTTATTAAATCTGGCGGCGCATTATCCCGATGGCGAGTTTCTCGGTGTAGAACTGGCGCCATTGATTTGCCTGGTAAGCCGGTTGCGTGCGCGTATGCGGCGGAGTCGGGCAAATTTCGTACATGCCGATTACAGGGATGTCGATTTTTCCCGATACGATGTCGTATTCGCTTATTTATCGCCCGCTGCCATGCCGGCCTTATGGCAAAAAGCGCGTCACGAAATGCGGCCAGGCGCATTATTGCTCAGCAATGAATTCGAAATCCCGTCGCAACCTGCCGATGCCGTCATCCACGAGGCGGGAATGCGGGCTCCGCTATTTGTCTGGAATATGTAATTTTAGGACTGTCGCGTCAAGTTTGTTTTTTCCGAGCCGTTATAACAGTATATTCAATCATGAAGGTTCGTCCTTCATTTAAGGGGGACGGCAAGTGTTGGTAATAGTTGGCTATATAGTCGTACTCGCAGCAGTTTTCGGGGGGTTTGCGATGGCGGGCGGTCATCTGGCGGCGTTGTTGCAGCCTATAGAACTGCTGATGATAGCTGGTGGAGCCGGAGGCGCATTTTTTGTCGGAAATAACGGCAAATCCGTCAAGGCGACATTGAAAGCGATGACTTCGATATTGAAAGGTTCAACTTACACCAAGATGTTGTATATGGACTTGCTCGCCTTATTATTCGAGATTTTGGGTAAGGTTCGCAAGGAAGGACTGATGTCGATCGAAAGCGACATCGAAACGCCGGAATCCAGTCCCTTGTTCAGCAAGTATCCCTCAATTCTGGCCAATCATCACGTCATGGAATTCATGACGGATTATTTGCGCTTGATGGTTTCTGGCAATATGGATGCCTTTCAGATCGAAAATTTGATGGATAACGAGCTCGAAACGCATCATCACGAAGGCGCGGTTCCGGTGCACTGTATCGCCAAGGTAGGCGACGGATTGCCGGCATTCGGTATCGTGGCCGCGGTGATGGGGGTGGTGCACACGATGGAATCGGTGGGAGCGCCGCCCGCCGAACTGGGTATCATGATCGCGCATGCGCTGGTCGGTACGTTCCTCGGTATTCTGCTGGCTTACGGCTTCATCGGTCCGCTTTCGGGTTTGCTGGAGCAAAAACTCGACGAATCGACCAAAATGCTGCAGTGCGTGAAAATCACCCTGCTCGCGAGCCTGAACGGTTATGCTCCCGCGCTTGCTGTCGAATTCGGCCGTAAGGTATTGTATTCTACCGAACGCCCCAGTTTTATCGAGCTGGAAGATCACGTCAAGCAGACCAAAGTCAAATAGGCAGGCAGGAAAATCATGGCCGAAGTTCGCCCCATCATTATTAAACGTATCAAAAAGGTATCCGGCAGCCGCCACGGCGGCGCATGGAAAATCGCTTACGCGGATTTTGTGACTGCCATGATGGCGTTTTTCCTGCTGATGTGGTTGCTGGGTTCTACCACCAAAGGCGATTTGAAAGGCATAGCCGCCTATTTTTCTACGCCCTTGCGGGTTGCGATGGAGGGCGGAACGGGTAGCGGCGACAGTTCCAGCATCATCAAGGGAGGTGGCAAGGATCTGACGCGCGAGGACGGGCAGGTTAACAAAGCGATCGATCCGATCCAAAAAAAGACCTACGATCTGAAAAGTGCGCAAGCGGATCTGGAGAAGATGGAAACCGAACGCCTGAAAGGGCTGAAAGCGCAGATTGAAACGGCTATCAATGCCAATCCGCTGCTCAAGCAATTCAAGAAACAACTATTGCTCGACATCACCACCGAAGGTTTGCGCATCCAGATCGTCGATGAAAAAAACCGGCCGATGTTTGCTTCTGCCAGCGCCGAATTGCAACCTTATACCAAAGTCATCCTTCATGAGATAGGAAAAATGCTTAATACGGTACCGAATAAGATCAGCCTGTCAGGGCATACCGACGCGACGCCCTACGCCAATGGCGGTACGGCGTACAGCAACTGGGAATTATCGACCGACAGAGCGAATGCATCGAGACGCGAATTGATCGCGGGCGGAATGGATGAAAATAAGGTATTGCGGGTGGTAGGGCTGGCGTCGGCGATACCGTTCGATAAAGCGGACCCTTTCAATCCGGTCAATCGTCGCATCAGCATTATCGTGATGAACAAAAAAACCGAAGACGCGATCGTCAAGGACGGCGGCGTGTTGTCGGCGGCCGACGATAAGGCGATCAAGGCGCAACTGGCGGCAGGAAAATAATCGTTCGCGGTCGACTGCTTATCTACCTGGTAAGGCTGCATGAATGCTGGATTTTCCTGCCGCCGATCACACCTGGCGCCGGATGGAACCGCGACTGCGGTTTCAGGTTAAATATCGATTTCCAGGTTGTCTATCAGTCGCGTGCGCCCCAGATGCGCCGCCGCCAGCACCACCAATTGCCGGCTGTTTGCGTCGGCACAGCTTAAATCCCGGTTGCGCACGCTGACGTAATCGACGCGCCAGCCTTTGGCGGTCAACAGTATCTGCGTTTCCTGTTCGAGTTCGGCATAATTGCGTTCGCCTTTCAATATCCGCGCTTTGATGTTTACCAGGCATGTATAAAGAAAAGCGGCATCCTGGCGCTCGGACGCAGCCAGATAACGGTTTCGGGAAGACAGCGCCAGACCGTCCGCCGTACGTACGGTTTCTCCTGCGATAATGGATACGGGTACGGCAAAATCGTGCGCCATGGCGCGCAGGATAGTCAATTGCTGATAATCCTTTTTACCGAATACGGCGACCCTCGGCTGAACCAGATTGAATAATTTCATGACGATAGTTGCTACCCCGCGAAAATGTCCGGGCCGAAACCGGCCACAGAGTTCATCGGCGAGAGGCGGTACTTCGATATGATAGCGTTGCGGGCCCGGAAACAATTCGTCGACATTCGGCGCAAAAATGACGCCTGCTTTTATTTCGCTCAAAATCGCCGTATCCTGCGCCAAGGTTCGGGGATAATGGGCGAAGTCCTCATTGGCGCCGAATTGCAGCGGATTGACGAAAATACTGACTACGACGTTCTGAGCATTCTGGCGAGCGAGGTTGACCAGCGCAAGGTGACCCTGATGCAAATTGCCCATGGTCGGAACAAAGGCTACGTCAGCGTTTCTTGCCCGCCAGGCGCGTAACTGTGCAATGGTTTGCAGGGTTTTCATGACGGATCGGCCAAATAGCAGTGTTCGGCGGCGGGAAACGAGACATTTTTAACGGCTGCTACATACGCCGAGATGGCAGCAGCGATGCCGGATGATTCCGCCATGAAATTTCGGGCGAAACGCGGCGTTTTTCCGGGCGATATGCCTAAGAGATCATAAATGACCAGCACCTGACCGTTACAATCGGCGCCGGCGCCTATGCCGATGACAGGAACAGTTATTGCCGAGGTGACCGCTTTGGCTACCTGTGACGGTATCGCTTCCACTACGATCATGCACGCGCCGCTTCGGGCGAGGAGTTTGGCATCGTCGATCAACTGTTGCGCTGCAGCGGCGGTTTTTGCCTGGACTTTGTAGCCGCCGATCGCATGCACCGATTGCGGCAATAGCCCGAGATGACCGCATACCGGAATACCGCGAGCAGTCAGGAAGGCTACCGTATTCGCCATGACTGCGCCGCCTTCGAGCTTGATGCAATGCGCACCGGCCGCCATCAGCGTTGCTGCCGATTGCAGCGCTTGCGCGGGGTTGGCCTGATAACTGCCGAACGGCAAGTCGGCGATGATAAAGGTATCGGGAGCGCCGCGGGCGACAGCGGCGGTATGATAGGTGATGTCGGCGAGGGTGACGGGCAGGGTAGATCGCTGCCCCTGTATGACCATGCCCAGCGTATCGCCTACCAGGACGGCATCGACGCCCGAGGTTTGCATCAAAGCGGCAAAACTCGCATCGTAGGCCGTCAGGAAAGCGAGTTTTTCTCCTGCGTCGGCACGCTGTTGTAATTTCAAGAGATTGCTCATGACCTATGTCCTTTCATGTTGCCTGATTGAGAAATTCCCGCGGACTGCGCATATCGGCGATCTGCTGCATTAATAATGCAAAATGCTCGTCGTTGTCCACAAAATTAAATTGCTCGCAGTTTACGATCAGCAGCGGCGCGGCGTCGTAACGATGAAAATAGCGCGCGTAACGTTCAGAAAGCAACTCCAGATAATCGGTGCTGATAGTATTTTCATGAGCGATACCGCGCCGGCGGATGCGATTAATCAATACGCTCGGTTTCGCCTGGAGATAAATCACCAGGGTCGGGATCGGCGCCTGTAAATGCAGTTCGCTGTAAATCTTTTGATAAAGCCGGAATTCTTCGTCGTCGAGATTGATTTCGGCGAACAAGGGGTCCTTGTCGAGCAGAAAATCCGCTACCAGCGCTTGCCTGAATAAATCATTCTGACGTAGACCATGGACCTGCCCGCTGCGCTGAAACAGAAAAAACAGCTGAGTCGCCAGAGCATGACGTTTCGGATCCTGATAAAAACGCGCCAGAAACGGATTGTCTTCTGCATTTTCGAGTAACAATTCGGCATCGAGATAACGTGCAATACGAATGGCGAGGCTGGTCTTGCCGGCGCCTATAGGTCCTTCTACGGCGATATAGGGGGTATTTTCCAAAAGATTCATGGTGAGGTGTATTCCGTGTCATCGATTCGCCGTACGTCGTGGCCCGGTTTGTTTTCCAGGCAGCGCGCCGCTGTACCGTGTCCGGGAATGCTGATTTCCGGGGCGATTTCCAGCAGGGGGATCAGCACGAAAGCGCGTTCGTGCATCCGCGGGTGCGGCAGCGTAAGTTCGCTGTCGTCCAGTACCATTTGACCATACAAAAGGATGTCGAGATCGATGATTCTGGGCGCATTACGAAAACTTCGCTCGCGCCCCAGGCACTGCTCCGTGGCGAGCAAGGCGGCCAGAAATTTTTTGGGTGCAAGTCGGGTGTTGACCATTATTACTGCATTGATAAAATCAGGCTGATCCGCATAACCGACCGGTTTGCTGAAATAGAGAGACGATCGGCAGCATAGTTCGGTTGCCGGCAACGATGCAATCGTGTCGATTGCTCGCAATACCTGGTTCATCGGGTTGTCCAGATTGCTGCCCAAAGCGATAAACACGTCAATAGCACCGGATTTTGCGCTATTCATTAACGATTTCAACAACTTCTGCTGCAGATGGTTTTTTGCGGCGACGGCGGCGCTTGGGCTGCTCGGTAACAACGGAAGCGATGAGCATGGTAGCGCGCTGCGCTTCGTCTGCCGCCTGGAATTCCGTCCACCAGTCGGCCAGTTCCATCGGAACTTCGCCGCTTTCGGCGCGTAACAGGAGAAAATCGTATCCAGCGCGAAATCTCGGATGCCCCAGCAGGCGAAACGGGCGCGAGCCGGAGCGTTGTTCAAACCGCGGTTGCAGGCTCCAGATCTCTTTCATCATGCCATCGAGCCGACGCGGTACCGCCAGACGGGCGCGCTGCTGTCCCAATGTGTCTTCCATCGCGGAAAACAGCGCCGGCGTGGTGGTTTCGCCGGCGTCAAGCCGCGTCTGATGATGAATCTGGAGTTCATGCCACAACAAGGTGGCGAATAAAAAGGCAGGTGATACCGATTTTCCGGCTTTTACGCGGGCATCGGTATTTTTGAGGGCCTCGACGATAAAGCGGTTACCGGATTCTTCTTCCAGCAAATCATTGAGCATCGGCAGGATGCCGTGCAGCAAACCTTCGTCACGTAATTGTTCTATGGCGCGCATGGAATGTCCCGATAACAGCAGTTTGAGCATTTCGTCGAACAGCCGGGATGAAGGAACATTGCCGAGCAGGTCGGCAAGCTGAGACAAAGGTGTTCTGGCACTTTCATCAATATGAAAATCGAGTTTCGCAGCAAAACGCGTCGCTCGTAACATGCGCACCGGATCTTCCCGATATCGGGTCATGGCGTCGCCTATAATACGCAGGGACCGGTGTTCGATATCGTTCAAACCGCCCTGAAAATCCCATATTTCTTCATTGGCAGGATCGTAATAGAGGGCGTTGACGGTGAAATCGCGACGTTGTGCATCGCTTTCCTGGCTGCCGAAAACATTGTCACGAACTATGCGACCGGTATCGTCCGTCACATGATCGCCATGTTCTTCCGGCGCGGCGCTGGCTCGGAAAGTGGACACTTCGATCGTATCGTTGCCGCACATGACATGCACCAGCCGAAAGCGGCGACCGATGATGTGGGAACGGCGAAACAGGGCATGGACCTGTTCCGGCGTTGCATTGGTCGCGACGTCGAAATCCTTGGGAGTGGATTTCAGCAATAGATCGCGTACCGCTCCACCGACGATAAAAGCCATAAATCCGGCTTGTTGCAAGGTATCGGTAACTTTTAAGGCGCAGGGCGAAATCTGGGCGCGCATCAGACCATGCTGACTGACAGGTATGCGCTGCAAATGCGATGCATTGTCGCTTTGCATTCTGTTGGGCCTGAAAAAGCGCGCCATAAATTGTTTAATCATAAATACGGATATATTTCTCACGACATGCTGAATTCAGATATGCATCATCATTCGTATTCAATATATGGAGCAGGAAAAGCCATGAATTCATTCATTGGAGCGCCCAAGATCGATCAGCGGCCAGCCGCGTTCCTGCGCATGGGCATATAAAACCGGATCGGCATTGACGGCAACCGGGTTGCTGACGCTTTCCAATAAGGGTATGTCATTTAGAGAATCACTATAAAACCAGCTTTTCTCAAAATCGTTCAAGGTTTTCCCCAGGCTTTCCAGCCATTGATGCAGGCGAGTGATTTTGCCTTCGCGGAAGCTGGGAATGCCGCTGACCCGACCGGTAAATTCACCGTCCAGCAATTCCGGCTCGGTAGCGATCAGATGGCTCACGCCGAAGTCTCTGGCAATCGGCGCAGTAACGAAACTGTTGGTGGCGGTAATGATGCCCACTAGATTGTCCTGGAGCAAAGATTTCCGAACCAGTTCGCGCGCAGCCGGCGTAATCATGGGCTGGATTTTGGTTTGCATATATTCGGCATGCCAGGCATCGAGTTGCGGCCGGCTAAACTGTGACAGCGGGCGCAACTGGAATTCAAGAAATTCATGGATATCCAGAATGCCGTTTTTATATTGCTGATGAAATTTCCGGTTTTGATGTTCGTACAGATCGCGATCGAGTATCCCGCGCTCGATGAGGAATTGGCCCCATTCGTAATCGGAATCGCCTGCCAGCAAGGTATTGTCGAGATCGAATAAAACGAGATTCATCGGTTAAAGCTCCCAGAATCGCCACCAGGGTTTGGCTGGATCGATCGGCTCTTTGAGATATTTGCTGTTCGGAAAATTTTTTTCCAGAACACGCAAGGTATCGTCACGCATGGTGGGCATGTTCAACGCATCGTAGGAACGTACCATGATGGCGAGCCCCAATTCGTTGCCGGGCGCCAGCGGATAATGAAGCAGGGAATATTGCACTCTGTCTATGGCTGCGACATACGCCTTGCGGTTGTAATAATAATGCGCAATATGTATTTCATGCTGCGCCAGCGCATTGACCAGATATTTCATCCGCTTCAGTGCGTCGGGAGTATATTTGCTGTCGGGAAAATGCGTGGTCAATTCGCGGAAAGCATTGAATGAACTGATCGTCGTGGTCGGATCGCGTTCTGTTTCATCCTGATTGGCGATACGGGCAAACAGGTTTTTGTCGGCTGGAAAATTGGCCAGTCCCTTTAAATAATAAACGTAATCGATATTCTCGTTTTTAGGATGAAGTTTGATGAAACGATCGCAAGCCGCCACAGCGGATGCGGCATCGCTATTTTTGTAATCCGCGTAGGCGACTTCGAGTTGCGCTTGCTGGGCATAGTGGCTGTAGGGGTAGCGCGCTTCGAGCGAATCGAACAGTTTGACGGACTTTTCATAGTTGGCGGCTTGCAGTTCCCGCATACCTTCGCTATAGATTTTTTGCGCCGACCAGTTTTTGGTATCATCCTCCGGCTTGACGGTAGCGCAGGCGGTTAACCCGATTAATAGTAAAACAAGTAAACTTCGTATCATGACATCATCCGAAAAACAGTTAACAGATTATACATTAAAGCCGCTTACCGACAGCGTTATCGCGCTGGAAATTCCATTGTCCAGCGCGGGGTCGCGATTGGATAATGCGCTGACGGCTTTGCTGCCCCGATATTCGCGCAGCCGTATTCAGGCCTGGATCAAACAGGCTTCGGTGCAGGTCAACGGTCACATTTGCAGCGTCAAGGATAAGGTATGGGGAGGCGAAAGCGTGCTTATCCACCCGGAACAGCATCCGGCGGAATTGCCGGCGTTACCTGAAGCCATTGCGCTCGACGTGGTTTATGAAGACGATGCCCTGCTCGTCATCAATAAACCGGCAGGGCTGGTAGTGCATCCCGGCAGCGGCAATTGGCAAGGAACCTTGTTGAATGCATTGCTGCATCATGCACCGCAATTGACCCATATTCCGCGAGCGGGTATCGTTCACCGGCTCGATAAGGATACCAGCGGCTTGCTGGTCGTCGCCAAAACGTTGGAGACGCAAACCCACCTGGTGAGGCAATTGCAGACGCGCAGCGTAAAACGGATTTATTTGGCTGTCGCGCAGGGAGCCATCGGCCAGGATGGATGCGTCGATGCGCCGATAGGTCGCCATCCCGCTCAACGTACCAAAATGGCGGTGGTTGCGCACGGACGCACTGCGGTGACGTATTATTCGGTAATATGCCGGTTTATCGGCAGCACGCTGGTGCGTTGTACGCTGGAAACAGGCCGGACACATCAGATCAGAGTGCATATGCAATCCATCGGCCATCCATTGATAGGCGACCCGGTATATAACCGTACACGATCGAACGATCTGGAATGCATACGCTGCTTTCCGCGCCAGGCGCTGCATGCGGCGGAACTGGGTTTGATACATCCGTTCAGCGGTGAAACGATGCAATGGCGCATCGATGCGCCGGATGATTTCAGCCGTTTGATCGAATGCCTGACCAGGGATAACGAAGATCGCAGGCGGGAACGGTAACGGGAACAGTAAACTGACTATGGAGAATCATTTGCAGGGGCCTTATGCAAAAACAATGGATATATCCTGATTGGCCCGCCCCCTCCAGGGTCAGGGCGCTGTCGACGACACGGATAAACGGCGTGAGCAGGGGAGTGTATTCCGGACTGAATCTTGGCAGCCACGTAGGCGATAACGCGGTCGATGTAGCACAAAACCGGACGCTGCTGCGGGAAGAGCTTCCGGGTGATCCGCATTGGCTGAAGCAGACGCATGGTTCGACGGTAGCCTATGCCGATAATCTGGCTGAAGTAGTGGAAGCGGATGCTGCGATTGCAAGAAGGATCAATACGGTTTGTGCTGTAATGACGGCCGATTGCCTGCCGGTATTGTTGTGTGCCGACGATGCGAGCGTAGTGGGGGCAGCGCATGCCGGCTGGAGGGGATTGGCGGCAGGCGTGCTCGAACAGGTGGTGGACCTGATGGAATATACGCCCGGAAAGCTCATGGCGTGGTTTGGGCCTGCCATCGGTCCGGCGGCGTTCGAAGTGGGCGCCGACGTCAGGGATATCTTCGTCGCCGAACATCCGCAATCGGCAACGGCATTTAAAAACAAAGGCGGCGATAAATGGCTGGCGGATATTTACGCTCTGGCGCGGTTGCGTTTGCAGCGTATCGGAGTGACCCGGATTTACGGCGGAGAATGGTGCACATACGAGGATAGTCAGCGTTTTTATTCCTATCGGCGCGACGGAGTGACAGGCCGGATGGCGACACTGATCTGGATAGCGGACGAGAATTGATGCGCGCATTAACCAGCTTGACAGAGACAGTGAATATTAGCTAAGATATATATATAATATATCTTAGTGCGTCATGAATTTTACGGTAATATCGATTGAATTACGCCAGTCATAATCGAGCATGGATTTCCGGTTTTCTCGTCATGATTAAACGTTCCGTAAATACATCTGACGATTTTGCCCCGCGGTTTTCGGATCATTCTTCGTCAAATATCTCTTGTATTGATCAGCAATGAAGTGGGCGGGTCGATATTCGAGAATTCTTCCGGGCCCTCAATTTCTATTGTTAAATCTGGCATTGGGCGCCGGTCATTTCCTGGTACTGTTGAATGCCGGCGCTTATTTACCGATGATGCCGTATGTTTCCGCCAGTTTGGGAGTCGGTATATCATACGCCGTCTGGAGTCAGAGCGATTATTTCACTGCGATGGGCGCTGCCCTGTTGATCGCCAATACCTTGATGCGACGTTTCGGACCGAAGAATACGGCGATTTTCGCTTATTTACTCTTTGCCGCATCCAGTTTTGCCGCTTTATTGAGTATATCGATGTTTCCCTTATATCTGGCTGCACGGGTAATACAGGGGTTTGCAGCGGGGATGTGCATTATTCCTTCCTTTTTCCTGCTGCTTGAATACTATAATAAAGGGCGGCAGCAAACGGCGATCTCATTGTGGAGTCTTGCGCAATTCGTACCGTTTTCAGTAGGGCCTGCATTGGGAGGATGGTTCGCCTACGAATGGGGAGACTGGCGGCTATTGTTTGTTTTATCGATGGTTACCGCCTTGTCGGTGGCATTGGTATTATGGGCCTTGCTGGCCGATTGGGAAGATGAAATCGATCATTCCATACGCCTGTTTCGATCTTTGAGCGTTTTTTTTATTTTTTTTGCCGCCGTATTGGTTTTTCAGGAATTCTTCGATGTGGGATTGTTAAGCGATATGTCCAGCCGTGTAACCGAATTATGGGGGCTGTTTTTCGCTTTCATGCTGTTTTCGTGGCTGTTCTGGTTTGGCAACGCCGAAATGAAGCAGCCTTTGCTGCGGTTTTCGCTTTTTTCCTATCCGAATTACGCTTACGGCATGGTGCTTTTGAGTATGGCATTTATGGGGATACAGGGCGCTTTCGTCCAATATATCATTCGTTTTCAACAGATCGATGGTTATACCGCCTGGCATGTAGGTTTGTTATTACTGCCGGTTTTTGTTTTTTCCAAACCGCTTAGCCTGTTTGCGCAATGGCGGATTAAACAGAATATGGACCCGAGGATACTGGCCAGTTTGGCGTTTGCGATGTTTGCGTCCGGTTTTTGGTGGATTTCGGGTTATGAGCGACCCGCAACGTGGGAAAGCCTGCTGGCGCCGCAGTTTCTGCTGGGCGCGGCGCTCGGTCTGTTATTTGTCGCCATGACGGCGCTTACGCTCGGTCATGTCCCCAAGCCGAAACAATTGCATGCGGTGAATGTGTTGAATACGGTGCGCAATCTGGCCGCCGGTCTGGCTATCACCGTTTCCGATATCGGTTGGGACCGATTGCTGGATGTCGAAAAAAACCGGCTGGTTACCGCAGATGTATCGAATTCGCAGCGGTTTGCCGAATTTTTCGATCGCTCGTTTGTAACGCATGAACTGCATGAAAAAATAATTCATGAAAGCGCCTGGCTGGCATTCAACGATTTTTATTACTTTCTGAGTATTTTTTTTCTTGTTCTGGCGATTTGCGTCTGGCTTGCGTCTCCGCCGGTAAAAACAAAACAGGGTACGGATATGCGTCTGGTCGAAAATCTTGGAGAAGAGCCCTGAATTATCTATTTTTCATGATTGTGTTGCTATTGGGCGGGTGCGCGCCGACCATCGACCCCGGTCCCTCCATGCTGCAAAGGGCAGCGTTACCTGCCAGCCTGGTCGATTCCAATCCTGCCGTTCGCGCAGACCGCAAAGCCTTGCCGGTAAACTGGTGGCGCGAATTTCATGATCCCGATCTGGATCGCCTGCTTGATACGGCGCTGGCGAGTAATCCGGGATTGCTCGAAGCAGGAGCACGGCTACAGTCGGCACAGGCTACGGTTATGCGAATCCAGTCGCTGACCGGATTGCATGTGGACAGCCGGCTTGATATCCAGCGCCAGGAGTTGTCAAAAAATGGCAACCACGATATTTATAACGGCAAAACAGCGACAATTGCCAATCTCGATCCGCTGGTGGTCAGTTATCATCTCGATTTCTGGCATCGTGATGCGGAAATCATCGCCGCTAGCCAATCCGCCCGGCAGCTTGCGTGGGCGCAATATCGACAGGCTGCGTTAATGTTGAGTTCCGCCGTCATCAAAACCTATTTCGCTCTTGCTACGGCGCGGCAATTCGCCTCGGCAGATGAAAAAATCGTAGCGCTGGCAGCGGAACAATCGCGTCTGCGGAATAACGCCGTTCAGGCCGGCATCAGCCCGGTTACTGTCGGCGTCATCCAGAATGCGGAATTGATCGATGCTCAAAATGCATTGACAGCAGTACAAAAACACATAGCCGGCTTGAATTTTGCCTTGCTGCAATTGCTCGGCAAGGAACCTGCCGATGCTCTGGTGACGAATAACGCTGCGTTGCCCGAGCCGCGCAGTTTCAAAATTCCCCGGCGAATCGGACTCGATATCGTCGCGCAACGCCCCGATATTCAGGCGGCGTTATGGAAGATCAGGCGCCAATCCCATCTCGTACAGGCGGCGAGAGCTGCGTATTACCCCAATATCGATTTATTTGCGATAGGCGGCCTTAATAGTATAGGTTTGACCAAACTGCTCGGGCCCGGCAGCACGACGTATGCATTCGGACCGGCACTGGATCTGCCGATATTCGAAAGTGGCGCGCTGGAAGGGCAGTTTCACGAAAATGAGGCAGATTACGATGCGGCGGTACATGCGTACAATCGTACCTTGCTGGCGGCGCTTAGCCAGATTGCCGATGCGCTGTCCGATTTGCAGTATACCCGCAACCAGCTCGACGACAGAAAAACGACCTTGCTCTTGCGTACCAGGCAAGCGCAGATTATCGAATCCGCTTTTCGTACCGGCGTAACCGGAAAATTGCCTTATCTGAATGCGGAAATCGGGATATATCGCGAAAAAATGTTAAAACTGGAGGAAAATTTGAACTGGCTCAACAGCATCACCGATACCGCTACCGCGCTCGGCGGCGGATTCGAAAGGTGGCCAGCATGAAATCACGGGCGCTTGTCCACTCGAAAATCCGGCATCGCAGGCTGCGATGGATAGTTATTTTGATGGCGATTCTATTAATAGCCGCCATTTCCTGGTGGTATTTTTTTATGCGTAGAGTGGTCGAAAGCAATGACGCCTACGTCTCCGGCAATGTTATTGCGGTGCAGGCGCTGGTTCCCGGAGTGGTTTCGCGCATCGCTGTCGATAACAGCATGCTTGCGCATACCGGACAATGCCTGCTGAGCGAAGAGCAAAACCTGACCAGGGTGCAAATGGAAAAAGCCGGTGCCGACCTGGCCGAAGCGATACGCCAGACCAAAAGCTTGTTCGCGCAGACCGACAGCGAGCGCGCCCATATCGCAGCGTTGAAAACGCAACAGCACAAATTGCAGTCCGATCTGGCGCGTTATGAAATTGCGCAAGACAGCGGAGCGGTGTCTGCGCAACTGGTAGCGGATACGCAGGCGGACATTGCTGTGCTCGACGGCAGGATCGCCGAGGCGAGCGCAGGGCTGCGCAAGGCGCAAGCTCTGGTAAAAGGCACGAGGCCTGCCGATAATCCGGTAGTCCGGAAAGCGCAGGCAGCGTTTGTCGAGGCCTACATTCAATACCGGCGCTCCAACGTATTTGCGCCGGTCACCGGCTATATCGCCGACCGGCAGGTCGAAGCGGGCGAGCAGGTGAAAGCGGGACAGCGCTTGATGTCCATCGTGCCGCTCGATGGCTTGTGGATAACCGCCAACCTGAAAGAGACGAAACTGGCGCGGGTCAGAACCGGAGAACCGGTCACGATCCATGCTTACGTTTACGGTAGCGAAACGACCTTTCACGGCACGGTGATCGGTATCGAACCTTCCGGCGGCAGTACGTTCAGCCTGTTTCCGGCCAATAACGCGACCGGCAATTACATCCATATCGTCGAGCGCGTACCGGTGCGGATCGCTCTTTCCGCGGCGGAATTGAAAGCGTATCCCTTGCGCCTGGGAACATCGGTTTCGGTAGAGGTCGATGTCAGCCATTATCGCAGCTTGCCTGTGCTGGCGACACAAGTGCGTACTGCCGCCGCCAGCTATTCGACGCCCATCTATCGGCAGGAGATCGAAGAGGCCAGAAAGGCTGCCAACGCCATACTTGCGCATAATATCTGACGCCGCCCAGACTGTGCGCGATTTTTTGTTTTATTTTTGCAGCATGAAGGTTTCATATTCGAGGATGGTCATTTTACGGTCCAGCCAATACAAACCGATGACGACCGTTACCAGCAACGCCACGGAAAAGCCGTAGCCGTACCAGTTGGCACCCAGGCGTATGCTGAGCAGGCTGAGCAGCAGGTTCAATCCGGCAAACAGGCCGGCCAGGACCAGGGCGGCAAAACGTTTATCCAGATAGAACAATACGTTCATGACGCCCAGAAATACGACCTGCAGTCCGGCAGCGACGACATCGACATACAGCAGCGAAACATAATACTGGGAAATGCCGGCAAACCGCAGTAAAGCCGGTGCGGCGACGAAAACGATCAATACCGCCATGGCCTGTATCTTGATTATTTCAAATATGCCCTGGCGAGCCGTTCCGACCATCTCGTCGCGCATTTCTTCGATGTGATCGAGCGTGCCGCCGTCGCGCACCGCGTCGTAAAATTTTTGATAATATTCGACGAAATCCGTTTCCATCCGCACAAGGAATACCGCCATTCCCGGTATGATCGACAGATAAGCCAGAAAAATCGGCAGGTCGTAAATCAGCGATGCATGAAAGATGCCGATGACGGCTTGACCGGTCGACGGCGCATACCAGAAGATATATTTATCTATCCAGACGCCCAGGTTAAAGAAAAACCCTGTCCATATCAAAGAGAGAAACATGCGTTTCCTGCGCAGAAAATCGAATTCGATAAAGCGATCGGAAGGATAGGAGCGCAATATCAGCAATAACATGCCGCTGAACAAGGTGAAATGTCCCAGCAGAATACCTAGCAATAAACCGTTGAGACCGAATTTCCGCAGCAGTAAGGCGGCCAATACGGCTATCGTGTAACCTGCGGTGTAAAGTATCAGAATGGATTTGTAGTTTTTCATCCCCGATAAAAAAATGGTTGCTATCCACATATTGCATAACACGACAAAATTGGCGATCAGCAGGATGCGATATACCGCGTCCTGGCGTGGAAAACCGGAGAGCGCCAGGAGCAGACCCAGCATACCGGCGAGCAAGGTCGTAATGAACGCCGCGCCGATAAAATTCGGCAGTATGGCGTTGGTGTTTTTTTCGAAGATCCGGTCGGCGATATAACGGGTAAATCCGAGTTGCAGGAATCCGGTCAGTATCAGGCTCATTGCGATCAAATGTGTGACGGTGACCTGAAATTGGGTAATCAGTACGTGCGGTACGACCCTCCCCAGGCTCATCAGCCCGATGATAAGCACGCCCAATATCGACAGTACCCATGGACCCGATCCGATAATGCCGGCATACGCGTAGGCGCTGAACATCGACAGATAACTGTCGCGGCGCAGAATTTTTCTGATTTCGAAACCGATGCCCGCCATTACGTGCCCTTTAGCGCTTCTTCATAGACCTTCCTGAATTCATCGAACATGATGGATTGTGTGTAATACCGTTCTACGCGGGCTATGGCGGCGGCGCGCGCCGGTAGCCAATTCTCGGGTCGTAACAGTTTGATGGCGGCGGTGGCCATCGCCTGCGGATCGGCGATGCGCACGACCGCGCCCGCTATTCCCAATGATTGGTCGTCTGCATCCAGTCCGTAGATCAATTGCCGGCAGGAACCGACATCGGTGGTCAGGGCCGGGACGCCGGCGGCAAACCCCTCGAGCACTACAAGCGGCAATGCCTCGCTGATCGACGACAGGACGACCAGACCGATTTGTTCCAGTACGACCTCGACTTTTTGAAAGCCGAGAAATTTCACCTTGTCGGTCAGGCCGAGGCTCGCAACCAGGTTATGGCATTCCTCGGCATAATCCGGATCTTCGTCTTCGGGACCGGCGATCCAGCCTTCGGCCTCCGGCATGCGATTGACGACGGTACGCATCATGCGTATGAACGTTTTTACGTCCTTGATCGAAACGATGCGGCCGACCAGACATAAAATCGGGGGCGGCGATTCCGGCCGTTTCGACCGTACCGGTTGAAACCGCGCCAGATCGATGCCGTTGGGTATGATGCGCGTACGTTCCGCCGGCGCGCCGTCGGCAATCTGGCGTTGCCGGTTGGCTTCGTATAAGGCAGTGATCATGTCGGCATGGTGATAGCATAAACGGCCCAGCGACACATAGAAACGCATCCATAGTTCGCGGAAATAGCTGACTTCGGTCGGGTCCTTTTCAAATACATTGCGATTGTCGCGTATCCACGCACTTTGATACAGATCGATTTTTCGTTCCTTGGTATAGATACCGTGTTCCGACAGGATCAGCGGTTTGCCGGTACGGTCTTTCAACAAGGTGCCGAGAAATCCCGCGTAGCCGGTGGAAACGGTGTGAAATGCGCGTACCGGAATCAGATTGGCGGCGATGCGTGCCATCACCCAGATCGGTTCATGCATGGCGCGTACTGTCCAGAAATAATCGATGAACGAGGGGTCGGTGCAATATTGCCGGTAGTTTTGGGTAATGAATTCCCAGGACTGACGGCTGTATAAAAAAAATTTTTCGTCGATTTCGCCCGATTTCAATAAATGCGCCAATCGGGCGAAAGCACAGGCGGTATCGCTTTTGCCGTTACGGAATGCCTGATGGAGCGTTGCGATATGTTCGAGCGCAGCCGTATCGCCGGATTGTGCCTGCACCAGCGGCGGTATATGCGCGCCGTGCAGGTAGTGCGCTTCGACATGGACGATGTTGTCGGGCAAGGAATATTTGATGTCGCCGTAATCCTGCGGGCGACTGCCGAGAAATACCACCGCAAAGCGATATTCCGGATAGGCGTTGATCATCTGGAATATCCAGCTGGAAACGCCACCTCTGACGTAAGGAAAGGTGCCTTCCAGCAACAGCGCAATGTCGGCGCTTGCCGCCGTTGGGAAATGCGAGCTATTCATTGATGTGCCTAAGCCAGAAACGTTGGATGTTGGCGATGCGGGGGATAGGATAGTCCAGGGGTATCCGCTGCAAATGTTTACGCACCGCCAGGTAATCGTGGCGCAAATAGGCCAGTTCCGCCAGATACGGTTCGATGCGAGTAATCTGCATTCCCAATTCGATCGCATGGGAAAAAGCGGCCTCGGCTTGGTCATGTTTTTCCTGTTTGATCAGTATCTGTGCCAGCAGTATCCATAAATCGCCGTCGGCCCGGGTTTCCAGAACGGCACGAGCATGCAGTTCGGCCTGGGTCAGCATATACGCCAGCATGTCGCCTTCCGCCAGATGCTCGTACGCGAACGACCAATACAGTTCCGCTATCTGCTTTCTGTACAATTCGCATAAATGCGGTTCGCTGCACGCATTCAGTTTGACCAGCAGATCATGGATCAGGGAATTGAGCGTTTTTTCCCGGTTATCGAGCATGCCGTAAGCGAGCAGCCGCAAATCGTCGGCTTCGTCGCCGAGCAGTTCCTTGAGCAGGGGCACCGAATAGCGCGAAGACATGGCATGCGCGGAAAGCAGGGCTTTTACTCGTACTTCGGTCGTGAGTCCGGGTGTATTCAGTCTGGAATAGATCGCTCCTTCGCCGAGCGAATTGCGTATCCCGGCGTTGCCGAGCGTGAACTGCGGCAGTTCGACCTTGACAAAAGGATAATGGAGCAAGGATCTGGAAAAAAACCGGGCGGTGAGCACGATGGCAAGCAAAAGAACGATGGCGAGCAGCGGAATAAAAAACGCCAGCAAAAAAAACAGACCCGCTATCGGCAGATTGGGTTGACGATATTTTTTCGGCATGAACGACACGCTGGTCTGCGCAACGAAAAATGATGCTCCCGCATGCAGGATGATGAAACCCGGAAATTGCAAGGACGCAGGAATATGCTGCACTAACAGTGCAATTGCGCTACTTTCCAGGCTTACGGCCGCCAGCGCGAATTTACTGCTGAGCATGTTCGATCCCGGTCAGGGTTGAAATAAACCGGTCAAGCTTGATGTTGACGGATTCCTGATCGAGGGTGGTCGATCGGGTATAAATGCCGAGCTGCCCGGGGCGCGAACCGAAACGGTCAACGAATAACCGTTCGATACGGTACAGATATCCTCCCAGCGAGTTTTCGCCCGCCAGTGGTAACAATACCAGACAGATGCGCCAATTTTCGCGCACCAACACCCAGGTTTCATCGAGTCCACGCACCGCATTGGATATGGATTTCAGCTGTTCTGCGCTTTCGGAACTGTTGATGGCAGCAAAACCGGCCAGCATACTGCTGATTTGCATGTCCCGATGTAAACGCTGCAGGATATGCATCGCTTTGAAAAAATCGATCGGGCAATCCTGAAGCTGGTCGGTGAGCAGTGGCAGAAATGCGCTCGCGGCGATGGTGTCGGCATAATAGCTGCTCAATACCGACAGCGTTTGCATATTTTCCGTTTGCAAGGCAAAAAAAGGCATCTTCTCCACTGCCAGCATGGCGAGGATGCGTCCATCGGCGGTTTTGGCCGGAACTGCGATCAGATAACGGCTGGGCAGCTCCGCCAGCGTTTCAGCAGTATTGATATGGATAAGTTCGCCGGCTTGCAGACTGTGCGCGATCAGCGGATCTGAGATATCCGCAGGAGTAAATACGCCCGAGGTCGCGACCGGCAATGACTGAAGACGATTATTTTCCACTGCGTACAAACCGGCGACGCTGAGATTGCATAATCTCACCACCAGAGAGAGATACAACTCGGCACCCGGCAGTCCGTGCTCCGCGGGAAGGATGCGATTCAGCTCTTTCAAGCCTTCGCGCAGGCTGGCAGGGCGGCCTATCAAATCCTGCTCCAGACGATCGTGCGACAGGCTGAGCAGGTACAAACGCCTGGTCAGCAATTCCAGCCGCTGTTCCGTGTAATGCTGCAATTCTTCGATGCGGCGTGCTCGGGTAACCCAGACACTGCCGTATTCGCCGCTGATCAATACGATCAGAGCGCCGCCCAGAAATGTGAGACGGGGAAACAGTTCGTACGGCAAGGCATGCTCGTTCGCCCACAGCAGCCAGCCGGCCAGAAATGACAGCACCGATATGATGCCCATGAGGACGCCGTAACGCAGAGCGATGAGTAGTGGCGCTATCCATATCCAGGGAAATCCGGCGGTATTCAGCGGATCTTCCGGCGACAGCTGAAATGCCAGCAATAGCGCGCCCACACTGATTGCCAGCGTTTCCGCCCATTGCCAGAACTGGCGTACGCCGCGTGGCAACAGATGTTGGTATAACTTCATTTAAGATTGATGCTGCCGGTAAGATTTTCCAGCAGTTTTTGAGCAACGGCGCTTACCGCTTCCCGGCCCCAGCCGGTTCGGGCGCCGGCGGCGTCCCAAATGACCTTGTGCGTTTGCAAATCGATGATCTTGAGCGTGACGCCCACTGCGGGCTCGCCATCGACACCGGTTTTGTAACGCCATTCGTTGACGGTTCCCGCTACCGCATAGCGCGCGCCGGTTTTTTGCGCCCAGGCGATGGCGTTTTCTACGGTTTTTTCGTCGGCAGGCTCGAATACGCTGTCACGGGTAAGACTGGCAGGATAGGTTTCCAGCGACATGGCGCCTTTCACCCGGATGATCGTTTCGATGATGGCTTCCATGCGCAGCCCTGCTTGCGGTGTTTCGGTATGGTTTTCCATAGGCAATAGCGCCCATTTGACGTTTTTGTCGAACGCCGGCGATTTGCTCTTGTCGGTGATCGAACAGGCAGCCAGTAACAATAAACCCAGGCTGGCAATAATCAGACGTTTCATTTCTTTCCTTTCGATGTCATTCAGTAATGCAATTGATATGCGATGCCGGCTTCGAGCGTGGTTTCGTTTTGCCCCGCTGCAGCCTGATCGTAGCGTATGAAAATCTGCAGCCGGTCCGCACCGATAACCCGGCCGGCCAAGGCTGCGCTTGCCCGCAGGCCCGTGCCCAGTACCGTGTCGTAGTACATGCCGAGTTCGCTCATGAATTCAAGATCATGCGCCGGCAATGAGCTGTCCGTCGTATCGCCTGCGCGCAGGTAAGCGGCAATTTCATGTACGTTCAGCGGCATGAAGAATCCGGAACCGTCCGTTACGCCGTACGGCAGCAAGCTTGCCGCTTTGCCGGTGAGAATGTTTTGCGCGGCGTGAAATTCTTCCCAGGTGCCGGTGAGCCGTGTCTGCAAGGCGGGGTATTCATCGCCCATATTGTGGTCGAGTGTGGTCGAGAAGACATGGCCGCTGCCCATCGATTGCCCATCGATACTGTGGTATTGGTTCAATGCGCCTTGTATTTCCCATTGATTTCAGTTATCTATTTGATAATCGCCGGCCAGCGCGATTCGATTGCGCCGACCGACTATACGCATGGCTGCATTTTCGTCGGCAGTTTGATTGTATGCCAATGCAGAGGTAAATTGTAGACGCGAACTCAATTGATCCACACGAAGGAATTCTATCCCCGTTTGTGTATTCAGCGCACGACTGAATTCGAATTTGAAAGTATTGGTTGAGCTGTCAGACGTTTTTTGCAAGGCTATCCTGCCGCCGCTTTCATTCGGAGCGCTGGCGAGAAACGCCGTATTTACGCCAAAACGAGTCGTTCGGTAGACGCTGGCATCCATTTTGACGTTGCCGATTCGCTGGCCGGTTGCCTGGATTTCGTTCTCGATTTCGCTATAGCTGTCGAGATTGCGATAGGTGCTCATCAGCCCCGCACCATGATCGTTGGCCAGAAGCATAGGCGCTGCCTGTTCATACAGCGCAGCATCCCGTCGCGAGCGATCCATGGCGGTAAAAGCGAGATCGGCGGCATCGTTCAGCCGGCCCGTCAAAAAATCCAGATTCATGTTATCGTACGGCAATACGCCGTCGTGATCGAGTATTTCGTTGGCGGCCTCGCGATCCTGATGCAGTAATGCATCGGATATGCGAGCGCCCAATGGCGTATCCAGCCAGTGCGCGTATTGCCGAATCAGCCAGCCGCGCAGGCTGTCGTTTTGGCCGCGGCTATTGAGCCAGGCCGAGGCCAGTTCGACGAACTGGCTGTTGTGCATCAGCGCCGGATCGGCCTGACGCAGCAATTTCCACAACACGGTTTGGCCGGATGCCGGATCATTCAGCAATCGTAAGCGCAGTGTTTCCAAGTCCCGGGGCGAGATATGGATAGCGAGAAGATCTTTATTACGCGGCCGGGTTAATCGTTGCCGCCAGATTCGACGGCGAATCTGCCAGGCCGCTTTGGGCTGACCGGCGGCTTCCAGCGTCGAAGCGTAATTAAGCTGCCACAATTCGTCGCCGGCATGAGAGGCCGCCATGCGATGGTAGAGGGCGAGGGCGTAATCGGGCTGCCCCGATGCCAGATACCCGGCTGCATAGACATCCCATAAGCGAGGCGTGGAGGGAAGCAGACCAAGCCATTCATGCATGTAATAATCGAGTTGCCGATAGAGGCGGCTGTCGAGCAAAAGCCACAGGAACGATTCCTTGAGGCCGGGGTCGGCAGGGTAATGTTCGATCAGAAACCGATCATCGCGTACGGCAGCAGATATAGCGCCTGTCTGTTTGTACATTTCGGCTCGCAATGCGAGAAAGCGGAAATTCGCTGCATAATTGCGCCATTCAGGGCGATCTGCAAGCGCGTATAAGCGCTGTACTGCTGCCCAGTCGTGCAAATCGGCATAGGTTTCGGCTGCATTGAGAAACAGTTCGATACGGCCGTTTTGGCGCCAGAACTGTATCGCCAATCTTGCCGCCTCATGCGGATGCGTTTTTTTGAGGGCCTCAAATAATCGCTGTTGCGTAAATAACGGTGCATCGGCAGCGGCGCTCAATATCCGGTAAGCGATAACCGCCTGATCGTAATGTCTTGATCGCCAGGCCAATTCGCCCAGCGTCAGCCAGTATGTTTTATCGCCAGGCAGCGCTTGCGGACGGCTGCGCTCGAGCACGTCGAACGCTTCCTCCAAATGGCCGGCTCTTTGCATGATTCCGGCTATGACCACCGCCGTATCGGGAGCCGCGATATCGTGTTTCAAATAGTGCCGATAGCGGATCAGCGCTTCCTGATCCCGTCCCATCCGTGTCAATAATTCCGCCGACAACAATAATAGAGAGGGATGTCGCGCATCGTCGGCATGAAGGTCCAGCCATGCCAGTGCTTTTTCGGGTTCGCCCATATATTCATAAAGCTGGACGATCCGGTGAGCATATCGTTCGTCGTTGCCGTGCCGCTTCAAGGCATGTTCCAGGCCCAGCACTTCCGCCGCATAATCATACAGGTTGCCGGCCAGGCGCATCCAAGCCTGCCATGCCGATTCCCCGCCTTTATGCAAAGCAAGCCAGCGCCATTGTATCAACGCTTGTTGCGGATGATTCGTCCATTCGTCGAGTTGCGCCAGCCGCTCATGCCAGACGCCGCTCTCAGGGGTGCGTTCGACTGCGATTTGCGCCAGGGTCAAGGCCTGCGCTACCTCACGGTTTCCCAGAAAGGCGGTATAGGCAAGTTCGAAATAGGCCGGAATAAAGTGTACCGGGCGGGTTGCCGATGCGGTTAATCCGGTCAGCCGCGCTGCGAGATCGGCTGCCAGTTTGGGCTGATTGGAAGCCAGCGCCAATTGCGTGAGTCGGTATAAAATATCCGGACGCTGCCATTCGCGGGTGTCGAGTTTTAATACCCATTCCAATCCGGTGGCTCCCATCCCGCCCGCTTCCAGCGCTGCGAGCGCTTTTTTCAGGTAATACGCTTTTTGTTCGGAGTTGTCGGCAAGCTGGCGGGCGTGCCAATCGTAGCTGGCGCTATCGAGATAATGACCGTTGGCGAGCGCGAGTCCGGCCGCGTTGTCGAAATCGGCGAGGCGGCGGCTATAGTGCAGATAACGAGCGGTCAATTGTTCCGCCAACAAGGGAGCGTCGTTGGCAGCTGCTATCCCTGCCAGCCGTTTCAAGCCTGGCAGGCTGGAGACCTGCGTTTCTCCATCGTGCAAAGCCTGCATGAATCGCGCCATTTCCTGATTCCGTAGCAGGCTGCCAGGTTGCGCAGCGTAGGCAATTTTGGCCAGGATATCGAGTTTTTCCAGATAGGCCGCTTCTCGCCAACGGCGATCGGGATGGGTATAAAGCGGCAGAAGAACGGTCAATGCGCGGCTGTATTGACCGAGAGCGGCGTGGTCTCGGGCCAGATCCAGCCGAAGCTCATAATTGTCCGGTTCGGTGGCGAGCAGATTGCGCATGTATTGCAGCGAGACTTCATCGATTTTCGGGTTGGAGCGGATTTGCTCGGACAAGCGGCGTTGGGGAAACAGCAATACCAGCACGATACCGACGGCCATCATCAGGCCGCCGAGATGGAAGGGCGTAATCAACCGCGGGCGCGGTACCTGTGCAGGCCAGTCAGCAGCGGAGGCGGAATGTGTATCGTCCTGCGGCATGTGTCTGGTAATGATAGCTATTTTGAGTATGATCTGACGGCCGCACTGCCAAACCGTTCTGGTCGTATAAAACGCAGGTATCGCCATGATTGAGTGTGAAATCCAGATCCACGTAGGCGTGGAAGCTCATATCGGCCTGATCGCCATGCTGCTGCCATGCCAGCAACGCGCCGTTTGCATCGATCAGGGCCGGCATATCGGGAGCCTGCGGTTGCAGCTCGATGCGATTGGTTGCCGATCGAACCAGATTCAGATATCGTACATCGTTAAAATCCTTATAGCCTGCAATGCTGTCGTTGAGTACCGGATAGCCCGATTTGCGATCGATGCGCAAGGTATCGATCGCACCGTCGCCATAAAACAGCCATAATCCGTCCGCCCGCGCCATGACGCTGTTATTGAAATCCATGACCTTGCGGATGTATTCGGAAGGAAAGACGGGATGGTTAGGCTGTTTGAGTGCCCAGTCGAACACTTCTTCGAGCGCTTTCAGCGATGCAGGTTTGGACGCGGAATACGTATGGAAATAGATATCCATAGGCTTGAGGCGGCGCGGCGCATCGGTCAGCCTGAAGGTTTCGATGACGCGGCGATAGCCGTAAAAAGGCCCGGTCCAATTATTGGTGTATACGTTTTCGTTTTGATTGGGTGCATAGATCTGGTAATGTCCGGCGCGTGCAATTCCCAGCGGTGCGACCAGCGTGAGACTGGGCTGGCTGTCGGTGATGACGGTATCGCCGCCGTTCATGTTGAGCAAGCCTAATGAGTCGGTTTCGGCGATCGCATCGGCGCCCGGATTGCAATCGCCCGTCCATAAAAAAATCCTGCAGGTTTTACCGGGCGGGGCCAGGCGCTGATTGATGTAATCTACGCTGCCTGCGGTTTCGCGGGTTAGGTCAAAGGTATAACCCGGCAGGTTCAAACTGTAGCCTTCGCCGCCTGCTCCCTGCTCCAGCTGCCGCCATTGGAACGGATGCGACCAGGAATGGCTGGCAATCTCGACATGCGGCAAGCGAAATATCTCGCGCGCGATTTGTTCCATCGCCGCGGATTTTTGCGGATACAATCCCCAGGGGGCGGTTTCCCCCTCTATCACCGAGACCGCGGTAGGAATGCGGTATTTCTTGAAAATTTTTTCCAGCATGACGCGCGAGCATAAAGGCGCGCCGGGAAATTCGGCGTTGCTGGCAAAGCCGTCACCGTCCATATGCGCCATCAGCAGACGTCTTCCGGTCGCCGTGGTCACGTCGGGAACGGGCATGTCGGGTAAATCGAGCGCGCGTTTGAAAAAGCTGAAGGGGTCGATGATCCAGCGTGTACCCTGCCGGTAGGGAATTTCATAAACGGCAAAAGGCGAGAGTACGTATCCGCCCCAGGAAGTGTAAGCCGCGACATCGGTGGTCTGGTCGTTTATGCCGAGTTGCAATATCGGCGTACTCTGCTTATCGGCGGAGACGATATCCAGCGTGTCCGGGTAGGATTCGACAGCGTGCTCGAATCCGATTATCGGATCTTTGGCGATGATGTTGACATTATCGGCGAGGACGCTGTCTTTGACGGTCAACCCGAATGGTTTCAGATTGGCGTTGCTGCGTTCGAAACCGAATTCGTTGACGACCGCCAGGCGCATTCCGCTATCGATCTGCTTGAGCAGCCAGGGCTGTAATTGAGGGACATCGTTCTGCGCGCGATTGGACCACAGTACGATCCCCGCATAGCGTCCCGCAAGCTGATAGTCCGGTAAAGGTTTGGACAAATCCATGAATTCGGGAACAAAACCCAAATATTGCAGCGGCATGGCAGCAAACTGGAACGCATCGCTGAATATCACATCCCGGTTTTCCCTGCCATCGTACAGCACCACTATGCGCCGCGGCTGTATTTCCGGATAGCCTACGCCTATCATGTCGAGTTCGGCATCGCTGACCCAGGGGACAAATCCCGCGCCATGGATTTTCTTTGCGATGTCGCGCGCCTGGTGCCGCTGGTCGGGCGCAGCGTAATCGATCACGATAACAGGTAAATGGAACGTGTCCTTGACCTGGTCGAGTTGGGCCAATAACCAGCGGCGGTCGGACTCGGTGACCGGCGTATACGTATGCGTCGTGTTATTCCAGCCTTGGTACAAGGATTCGGCAGCAACTGCGGTGATCCATTGATGAATCTGCGGCAATAATTCAAAACCGCGATTGAGGATAATACGCATGCCGGGAAAGCGCTCGTGCAACTGGCGCAAGGTTTCTATCATCCCGGCCTGCTGCGCGGCCTGTGCCTGAGGAGTTGTCGCCGCAAGCCGATAGGAGTCCATCGTGTCGATAAAAATGCCGCGGAAACCGCGTTGCCATAACGGAGCGACTATTCTGTCGAGATAAAATTTGCGCCAGTCCGGATTGCTCTGGTCCATGACGTCATTTTTCCACGCGGAATTGCGCGCGATCCGGGCTGCAGCCGGAATATCTGCGGCATAGGGCTGATCCTGGCTGACTTCGCCCAGGCTGGTATAGGCATAGAGCCGATCTTGCATCGCAGCCGGTACGTGAGCAAAGTCGGGCTGAGCGGGCTGCACGATGACTGCATCGTAGATATGCAATTCCCGGGGAAACGGTGCGCCATAAAAAAAGGCGGCATTGAAAGCAGATGCCGGCACGCTGAAAAGCATTAATATAATCAAGCTCAATTGCTTATACATTCTCGCGATTATCGCACAATGCAGCCGGATTCAATATCGCCGATTGAAATTATCGGATTTATTTTATCCCTGTTCATGATGGCGAAAATGACTTGCGCGCTGAAAAAGACATAATTGTCATGCTGATTGTGTTATAAGAAGCTTTTATGTTATTTTTTGCTCTCTTTCGGCATCTATCACCAAATGATGCCGCGGTTCCAAGGAAAAATGTATGCGTATTCTGGTAACGGGTGGTGTAGGGTATATTGGTAGTCATACGTGCGTCGAATTGCTGGGCGCGGGACATGAAGTCATTGCTGTCGATAATTTATGCAACAGTAAAATTTCCGTTCTGGACAGAATAAAGCAGATTACCGGGCGAACAATCGAATTTTATAATCTGGACGTACGCGACAAGAAAGCGTTGAGCGCCGTATTCGGTGCGCACGACATCGATGCGGTGATTCATTTCGCCGGTTTGAAGTCGGTCGGCGAGTCGGTGGCCAAGCCATTGGAGTATTACGACAATAATGTCTACGGTACGCTGGTGCTGGCGGAAGTCATGGCCGAGCACCGTGTGTTCAATCTGGTATTCAGCTCCTCCGCCACGGTTTATGGCGATCCTGCCAGCGTCCCCATACGCGAGGATTTTCCGCTCTCGGCGACCAACCCTTACGGCAGGTCGAAACTGATCGTAGAAGAAATGTTACGCGACTTGCCTGTGTCCCGCCCCGATTGGAAAATCTGCCTGTTGCGCTATTTCAATCCGGTCGGCGCGCATATCAGCGGTCTGATAGGCGAAGATCCGAACGGCATTCCCAACAACCTGATGCCGTACGTTGCGCAAGTGGCGGCAGGCAAACTCAAGGAGCTGTCCGTATTCGGCGGCGATTATCCGACTCCCGACGGAACGGGGGTCAGGGATTATATCCATATCGTCGATCTCGCTCAGGGACATGTGCTCGCATTGAATGCGCTGGCGAATAAAATCGGCATTGTGACCTATAATCTGGGCACCGGCCGCGGGTATAGCGTGCTGGAGTTGCGAGCGGCGTTCGAGCGCGCCAGCGGCAAAAAAGTACCGTATCGTATTGTCGACCGGCGGCCGGGCGATATTGCCGAATGCTACGCCGATCCCAGTCTGGCTGCCCGCGAATTGGGCTGGCGCGCGCAACGCGATCTCGATGCCATGTGCGTAGACAGCTGGCGCTGGCAAACGACAGGCGCGGTAAGCTGAATACGTGTCTGCCGGCTTGCAAATAGGAAATTTGATCCGAAAATTGATTTATCGTCTGGATCGGCGATATCGGATAAAATACGTATGAACCAGGCCGGAGAGCGCAATCTATCCTTTTGTGTCGGGATGTCCCGCTTTTTCTGCCGCCAAACGACGTCTTTTACGCCCCGGGCTATCGAGCAGATAGTATGCGACAGCCAGCATCAAACCGCCCAGAACAAAAGCCGCTATGCCGGAGAGCCAGCTGGTGGCAGTGATCAGCATCATTACCCAGATATATAAGAGCGCGATAAATACGATGTACATGGATGTCATATCCAATCAGGAAAACGGAATTGTCTAAATGAATACTACTCCAAAAGTCGGCTTTGTGTCGCTGGGCTGTCCCAAGGCATCTTCCGATTCGGAACGCATATTGACCGAATTGCGCGCGGAAGGCTACCTGATCGCCCCCGATTATGAGGCAGCCGATTTGATCGTCATCAATACCTGCGGCTTTATCGATGCGGCAGTCGAGGAATCGCTGGATGCAATAGGTGAAGCGATCGCCGAAAACGGCAAGGTGATCGTTACCGGTTGCCTGGGCGCCAATGCCGATATGATCAGGCAGGCTCATCCCGGCGTACTCGCCGTCACCGGACCGCACGCGACGGCCGAAGTCATGGCGGCGGTGCATGCGCATTTGCCGCGACTGCACGACCCGCACTTCGATCTGGTGCCGCCGCAGGGCATACGTCTGACGCCGGATCATTACGCTTATCTGAAAATTTCGGAAGGCTGCAATCATCGTTGCAGTTTTTGCATTATTCCGTCGATGCGCGGCGATCTGGCAAGCCGGTCGATCGGCGATGTGCTGCAAGAGGCCGAGCGCCTGACTGAGGCGGGCGTCAAGGAATTGCTGGTGATTTCGCAGGATACCAGCGCATACGGCGTGGATATCAAATACCGCACCGGATTCTGGCAAGGACGCCCGATCAGGACGCGGATGACCGAGCTGGCCGCAGCATTATCGGAGCTTGACGTCTGGGTGCGGCTGCATTACGTCTATCCCTATCCGCACGTAGACGAAGTGATACCGCTGATGGCGGCAGGCAAGCTATTGCCATACCTCGACATTCCTTTTCAGCATGCCAGCCCGCGGATACTGAAAGCGATGAAGCGACCGGCAGCGGCGGAAAATACTTTGGCGCGGATACGTGCGTGGCGAGAGATTTGCCCCGAACTGGTGATACGCAGTACCTTCATTACCGGATTTCCCGGGGAAACCGAGGACGATTTCGAGCAGCTGATGGATTTTATCGAGCAGGCCGAACTGGATCGCGTCGGCTGTTTTACCTATTCCGCGGTAAATGGCGCTGCCGCGAATGCGTTGCCGGATCATGTTCCCGAGGAATTAAAGGAAGAACGGCGCGGTCGCTTGATGGAACGGCAGGCCGATATCAGCGCCGATCGCCTGGCGCAGCGCATAGGCCAGACCATGACGGTATTGATAGACGAAATCACCGAAGCGGGCGCGGTAGGGCGCAGCTATGCCGATGCGCCGGAAATAGACGGGGTAGTGGTCATTGAACAGGCGGATGGATTGATGGCGGGCGATTTCGCCACGGTCAGGATAACCGATAGCGGAGAACACGATTTATGGGCAGTCCGCACCTGATCGCTATTGCAGGGAAGAGCGGGCGGTATTCATTCCGCCAAATCTATCCGACAACGAAATTACGCGATAGCTGAACCTGGGTGGTCTGACCGTTCGGGCCGTAAAAGTTGCCGGTATTGTCAGCACCTCGCAAAATATTCAAGGAATTTCTGTTGCGATTTAATTTCGTATTGATGAGCAGCCCGTTGGTACGGTTGCATTCTCTGGCGGTCATCACCTTGTCCATCAATTTTTGCCGGATAGTCGATACCCCGGAGTCGGTATTTTGCGACAGCCAATCCTCCATGCCGGATTCGTCAGCCTGAAAACCGGCCGCAGCCAGAGTCTGATGACGCCGATGAGTAAGGCAGGCCAATTCCGATATCAATTTCGATTTTTGATCGATTACAGAAGCAATACCCTTGACGTTGCTGGCGATCAACAGGTCCTGCTCCTGCCGTATCAGTTCCTGCAGTTCATCCATCAGCCGATTTTCCGCGGCCAGATGTTCCATCAAAAGCCTGCCGAGGGAATTCATGCCTGACCGTTTCGTGTTTGCAGCAGATTTTTTACGGAAGTAATCAGTTCATTCGCAACTTTTTCGGTGTCGACCTGAAATTGGCCGCCGGCAATCGCCCTTTTTATTTCATCGACTTTACGGGCGTCGAATACGTTGCTGGCGGAAATCTGCGTTTCCAGCGATTGGAGTTGCGACGACAGAGGCGATATCCTGACGGAGCCCGCTTCGGCGGTATCGGACGTACCGCTCGATTTATCAAGGCCTTTGGCTTTAGCGGAACCGCTCGACCCGAGTGGCACGCTCGCGACGTTTTTAACTGAGTCATTGATTTTCATGGCATCGTCTCTAGCTAGTGCCCAGCGATCTGAGCTACACGAGAATTGTCGGCAATAATTATTCGAACTTTAGCATATTCTCAAAAAAAACCACCGAATGCAACCTGGAAACGACAGTTGGACGAGTTGAAGTGTGCGTTCATCTCGGTGCAGGGCCTGACGCGACAACCCTGAATGGCCATTCCATAGGGGCGGAGCAACAACGCCCTGTGCCGTGAGGGACGGACAATTCAACTCGTAGCGTATTCACCCATCAGGTGGTGGCGAATAACCATGAAAATAATCATCATCATGGACGTAAACTGGCTGACTAGCGGTCAACTGCCGTTTCCAGATTCAATTACTCACATCGACATCGCCATTTGCCTGCGCTACACCGCTTATGACCTGACCGCTCGCTACCCGGACCTGGACGATATGTCCGGCCATGGCAGCGGCGATCGCACGACCCTCGGCGGATACCTGAAAGCCGCTGCCTTTTGAAATCAGTTTTACATTTTGTCCCTGCTGGATTGCAATTTGAGTACGCAGGGCATCGGCGCGCAACGGCGTGCCCGCGGGCAGGGAGAAAGCCATTACCCGGCCGATTGCCTGTGCGTTATCGGTAAGTATGCCGCGCGGCAACAGTGTCAGATCGCCGCTTGCAGTGCCCAATTCGCTCGCGCTGACGGTTTGCCCTTGCGTCAGTGGTGCCGCAGTGATCAGATAATTGCCGATGACGCTGATGTTGGCATGCAGATAAACGATCCAGCGTGCGGGAGCGGTACAACGTACGCCTACCGTCGTTCTGCCCCAGAGATGGCTGCCTGGGGGAATAAACGGTTCCAGGTTATCGCAGGCCGCCAGTCCGGCATGTTCGTCGAACGTTCCGAGGTCGATTTTCACTTGCCCCGGCAGGCCCGCCGTTTGAATTTTCAGAAATTCCTCCGCGCTACGTAAAATATTCGTTTGATCCTGCTTAGGGGCGGCAGCTCCGGCATGGCTCAAAGCGGGCAGCAACAATAAAATCAGCAAAAGAATTTTCACGGTTTTCTCGTACGAGTCGGAGACAAGCTTATGTTAAGCCATCCCACTGACGGCAAAGCTTCGAATAGCAAGCGGATAATGAGCTTATTCGTTCATTCGTTATTTGACAACAGGTCTAATATGGAAATGTAGGGTGGAATGGCGAATTCGGCAGATAGGAGTTGAACAGGATGGGACCCGTCGATAACAATATGAATTTTCAGGAAGTTGCGTTGCGCTTGCGCGAACAGCGCCAGCAGGTTTTGGCTTCCAATATCGCCAACGCGGATACGCCGGGTTATAAGGCCCGGGATTTCAATTTCAATCAGGCCATGGCGGCCGCGCTCGGAAATGTCGGCGGCGCTGTAACCATGGCGCAAACTGCATCCGGTCATCTGCCGGGGATGGGCGAAGCATCGAACAGCGTGGTTTTGCAGTACCGGAATCCGCAGCAGAATACGGTAAACGGCAATACGGTGGATCTGGATACCGAACGCAATCAGTTTACCGACAATGCCTTGCGTTATGAAGCCAGCTTGACCATGGTTACGATGCATATCAAAAAAATGCTGGCAGCCATACAGGGGTAATCGAAATGTCCTTATTCAGCATATTCAATGTCGCCGGCTCGGGAATGAGCGCGCAGTCGCAACGACTGAACGTGGTGGCGAGCAATCTTGCCAACGCGGATAGTGCGACCAGTTCCACCGGTCAGGTCTATCGCGCAAAACAAGTGGTTTTCGCGGCGGTGCCGGTATCGGGGGCAGATGCGACGGGAGTGCAGGTCGAGCAGGTAGTCGAAGACAAATCGCCGCCGCGCATGAAATACGACCCGCAAAATCCGCTGGCCGACGGTAAAGGCTATGTCGCCATGCCCAACGTGAACGTGGTGGAAGAAATGGTGAACATGATCTCGGCGTCGCGATCGTATCAGACCAACGTCGATATGATGAATGCCGCCAAAACCATGTTGCAGAAAACCTTGACACTGGGCCAGTAATCGGTACCGGTCATAAATTGATATAGATGAGGAGAATACGATGAGCATCCTGCAAACCAATACCGTATCGCCTGCTTTGTTATCGGCCATGAACCCGACGCCTGCCTCGCCAACAGGTTCGGCAGCGGCGACGCAAAACCAGTTCATGAATCTGCTGGTAACGCAATTGCAGAACCAGGACCCATTGAACCCCATGGACAATGCCCAGGTGACGACGCAGATGGCGCAATTGTCCACCGTTTCGGGCATCCAGCAACTCAATACCAGTTTGCAATCGCTGATGGCCAATTTCCAGGCTACGCAATCGTTGCAATCGGCCAGCATGATTGGCCATAACGTGCTGGTGAACGGTTCGTCGATCAATTACAACGGCAGCGCGGCCCAGTTTGGAGCAAGTCTCGCCAGTGCGGCCGATAATGTAACGGTTACCGTGCTCAATGCCAGCGGGCAACAGGTAGACAGCTATAACCTGGGCGCGCAGCCCGCAGGGGTTTTGCCCTTGCAATGGGACGGCACCACGACTGGCGGGGCGAAAGCCGCGAATGGAACATACAGCTTCCAGGTGGCCGCTACCAAGGCTGGCCAGGTCGTAACAGCCCAACCGTTGGCCTACGGCCCCGTAACCAGCGTGGCCAATACCCCGCAGGGGGCGCAGCTTGAGGTGGCCGGAATAGGCGCCGTTAGCCTGGCTAATGTGGCTCAGATTTTTTGAGTTGCTAAAAATTTCAGGAGAATAGCATGAGCTTCGAGTCAGGATTGAGTGGTTTGGCCGCCGCGTCGCAGGATCTGGACGTAATCGGCAACAATGTGGCGAATTCCGGAACAGTCGGTTTCAAGCAATCGCAGATACAGTTTTCCGATGTGTACGCCAATTCGCTGTCCGGCGCCGGCGCATCGCAAATCGGTATCGGAACCAAAGTCGCCGATGTCGCCCAGCAATTTACCCAGGGCAATATCACTGCTACCAGCAACCCGTTGGATGTCGCCATCAATGGCGGCGGATTTTTCCGCATGGATAATAACGGTTCCGTGAGTTTTACCCGCAACGGCCAATTTCAATTGAACAATACGGGATATATCGTCGATGCCAACGGCGACAAGCTGACCGGTTATACCGCCAATTCGAACGGCGCGCTGTCGACCGGCGCTCCGGCCGACCTGAATATCAATACCGCCAGCCTGCCGCCAAAATTGACCAGTACGGTCAATGCCTTGCTGAATTTGAATGCCGCCAGCACCGTGCCGGCCAATTCCTTTAACATTAACGATCCGACCAGCTATAACAATGCGACTTCGGTATCGGTCTACGACAGTTTGGGAAACTCGCACAGCCTGCAAACCTTTTACGTGACGAACGGTAACGGCTCGTGGAATGTGTATGCGACGTCCGATGGCGTGCCGATAGGCTATACGCCGCCTAACCCGCCGGTGGCAATCGGGACGCTCAACTTTTCCACCAGCGGCACCGTAACTTCGGGTTCGCCGATGGCGGTGTCGATGCCGGTCGGGACGGGAGCGGCCACACCCTTGAACATCAGCCTCAATTATGCCGGCACGACGCAATACGGTGCTCAGTTCAGCGTCAATTCGCTGCAACAGAACGGTTATACCTCGGGCCAATTGAGCAACTTCAGCATCGGCAGTGACGGCAAGATCAACGGCAGTTATACCAACGGACAAACGGCGACGCTGGGCCAGGTCGTGCTGGCGAATTTTACCGACCCCAACGGATTGCAGTCCATGGGTAATAATCAGTGGGCTGCTACCGCTGCGTCGGGGCCGCCGCTGATCGGCGCGCCGGGTTCCGCGTCGCTGGGCGTACTGCAATCTTCCGCCACCGAAAGCTCGAACGTCGATCTGACCACTGAACTGGTCAACATGATTACGGCGCAACGCAATTATCAGGCTAACGCGCAGACGATCAAAACCGAGGATGCGCTCACGCAGACCTTGATCAATCTGCGTTAACGATCGAATGAGGAGTCAGCCATGGACAGCATGATTTATACCGCCATGACGGGAGCGAAACATATACTGGAAATGCAGGCCAATACGTCGAATAATCTGGCCAATCTCAATACCGGCGGATTTCGCGCCCAGATCGATACGTTTCGCGCCGTGCCGGTTCTTGGCAGCGGTTTGCCTACCCGCGCATTCGTGGCGGATTCCACGGTAGGCAGCGATTTTACGCCCGGACCGATGGAGCAGACCGGAAACAATCTCGATGTGGCCGTGCAGGGTAGCGGCTGGCTGGCGGTGGATCTGGGCAACGGTACCCAGGGATACACCCGTAACGGCAGTCTGAAGATTAACGAAAATGGCCTGTTGCAAACTCAAAACGGCGATAACGTGATGGGGGTCGACGACGGCCCGATCACCATTCCACCCGACGAACAGGTGGCGATAGCGCAAGACGGCACCGTGTCGAGCATCCCGCGGACAGGCGTATTGACTTCCGTCAATATTTTAGGGCAGATCAAGCTGGTTAATCCTCCGGCTGCGGTTCTGGTTCGCGGCGACGACGGTTATTTCCGGATGCGTGACGGCAAACCCGCCGCTACCGATCCGAATGTGGCCATCGCTTCGGGAATGATAGAGGGAAGCAATGTCAGCGCCGTATCGGCGATGGTGGATATGATCAGCCTGGGGCGCCAATTCGAAATCCAGATGAAATTATTGACGAACGCCCAGAGCAACGACACCAAAGCCAGCCAGATCATGGCGCTGGTTTAACGAAGGCCGGTTGCGCCGCGTACCCGCTGGATTATACGAGATAGAGTTTAACGGAGGATATATGATACGTTCACTATGGATAGCACGAACCGGACTGGATGCGCAGCAGACGCAAATGGACGTGATCGCCAACAATCTGGCCAACGTAAGCACCAACGGTTTCAAGGCGTCACGCGCGGTGTTTCAGGACCTACTGTATCAGACCGTACGTCAGCCCGGCGCGCAGTCTTCGCAACAGACCGAGCTGCCTTCGGGTTTGCAGATCGGTACCGGCGTCCAGCCGGTGTCGACGGAACGTATCGAAACTCAGGGCAATCTGCAGCAAACCAACAATAACACCGACGTCGCCATTCAGGGTGCGGGGTTTTTTCAGATACTGATGCCGGACGGTACTACCGGTTATACCCGCGACGGTTCCTTTCAGATCGATAATCAGGGACAACTGGTTAATTCCAGCGGTTATCCGGTACAACCGCCGATTACCATTCCGGCTACGGCGCAAACGGTCACCATCGGTCTGGACGGTACGGTTTCGATCACGCAGCAAGGCGTAGTCGGCGCGGTCCAGATCGGTTCGCTCCAGCTGGCCACCTTCATCAATCCGGCCGGGCTGCAAAGCAATGGCGGAAACATCTTTGCCGAAACCTCCTCGTCGGGCAGTCCCAGCACCAATACGCCGGGCATGAATGGCGCCGGTACGGTCAACCAGGGTTATGTCGAGACCTCGAACGTGAACGTGGCGGAAGAACTGGTCAATATGATCCAGACGCAACGCGCCTACGAGATCAACAGCAAGGCGATCACGACGTCCGACCAGATGATGCAAAGTCTGGACCAGATCAGCTGACGGATTGAACGCGCGATGAAACGGATAGCGACAGGCACGATATTGACTTTGCTGCTGGCGGGATGCGCAGTCGTTCCCGATAGCATCGTGCATCAGCCGATGACGGCGAAGCCGCCTCGTCTTGCGGCAGCGACGAACAGCGGAGCGATTTATCAGATCGGCAGTTATCGGCCGTTACTCGAGGATCACCGCGCGCATTACGTCGGCGATATCCTCACTATCATTATCAGCGAAACCAATAATGCCGGTAAGAATGCTTCGAGTTCCGGCAGCAAATCCGGTAGCGTAGCCGCCGGCATACCGACGGTATTCGGTTTGCCGTTCAAAACAGTGCAGGGCATGTCGGTATCGGCGTCGTCTTCGGATAAGAATGCGGCGACCAATGTGCTGACTTCCGCGGACAACTTTACCAGTACGCTGGCTGTCACCGTAGTGGATGTCGAAGCCAATGGCGATCTGGTGGTCAGCGGCGAAAAGCAGGTGTCGCTCGACACCGGCGTCGAATATATCCGGTTTTCCGGTATCGTGGATCCCTCCACGATCGTCAGCGGCAATATCGTATCCTCGACCCAGGTAGCCGACGCGAAAATCGAATATCGTTCGGACACACGCATAGACAAAGCATCGGTGATGTCGGCGATGACCAAATTTTTCCTGAGCGTAGCGCCTTTTTAAGTGATGCGGCCATGATGAATTTATGCAAATTCCTATTGAAAATCGCTCTGATCGCGGCAGTGTCCGCCGGCAGCGCGCAGGCGGAAAGAATCAAGGATCTGGCCAGTATTCAGGGGGTACGGGAAAACCAGCTGATCGGCTACGGTCTGGTGGTTGGTCTGGACGGTAGCGGCGATCAGACGGTGCTGACTCCGTTCACGGTGCAAAGCATCACCAATATGCTATTGAATATGGGCGTGAGTCTTTCGCCGAGCTCGATTGCCTTGCTGCAACTGAAAAACGTCGCGGCCGTGATGGTGACCGCTACGCTGCCGGCCTTTGCGCAGGCAGGCCAATTGCTCGATGTGACGGTGTCGTCCATGGGTAGCGCCAAAAGCCTGGTAGGGGGTACTTTATTGATGGCGCCGCTGAAAGGCGCGGACGGACAGGTTTATGCGATGGCGCAAGGTAGTCTGGTGGTGGGCGGCATAGGTGCCGCGGCGAGCGGCAGCAAGGCGCAAGTCAATCATTTGAGCGTGGGCGTGATTTCGGGCGGTGCTACGGTAGAGCGTACGGTCGCCAATACGCTCGGCCAGGACAATATCGTCAGGCTGGAACTCAATGAAACCGATTTCGCTACCGCCAGCCGCGTCGTCGAGGCGATCAATCGGCATTTCGGCACCACCATCGCCGCGGCGCTGGACGGCAGGGTCATACAGGTACATACCCCGATCGGCAGCAATGACAGGGTATCGTTTCTGGGCTCGCTGGAAGGCATCGATGTCACGCCTGCGCTGACCGAAGCCCGAGTCATCATGAATGCCCGTACCGGTTCGGTCGTCATGAACCAGTCCGTTACCTTGCTGCCATGCGCCGTTTCGCACGGCAATCTGAC
The DNA here is from genome assembly GCA_021795395.1 of Pseudomonadota bacterium. Lineage (GTDB taxonomy): Bacteria > Pseudomonadota > Gammaproteobacteria > Burkholderiales > Sulfuriferulaceae > Sulfuriferula. The sequence goes on along the minus strand of JAJYPN010000002.1, from coordinate 53,800 downwards.
GATTACGATCAATACTGAACCGAGTGTAAGCCAGCCCGCACCTTTATCGCAGGGAACGACCGCGGTGACGCAAACATCGCAAATCGATATTTCCTCGCAACCCGGAGCGGTAGCCTTGCTCAAGGGCGGCGCATCGCTTGCCGATGTGGTCAAGGCGCTGAATTCCATCGGCGCGACGCCGCAAGATTTGCTGGCGATTCTGCAAGCCATGAAATCTTCGGGCGCATTGCGCGCCCAGCTCGATATCATTTGAGCCGCCATGCTTAATTCTCCCGACATCAATAACACGCTAGCCGCCGATACACAGGGACTGGCTGGTCTGAAACAGGCAGCAAAAACCAATACTCCGGAAGCGATCAAGGCGGTATCCAAACAGTTCGAAGCCGTGTTCATGAACATGATGCTGAAAAGCATGCGCGATGCGACGCCGCAGGATGGCATGCTGGACAACGATCAGAGCCGTCTGTATACCTCGATGCTCGATCAGCAGATAAGCCAGAGCATGGCGAGCAAAGGCATAGGGCTGGGCGAGATGCTGGCGCGGCAACTTTCCCGCAATCTTCCCGCCAGGCTGACGCCATCAGCGGCTACAGCGACGCCTGGCAATGCCGATAGCGGGCTTGGCAATTCGGCATTGCCTTCAGCGGCAGCGCATTTTTACGGATCGCATCCGGCTCATGTGCTGGCATTCAAAAATCGTTTGCAGGCACATGCGGAAGCAGCGAGCCGAATGACTGGCATTCCGGCGAAATTCATGCTCGGCCAGGCCGCGCTCGAAAGCGGGTGGGGGCGCAAGGAAATTCTTGCGGCAAATGGTGAGAGCAGCCATAACCTGTTCGGAATGAAAGCGACGCCCGACTGGCACGGCAAAACGGTCGAAGCGACCACGACCGAATACGTCAACGGCGTCGCCAGGCATAAGCTGGAAAAATTCCGGGCTTATGACAATTATGCCGACTCGTTTCGCGATTACGCCAACATGTTGAGCAGCAATCCTCGCTATCGGCACGTGATAGCCAACTCGCAAAACGCTAGCGAATTCGCTCACGGTTTACAGCAGGCAGGTTATGCGACCGATCCTCATTACGCTGTCAAGCTGACGAAACTTATCGATCAAAGTTTTTCTGCGTAACGATTAGCGCAGGCTTTGTCCTAAAGTTCAGGCTTGTTCTAAAGTTACAGGCTTTCCTGCCGTTAAAATTAGTCAACGTCTCGGAGTAACTCATCATGGCTGCAAATATTCTAAGTATCGGACAAAGCGCGCTGGCGGCGGCCCAGATCGGCATCAGCACGACCGGGAATAATATTGCCAATGCGGCGACGCCCGGCTACAGCCGCGAGACGGTAATCCAGACCGAAGCGACTCCGCAAACCTACGGTTTCGGTTCGCTCGGCAACGGCGTCAATGTCACCACCGTACAACGGGCCTATTCGAATTTCATTGGCACCCAGGTCAACGCTACCCAGGCGTCCAAGAGCAGCATGGACAGCTATTACGCTCAGATGCAGCAAATCGACAATATGCTGGGCGATGCCACCAGCGGGTTGTCGCCGGCAATGCAAAGCTTTTTTTCCGGCGTGCAGACTCTATCGTCAAATCCTTCTTCCGTTTCTTCACGTCAGGCATTGCTGTCCAATGCGCAATCGATGACCTCCGAGTTTCAGGGCATGGGTCAGCAACTGGTGCAAATAAACCAGAGCGTCAATACGCAAATCACCAATAGTGTCGCCGCCATCAATACCATTGCCGGGCAGATAGCGCAATTGAACGGCACCATTTTGACCGCACAAGGCGGTTCGGCCAGCGGTCAGCCGCCGAATGATCTGATGGATCAACGCGACCAGCTCATTACCCAGCTCAATCAGCAGATTAAGGCGACTGTCGTTCAGCAGGATAACGGGCAATACAATGTATTCATCGGTAACGGTCAGCCGCTGGTGATGGGCGCGCAAACGACCCCATTAAGCGCTGTCCCTTCCGCGGTCAACCCGGGCGAAACCGATGTCGCTTACAGCGCTAACGGGAAGAATGTCGTGCTGAGCGGCAACAGTCTTGCCGGCGGCCAATTGGGCGGTCTGCTCGAATTTCGTTCGCAATCGCTCGATCCCGCGCAAAATCAGCTGGGCTTGACGGCCATAGGTCTGGGAACAACATTCAATAATCAGCAAATCCTGGGGCAGGACCTGAATGGGAATCCGGGCGCCAATTTTTTTACCGTAGGCGCTCCCTCCGTGCAAGCCAGCACGGCAAATACCGGTACGGGAACTTTGACCGCCCAGATCAGCAATGTCGGCGCATTGACCGCCAGCGATTATCAATTGAGTTATAACGGCACGAATTATACGATGACGCCGGTGTCGGGAGGCAGCTCGACGACGTTCGCTACTTTCCCGCAAACGATAGGCGGCGTGACCTACACTATGAGCGGCACCCCGGCGCCCGGCGACAGTTTTCTGGTCCGGCCTACGGCGAATGGCGCGACCGCTTTCGGCGTGGCGATCACCGACCCGGCTAAAATCGCGGCGGCGGCCCCGATTGTGACCGCTGCCGTTACCGATAGCCCGGTCATGACGTCGAATTCCGCCAGCAATACCGGCACAGGGCAAATAAGCGCCGCCAGCATCGGCAGTAATCCGGTATCGCCTCTGCCACCGTCGCTAGCGCTGACGTATTCGTCGGCGAGCAATACCTTGACCGGATTTCCATCAAACCAACCGGTGACCGTGACCAGTAACGGTACGACTACATCGTATGCTGCCGGAGCGCCGGTTACGTACACGTCGGGTGCGACCATCAGCGTTGAAGGCGTGAGCTTTACCATCAGCGGCGCACCGGCCAATAATGACACCTTCAATCTGACGAACGGCGGTACCGGACAGATCAGCGCCGGTAGCGTGAATTCAAGCTATCTGGCGACGCCGCTGACAGCGCCGCTGACACTCACTTACAACGCCGCAACCAATAGTCTGATCGGATTTCCTCCGTCCCAGGCAGTCACCGTGACCAATAACGGTACGAGCACGACGTTTGCGGCAGGAACGCCGGTTGCCTATACGCCGGGCGCAACGGTGAGTTTTGGCGGCATCAGTTTCACGATCAGCGGCACGCTGGTCAATAACGATACGTTTACGGTTGGGCCCAATACCAACGGCGTGGGAGACAACCGCAATGCACTGCTGCTGGGCAGTTTGCAAAACGCCAATACGCTGTATGGCAGCACTGCCAATTTTCAGGGCGCTTATGCGCAGATGGTCAGCAGCGTTGCGGGGAAAACCAACGAATTGAATGTGACCAGTACTGCGGAAGGCGCTACCCTCACCAGTTTGCAGAACGCGCAACAATCGAAATCAGGAGTGAATCTGGATGAAGAAGCGAGCAATTTGCTGCAATATCAGCAAGCGTATCAGGCGGCAGGCAAGCTGATGCAGGTGGCAAGCCAGCTCTTCACCGTGATCTTGAATCTGGGCAACTAGAAGGAGCTGCATCATGCGCATCAGCACCAGTATGATTTATAACCAGGGCGGCAGCCAGATCAGCAATTTGCAGAATGCTGTCGTTACCAGCCAGCAACAGATTGCCGCCGATACCAGCATGCTCACGCCGGCGGACAATCCCGCCGCTGCCGCACAGGTCTTGAATGTGGCGCAGATGCAGTCGATGAATAACCAGTTCGCCGCCAATCGGCAGGCAGCGGAAAATTCGCTGAACATGACCGGCAGTGCTTTGTCCAGTGTGACGACGTTGTTGCAAAGCGCGCATACACTGGTGATCAGCGCAGGCGATCCGACCTTGTCGGCCAGCGATCGCAGTGTGCTTGCCGTGCAGGCGCGAAATGATTTCAACAGCCTGCTGGCTTTATCGAATGCGACGGACGGGACGGGCAATTATTTGTTTGGCGGCTATCACACCGCTACGCCACCGTTCGTTCAGACCAGCACCGTCGTTAGCGGCGTTACCGTCACGGGCGCGCAGTACATGGGCGATCAAGGACAGCGCCAGTTGCAGGTGGGGGATAACCAGCAGATTGCCGTCAGCGCTTCCGGCTCTGCGATGTTTCAATCGGGTGGTCAGGATATTTTCAAGACGCTGGACAGCCTTGCGACCCTGCTGGCGACACCCAACATAACGAATGCGGCATTGACCGCTGGTTTGTCCACTGCGAGCGACGGAATAACCCAGACCTTGAACAAGGTGCTGACTACGAGTACGACGGTAGGCGCCAGTCTCCAGCAACTGAGTGCGCTCGATACCACCGGCAGCAACCTCGACGTTCAATATACCCAGAATCTGGCGAGCTTGCAGGGACTCGATTATGCCAAGGCCATTTCGCAGCTGACGCAGGAAACCACGACCTTGCAGGCAGCACAGCAATCGTTTGTCAAGATTGCAAATTTGTCGCTGTTTAACTATATACCCTAGGAGCCTTCAGACTTGAAGAATTGTAGCATGAGGCTTCAGCCGATTTCCTTTAAGCCGGACTGGCTCCGGTAGACATCACCAAACCCGCAAGTCCGTTCAATCATCGTGTATTGATATAGTTCAAATAATACAATAGTTATAAGCATTTAAGGGGTTATTCCATGACAGTGGATATGAGTCAGTTTTATGAAGTTTTTTTTGACGAAGCTACTGAATTGTTGGCGGAAAAGGAAAGACTGTTGTTAAGCGTCGATATCGCCGCCCCCGATCCGGAAGATTTGAATGCCATTTTTCGTACGGCGCATTCGATCAAGGGCGGTGCCGCCACCTTCGGTTTTACCGATATTACCGAAGTGACGCATATTCTCGAATCTTTGCTCGACCGGATTCGTACCGGCGAAATGGCGTTGACGGCGGAACATGTCGATGCGTTTCTGGCAGCCAAGGATGTGCTGGCGATGCTGATAGACGGTCACCGGAATGGCAGCAAGGTCGATCAGGCGGAAGTCGATCGCATCGGCAAGCTATTGAATGCCTTGTCGGCGCAAGGTTCCCGGTCGGCTGGCGAAGCGCAGCAAAAAACGGAACCGGTGGCGCCTGCGGAGATAGCAGCGAGTGCGCCCGTATCAAAGCTGGCCGCGGGCATGCAGCATTTCCGGATAGAATTGCCGGTAACGCCGGAGCGCGATATACAAGCGCTGGCGACCGAATTAAGCCTGCTCGGTGAAATTACACAATCACGTCTTGCCGATCAGCGGGCCGTATTCGATCTGGTAACGGAAGAAAGCATAGCGGACATCATCGCTATTTGTTCTTTCGTTCTGGATGCGGATTTGCTAAAAATCAAGAACTTGACATTTGAAATCGATAAATCAGTTGAGGTTTCGCCGCATCCGTTGACGGTGCCGGTCGTCACCCCTGCCGAAGCAAGGTCCATGGCGCCGGTGTCGAATGTCCAGGAAGAACCGCATGTCGAGACAGACCGGAAAACGCCCAGGCCGGCCGACAAAAACAGCAGCAATACCGAATCCACATCGATCAGGGTGGGCATAGAGAAAGTTGATCTGCTCATCAACCTGGTAGGGGAACTCGTCATTACGCAAGCGATGATAGAGCAAAGGATAAGCAATCTCGATCCGGTGATGCATGAAGCCCTGCTCAATAATATCGGGCAACTGGCGCGCAATACGCGGGATTTGCAGGAATCGGTCATGTCGATCCGGATGATGCCGATGGATTATGTCTTTTCGCGTTTTCCGCGCATGGTTCGCGAATTGACCACCAAACTGGGCAAAAAAATCGATTTCGTGACGCATGGCGCGGCGACGGAACTCGATAAGGGCTTGATAGAGCGTATTATCGACCCGCTGACGCATCTGGTTCGCAACAGTATCGATCATGGTATCGAAACTCCGGAAGTGCGCCGGGCCGCCGGGAAAAACGATACCGGCAAACTCACGCTTTCCGCTTCGCATCAGGGCGGCAATATCGTGATTGAAGTCAGCGATGACGGCGCCGGCCTCAACCGCCAGCGAATTCTGTCCAAAGCCGAGCAACAGGGTTTGCCCATCTCCGATAACATGACCGATGAAGACGTCTGGCAACTGATATTCATGCCGGGATTTTCCACGGCCGAAGTGGTCACCGACGTCTCCGGGCGCGGCGTCGGCATGGATGTAGTCAGGCGCAATATCACCAACATGGGCGGTACCGTCGAAATCCGCTCCAGCATGGGGCAGGGCTCGACCATGCGAATTTCTCTGCCATTGACCCTGGCTATTCTGGACGGCATGTCGGTCAAGGTAGGCGAGGAAGTCTACATCGTACCGCTGGCTTACGTTATCGAATCGCTGCAGCCCGATCCGGCCGATCTGAAAGAAATCGCCGGGCAGGGACGGTTGATCAAGGTACGCGAAGAATATTTGCCGCTTATCTATCTGTATGAACGATTTGCGATTACACCCCTGTATTCCAGTCCTTCGGAAGGGATCGTACTGGTGTTGGGGGTGGACGACAAAAAATCGGCTTTATTCGTCGATAGCCTGGTCGGACAGCAGCAGGTAGTCGTTAAAAATCTGGAGTCGAATTTCCGCAAGGTACCGGGGATTTCCGGTGCGACGATACTCGGCGACGGCGGCGTATCGCTGATTCTCGATATATCGGCGTTAATGCGGTCGACCAATTGAACAAATATTAAACTTATATGAATTGGGAACCGTAATCATCAAGGCATGGTTTATTGATGGAGCAGTATTCATCAATAACAGGCAGTACTAATAAAAAGTGGTGAAGGAAAACAATCATGCAAGAGGGTCTGCAAATCAACATGAGTTCTGGAAAAGAAGCCGGTAACGAATATCTGGCGTTTACGCTGGGGGCGGAAGAATATGGCATCGATATACTGCGCGTCCAGGAAATTCGGGGTTATGAAAACCCTACGCGTATCGCAAACGTACAGAATTTTATCAAGGGCGTTATCAATTTGCGCGGCCTGATCGTTCCGATCGTCGATATGCGCATTAAATTCAATATCGGCAACGCCAGTTACGATAACCTGACGGTCGTCATCATTCTGAATATCAATAACCGCATAGTCGGCATGGTGGTGGATAGCGTTTCCGACGTAACCACTTTGGCGGAAGATCAAATCAAGCCTGCGCCGGCCATGGCGAACATGCTCGATTCCGATTTTCTGATCGGTCTCGGAACGATAGACGAGCGCATGCTGATACTGGTTGATATCGATAAGCTGATGCTGAGCGAGGAAATGGGTTTGATAGACCAGCTCGACGTTTGATAATGAATGAGAACCCGGACAAGACAGCAGCAAGCGCAATAGTCTTGCAAGGTCTCGAAACGATACGAATAATAAATAAGGAAAAGTCATGCTAAACCAGCTTGGTATCAAAACCCGCTTGATCGTTACATTCGCCGGACTGACCGTATTGATCCTGATTATCGGCAGTTTGGGAATATTCAGCGCGCAACGCGGCGCAACCATGCTTGAAACCTTGTCGTTGAAGGATAAATCTGCGGAAGTATCGGTGACCGACATCCAATATTATATGGAGCTGATACGCGGCGAACTGTTTCGTGCATTGCAACATGATCCCGATTTGCCGATTTCCAGACAGCTGGATCATCCGGTCTCGAAACATTTCGATAAGATCAATGAATATGAGAGGCAAATAAAAAATCATTACGATAACTACGCGGCAAGTATTACCGAGCCGGAAGAAAAAGCTCTGCTTGACACCCTGGTTACCGACACCGACCATTTCGGTCACAACGCTGTTCAGGCTTCGCTGGATGCCATACAAGCGAATGACTGGGAAAAAGCTCAGCTCGTCGCCATGAAAAACGTGAATCACCTGTTTCAAAAAGGTAGCGTCGATGCAGCCGCATTGACGCACTATCTGGCGAAACGCGCTGCGGACAACCGAACCCGTGTCAATGCAAATCTTTCCCGAATCAATTATCTATTGATTGCGGCGATGTTGTTGGGCGTTGCGGTTTCGGTCATATCTGCGTTCTTTCTGATCCGCGGCATCATTCCGCCGCTGCAGCTGGCAATCGCTTTGGCGCGCAAGGTGGCTGCAGGAGATTTGACCGCGAAGTCCTTAGTCGATTCCGGCAGTGAACTCGGTGAATTGCAGCGTACCTTGCTGGATATGAATAATAGTCTGGCTGAAATCGTCGGACAGGTGCGTACAGGAGCCGAAAGCATCGCTTCGGCATCGAGCGAGATCGCGGCAGGCAATCTGGACCTGTCGAACCGTACCGAAGCGCAGGCGGGGTCGCTGGAAGAAACGGCGTCGGCGATGGAAGAGCTGACGGCGACGGTGAAGCAGAACGCGGACAATGCCAGCCAGGCCAACCAGCTGGCGGAGACGGCGTCGGAAGTGGCGGTGAAAGGCGGCCAGGTAGTGGCGGAAGTGGTGGCGACGATGAGCGCGATCAACGGTTCGGCGCGCAAGATCGCCGACATCATCGGCGTGATCGACGGCATTGCGTTCCAGACCAATATACTGGCGCTCAACGCGGCGGTCGAAGCGGCGCGGGCGGGCGAACAGGGGCGGGGGTTTGCGGTGGTGGCGGCGGAAGTGCGCAATCTGGCGCAGCGCAGCGCGGGAGCCGCCAAGGAGATCAAGCTGCTGATCGACGATTCGGTAGAGAAGGTCGAAATGGGGAACAAACAGGCGGGTCAGGCCGGCACGACGATGAAGGAAGTGGTCGCCAGCATCCAGCGCGTGACCGACATCATGAGCGAAATCACCGCTGCCAGTCACGAACAGAGCATAGGTATCGAACAGGTCAACCGCGCGATCAGCCAGATGGACGAAACCACACAACAAAACGCCGCGCTGGTCGAACAGGCGGCTGCCGCCGCCAAATCGATGCAGGATCAGACGACCGGTATCGAAGAACTGGTATATAAATTCAAATTGGCGGATACAGCGCAAGACCGGCGCAAGCGCCCCGCATTGAAAACGATCTCACAACCGGCAACCCCTATCGCACCGCCAGCCAAGCGCGTCGCATCGCGACCGATGGCGAGCACCGCCAAAAAACTGGCGAGTGCTGCGCAAGGGCATGAGGAAAGCTGGGAAGAGTTCTGACAGGCCGGGTTTTGCAGCTATACCTGGCATGGATAATTTTTAGTAAACGTATCATAGATAGATTCGGTGACGCCGAACGGAGAAATTAATGAATAATATCAGTATCAGTACTCGCCTGGTTTTAGCATTCGGCCTTGCTTACGCATTCATGGTGATGATTGCCCTGATCGCATTTTCCGGCTGGGATCATGCTTTCGTTGCCGTAGTCGCAATTCTGGTATTGGGCGGAATCGTCGGTTTTGTAATAGGCGTGTATTTTGTGCGCAGCGTGACGCATCCATTGCGCAAGGCAATAGAAATCACCAACAAAATTGCTGCCGGGGATTTGACTGCCGATATCGATTTTGTCGGCAAGGACGGTTTGGGCCGTTTGTTCGATGCATTGCGGGAAATGAACCAGAGCCTGAGTTCGCTAGTCGGGGAAGTGCATGTCGGCACGCAGAGCATCGCTTCGGCATCGAGCGAGATCGCGGCAGGCAATCTGGACCTGTCGAACCGTACCGAAGCGCAGGCGGGGTCGCTGGAAGAAACGGCGTCGGCGATGGAAGAGCTGACGGCGACGGTGAAGCAGAACGCGGACAATGCCAGCCAGGCCAACCAGCTGGCGGAGACGGCGTCGGAAGTGGCGGTGAAAGGCGGCCAGGTAGTGGCGGAAGTGGTGGCGACGATGAGCGCGATCAACGGTTCGGCGCGCAAGATCGCCGACATCATCGGCGTGATCGACGGCATTGCGTTCCAGACCAATATACTGGCGCTCAACGCGGCGGTCGAAGCGGCGCGGGCGGGCGAACAGGGGCGGGGGTTTGCGGTGGTGGCGGCGGAAGTGCGCAATCTGGCGCAGCGCAGCGCGGGAGCCGCCAAGGAGATCAAGCTGCTGATCGACGATTCGGTAGAGAAGGTCGAAATGGGGAACAAACAGGCGGGTCAGGCCGGCACGACGATGAAGGAAGTGGTCGCCAGCATCCAGCGCGTGACCGACATCATGAGCGAAATCACCGCTGCCAGTCACGAACAGAGCATAGGTATCGAACAGGTCAACCGCGCGATCAGCCAGATGGACGAAACCACACAACAAAACGCCGCGCTGGTCGAACAGGCGGCTGCCGCCGCCAAATCGATGCAGGATCAGGCCGGGCATCTGGAACAACTGGTATTTCGATTCCGTTTGGCAAAAGATGCAGGCGGCAGGAATCCGGCTCAAATGATAAAGCGACCAACTATCAAACCCGCTATCGGAATAGCTCGAAGCAAACTCGAAAAACCGGTCGGCGCCGCTAAAAAATTAGGCAATACTTCGATGCAGGAAAAAAACTGGGAGAGATTTTAAGTATTGCCGCACGAAATTGTATGGATTATCGGCGCGCGGGATTCCGCTAACATGCCAGGCTGAAACAAAACAAGTAAAGGGGTGATCTGATGTTTCAAAATTTAAGCATAAAAACCAGACTGATATTCGTCACCGTCTATCTCAGTCTATCCATGGTGATCGGGGGCGTGCTGGGCGTTTATATGCTTTCTTCCTCCAATCATACCGTTCAGCATCTGTATAACGACAGTTTGAGCAAAATCGACGAAATCGGCCGGTTTGCCACCGTAATGAGCCAGATTCATTCGCTGCTTTCGGGATCGGTGGCGGGGAAATTGTCGCAATTTCCGGACCCGGACAGTAAAACCGATCAATATTTAAACGATATTAGCACGTTACGTCAGCAAAGCGTTAGACTTCAGGCCGATCTTGATGCCAGACAGTGGCATCCGGAAGAAAAGGCGCTGCTGGAACAGGTCAAGGCTGCTCGTCAATTGCAACGGACCGAAGGCGTGGAACCTATCGTTGCGGCGATGCGTACGCATAATTATCAGCAGGCGGCAGAAGTGTTGCAAGGCCCTTTGAACGATCGCAGCAAGGTCGTCGAGGTGCAACTGGAACAATTGACGAAGCTGCAACTGGCGTCGGCCAAGGCGTCCTACGATCGGGCTCAGGCGCGTTACGAAACGCTGCGGCTATGGGCGTTGGTACTGACCATAGTCGGAATAATCGTGGCAGGTCTGATGGGCTGGTGGCTGATCAATGCGATTACGCGTCCCCTGGCGCAAGCGGTGGAGGTAGCCAAGCGCATCGCTGCAGGCGATCTGAGTCAGGAAATCGTTCCGGCATCGAACGATGAGGCCGGCCTTCTGATGCGGGCGATGAGCGACATGAATACCAGTCTCCTGACCATCGTCACCCAGGTCCGTAGCGGTACGCATGCCATCGCCCTGGCTTCCGAAGAAATCGCCACCGGCAACATGGACTTGTCCAATCGTACCGAACTGCAGGCGCATTCCTTGTCGATGACCGCGGCATCCACCGCAGAAATGACGGCAACAGTGCAACAGAATACCGAAAGCGCGCATCATGCTCAGAAAGTCGCCGCAACGACACGCGAGATCGCCGAAGCGGGCGGTCAGACCATGAATGAAGTCGTTAGTACCATGGCTGAAATCAGCACCAGTTCGAAGAAAATCGTCGATATCATCAGCGTGATCGAGGGGATCGCCTTCCAAACCAACATCCTTGCCCTGAATGCCGCCGTCGAGGCTGCGCGGGCGGGCGAACAGGGACGCGGCTTCGCCGTAGTCGCAGGCGAAGTAAGAAGTCTTGCTCAACGCAGTTCGGCTGCCGCCAAGGAAATCAAGACGCTGATCACTCATTCGGTCGATAAGGTCAAAGCCGGCTCGAGCCTGGTGGAAACTGCCGGCGAAAATATGGAAGAAATTCTGACTATCGTCGGTTTGTTTACGGATTTGCTCGATTCCATTTATAACGCATCCAGTCAGCAAAGTACGGGCATCGTCAATATCAATAAATCGATTTCGGAAATGGATGAAATGACGCAGCAAAATGCCGCGTTGGTCGAACAGGCCGCCGCTGCTGCGCAAAGCATGCAGGATCAGGCGATTGCTCTGGAAGAAGCGGTCAGTATTTTCAAGCTGGCCAAAACCGGGCATAGCGGCTATTCCCAGCCGGCTGAAAGTTTGCAGGGCAACGAAGCGGAACCAATCTATCATACCGCCAAAAAAAACAGCGATATCGAGGGGGTAGGGGAAGAATGGAATGAGTTTTGATAAAACAGTTAATGAATTTTAATAAATACTATTCGGAGCGTTCGAAAACGGAATGCTTGAAGGAAGATAGCAACCATGCCCCTGGCAGCAAATGTTTCAGCAACCAGCAAAGAATTTATTTTTACTGCACGCGATTTTGCGCGAATACGCGCCATGATATATGAACGTGCCGGCATTGCCTTATCCGAGCACAAACAGGATATGGTTTACGGCAGATTGGCGCGCCGTTTGCGAGTCATAGGGGTAACCACGTTTACGGCGTATCTCGATCATCTGGAACATAACCACACCAGTGCGGAATGGGAAGCTTTTACCAATGCACTGACTACCAATCTGACTTCCTTTTTTCGTGAAGGGCATCATTTTCCGGTACTGGCCGGTTTTCTGAAAAATCGTCCCCCTCCCATTCGGATCTGGTGTTCCGCAAGTTCTACCGGAGAAGAGCCGTATTCGATTGCGATGACCGCATGCGAAGCTTACTCCAGCCTCAATCCGCCGGTCAGGATTATCGCCACGGATATTGATACCAATGTGCTTGAAACTGCCGAAACGGGAATCTATGCGATAGAACGGCTGGAAAAAATGCCCCTGCCGCGTATCAAACGATTTTTTTTAAAGGGTAACGGTAACAATGAAGGCTCGGTGAGGGTAAGAAAGGAACTGCGCGATATGGTCCATTTCCAGCAACTTAATCTGCTGGCGCCGCATTGGTCCATCGAGGGGCCTTTCGATAGTATATTTTGCCGTAATGTAATGATTTATTTTGATAAAAAATCTCAATTAACTATCTTGAACCGGTTTGCTCCGTTAATGAAACCGGACGGATTATTATTCGCCGGACATTCCGAGAATTTTACCAATATCACCGATAAGTTTGTGTTGCGCGGCAAAACCGTTTATTCGCTGGATTCTCCCGTAGCCAGGGCTGCATTGACCGGAACGATAAAATGAGTTGGGGAAAGGCCGAAGAACACTTTGCAACCAATATTTATTACGATGCCGCATTCAAATGCGATGCAGCAAAATTATTGCCCGGCGAATATTATTACACCGACCGGAACATGGTTATAGTGACCGTGCTGGGTTCCTGCGTTTCCGCGTGCATACGGGACAAGCTTAGCGGCATAGGCGGCATGAATCATTTCATGTTGCCGGATATGGGTGCCGGCGATGCCGGCAATACGGTATCGACCTCAATGCGTTACGGTACCTATGCGATGGAAACCCTGATCAATGATTTGATCAGGGCCGGAGCCATGCGCCAGAATCTGGAAGCCAAGGTGTTTGGCGGAGGAAATGTACTGAAAGGATTTACTCAACTCAATGTCGGCGAGCGTAATGCGCATTTCGTTCGGCATTATTTGCGTACCCATCATATTCCTATCGTTGCCGAGGATTTAAACGATATTTATCCCAGAAAAGTGTATTTTTTCCCAAAAACAGGCCGAGTATTAGTTAGAAAAATCAAGGAATTACGTAACGATACGCTAGTTAAACGTGAAGTCGAGTATGCAAGCCGGCTGAAAATAAACGCCGTGTAACCGACAACCTTTGGCAGAAAGAGAGACGAATGACCATAAAAGTATTGATAGTCGATGATTCTGCGCTGATTCGTAGCCTGATGAGTGAAATCATTTCTGACCAGCCGGATATGACGGTGGTAGGGGTAGCTCCGGACCCGATCGTCGCACGCGAAATGATCAAGGCTACCAATCCGGACGTGCTGACTCTGGATGTAGAAATGCCGAAAATGGACGGACTGGATTTTCTGGAAAGGCTGATGCGCCTGCGGCCGATGCCCGTAGTCATGGTATCGTCATTGACCGAACGCGGATCGGAAATCACGTTACGCGCGCTGGAGCTGGGAGCGGTCGATTTTGTCACCAAGCCCAAAATATCGATCAAAAACGGCATGCTGGACTACGCGCAACTTATCTGCGACAAAATCCGTATTGCCGCACGAGCCCAGCTACTGAGACGCGTTGCGCCAACGAACGGTGTGGCAGACACCTTGCCGGCCATGCGCAATCCGCTATTGAGCAGCGAAAAATTGATCGTGATCGGCGCATCGACAGGTGGTACCGAAGCGATCAAGGAATTTTTGATCCGCATGCCGGCCGATAGCCCAGGCATATTGATTACCCAGCACATGCCCGAGGGGTTCACTAAATCCTTTGCCAACCGCTTGAACAGCCTGTGCAAAATTACCGTCAAGGAGGCAGAGGGCAATGAGCGTATACTTCCGGGCCATGCGTTCGTTGCGCCGGGCCATTCACATCTGCTGCTGGCGCGCAGCGGGGCCAATTACATGACCCAGCTGGATAAAAGCGATCCGGTGAACCGGCACCGGCCTTCGGTCGATGTATTGTTCAATTCGACGGCAAAATTTGCCGGTAAAAACGCGCTTGGCGTAATCATGACCGGCATGGGCAAGGATGGTGCACAAGGCATGCTGGAGATGAAACAGGCGGGTGCGTATAATTTTGCCCAGGATGAAGCTTCCTGCGTCGTATTCGGCATGCCGCGGGAAGCGATCGCGCTGGGAGCGGCGCATGAAATCGCAGACATCAGGGAATTGCCGGCGAAGGTGATGAATTTCCTCAATTCGCAAGGAAACCGGAGTTTGCGCGTGTAGATTATGTCATGATGTAGATGTGGAATTTATAGATAGTTAACAAGGAGCGAGGTATGGCTGATCCGAATACGAAGTTTTTAGTGGTCGACGATTTTTCGACCATGCGACGTATCGTGCGCAATTTATTGAAAGAACTTGGTTATTCGAATGTGGACGAGGCTGAAGATGGTGTCATTGCATTATCGAAACTCAAAAGCGAGCATTTCGATTTTGTCGTTTCCGACTGGAACATGCCCAATATGGATGGTTTGACATTATTGCAGACCATACGCGCGGATTCGGCGCTTTCCAGCTTGCCGGTTCTGATGGTCACGGCGGAAGCAAAAAAAGAAAATATCATCGCAGCGGCGCAAGCCGGCGCCAACGGTTATATCGTCAAACCTTTCACCGCGGCGACGTTGGACGAAAAGTTAACGAAGATATTCGAAAAACTGGGCAAATAAATCGAGGTCGGTATGGAAGACAATATTGGGGCGGGGATACAAAACGACGATACGAATTCTCCGGAAGCATTGCTTTCGAGGGTAGGTCACGTCACCAGAAATCTGCATGACAGCTTGCGTGCGCTGGGACTTGACAAAACCATCCAGGAAGCGGCGCAGGATATTCCCGACGTCCGGGATCGATTGAATTATGTCGTGGAAATGACGGAAAAGGCTGCCGAACGCGTATTGAACGCCACGGATATGGCTATCCCCCTGCAGGATAAGATCAGCGGCGACGGTAACCGTATGATCGAATCCCTGCAAGCGCTTACTCATGCATCGTTTGATGAAGCAGCCTATCGCACGCACCTGGCATCCGTTTTAGATTATCTGCGTGTAACGGTTATCGATGCCGAGGCAACCAAACGGCAATTGATGGATATCATGATGGCTCAGGATTTCCAGGATTTGACCGGACAGGTTATCAGAAAAATCATATCGCTGGCGCATAACCTGGAAGTTCAGCTTGTTCAGTTGCTGCTGGATTATGCACCCACTGAAATAAAACGGGAAACCGGTACCGGATTATTGAATGGTCCGCAAATCAATCCGGAAAACAAGGAAGATATCGTCGCCGATCAAACCCAGGTCGACGATCTTTTGAGCAGCCTGGGTTTCTGATCCTTAGCTGCCCCGATAATTCGTTATGGAGAACAATTAGTATGCCGGTCACACGGTTAGTAGTCCGCGAGCCTTTGCTGGACACCCAGCAACAGGTGGTCGGTTATCAGTTCTCCTGGTCACGCGCTGACGGCATGAAATCCGACGGCATCGAAGATGCTGCAACATTATTGTCTTTGCTGGAAAAGGCATTCGATCAACCGGATGACGCGGCACGCAAATCATCGAAATATGTTCATTTCCTTCCCGCACCGGCTGCGTTGCTGCTGCAGGATGCCTACGCATCGCTACCGCCGGTCAATACGGGATTGATCGTGAACACAGACGATTTGTCCGACGAGGAGGTATATGCCGCAGTGAAAACCTTGCGTAAGGCCGGTTACGGGATTTTGTTGAGCGGTGTCGATATCAAGGCGTTGAATCCGAAACAGCTTGCTTTATGCAGCGCGATCGAAGTGCATTTCAATCCTGACAGTTTTGCTGCGCAGGCAAAAATTTATGGGGTATTAAAAAACTCGCCGATCCGTATGATAGCCAGGGAAGTCAGCAACTGGAGCGAATATGAGGCATGCAGTAAATTGGGTTTGCATTCGTTTGCGGGATTGTTTTATCTGTCGCCTCTGGCCGTTACTGTAAAGACCAGAACGCTCACGCCTTCCCAAAGCATGCTGATACAGTTGATGGAGCTGGTAAGGAACAATGCGGAAGTATTCAAAATAGAAGAAATATTAAAACACGATACAGCCATCTCCTATAAATTGCTGCGATATATCAATTCAGCCGGTTTCGGTCTGGGTTTTGAAATCGAGTCGATGCGGCATGCTATCCAGGTGTTGGGATATAACCCGTTATATCGTTGGCTTTCCGTGTTGTTGATGACGGCAGAAGCCAATGCGGCATCGCAGGTTTTAATGCAGACAGCGATCATTCGCGGGCGTTTGACCGAGTTGCTCGGACAATCGTATTTGTCGAAAGCGGATGCGGAAAACCTGTTCATTACCGGGATGTTTTCATTGCTCGATCGCCTGCTTGGAGTCACCATGACCGAGGCACTGGAAAAAATTCAGTTGCCTGACGCCGTTCATGACGCGCTGATCTTGCGCACCGGCATTTATATGCCGTTTCTGAGCCTGGCGGAAGCGTGCGAGCAAGCCAGCAGCGTCTCGCTGTCTGTGACCGAGGAATTGGGTATCGATATCGATACAATCAATCAGGCGCATTTCGCT
This sequence comes from Pseudomonadota bacterium, assembly GCA_021795395.1. Classification (GTDB taxonomy): domain Bacteria; phylum Pseudomonadota; class Gammaproteobacteria; order Burkholderiales; family Sulfuriferulaceae; genus Sulfuriferula. The sequence continues at coordinate 36,689 of JAJYPN010000002.1, read as the reverse complement.
GCCGTGATGTGGGCGGAAACCTTGCAGGCATAGCTGTCACGCCAAAGATAGGTCGCCCAGGTTGATATTGCGGCGCGAGCAGCGCTATACTGGCGATTCCCCAGTACGGTCAGGCAAACGCGCTTGACCACGCATCGGAGTTGTTATGGAGCAATGGCTGGAAGGCAGCGTCGCCAGTAAAACAATCTGGACGGAACGGTTACTCTCGCTACGGATCGTGGCTGATATCGAACCTTTTGAAGCAGGGCAATTCATCAAGGTAGGCCTGAAAATCGGCGATGAAATCATCGCGCGACCCTATTCGCTGGTCAATGCGCCGCATGAACGGCCGCTGGAAATCTGTTTTTCCATAGTTCCTGGCGGTCCGCTCAGCCGGAATCTTGCGGCGCTCGATACCGGGAATAATATACTGGTGGCGCCGCGTGCTCACGGCTTTCTGACCATGAAAGAGATAGCCAAAGGCTCCGATCTGTGGCTGATCGCCACAGGAACCGGTATCGGCCCATTTCTATCCATCCTTAAAACCGGAACGCCGTGGCAACGCTTCCATTGTATCGTTCTCGTGCATGCCGTACGACTCGCGAAAGAATTGATGTATCGTGAGTTGATCGACGAATTAACGTCCGCCTATGCGGATAAATTTGTATATGTTCCGTTCGTCAGCGGAGAAAATGCCGAATTTGCGCTCCCAGGCCGGATTACGCATGCCATCACCAGCGGTCAATTGGAAAGCCATGCAGGCGTGGAGTTTCGCATTGCGGAAAGCAGTGTGGCATTGTGCGGCAATCCGCAAATGGTCAAGGAAGTACAGCAATTACTGATAGATCGCGGGCTGAAAAAGCACAGGCGATTCGATCCCGGCAATATCTCCGTCGAAAATTACTGGTAGATCCGGCTTATTTATTTTGCCAGATTCCTGTCATCAATATGGATTTTGACGTCATCGTCATCGGCGCCGGCGCTGCCGGGATGATGTGCGCGGCGCAGGCCGGACAGCGCGGACGCAGAGTATTGCTCATCGATCATGCGGCCAAGATCGGCGAGCGCATTCGTATCTCCGGTGGCGGCCGCTGCAACTTTACCAATTACGATATCGGCGCCGAAAATTTTCTTTCGCATAACCCGCATTTTGTGCGTTCGGCGCTGGCGCAATTCAGTCAATACGATTTTATCAAGCTGGTCGAACGCTATCGCATCGCCTATCATGAAAAAACATCGGGGCAATTGTTTTGTGATGGCAGCGCGCAGCAAATTATTTCCATGCTGCGCTCGGAGTGCGAGTTGGGTGCAGTGCAATGGTTGCAGCCCTGTAAGGTGCTGGGAGTGACACGTTCGGCAGAGGGATTCAGCGTCGTTACGGAAAATCAGGTTCTGGCGTGCCGTTCCGTGGTGGTAGCGACCGGCGGTCTGGCGATACCGCAATTAGGCGCGACGCCTTTCGGCTACCGGATCGCTGAGCAGTTCGGCATGCCGGTCATTGCGCCGCTGCCGGCATTGGTGCCGTTGGCGCTGGTGCCGGACACCCTGGCATCGTTGGAGGGGGTATCCGGCGCCACGCTCGATGTGCGGATACGTTGCGACGGTCAATCCGCCGATTTCCGTTCGTCCATGCTGATTACGCATCGCGGTCTGTCAGGCCCTGCTGTTTTGCAGATATCCAGCTACTGGCAAAACCAGACTTACGGCGGTGCTAAAAAACAGCCCGTCCGTATCGGTTTATTACCGGATATCGATGCCGTGGATTGGCTCGCGGCCCATCGTCAGAGCAAATCGCCGCTCGCCGTTTTACTGGGCGAGCATTTGCCCAGGCGTTTCGCGCAGGAATGGTGCAAGCAGCACTATTGGGAGAAACCGCTGGCCGAACACAGCAAAGCCGATATTGCCGGGATGCAGGCTGCCTTGACTGCGTGGACGGTAATGCCCGCCGGGACGCTGGGTTATGCCAAGGCGGAAGTGACGCTGGGCGGCGTCGATACACGCGCGTTATCGTCCAGAACCATGGAAAGCAAAGCGGTGCGTGGCCTGTATTTCATCGGCGAAGTGGTTGATGTGACCGGCTGGCTGGGCGGTTACAATTTTCAGTGGGCCTGGTCGTCGGGATGGGTGGCGGGGCAGTTTGCCTGATCGCAGTTCCGGTAAATCGCCGTCAGGGCGTGCGATCAAACACGTCGTCGCGATCGAACGGACCGGCTGGCTTGCCGAAACGCGCGTGACGCAGCGCCAGCGTCGGCAATACCAGCAGATTCAATAGCGTGGAAGTCAACAGGCCGCCGAGTATGACGATCGCCATCGGCCCCTCGATTTCGTTGCCGGGTTCCCCGTTCTGAAAAGCCAGCGGCAACAGTCCCAAGGCGGTCACGGCAGCCGTCATCAGAATGGGCGCCAAACGCTCCGATGCGCCGCGGATTGCCGTCTCCAGCCCCCAAACGAGGCCATCGCTATTGACCAGATGCTCATAATGCGAGATGAGCATGATGGAATTGCGCAGCGTGATACCGAACAGCGTCACGAATCCGATCAGCGAGCCCAGCGACAGATCGCCGCCGGTGGCCAGCACGCTCAGCACGCCGCCGACCAGCGCGAAAGGCAAATTGACAAGAACGAGCAACAGCGAACGCGAGTTTTTCAATGCCAGCAAAAGCAGCACGACGATGCCGGTTGCCGCGATCAGCGAGTTGATCAGCAGATCGCGGCGTGCTTGCGCTTCGGCTTCGGCATCGCCGCCGAATTCGACGTAATATCCCTTGGGCATGATAATCTGGCTGCGTAGCCGCTGTTGCGCCGAGCGAACGAATGCGTTCAGTGCGGTACCGCTAACATTGGCGGTGACCGTTTGCAGACGCTGGCCCGCGCTGTGCAGCACAGCATAACGCCCGTCCGTTTCCGCAATATCGGCCAGCTGGCTGAGCGAGAGGGTCATGCCTTGCGCATTGCGCAAGGGTAGCATGCCGATTTGCGCAGGAGTTTGCCTGGCAGCGGGAGTGAGCGCGACCGTTACATTGTAGATGCGATTGCCGTCATGGATCTGGGTTGCATTGACGCCTTCGTAGGCGGCCTGGATGGCGTCCAGCACATCGACCGGTTCGAATCCCCAACGCGTCAACTGGCGCTGTTTCAGGCGGATCGTCAGCTGCGGCGTTCCTTGCGGCGACTGTACTGCAATACCTCTGGCTCCCGGTACTCGATTCAATACCTGGGCGACCTGTTGCGCCAGGCTGTCGAGGGTGTCGAGATCATTTCCGTAGATATTGACGACGACCTGGGCGGTATAACCCGACAGCGTTTCTTCGATACGTTCGGCGAGGAAGGTTTTGGCGATAAATACCCAGCCGGGGAAACCGGCCGTCGTTTTGCGTATTTGCGCCAACACTCGCGCCTGAGCCAGACCGTTCAGTCCGGGCTGAAGATCGACTTCAAGTTCGCCGGCATTGGTGCCGTAAACATCGCTGGAATTGTTGGCCCGTCCGACACGTTGCGCTACTGAGCGGATGCCCGGTATCTTCAGCAAGGCGAGACTGACGCGGCGTCCCGTATCGAGCGACTGTTGCAGCGATGTTCCGGGGATGGCGCTCATATGCAAAATGTAATGGCCTTCGCGCAATTCCGGGATAAAGGACGCGTGGAGAAAAGGCAACACGGCCAGGGCGCAGACAACAGCGACCAGCAGGGCGGCAATCACCCTGTTCGAATGCTGCTCGATGTTCGCCAATAGCGGTCGATACCGCATTTTCAATGCTTTGATCAGCCGCGGTTCCTGCGACTTGAGTTCCTTGCGGGCGAGCAGCAGGCAGGTCAGCGCGGGGGTCACGAACAGCGCCACGCCCAGCGATGACAGTATCGCCAGGATATAGGTGAGGCCCAGTGGGGCGAACAGTTTGCCGGCGACGCCCGACAAGGTCAGCACCGGAAAAAATATCAGCGCAACGGCAAAAGTCGCGTAAATCACTGCGCCGCGTACTTCGACCGACGCTCTGACGACGACCAGCGCAGAGGAGAGCGGTTGCGGCAACAGCGCGTTTTCGCGCAGGCGTCGATAGATATTCTCCACGTCGATGATGGCATCGTCCACGACTTCGCCCAGCGCGATCGCCAGGCCGCCCAGGGTCATGGTATTGAGGCCGATGCCAAAACGATGCAGCAGGATAATCGCCGTCAGCAACGACAAGGGAATCGCCGTAGCGGAAATGAACGCCGTGCGCGCATCGAACAGGAACAGGTACAGCACGATCACGACCAGTGCTGCTCCCAGCAACAGAGCAATACGCAAATGGTCGATAGCGGAAGTAATAAAATTGGCGGGACGGAACAGATCGGGATACAGGCGGATTCCATTGCGCTGCAAGGCCGGTTTCATTGCGGCAAGCCGTGTTTCGATCGCGTGCGTTACGCTCATCGAGTCGGTGCCGTACTGGCTGTTCACCATGATGACGATCCCGGATTTGCCCTCGACAGTCGCGCCGCCGAATGGCGGTTCGGGCGCGAGCACTACCCGGCCGATATCGCCCAGACGTACGGTCGCGCCATTTTTTTGCAGTACCGCCACGTGGGCAAGCTGTTCGACCGTAGCGGTCTGTCCCTCGGTCGAGAGTATGATGCGCTGATTACGGTTCTCGATAAATCCGGCGCCGCGCACGCCAGTCGCGCGGCGCGCCATAGCCAGCACATCCTGCAACGATAAGCCGAAACGGATCAATTTTTGCGGGTCGACCTGAATTTGATACTGTTTGATGTCGCCACCGTATATGGTTACCGCTGCTACACCCGGTATGCCAAGCAGATTCGGTCTCAGCGTCCAGTCGGCAAATGTGCGCAAGGCCATCGGCGACAGCGTTGCCGAGGTTAATCCGATGCCGAGCACGGTGCCGGTACTGCTGGTCAGCGGATTCATGACCGGCGCTTTTACGCTGCGCGGCAACAAGCCGGCCAGCGTATCCAGTTGTTCCGATACTAATTGTCTAGCTCGATAGATGTCGGTAGCGTTGCCGAATGTCAGGGTGATCATCGACAAACCCTGGATCGACGTGGAACGCATCGATTCCGTTCCCGGCGTACCGTTCAGGGCATTTTCGATCGGCTGGGTGACCAGTACTTCGACCTGTTCCGGCGACAAACCGGGCGCTTCGGTTTGAATCACGATCAGAGGCGGGGCGAATTCCGGAAATACGTCCAGCCTGGATTGAAATATCGTATGGATGCCATAACCGAGCAGCAAGCACGCCAGGGCGACAACTATTCCCCGGAAACGTACGGAAAAGCGAACGATGGCGGTAAGCATGCTAACGATCTGCCGACAGGATGGTTGCGTTAATCGTCGTCATCGTCGCCTTCTTCGCCGCTTTTGATTTGCGCGCGGAATTCTTCCGAGAGCAGAAGCTGTGCGCCCCGGACGACGATCGCGTCGCCGGGTTTGAACCCCCTTGTTACATAAAAACCGTCGTTTCCGGAGGCTTGCCGCGATACGGCGCGGCGCGTGAAGCGATTCTTGTCCAATTGGATATAGACCCAGGACTGACCGCCGTACCAGACCTGTGCGTCGGTAGGGACGAAAAGTCCGCGCTGCTGCGTATCCGCAAGCGGAAGATAGGCAACGATACGCGTATTGGTCGGCAGAGTCGTATCTGCATAATAAAAATAGCTGCGGCCGGGCAATACGGGATCGGATTGCGGCGAAGACGAGAGCAATACGGCGCGGGTTCGATGCAGAGTGTACGCGGAGATCTCGATGGTAGACGGGGCGGTCAGGTTCTCGCCCAGCGGCAGAGTAATCATCAGTAATACTTTGTCGCGTTTCAGGAATGCCTTGAACAGTTGCGCATCGGTTATCAGCGCCGAGGTCGCCAGCGTTTTGCCGAATTGCTGGGTCGCCGCCGCACGAAGATCGGTTTCGCTCAAAAGGGCGGAGACGGCTTTTGCCCGATCGGCTGCCGCAGTCGCGCGTGCGGCCTGCAGGGTTTTCAAGGAAACGTTTTGGTTGTCGGCATACAAGATCCGATTACGTTCGTATTCGGCCTCTGATGCCTGAGCGATTGCCCGGGCGGTTTCGGCAGCGCTGTGCGCTGCGGCAACGCGAGTTCGATAATCGATCAACGGCTGCAGATCGACGACGCTGCCGTAGGCGACCGTTTCCCGACGGTAATTGTGCGGAGTCAATACGGCTATACGTATACCGCTCTGTATTTGCGCTGCCGTGGCGAGCGTCACCACCGGCAAGGCGTCGGCATCCGCTATTGAGCTGTTGTGCGGCGCGGCGGATTTCTCATCGTGATCGTTGCTACGCTCGCTCAGGTAAATTCTGTCGCACGTCAGGGTCAGGGCTGCCACGACGATCAGCAATGTCACGGCGAGAGCGAATTTGACGGTTCGGTGGGCATTCATGGCGAGATCTGTCGTTGATTTGAAGAAAGGGCGGCCCCGACGGGCGGCAGAGGGCGCTGGATGGCATCCTGCAGCTGGCCTATCGCCTGCTGGACCCGCATCAAGGCTTGTTCTTGCGATAATTGGCTGACGCCGAGCGCTTGTTGAGCCAGAGCAAGCGTCAACCTGTCCGTGGCTCCGGTTGCGAAGCTGCGTTGCACGGAAGCCAGTTGCATGGTTTGCGCGGTCAGGGCGGTTTCTGCCCGCTTCAGGATTTTGATGGAAGCGCGATAATTGGTCAGGGCGCTGTCGGTTTCGCCGAATGCCTGCGCTTGCAACAATTTTACCTGCGCTTCCGCTTCGGCGCGCCTGGCTTCGGCTTGTGCAATCTGCCCCTGATTCCGGTTAAAGACAGGCAATGTGATACCCGAAGCGCCGAAAGAAATTTGATTCGTGCTCTCCGCCCAGGCGTAGCCGGGATCCAGATGGATGTCGGGATACTGGTTGGCAATTTCCAGTTGCAATGCCGCCTGACTGGCCTGGTATCGCGCCAGAGCGCCGAGTATGTCGGCGCGGTTGAGTACTGCCAGGCGATGCGCTTCGCCGGACTCGATATCGGGATAAGCGCGTTTGAAGGCATCGAAACGAAATTCGATGCCATTCAGTGCGTCCGCCGGTATGCCGACCGCCGACGCCAGCTGGACGCGCGCCACCTCCGCTTGCTTTTGCATGTTCGCCAGATCGGTACGATTGCGCATCAGCGTAATGAGCGCCTGATTGACCTCCGGCGACGACGCCGCTCCTACGGCTATTCGTTGATTGAGCATGGTAACGATGTCGCTTTGTTTCTCGGCAAGCCGTTTTGAAATCGACGCCTGGCGGCCAAGGAAATATAAGGTGAGGAATTGCGTACGTACTCTGGAACCGACTTGCCAGGCGACGTTACCGATATCAAAAAGAGCGGCGGTCGATAATTGTTTTGCCTGCGCCACGCGATAACCTCGTTTGCCGGCGGTTTCGACAGGGATATCGAGTCCGAGACCGAATGTCCACGGCGACTGGCCTATGGTAAAAGGTGAAGCGGGCGTATATTGAAACGGCAGGTAAAGCGCCGGATTGGGTCTTTGTCCGGCGGTGACGACCGAAGCCGCCGCCGTTCCCCATTTTGCCCGGACGGCATCCAGTTCTGGGCTATAATAATAGGCGGCCAGCGTAAGCGCGTTCAATCCCCACACGTCAAGCGGCCATTTCACCGGTTTGTGATCTGAATTGGTATCGAGGTAGCGCTGTAATTCGGGATTGTCAAGCGTGCGCGATTCATACGTTTTGGCCGTTTTTGCAAGATTCAGCGATCGGTCGTGATAGCTTGCGCATCCTGCCAGCATGAAGATGGCAATCCAACACAGGAATTGTATGAATTTCGGTGTTTTCAAATGAATGCAATGTATCGAAAAATGAGACAGTGTAGCATTGTGACCGAAGAAATTTAAAATTGCATACAGCATGATCGGGTTTGACGGTAATATTGCAACCTGTAAGACGCAGGTTTGCGGTATCGAATGTTTTCATGTTGTCCGCCAGCCGCCATCGATCCCGCCCAATGTTCAATGAATAAATCCATAACACATCCGACCCGATATTTTCTTCTGCCCATGCTCATGGGGCTGGTGACAAGTGTCATGGGCATGGCGGCCATGACCGGCTGGCTTTTGCACATCCGGGAAATCGTGGCATTCAATCTGGGTAATGTACCGATGGCGTTTAATGCGGCATGCGGTTTTTTTCTGGCCGGAGCCGCGCTTGCCTGGCCGGGTATCGTTCGCAAGCCGGCACCCGTGGTGCAGCAATCGGCAGGCCTCTTCATCCTGGTTTTTTCCGTTGCGGTCCTGTACGAATTCCTGTTCGACAGAACGCTGGGGATCGATTGGGATGGGCTGCATCGCTGGTTCGAAGATACCCGGCATCCGGGCAGACTCGCACCCAATACCGCTCTGGGCTTCATGATGGCAGGCGCGAGTCTGTTTCTGATGAATCGCGTTAACGCCAAATGGCAGGCGCTGACGGTGCAGATATTGAGCTTTGGCGTATTGGCGGTCGGTTTGTCGGGTCTGCTCAGTTATTTTCTGGTGCCCGATCTGCTATACGGCTGGACGGTATCGGCACGGATGTCGATACCGTCGTCGTTGGGAATGATTTTGCTGGCAGTCGGCATAGGGCTTAGCTGGCGTGATGCCGGTTGGTATAAATCCAGACGCTATCTGCAGGAAGACGAGAAGATAAATCTGGTTGCCGCCGCCATCCTTACCGTGGCGATCATGACGGCCGGTATGGCGGGATTCGTGTTTCAGGAGACGATACAGCAGGATACGTTACGAAAAAACCTGGCTACGGTGCTGAGAGGCCGCGTCATCCTGTTGCAGACGGTAGTGCAACAGGAATTGACCAATGCGCAAAATGCCAGCCGGATATTCGAATACCGGGCGCTTACAGCCGATCCGCAACGCCCTTTTTCCAGCGATAAACTGCAAACGGTGGCGAATAATCTGCTCAATTACGGTTTCCGCGCGCTGGCGCTTTACGATATGCACGGCAAGCTGTTGACGATTTCGGGAGCGTTTTCGAAGAAGCCGGAAATCGTCGCCGATTTACATGGTGACATTCCGGCCAGTTTGTTGTGGGACACCAATTTGTATATCGAGATCGAGGTGCCCGTCGCCGTACGCGGAGTTCAAGTCGGTCATCTGTTGGTCGAAAGCTCACTGTCGCTATTGCGCCAGCAGCTTTTTGATACCCATGACATGGGAAAATCGGCGGAAATCGCCTTATGCAAGGGCAAACGCGACGATTTGTTCTGCTTTCCCGAGGGACGTTACCTGCACGCATTCAAAGTGAAACGCCGAAACGATGTCGGGCAGAATCTGCCCATGAGTTTTGCCGTCGCCGGGAAATCAGGCATCGTTTCCAGAATCGATTATCGGGGAAAAAACGTATTGGCGGCATTTACAGCCGTCGCGCCGGGGCTGGGGCTGGTCGTCAAGCAGGATACTTCCGAACTGTACGGCGTCATTCGCCAGCAACTCAAATTTGCGTTGCCGGCATTGCTGCTGTTGATCGTCATCGGCGTATTGTTTCTGCGTACGCAATTAAAGCCGTTGTCTGCCCGCCTGGCCGAATCCGAAAACAATGCGCTGGAAAAGGAACTTGAAATCAAGGCGGTCATGAGCAGCGTGGGAGAGGGTATTCTGATTATCGATCACGAGGGCGTCATCGATTCGTGCAATGCGGCGGCGTATTCTTTGTTCGGTTATGCTGCCGACGAAGTGATCGGCACCAATATAACCCGGCTGATGCCGGAGGAATTGCGGTCGCGTCATAATGCCGGCATGCAACGGTATCTCAGTGGAGGCGAAGCTCATATCATAGGCAGGCAAGGCGTCGAGTTAAGCGGCTTGCGTAAGGACGGAAGCATATTTCCGATGGAACTGACCGTCAATGAGATTCGCCTGGCGGACCGGCGACTGTTCGTCGGTATCGTGCGCGATATCACAGAGCGCAAGCAGACGGAAGACCGGCTGGTACATCTTGCACAGTACGATTTTCTTACCGAATTGCCAAACCGTTCCCTGTTCATGGACCGGCTGGCTCACGCGCTGGCCAGGGCAAGGCGGAACCGGACCGGATTCGGCGTCCTGTTTCTCGATCTGGATGGTTTCAAGCAGATCAACGATACGCTGGGACATCACAGCGGCGACGATTTGCTGAAGCAATTCGCTCGGCGTATCGTTTCGGTGGTTCGCCAGTCTGATACAGTATCAAGGTTGTCGGGCGATGAATTTACCGTGCTGCTCGAAGATTTGACGGCGCCTGAACACGATACCAAGTCGGTTGCGGACAAGATCATCGCCGCAATCCAGTCTCCGTTTTTATTGGATGGCCGCGAGGTCACCGCCACCACCAGTATCGGCCTGGCGGTTTATACTACCGGCAGGTGCGATTTTGATGAATTATTGCGGCGCGCGGACGCAGCGATGTATGCCGCGAAAAAAAGCGGAAAAAATCGCTGGAGCATGGCGGATGAGTAATGGAATACGATCGCATCGATATTCTTCCGTCGATGGCGGTTGCGGAATAGTATCGTTTCCGCTTGATTTTTTGTCGGTTGCATTGCACGATAACAGGGTGAACCTTTTTTAAACGTCATCAGCGAGCACCTTGGAAAGCAGGAAATATGGCCGATAAGACGTATGCTGCGATACGCAGGGTGATCGTTATCTATAATCCCCGCGCCGGCATATTGCTCGCGGGAAACGATGGCGATCCGGTAAACAGGTTGCGTAAATTGTTCGAAGACCGCGGCATCGCGGCAGAACTGCATCCCTTCGATCTCGATGCGCTTCCTGCGCAGCTCGAATCGGGCATGCAGTCGCGCTGCGATGCGGTCATCGTTTGTGGCGGAGACGGCAGCATACTCGCCGTGATTGCGGCATTGCGCCACCTGGCGCTCCCCTTGGGCCTGATACCCGGCGGCACCATGAACATCCTGGCGCGCGATATCGGCCTGCCCGAAGAAGCAGAAGCCGCTGCCGATATCATTGCTGCCGGCCGGATCGAAAGCATCGATGTGGGTTATGTGAACGGTACGCCGTTTCTCTGTAATTCCGTGATCGGCCTGATGCCCCATCTGGCGCGTACCCGCGAAAAACTGCGCGAGTATTCGGGCTGGATCAGATTTCCGCGGATTATGGTGCAGGCATTTTCACTCATGCGAAAATACCCGCGATTGCATATGCGCTGCGAAGTCAATGGACAGACACGTCGATTCCGTACGCGCACGCTGATCGTGTCCAATAACCTGCTCAGCGATACCCAGGGGCCGGTACCGGAACGCAAAACCTTGCGTGCAGGCAAGCTGGGGATATATATCGTTCATGAAACATCCCGCTGGGTGCTGTTTCGTGTCATTGCCCGCATAATGGCCGGCACCTGGCAGGACGATGCATCGCTTGAAATCATTTCTGCGCCGTCAGCCATTTTATCGCTTAATCGTTCGCGCCCCTTGACGGTCATGAACGACGGCGAACCGGTCCAATTGATGACGCCGCTGCATTACACCATCCAGCCTCAAGCCTTGCGTGTTTTGAGCATGGGAGTGCGCAGCGCATGATTCGTATCGCGCATATCTCGGACCTGCATTTCGGCCGTGAAATTCCTGAGGTGGTCGAAGCGCTGGTCGACGAACTGCATGCCTTGCATCCCGATCTAATTGCGGTTTCCGGTGACTTGACGCAACGTGCACGAGCTGCCGAATTCCTGAAAGTGCGTGTTTTTTTCGATCGTCTGCCGCAACCGTTGATTGTTGTGCCGGGCAACCACGATGTGCCGGATTACCGTCTCACGCGTTTCGTCGCGCCATGGAGCCGATGGAAGCGCTGGTTGGGATCGGATATGGAACCTGTCGTAGAGGGCGATCGTTTTTGTGCTGTGGGCATCAATAGCGCTCGTCGCTGGGGGCCGTATCTCGACTGGTCGCGCGGACGGGTCAATCTTGCGCAGATCCGTCGCGTCGAACAGGTGTTTTCGCAGGGCGCAAAGGACTTGCATATTCTCGTTGCGCATCATCCTTTTTTATTAACGGCAAGCAGCGCCAGCAGGCATGCCATAGCACGGGCCGATATCGCGTTGCCGCGCTGGTTCAGGGCGCAGGTCGACCTGATACTCGGCGGTCATGTCCACATGGCGTATTCGGGCGTCGTTGACGGCATCGTCGTCGCTCAAACCGGTACCACGCTTTCCAGCCGGCTGAAAGGGGAACCGAATAGCTATAATCGAATCCGGGCAGATACGGATTCGATCGAAATCGATAACATGGTCTGGTTCGATGGCGGGTTCAAGTGCCAGGATACGGCCCGATACTGTAAACGGCAAGCGGGATGGGTTGCCGGGTAATTGATGTGCCTGCAAGGATCAGCATGATCATCGCCAAATTGGCAAGGATGTGAAGGCATACAAACTTCAGCAATCGGATAGTTTCTGTGTGACAGCGAACAGAGCGTCCTTCCTTTTTTGTACTATTTTATTTTCATAATCCGACAAAACATTATCTTCCTTTCAATGGCGTTCATTATCGGTGAAGAGCTGAAGCATCGACTCTTCCGGATGTTGATCGTGGTTTGTTGATTTCCATTCCACCTTTGACTGGATGTCTGACATCGCTCAGCCAGGCTCTTTGCATTGTGTTTTCAAATTGAATATTGAAGCGGGTTGATACGGGATCGACGATAATTACTCTTTTTGGTTTTATTAAAATGTCATGTTAACCATGTTTGCCTACGCGAAGCCTGTCGTTCTGATCGTTGGAGACAGCGCCGAGATGAATCGGTTTATCGCCGACAGCCTTGTTGAGGATTGCACGGTAGAGATCGCCGTCAATGAAACCGAGGCCTTGAAAAAGGCACTGACTGTTAACCCTGCGCTTGTGATTGCCGATAGCAGGTTATCCGTAGCCGACTGGTTTGATTGGGCGGGGAAACTGCATATTTATCCGGAATTGTCAGGCGTTCCGATTGTACTTTTAACGGAAAAACTCAATGCAGCGGTAAAAATGAAACTGCTCGAGCAGGACGTACAGGATTACCTGGATATACCGTTTTCTTCAAGGGAATTACAGATCAGGGTTAACAATCTGATTTCTGCAAAACGCGCCAACGCCCGTTATCGCACGTTATTCAATTCGATGGATCAGGGTTTTTGTACGGTCGAAGTTCTATTCGATCAACAGGATAAGCCTGTCGATTATCGGTTTCTTGAAGTCAATCAGGCGTTTGAAAAACAAACCGGAATTACCAATGCAGTCGGTAAGCGTATGCGTGAACTGGCGCCGGACCATGAACAGCATTGGTTTGATATTTACGGCAAGATTGCGTTGACCGGCGAGTCGGCGAGGTTCGAAAACAGCGCTCAGGCATTGGGCCGCTGGTATGAAGTCTATGCATTTCGGATTGGTCGCCGCGAAAACAGACAGGTTGCGATTTTTTTTAACGACATTACCGAACGTAAACACATCGAAGCGGAAATCCTGCAAACCAGCCAAGGGTTGCAACTCGCCTTGTCGGCGGGAAAGCAGGCTGCCGAAGCGTTACGTTTAAGCGAAGAAAAATTTCGTGCCAGTTTTCATCAGGCAGCTGTCGGCATGTGTATCGTAGGACTGGATGGCCGGTTCGAATTGGTTAACGAGCGGCTCAGCGAAATGCTTGGCTATCGGAACGATGAATTTGAAACGATGAGCGCCAGGGAACTGACTTTCCCGGATGATTATTCCGCCACGGAAACTCAATTTCACCGGCTGTTGGCGGGTGAAATCGGCGAATACGCGCTGGAAAAGCGGTATTGCCACAAAAAAGGGCATGCGATCTGGTGCCGGGCTACGGTTTCGCTATTGCGGGATAAACGAGGACAGCCCGAAAAACTCATAGGCGTCATCGAGGATATCTCGCAGCGCAGGCAAGTGGAAGACGATTTGCGGACCAGCCGCGAAGAGTTGCGGGTGCTGTCGAATTCCGTTCCGCAACTCGTCTGGATGACCGATCCGGACGGGCATATTTTCTGGTATAACGACCGATGGTTCGAGTATACGGGAACCAACCTGGAACAAATGAAAGGCTGGGGCTGGGAAACCGTCCATCATCCGGACCATCTGCCGCGTATCTTGTCAAAATGGCGCGATGCGCTCAGCAGTGGTCAGGACTGGGAAGATACCTTTCCTTTGCGGGGCGCCGACGGGCAATATCGCTGGTTTCTGTCGCGCGCGTTCCCTTTGCGCGATGCGCAAGGAAAGATCACGCGCTGGTTCGGTAGCAATACCGACATAGAAGACGTAAGACGCAATCAGGAAGCGCTGCATCAGGCTCACGCCGAACTGGAGCAGCGGGTGGCGGAACGTACGGCCAAACTCAGCGAAACGGTCGCCCAGATGGAAGAATTTTCCTATGCGGTATCGCACGATCTGCGTGCGCCCTTGCGTGCCATGCGTGCATACAGCAAAGTCTTATTGGAAGATAATGCCGAAATGTTGGCTGCCATACCGAATGCGCTCGATTATCTGCGACGCATAGAAGATAATGCAGCGCGCCTGGATAAAATGGCGCTCGATGTATTGACGTTCAGCCGGGTGGCCCGCAGCGAAATGCCGCTTGTTCGGGTATGTGTCGATAAACTGGTGCGGGAAATCGTACAGCATTACCCCGGAATGTCCGTTATGCAGGTGGATATTCAGATCGCTCCGCTCAGCGATGTCATGGGCCATGAGCCTTCTCTGGTTCAGATCATGTCCAATTTATTGTCCAACGCCATCAAATTCGCGGTGCCTGGCTCGGTTCCAAAAATCCGTATCTGGTCGGAAAATCGCGACGGTGAAATACGGATATGGGTAGAAGACCAGGGAATAGGCATCGATCCGGACTATCATCATCGTCTGTTCAAGATGTTTGAACGCATCCATCCCGATTCCGGTCACCACGGAACCGGAGTCGGACTGGCGCTGGTGCGTAAGGCAGCGGAGCGCATGAACGGGACAGTAGGGGTAGAATCCCGGGGCGGAGCAGGCAGCCGATTCTGGGTACAATTTAAAGGTGTCCCGCTATCATGAATTCAGTGCCTCATATTCTTTTGGTCGAAGATAGCGCCGATGACGTATTTATTTTCAAACGCGCATTGCAGGACGCACGCATTAAAAATCCGGTGGTGGTCGTGAGCAACGGTCAGGATGCCATCGATTATCTATCCCGAAAATCGGCATATTCCGACACGGAAACCCGTTCTCTGCCATTTGTTATCTTTCTCGATTTAAAGCTGCCTTATCAGGACGGATTTGAGGTGCTGGAATGGATCAGGAATCAACCGGTACTGCAAACGATTCCTGTGGTCGTTTTGTCTGGATCAGGTGAAATTCGAGACCATCAACGTGCGTATGCGCTGGGAGCGCGTTCTTACCTGATCAAGCCACCCGATTCCCAGCATATCCTGCAATTTATCGATTCCATGAGAAGCTATTGGGGCAGTGCGGATTATCCCTGGCCGGTGGTTATCGAAAGCGGATACGATTGATACCGCTTAAAGCGGTATCTCTACAGAACGATGGCTGGCGTTTTGAAGAGCAGCCTTAATTCCATTAATTGGTCTTCTGCAGAATGTAAATTGATAGCCGAGGGAACTTGCCAAGAAAACCGGATCGGTCAACCTATCCGAAATGGACGAGCAATGCCGCGGTTTCCGACGTCCAGTCGAAACAGACCTCCGGCATGAGGCTCCCTTGCTTTTTCTTCGGCATTCATTTGGTCAGAAGCACTGGTGATGTAGAGCATGGCCAGATTCTCGCCTGCAAAAGCGAGCATTGTCGGTTGACTGAAGGGCGAGTCAATGTCACGATCGATGGCGCCGTCCGGATAAAATCGACGCAGCTTGCCGCCGCCATGCAGGGCCGACCAATAACCGCCTTCCGTGTCGATCGCGGCGCCATCCGGGATACCGTCTTTGGCGGGCACATTTGCGAAAACCCGGCGGTTCGAAATCGCGCCGCTCTTCTCCTCGTAATCGAACAGTGATTCTCTCCGATGCGCGCGCAGCGGTTGGCACAGATCGTGTTGTCAAAAAAATTATTGAAGCCATGTCTCACCCATTTGCGATAAATGGAAAGAATTGCTCGATCAGCGTCAGCATTGGCATCGCCGTCTATCCTGATCACGGGGAAACAGCAGAGCAGTTGGTAAAAATTGCCGATGCCGCAATGTGTTTGGCCAAGCACAGCGGAAAAAACTGCTACCGTTCTGCTGAGGTTGGTTTTTCAAAAAATGAAATTTATATAGAAGCATTAGGATAAGTTAGCTTGGCTGTAGCAACCTGCATTTGAAAAAACGTCGACCAGCATTTGACGCGAGTTTCGGCCAGGATTAAATGCAACTGACAGGATGCTCAAACCAGCATTCGCTGCAAATGAACCTGCATTTATTCGGGCCGACCTGCATTCCATCGGCGCGAACCGGCAATAACTGCGACTGATTGCCGGCCAGCCAGTCATAGCGCGAAGTTGATACCCGAGCCTAGCCGATCAGCATGGCGTCAAGTACAATAAATCACGAAATGCCAGTATAGCTGGACTTTGAATGTTGAAAAAGGATTTTGGAGTGCTTGAATGCAAGTTGCCGCCGTATTTCGCAGTCCGCTTGCGAGCATCCAACAAACCCTCGTTTGTTGGATCATCTTGATTCTAGACTCAACTCGGTGTATAAACATACAAACACCTAAACACCATAAAGGAATAGTCATGAGCCAGATTCGCTGGAATATTGCAGTTTCACCCGACACCGATCAATCTCTTCGTATGTTCCTTGCCAGCCAGGGCGGCGGCCGAAAAGGCGACCTGTCCCGCTTTATTGAGGAAGCCGTTCGTGCTCACATTCTGGAGTTGACGGCCGAGCAAGTCAAAGCGGCCAACGCCGGCGTGAGCGAGAGCGAACTGACAGCCATGGTTGACGAAGCTGTGCAATGGGCAAGTAACCACTGATGCGGGTCGTACTCGACACAAACGTGTTGCTCTCAGCACTTATTTCACCACATGGTGCACCGGATGCCATTTATCGGGCCTGGCGCGCCGCCAAGTTTGAGGTGATCACGTCGCTGGCGCAACTTGACGAGCTACGTCGTGCCAGCCGTTATCCAAAGTTCCAAGCCGTACTGCAACCCCACCGGGTGGGCGCAATGGTCAACAATCTCCAACGAGCAATCGTGCTGGAGCGGCTTACAACAGACGTTGAGGCTGACGATCCGAACGATGCGTTTCTGCTCGCCATGGCGCTCGCAGGAGATGCGGATTACCTGGTAACCGGAGATCGTCGGGCTGGGCTGTTGCAGCGAGAGCGCTTTGGCCGAACTCGGATTGTCACGCCAGGTGTATTCTGGTCGGAAATCTTTTGACTGCACGGCCCTGTCCGTGCCGCCCACCAGCGGCGGTCCAGTCAGTCGCAGTTATTGCCGGTTCGCGCCGATGGAATGCAGGTCGTCGCAGTTGAATGCAGGTTTATTCGCAGTTAAATCTGGTTTGAGGTGGTTACTGGTCGCAATTAATGCTGGCGCATCGGCACCCAAGCTTCCTTTCGGAAGATATCGGGCGCACGACCGTGAATCGCTCGGGGCTGCAAATTTGGGTCAGAATACATGTTGGTTCTCCTGCCTGACGATATGATTCTGTTCCGGGTCGGCTTCTATCGCTTCCCACGGATCGAGGAGATCGCCATCGAGGCGGACGTAGCCGCGCGGCGAGGCGGGACCGACGAAGCCGATCTCGTTCCAGGCTTTAGGGTGTGAATAATAAAGCATCGGTATGTCGGCTATAACCCGATGCTTGAAGAATGTCCTGGCATCGAGCCTGTACCAATGACCGCCGCTTACTTCGCCTCGTTGCATCAAACGTAACAGCCTGTCCTTTTCATGGTCGGCGAGGTTGGCAAAGCCCCGGCCTGCGTGTCTCTCCCTGGCTTCTTCATCCATCGCGGCAAGCCCTGGTCGCCAAGCATCGCGCAAGTAAGGCATGCTTGCCAGGCGGAAGCCATCGCCGTGATCGATAAACAGTTTGGCATCGAGCAGTGCGACCAGCGATACCGGCAGGGGGTTCCGAAGTTGCCTCTAGCGGCAACTTCTCACGCCGTCGCTGACCGATCCCGAACATATGATCAGCCTTTGCCGGGCAGAATGCCGGCAAGTATCTGCTTCGCACTATTTTCGATGACGCTGGCGAGTTCGGGTTCGTCCGCCATCATTGTCACGAAGTTTTTTGCGTCCTTCAACGTAATGTGCGGCGGTAGCGGCGGCACGTTCGGGTCGGCTTTCATGTTCATGACGACAGGGCGGCCGGCAGCCAATGCTTCCTCCCACGCGGCACCGATCTTGTCGGGATCGTCGCAATAGATTCCTTTGAGGCCCAGCAGCTCGGCATACTTATGATAGGCGAAGTTGGGGATAGTTTGGGTCAGAGGTGTCTTGCCCTCGCCCAATTGCACACGCTCTTCCCAAGTGACCTGGTTCAGATCCTCATTGTTCAGAACCATAATGATAAAGCGCGGATCGGGCCATTTCTCCCAATACTTGCTGACCGTAATCATCACGTTGAGCCCGTTCATCTGCATCGCTCCATCGCCTATGAAGCCGATCACCGCGCGACTGGGATAGGCCATCTTGGCGGCGAGAGCATACGGTGTCGCTGCACCCAATGAGGCGAGACCGCCCGAAAGCGAGCCCATCATGCCGCGTCTGATCCGGATGTCGCGCGCATACCAATTTGCGACCGATCCCGAATCGGCGGTCAGGATGACCCCATCGGGTAGCTGTGGCGAAAGTTCGTGGAAGATGCGTTGCGGATTGACTGGGTCTGCAGGTTCCATCGCGCGATCCCTGAGCGTATCCCACCATTTTGCGACATTTTTCTCGATATCCTGGCGCCAGCTACTATTCTCGTTCTGCACAAGAAGCGGGAGAAGGGCTGCGAGGGTCTGCTTGCTATCGCCGATCAGGCTATATTCCATTGGATAGCGTAGCGAGAGGTTGGCCCCGTCAATATCGATCTGAACGCCATGCGCGTTACCGGGCTTGGGCAGGAATTCGCTGTAAGGGAAGGCTGATCCTACCATCAAAAATGTGTCGCACTGCTTCATCAGATCCCAGCTCGGCTTGGTTCCGAGCAGGCCAAGCGAGCCGGTGACGAAGGGCAGACCGTCGGGTAGCGCTGCTTTGCCGAGTAAGGCCTTGGCGACGCCGGCGTTCAGGCGGTTGGCGACGGCGATGACCTCGTCTGTCGCATGCAAGGTGCCGGCGCCAACCAGGATCGCGACTTTCTTGCCCTTGTTAAGGATCTCGGCCGCCTTGCGGATATCCTCTATGTCCGGTAGCATCGCTGCCCCGGGATATCCCACACCGGTGTGCGTTACGCCGTGAGCCATCGGTGCATCCTTATAGTCCAGTTCTTGCAGATCGTTGGGCAGGATGACACAGGTGACCGCCCGCTTGGTCTGCGCGATCCGAACTGCACGATCGATGCAGGTGCGAACCTGCTCAGGCACGACCGCAGTCATCACATATTCCGTGACATCGGCGAAAAGGTTCTGGAGATCGACCTCCTGCTGATAGCTCGTACCGAGCGCCGTACGGGCCTGCTGACCGACGATTGCTACAACCGGTACATGGTCCATCTTTGCATCATAAAGTCCGTTCAGCAGATGGATCGCGCCGGGACCGGACGTGGCGTAGCAGAGACCCACTTGTCCCGTGAATTTGGCATGCGCCGACGCCATGAACGCAGCCATTTCTTCGTGACGAACCTGGACATAGTCCATAAAGTCCTTGGCTTTTTCGAGCGCCACGTCCAATCCACCGACGCCATCGCCAGGATAGCCATAAACTCGAAACAGTCCCCATTCGTTGAGGCGATTCCAGACAAATTCTGCAATATTCTGCGACATGCGTGGGCTCCAAAGGTCGATTACGTCATCAAAGACGCAGTTTGGTCTACATTTTAGATATCAAGACGTTTCGCGATTTGATGCGCAAGCGCCGCCATGCCGATCGCGGCAGCGGTCATGAACACCATCTTGTGACGATTGGTGAACATCTCCAAACTATAGTCACGCGATCGATTGTCAAATCGGCCGTGCGCCGAATAATTGCCGGGAGCGGGCTCAAATAAATTGGCGGGAGCATCAGGGGCAATCGGATGGTTAGTAAGTTGCCCGGAATAGCCTGCCTGGGCTAAATACCGATCAAGCAGTCCCGGCGCGATCTGGTTGGCAAGGATCGCCTTGACCGTGGGCCAGCCGACCCAAATTTCGCGTCGCTTGTGCGTAGCGGCAAAATAAATGGCGCGGGCGGGTACTTCAGGCTGAAAAATCGGTGCGACCGGTTTGGCCTTGAGTCCCATCTTGTTGAGGGCCCAGTCGAATTGCGGCGTGTTGATTGCAGGCAGATCGACCATGGTCAACTGCACGTTCAGCTTATCGTGAATGATCTCGCTGCGCAGGCTATCGGTGAAACCCCGGATCGCTGCCTTGGCGCCGCAATAGATCGATTGCAGCGGCACCGAACGGTAGGCCAGTGCCGAACCCACATTGACGATAGCGCCGCGATTGCGCACGCGCATCCGTTTAAGCGCGGACATCATGCCGTACACCTGCCCGAGATATGTCACCTTGGTTCCGCGCTCAACCTCTTCGGAGGTCAATTTTTCAACAGGAGAAAATACCGTCGCCATCGCCACATTTACCCACACATCAATAGGCCCGAGTTCGGACTCGGTGCGATCGGCGGCCGCTTCCACTGCGGCGGCGTCGGCGACGTCAGTGGGGATTGGCAACGCGCGCACGCCATATTTCCGTATCTCGTCAGCCGCTCGCTCCAACCGGTCTGCATCGCGGGAAAGCAAGGCTACATCATACCCCTTACGCGCGAATTCTTCGACGGTTGCGCGTCCTACGCCAGCGCCTGCTCCGGTGATCACTGCTACTTTTGCCATGATTTATCTCCTGTTGATTTCAGTATAGGGAACTCTGGTGAGAACGTATGTGTGACAACGTGCAATACTTGGGGTTTATGGGCATCATGAATGATGCGAAGCCATAAACTGCATTTGCATTGTGCGCTAATCTTCGCTTAGCCAACCGCCGCGGAATCCGCACCGCTGCAAGCCGAGCCTGATAGGACTGCAATCTCGCAGCAGGCGCCAAATCAGACCGCTGCGATAATTTTCTATCATCAGGACAGCTGGGCCATGGTTCAAGGCGTAATGCCAGGGCGATATCCAACCCGTTGTGTGTTCGGATCCGTGGTAGGTCTGGTTGAATGAGCCGGGTAAGCCCATGCTATCGGGATATAAGCCTATCAGCTTTTCAAAATATCTTGCAGTGGGGATGACTATATCGGGCGCGAAGGGGAGCGATGCGATCGCGGCCCAAGGCGTAACTGTCCCGTCATCAGGACCAAATGGTACGCCTCTGGCCATATAACCGTAAAATCTGCGTTTGTTATGTTTGCTGCCGATTACTTGCGGACCCGGTCCATTGCTGGCGGTAAAGCCCCAGCAATACTCATGGTATCCAACGAACTTACGTGGGTTTCTGATGGCATAGCGCTGTTGGATATAGGTTGCTCGTCGGCTGTTTTCAAAATAATCCGTTTTCCTGCTTGCCATAAAATCATCCTGGATACCCCGGAGATCAAGCCAGACATGAGAAAATTGATGGATGAACAAAGGTCGTGCATAGAGTACATCGTGACCGTATAACCGGCGCCAGCTAAAGGTGGAAGTCCAGGCAACATAGGCGTCCGGCCCTATGGGAAACGTAGGCGCGCCCAAGGCAAGCACATACAATATCATGGCTTCGTTGTATCCCAGCCAATAAATCCGGTTAAATCCGGTTTCGGGTTTCCAGCTTAATACGATCGCTTTTTGTCCGTTCTGCGCCCATCGCCAGTCGATACGTGCGTAAATGGCTGTGGTCAGTTCTCGTATTTCCTGTTCTTCTTCGTTCTCGCCATCGAAGTACTGTGCGGTGACCATCATGCCTGCGATCAGCAGGGCTGTATCAATGGTAGATAGCTCGCTCGACCAGGCGCGTTTACCTGTAACCGGATCGAGAAAATGATAAAAGAACCCTTTGTAACCTGTGCCATCGATGCCGCCAGACTGATCGGCATCGTAAAAAAACCGTAATGTTTTCAGGGTAAGCGCCAGGGCGTCTGGCCGCTTGATTAGGCCGTGTTCGATTGCCAACGGATAACAGGATAGGGCAAAACCCACTGCGCTGATGCTGCATGGGCTGTCAGGCTGAGTGGAATCCAGTACCAGGCCGTTTTCGCGATTAATATACTTGGTGAAAAAGGAGTAGGACATTTTTTGCAGCGTATCCAGAAACATTTCATCGGTATCTCTGAGATCATGCTGGTGATTGTGTTCAGCCGTCGAGTTCATGTATCAAATTTCGGGTATTTTAGACGGACTGCCGCAATCGCCTGAGGTGGGAGGCTCAATGTGAACTCGATTCCCTGTTCGTACGGATCGGCAGTGAGCGGTTCGCGCAACAGGCGCGACGCTGCTTGAAGAATATCCAGCTGCTGGGCGGAAGGGAACTCGGGTGACCCCATCTCTTTCCATGTCTGTCTGGCATTGCAATGCGTGTTGTCTATTCGTTCGACTGTGATTTCCAGCGGTTTGCGCAGACAATCAAGCGAGACCGTCACGACTTCTGTACGGATATCGTGTTTCGGGAAGGCGCGATTGACCAATAGCACTGTCACCGTATCGTCTTGTTTGCGCGTTACCCAAGCTGTGACGGTGTGATGGCTGCCGTCGACAGGTAATAATTTATCGCCTAGCCGATTCAATATCTGCATTGCACGATAGGTTGGTTTAGGTGTTCCATATACCGTCTGCAAACCAAAACCGCCATGAAACGGCGTCGACGAAAAGTAGTTCTCTTCAAAAATGTCGCTGAATGTCCACCAGCTGTAGGCATGTACCAGATCGGCCACATCAAGCATATTTTTTAATAGAAATGCAGCGGCATAAGGCTCATCATGGAAGTGGAAAAACGGATTGGATGACGAACTCCACTCGGTATAATAGACAGGGATATCGCCGGCAGAACGGCACGTACTTTCAGTACGTTCACGCAATATGCCTGGTGTCGCGAGAGAAAGCTCTGTCTCCGTATCGTCACCGGGTTTGCCGAATGCGTCCGTAGGGTAATGGTGCGTTGAGATGAAATCGATGGCTAAATCGTGTTGCTTGCCGTGAGCAACGAAGTCGTCGATCCACTGGTCATTCGCGGTCGCGGGACCGCCGACTTGCAGTTGCCCATCCACGCTTTTGATCGCATCGACGGTATGTTTGTAAAGCTTGAAGTAATCGGCTTGGGTGCCTGTCCAGAAGGCGTTCAGATTGGGTTCGTTCCAGACCTCAAAAAACCATTTTCGTACTTCAATCAGTCCGTAGCGATCCACCCAGTGCTGCATGAGCTTTTTGATCAATAAATCCCATTTTTGCCAGTTGTTGGGAG
This sequence comes from Pseudomonadota bacterium, assembly GCA_021795395.1. GTDB lineage: Bacteria > Pseudomonadota > Gammaproteobacteria > Burkholderiales > Sulfuriferulaceae > Sulfuriferula. Next base: position 13,242 of record JAJYPN010000002.1, on the reverse strand, counting down.
GTGTGACATTGGCTTTATAATGAAAGACGGTGGTGTTTCCTGAAGCCAGAGCGGTCGGCATAAAACTCAGTTCGACAAAAGGGCGCATGCCAATTTTAAGCAGAAAATCGAAAATTTGATCGATATTGGACCAGGAGTGAATTTCCTTGCCGTTTTCGATTATGAAGGTGGCCATCTCGTCTCCCAGTATCCCGTGAAAACGAACATAGCGTACTCCCAGGTCCTTGCGTGTCTGCGTCATTTGTTCGCGCCAGTCGGCACGCAGCGCCAGGGCGGCATGCCCGCTGCCGACGGTATGGTTCCACACAGGGCGTAATGAAGAGGAGGCTGATTCGAGATTGCAACGAAAATGGGGCATGTAAACCTTCTGTATTCAAGATTTGTCAGAAATAAACCAAAAGCGTTAAAAAAATAGTTACATTTAATTTAAGTTCCTTCTGTTGGTTTCCGCCCATAGTGATTTTTCGTATTTTGCCGTTGCATCGATGTTGCAGGTATCCGATCACGGCCTTTATGCAGTTGTTTATAATTTTCCAGCCATTTGCTTGGCATGGCGCGATCGTCTGGTTGCGCACAGACTTACCGGCGGCTCAGCAGGAATATACCTTGGCATCAATTGTTTCCTTTCAACAATTTTAACGACATTAGCTTGTTACTTGAGCTTGCTTGATTAGTTGATTGACAAATTCTAGTGCACTATTACAACGACGTCTGGCGTAAAAATTGTGGATTCCTTCGTTTGATTCCACCGCAGGAGAACTGAATGGCAGAAACACACTATGACCTTATCGTTATCGGCACTGGCCCGGGAGGCGCTGCCCTTGCGCACCGCCTCGCTTCCCTGGGCAAAAACATTCTGATCCTCGAACGCGGTGATTTCCTGCCGCGTTCACGCGCCAACTGGGATGCAAAGACCGTTTTTGTCGATGGTGCGTATCAGACCAAAGAAGTTTGGTACGATAAGAACGGCAAGCCGTTTCATCCAGGCTTGCATTATTTTGTCGGCGGAAATTCGAAGATGTATGGTGCAGCATTGTTTCGTTTGCGTGAACGCGACTTCGATGCCGTCGAACATGGCGGCGGTGTTTCCCCGGCATGGCCGCTGAAGTATGAGACCTTCGAGCCGTATTACGCGCAAGCCGAGCAGCTGTTTCATGTTCATGGCCAACGCGGTGAAGATCCAACCGAACCGTTTTCCCCGGAGCCTTATCCCTTTCCTGCCGTTGCTCACGAGCCGCGTATCCAGAATCTGCATGAAAACTTTCAGCGCGCGGGATTGCATCCGTTTCATATGCCGCTGGGCGTGCTGCTCGATGAAAAGGACGGCGTATCGACTCCGACCAGCATCTGGTTTCGTAACGACGCGTTCGATGGCTTCCCGTGTCTGCTTAACGGGAAAGCCGATGCGGAAGTGATGTGTATTGATCCGATGCTTGCGGCGCACCCGAATGTTACTCTGCTGACCAATGCGTATGCTGCAAAGCTTGATACCGATGCGACCGGTCAGACTGTAACCAGCGTGGAAGTGGTCCGGGAAGGGCAGCAGGAGCATTACTCAGCGGATATTGTGGTGGTTGCATGTGGAGCGCTCAGTTCGGCCTTGTTGTTATTGCGCTCGGCGAATGCCAAACATCCGCACGGTTTGGCTAATGGTTCGGACCAGCTGGGGCGTAATTATTTGCGCCACAATCAATCGGTTTTGATGGCATTGGCGCGAGAACCCAATGACACGGTATTTCAGAAAACGCTTGCGCTCAGTGATTATTATTTTAGCGCCGATGACTGGGAATATCCTTTGGGACTGATCCAAATGATGGGTAAATCACACGGCGAACAAATACGTGCGGAAGCACTGCCGGATTGGCTATCGTGGTTTCCGGAGATGCCATTCGATGTGATGGCCCGCCATTCGCTCGATTTCTGGCTCATGAGCGAAGATCTGCCGCGTCCGGAAAACCGGATACGGCTTGATCACGATGGGCGCGTTATTCTCGAATTGACGGAGAATAATATGGAAGCGCATCATCGTCTGCGTGAGAAACTGGAGCAGTTAATGAATCATGCGGGCGCGCATACGCACTTACTGGAACGCAAGCTGTATTTGGGCAAGGACATTTTGGTGGGCGGGACTGCGCATCAGGCCGGGACTGCGCGGTTTGGCACCGATCCCGCTACCTCCGTACTCGATCTCGATTGTAAAACCCATGAACTCGATAATTTGTATCTGGTCGATGCCAGTTTTTTTCCTTCGATCGGTGCGGTTAATCCGACTCTGACTATCATCGCCAATGCACTTCGTGTAGCAGACAGGATTGCTGCGCGGCTTAAGTTGACAGCTACTGGCGAAATCGTAGCGAAGGATCGATCATGTCCTGGCTGAATCTGGCGGCGCTACCGTTGATTGCACGGATATGGCTGGTTATCTTGTTTCCTTTCAGCGCGCTGGACAAGATTTTGTACTGGAATGACGCGTTGAAGCAGGCCAATTCTTCATTTCTGCCCGGCGGGGCAATTTTGCTTGTCATGGCAATTGCGATTGAACTGATTACGCCGGTCTGTATTGTGCTCGGTTGGCATGATCGATTGAATGCATTTGTGCTGGCGGGTTTTTGTGTTGTAACCGCTGTGCTATATCATCCGTTCTGGAAATTTGCCGATTTCTGGACACCCGGAGACAGTAAGGGACGCAGTCATTTCTGGGATTTCCTGAAAAATTTCGGTCTGGCAGGCGGCTTGCTGCTGGTGGTTATTCTTACAGAATTTGCGCCGGCTACAACGGTCATCAATCATCCCCTTGCGTCTACGCCACGGGCAGCGCCGCCCGAAATACGGGCGAATGTCGCAGCCTTTGAATTTTGAAAAACGGATCGTAAAGTAGTAATCAGCGCATGCCGGCAAGTGGAATTGCTAATGGATTATCTCGGATTAATATAATGGGAGAGTTTCATGACCAACAGCGCAGCACCTAGTCTTGATTACTGGCATCTATATACGGACGCCAGCGGGGTCAGTCATCAGGCGAAATGCACGCTTGATCAATTTGAATTGAGTGGCGTGGGTAATGCTGCCCCTCAATGGAACGATAAACAGACCAAAAGCGAAGCGACCGTGGTATTTGTAGTGCTTCCGGTCGGATGGGTCGGTGAATGGCATGAGAACCCAGCGCCCCAATGGATTTTGCCCATTTCGGGACGTTGGTGGGTCGAAGCGATGGACGGTACGCGGATTGAGTTTGGCGCAGGAGAATTGTCGCTCGGAGAGGACCAGAATTGTATCGTGGATAGCCAAGGACGCAAGGGCCATCGTTCCGGAACCATCGGCAATGAACCGGCAATCTTGATGACGGTGCAATTGCATATACCATCGATACCTGTACTCTGCCATCTTGAATGAATTGGCATGGGCACTCACTTTTCTGAGCGCTGCGGAAGATGCACACCACGTATCGATATTCGGCGGCACTATTGCAGTCAATCGTGCCAGCGCTGCGCTGGGTCGGGGGCTGACTGCTCATGAGCAGCGCTTGCGTGACGCGGTTATTGCGTATCAGCCGGACGGTATACGACCTCGATAGATCGGTTGCATTTTATCGCGACGCGCTAAATTTTCGTGTAATCGAGGAGGTGACGCGCGTAGATAGCGCTTGGGGCAGGTTAATGGGTATCGCAGGCGCGTCCGGTCGAACGGTCATAATGCGCTTGGGCGAACAGGATCTGGAGCTCATCGCTTTTAATGCGCACGGCAAACCCTATCCAGCGGATAGTACCGCTGCGGATCCATGGTTCCAGCATATTGCGGTGGTTGTGAACGATATGGATGCTGCATACGCACATTTGAGTCGTTATCCTCACAAGCCGATCAGTGTAGAAGGCCCGCAGCGACTGCCGCCGTCTAGCGGGTCGGTGACCGCCTATAAATTTCGCGATCCTGACGGCCACCCAGTCGAATTGCTCCAGTTTTTGCCGGGTACAGTTCCAAACGATGCTTCGGTCAAGCAAACATGGTTTCGCGGCATCGATCATTCTGCAATCACTATTGCAGATGTCGGGCAGTCCGTTGATTTCTATAGCCGATTGTTGGGTATGCAGGTCGGATCGCGATCAATAAATTCCGGTCCCGCACAGACGCGGTTGGATCATGAACGCAATGTGCAGGTAAATGTGGTGGCGCTCAATCCAACGATCGAGGTCAAGCCGCACGTAGAATTACTCGGTTATGAACGGACTCGCGGTCATCGCATTCCCGGCCATGTACAGTCTAATGATACGGTTGCCGATCGTATGGTGTTACAGGTTCATAATCTCCAGCGCCTGGTGCTTATGCTTGAATCAGAGCGCGTAGCATTTATCTCGCCTGGATGCGTCGAATTATGCGAAGACCAGTATGGCGCTCAAATACTTGACCCGACAGGCCACAGGCTGCTGCTTCTGGAAAATTACGGTTGCTCGTAAGGAGAATTCCAGACCCTTGCACGATTACTGCGTTGCTCATATTCCGGTAAAAATGGCTACTTGAAAGGAAATCATGAAAACACGAGACCCTCTGCTGCCAGGTCGCTTGCTGCGCAAGCCCGGATCGCCTACACCGATCGAAAAATTTCAAGGCGTACAAATCGACGATCCGTGTCTGGAAAGCGTCCTGTCTGCCGATGCGCAATTACTCAGTCTTTATGATCAGGCATTGCATGCCGAAGGTACAGTCTGGGTACCGAAACATCATTATCTGGTCTGGTCTGACGTTGAAAATCGCCGGCTTCTGGCGTGGCATCCCGACGGCCACGTCGACGTTCTGATTGATGGCACGTATTTCATGAACGGAAATGCGTTGGATCTTGACGGGAATTTGGTGCACTGCGAACATGGACGCCGTTGTATCAGCCGCTCCGATGATCACGGCGATGCAATGCCATTCATTACCCATTATCAGGGGAAACGGCTTAATTCCCCGAACGATATTACCGTTGCCAGCGATGGCGCGATCTGGTTTACCGATCCCATTTTTGGCCTTTGCATGCCCAGGCAGGGCAGCCTTGCCGAACCCGAGCTGTCTCATCAAAGCGTCTACCGTTATGATGGGGAACTTCGGCGGATGGCAGACTTTGAACAACCGAACGGCTTGGCCTTTTCTCCGGACGGCAACACACTCTATGTTTCCGATACGTCGCGTTCCCTCGATAACGGAGGCAACAAGCATGAGATACTATCCTTCGCAGTAGGCCTGGATGGCACGCTATCGTCTCGCCGATTTTTCTGCCAGACCGATCACGGTGTGCCGGATGGTTTCACCGTCGATGTGCGTGGCTGGGTATGGACCACTTCGGGCGATGGTATCCATATCTACGCGGCTGACGGACATCGACTGGGCTATTTCCCAACGCCGGTTGTATGTTCGAATTGCACATTCGGAGGCGAGGATGGAAAACGTTTGTTTATTGGTGCTCAACAGTACCTGTTGGCTATCGATCTGCTGTAATTGTCACCGCTGACCGTAAATGGAATGGACATCACTTCCCCATGACCTGAATTGGCAATACAGGCGGTGCATCGCTGGTATTGCGTGTATTTTTCAGACCGGCAGCCTGAAAGGACGCGTCTGTCAAAAGCGTAACGATCCCTGTTAATGCGGCAGAATCGAGGGCGTTGCTGCCAGGTTGGCACCCAGACTAAGCCTGGTGTTAACCGACTGATCGGCCGCGCTGCCTGCTACAGGTGCCGTCACATTCAGACGGCCGGGTATTACGCCGTTAGCGAGCAACGCTTGCCTGATTGCGTCACCCCGCTGTTGCGCCAGGCGTTGCAATTCAGCGTCGGTGACAGGGATGTGCAACGTGAGCTGCTCCAGCAAGGCGCTGTCAGCCGTGCTGCCGTCGGCTTTGGGTTTACCGTATTCGTCCTTGATGTGCTTGAACAATTCAGGTTCCAGCCGGGTTTTTGCCAATTCCAGCACCGCTTTCCGCGCCTTGGGATTGGTCAGGTCAATCGGGCCGGGCTCTTCGTTTGCGGCCAGTTTCAGCCCCATATCTTGTGCCACATCATGGCGTATCTGCCGGATTTCGATGGCGCGCGTATCGGCGTTTCTGGCATAGTCCGGTTCCACCGTCAGGGTCAAGGCGGGGCGTTTGCTCATGGCCTGCGCCACCGATTTCAGTTTTTCCTGTTCGGGCGGCAGCAGTTTGGCGCTGCCCGCATCGAATGCCACGACCTGCAATTTATCGGGGTTGATACCGAGTAGGTCGCCGAGTGCGCGGAACGGTGCGGTAACCAGTTTGGTCAGTACGTTGACGATAGCTTTCCAGACGATGCGCCCATAGCTGAACTGCGGGTCGTCGAGGCTGCCCGACACCGGCAGATTCAGGTTGATGACGCCGTTGCTGTCCTGCAACAGGGCGATGGCGAGATCAAGCGGCAATTGAATGGCATCGGGGCTGTCGACGCGTTCCCCCAATTGCAGTTTGTTCATGATGAATTGGTTTTCGCTCGACAGCCGGCGGTTCCTGATCTTGTATTCGAGATTGACCGACAGTGTGCCGGACAGTATCTTGCGCCCGGCAAACTTGTCCGAATACGGTGTCAGCCGGTTCATTTCGATGTTGCGGAAGTTCAGATTCATGTCGGTAAAGTCGGTGGCGTGGAACGGTTGCAGCGAACCGCGGATGCGCGCCGAACCGTATTGATCGACCTTCCCGTCAAGCTCGACCTGCGAAACCCTGGCGGAGTTGGTCGACAGGCCGTTGATGACGCCGTACAGGGAATGGATGTTGGCACCGAACTGCGGCGTGAGTGACAGGTCGGCAAATTCCAGATTGGCGTTGTCGATACGGACGCGTTCGATGCTGATCGGGAACAGGCTACTGGGCGGGGCGGTGCGGCGGTTGACTAAGGGTTTGGCTGCGACCGGAGCAGCGCCGGAGGGCGCGGCTCCCACAACCTGCGCGGCAGGCGGTGGCGTTTCACTGCGCAACAGGTGGGTGAGGTTGAGTGTTTTATCGGGGAAGATAATGATCTTGCCGCTGGGTTTGACAGCGCGCAGCGTACCGATATGCAGGCTGTCGGGGGCGAGTCCGAACGTCAGGTCGTCGCTGGACAGGCGATGCCAGGATAGAAACTGCGCGCCGCCTTCTTCTTCAGTGATGCCGAGCTTGTCGACGGCAAAACCGCCGGTATAGTGGAGGGTTATTTTTTTGCCCTGCTGGAGTTTCAGCGTGCCGCTGCTGCTGGCGCTGCCGCTGTTCAGGTTGAGACGCGCAATGCGGTTGAGATAAGGCGCAAACGGCTTTAATGACAGTGCACTGAGCTTGAGTTGCAAATCGGCACGCAGCGGATCAGGGACAAGCGTACCGTGCGCGTCAAAGCTGCCCCCATGCTTGACCTTGAAGGCGGCCGTCACGGATACGGGGTTGCGTAGATCGAGCGACAGCTTATGCGCGGCGAGCGTGGCCTGCTCAATGTCCAGCACCACCGGTTTGCCTTTGGCACGGTCTTCAAAATGCAGCGCGGCGTCTTCCAGCGCGGCGCGTTGCAGCGCAAGCGTCCAGACTGCGGGGGTTGCCGCTTTACTATCGCGTATATCCGTCGGCTTCGCTACTGGTTTGATCCGCTTGAATGCGGCTTGCAAGACCACAGGTTTACCCGTCTGTTTGAGAATGGCGGTGTGCAGGCCGCTGGCGACAATCGCGTCCATCGTGATGGCGTGTTTCGCCAGATCCAGCGCGCCGTTTTCAATGCGCAGTTGCTTGAGCGTAGCGATCGGTTTGCTATTGAGTGCAGAACCCACAGTGAGCGGTCCGACCGTGCTGTTCAGCCTGTTTAGCTGAAGTGCGCCGTTGGCGTTGGAGACTGAAAAATCGAGATTGAAGCCGGTCGCGTCGGCACTCAGCGCGTGGCGGAAACCATGATCGATATAATGCGCCTGCCAGTCATGCAGCTGCACGGTGGCGACGTCGAACACGAACGATCGGGCTGGAGTGGATGCAGTATTGGCGGCCGCAGGCGCAGCGGTGGATGCGGTTTGAGAGACCAACGCCTGCTGCCAGTCGATGACGCCATCAGTGTTGCGACTGGCGTGGATGTCGCCGCCGATGAGCGTAACCTGAGCGACTCGGGCGCGTTGCGTGGCGAGGTCGAAATCGACACCGCTGACGCGAGCCTGCACCAGATCAAGCAACGGCTTGGTGACCTGCTTCAAATGTACGCCGGTCAGTTGTGCAGTCAAACCCTTAAAATGCAACTGAGTGTGGGACTGGGTGGCAAAAATGACACTCGGCGCATTCATTATCAGTTGCTGTGCCGTCAACCTGGTGACGCCGTTGGCAGCTGTTGCGGCGAAACCCTTGAGGTTAAGCGCGAGCTGCGTCAGCAGCACCTGGGGTTGGTCTTTGACCATTGCAAAGCGGTACACCAACTGGGTATCGAGTATTCCTGAAGTAGTTGTGAGCGGAAGTTCAGCCTGTTTGACCACGCGCATCAACTGGTCGAGCTTGACGCCCTCCAACGCCACCCGTCCGGTTGAGGCTACCGGATTCAATTCGAGTTTTCCATCCCATTTGAGGCTGCCGCCCTGTTTGGGCAATTTTGCCGCAATCAGATAATTGCCCCGATCCGCCGGCAGGGTGGAGAGACCGTCGAGTTGCAGGTCGAGCGGCAACAGGCTGGCCTCGAACGGTGTGGCGCGGTTACGGTTGGTGTACTCGATATCGCCCTGCGCGATTTTGAGGTGTTCGATCAGCACGCGTGGCAAGGTTTTGGACGGTGGCGTTTTGTTTTTGTTGAGGGCGGCTATCAGCCTGGCCCAGTTGAGTTTGCCGCCCGGCGCGATGTCGAAACGAGCGGTGGGGGCAATCAGCTCGACGTCGCGCAATGTCCAGGCAAAGCGGAACAGGCCGCTCGCTTCAAGGTCGAGATGTAGATGTTTGAAACCGGCCAGCGGTGCGCCATTGGGCTCGGTCAGGCGAAAGTTGTCGACGTTGACAACGAGCCGCAGCGGGTCGAAATCGACCTTCCCCACACTGGCACGACTATCCAGCCTGGTTTCCGCCACCCACGGCAGAATGCGTTGCGCCAGGGGATTAACGGCGAAATAACCAAATAGCAGATAGGCAATGAACAAACCTGCGCAGATCAGAAACGGCAGTCCAAGAAAAACTTTTCTGGCGTTGAAACGCATCGTATCACCGGGGATAGTGTTGGCGCCATGCGGCCTCTTTGGCGCTTACTCACACCAACACATCAAGACCGTGCATATCAGGGAAAATGGTAGCGCCAGATGCAATCAAAATCAACAAGATATTTTTAAGGTGCCGTGCATTGCCAGTCAATCGTCTGAAATGATGCCTTTTCAGTAGCATTGATCAACCTGACATGAGCTTACAAGGCATAATCGTCGGCAGTTGTACTATCGACCATGCTTACGGCTACGGCTTTATGGCGAGCCCGCTACCGGAAGCGTCAATCCTGAACCAGTTGGGTGCCGGTTTGTTGACAATGGGATCTTTGCAATATTTCAGACGGCGGAAGAGCGCTGAAGACGGCAAATAGTTCTGGCCAAATCGCACCACTGGTTGCACCTCGGATAGGATGAAAATTGCCAAATTTGGCGAATTCTTTCGATCAAATTTAGCTCAGCTACGTCTGTTATTGCCGGATTTCCCAGCCACTCGGAACCGCTGCCATTAATCGGCTGCGAGAACTCCGGCCAGTAGGAAGTAGCTTAACCTTCAACGGTTCTAACAACATTTGTAAGGGTTCATCCTGGTTAATTTTGTCAAATTGCTCAATTGTTCAGTGCTTCCTAGATTTGCTAAGGAACCATTGATTCACTCCGTCATGCGCGCGTTGCGCCGCCGATGACGATTGCTTATATCACAATGTAAGCAGATTCTACTATTCTGAACTTTTTCCAAACAGCTTAGTCAACGCACATGATCGGCACTGCGTGCTGTGTTTGATGAATCAATCGGTAAAATGACAGGAGTGTGCAGTGAATCCAGAACAAATGAATCCGGTGGTATTGATGAACCCGGCGGGATCAATCGGGGTTGATGAAAAATATCTGATCCTAACTGCATTTGCCTTGATGCTGCTGGTTGTCATTCCGGTTATTGTGATGGCAGTTACCTTTGCATGGCGGTACCGAGCTTCAAATGATAAGGCCCCTTATTCACCTAAGTGGGATTTCTCGGGCAAGATTGAAGTCATGGTCTGGTTGGTGCCTATCGTTATCGTGTTTATCCTCAGTATCCTGGTATGGCGCTCTTCGCATGCATTGAGCCCATATCGACCGATAGCATCAACAGTCAAACCGATTCGGATCGAAGTTGTCTCATTTGACTGGAAATGGTTGTTCATTTATCCGCAACTCGGCATTGCCTCCGTCAACAAACTGGTCATCCCGACTGGCACGCCCATCAGTTTCAGACTGACTTCCGATACGGTCATGTCTTCTTTTTTTATTCCTAGCCTGGGCAGTCAGATTTTTGCCATGGCCGGCATGCAAACCAAGTTGCACCTGATTGCCGACAAATCGGGAACCTACCAAGGTCTGAACACACAGTTCAGTGGAGACGGTTTCTCAGGTATGCACTTTGATACGATTGCCACCTCGAACCAAGGTTTTCAGGACTGGGTCAAACAGGTGAAAACCGGCAATGGCGTACTTAACGATGCAACGTTCAAACAACTGGAAGCGCCATCCGAGAATGTTCCGCCCCAATATTTTGCCAAGGTCAAACCCGACTTGTTCGGCGACATCATTCGCAAATTCAAACCCGGTATGGGGCAGTGACTGCAGTAATTTACAGCGATCTGATCGTATTACTTTAACGAATTTTATGCCTTTCAGAGAATAGGAGAATAACCGTGGAATCGGAACTTTTCGGTAAGCTGACCCTGTCGGCAATTCCCTACGATAATCCCATCATTATGGGTGCTGTAGGGGCTTCGGTGTTGATTGGTCTGGCCATTTTAGGCTGGATTACGGTGGCGGGACAATGGGGCTATCTGTGGAAAGAATGGCTGACCACGGTTGATCACAAGAAGATCGGTGTCATGTATATTATTCTGGCAGGTGTCATGCTCCTGCGCGGTTTTTCCGACGCAATCATGATGCGCAGCCAGCAGGCTTTGGCCTTCGCCGGTGCGCCAGGCTACCTTCCCCCCGAGCACTTCGACCAGATATTCAGCGCGCACGGCACGATTATGATCATCTTCGTGGCCATGCCATTTTTTATCGGCCTGATGAACGTGGTGGTGCCGCAGCAGATTGGAGCTCGTGATGTGGCGTTTCCCTTTCTAAACTCGGTCAGCTTCTGGCTGACTGCCATCAGTGCCATGCTTATCATGGTGTCGCTCGGCATCGGGGAATTTTCCAAGGCGGGTTGGACCGGTTATCCCCCACTGTCCGAATTGCAATTCAGCCCTGGTAGCGGAGTTGACTACTGGATATGGAGTATCCAGTTGGGCGGGATCGGCACTTTGCTGACTGGGATCAATTTTTTTGTGACGATCATCAAAATGCGCGCACCAGGCATGAACCTGATGAAAATGCCGATATTCACCTGGAACATTCTGGTGACCAGCGTGCTGATCATGCTGTCGTTTCCGGTTTTAACCGTGACATTGGCGCTGTTAACCTTTGATCGTTACCTTGGCATGCATTTTTTCACTAACGACATGGGGGGGAACATGATGATGTACCCCAACCTGTTTTGGATTTGGGGACATCCCGAGGTATACATCATTATATTGCCGGCTTTTGGAATGTTTTCCGAGATTGTCGCGACTTTTTCGCAAAAGCGTCTGTTTGGATATCACACCATGGTCTATGCCACATGCGCGATCGCCTTACTCTCGTTCACCGTTTGGGTGCACCATTTCTTCACCATGGGAGGGGGCGCGAACGTCAATACGGTATTCAGTATCGCTACGATGATTATCGCCATTCCCACCGGCGTGAAGATATTTAGCTGGCTGTTTACGATGTACCGAGGTCGTATCCAGATGACTACGCCCCTGATGTGGACGTTGGCCTTCATTGTCTATTTCACTATTGGCGGGATGACTGGCGTGTTGTTGACTGTACCGCCAGCTGACTTTGTACTGGCCAACAGTGAATTCCTGATCGCCCACTTTCACAACATGCTGATTCCAGGCGCTTTGTTTGGTTATTTCGCGGGTTACGGCTACTGGTTTCCAAAAATGTTTGGGTTTCGCCTTGACGAGACATGGGGCAAACGCGCTTTCTGGGGCTGGGCGATCGGATTTGGACTTGCGTTCATGCCTTTATATCTGCTGGGCTTTGAGGGCATGCCGCGTCGACTTGATCATTACGTCAACCCTGCTTGGCATGTGCCGCTTGAAGTCGCCATGGTCGGCACGCTATTTATCCTGGCAGCCATCATCATGCAAGGTATCCAGCTGTATGTCAGCGTCAAGCATCGGGTGGCGCTTCGAGATACAACGGGTGATCCATGGAATGGCCATACCCTTGAATGGTCATTATCCTCTCCACCCCCATTCTACAATTTCGCGGTAATCCCTAAAGTTGATGCATTGGATGCGTGGACCGACATGAAAGAGCGAGGCATTGCGTATGCACAGCCAGCCAGGTATGAGGATATTCATATGCCAAAAAATACGTCTATCGGGTTTTTCATTGGTATTCTGGCGTTTATATTCGGTTTTGCCATGATATGGCATATCTGGTGGATGGCGTTGACGGGCGCACTAGGTATGATGCTCCTGGTAATCATCCGAGCCAGTAGCGACGATGTTGATTACTACGTGCCAGCTGCCGAAGTCAAAAAAATCGAAAATGCCCGTTTCGCCCAACTGAAATCATCGCCACAGGCCAAAGATGAAATCGGCCATGGCACTTTCCCTGTATTCGTTCAGCCTCAGGTTTGACCATGACTTCACATACAAACACTTTACCCCTCGGCGGCCACGCGGCTGCGTATCAAAACAGCCACACGGATCACGCTGAAGGGCATGATCCGGTAGGTAACACCCTATTCGGCTTTTGGCTGTATATCATGACGGACTGCATTTTGTTCGGGTCGCTGTTTGCTACGTTCGCCGTCCTGTCACACAGCTATGCCGGTGGGCCAGGCGGTAAGGAGTTGTTTCATCTGCCATATGTGTTTGGCGAAACCATGTTCCTGTTGTTTAGTAGTTTGACATACGGCATGGCGATGCTGTCCATGCAAAAAAACCAGACCAAAGCTGTGATGCTCTGGCTCGGTCTGAC
>JAJYPN010000014.1 GCA_021795395.1 Pseudomonadota bacterium | reverse complement strand
TGTTTCATCTGCCATATGTGTTTGGCGAAACCATGTTCCTGTTGTTTAGTAGTTTGACATACGGCATGGCGATGCTGTCCATGCAAAAAAACCAGACCAAAGCTGTGATGCTCTGGCTCGGTCTGACCTTTTTGCTGGGTCTGGGTTTTATCGGTATGGAAATAAACGAATTCTCCCATCTGATCATGGAAGGAAATGGCCCCGACCGTAGCGGATTTCTATCTGCATTCTTTGGTCTTGTTGGAACCCACGGTACCCATGTGACTTTCGGGTTGATCTGGATCGCAACTATGATCGCGCAGGTTGGTACCAAGGGTTTGACCACGGCGGTTCGTTCACGTCTCGTACGTCTGAGTTTGTTCTGGCACTTTCTTGACATTGTCTGGATCGGTGTCTTCACCGTTGTTTACCTGTTGGGAGTACAGTGATGGATCATGCCAATGACGCAGTACCTTATCACGGCACGCTGAAAGGCTATCTTGTCGGATTTGTTTTGGCGCTAATTCTGACTGCCATTCCCTTTGCCATGGTGATGAATGGTAAGCTGGATCAGAGTACAGTCCTTTGGGGAATATTTTTGGCTGCTCTCGTGCAGATTATCGTGCATTTGCATTTTTTCTTGCATCTCGATGCATCAGCCAAGGAGCGCTGGAGTGTTATAAGTTTGAGTTTTACCGCTCTGATCATGACTATTTTCATCGGTGGTACCGTTTGGATCATGTACAACATGCATTTGCGCATGATGCTTGACAGCAAGATGCCTGTCATGGAATCACCTTCCTCCATGTCGATGGCCACCCCGGGTCCACCCCAGCCATGAATGTGTCGCGAACCACAATTCCTGCCAATCCAACGCCGACCCGCCGTAGTGTTATGCTCGCTGACTATGTCAGCATGATCAAACCCGGCATTGTACTGGGAAATATGGTAACGCTGGCAGGTGGATTTTTCCTGGCTGCACGGGGGTCGAGCAATTTCAGGTTGTTGTTGGACACTATGCTTGGCCTAGCTCTGGTCGTGGCGTCTGGTTGCGTTTTCAACAACATCATTGATCGAGATATTGATACCAGGATGCAGCGTACGCATGATCGTGTTCTGGTTAGGGGCGTGGTTCGGCCAGCCACGGCAGCTATATACGCCACTGTGCTCGGGATATTCGGTTTTGGTATGCTGGCGCTGACAACCAATATGTTGGTGTTGGTTGCGGCAATCGCGGGTTTTGTTATTTACGTGGGTATCTACAGTCTTTACATGAAACGCCATTCGGTCTGGGGCACGCTGGTTGGCAGCCTGTCCGGAGCCGTTCCACCTGTAGTCGGATACTGCGCGGCGCGAGGAAGCTTTGATGGCGGGGCTGCGATAGCCCTGCTGATTTTCGCCCTGTGGCAGATTCCTCATTTCTACGCCATTGCTATTCATCGGCTGAAGGATTATGTAGCGGCTGGCGTATCTGTATGGCCGGCAGTGAAAGGGATTAAATCAACAAAACGTCAGATTGTAATCTCCATTGTAGGATTTACAATAGCCGCAGCAAGTCTGAGTATGACAGGCTACACTGGTAGAGTTTTTCTGTTAGTTGCACTCGCATTGGGCAGCTATTGGCTTTACTTGGCTCAATCCGGTTTTACCACCGATGATGATATTATCTGGTCAAGAAAGTTATTTGTCTTTTCCATCATTGTCGTGCTGGTAATCAGCGTCACAATGGGGCTGGATTACCAATAATCTCTTATATACGTTCTTGCCAAGCAAAGCCTTCACCTTGAGGCATCAAAAAATGTATCTCGATTTGATACGTGATTTCGCGGCCAGGCTGCTGTGCTGCAAGCAGTAGGAATCATTGCCCGTCTCCACGATATGGCAGTGATGAGTGAGCTGATCCAGCAATGCCGTGGTCATCTTGGCATCAATAAACACGTTGGACCATTCCGAGAAGCGTAAGCGTCATCCGCTTGCTGCCCGCCAGGACATTACGCAGTTTAACCCGGTTTTGTGAACGCACGCCCTGACCCCAATCCAGATCAGATATGCCGTATGCCTCATCACGAAACTGGAATTCATGCAGGTGTACACCTTCCCAAGCCAGCGTATACCCACGCGAAGTCGTGAAGGCAGCACTGACACACAATGCGGCATTCGTGATATTTGCGCATAACCATCCGTCCGGCGAAGCTGAACCAAGCAAGGCCGACATTACGCTGACCGAGCAGTTAAAAAGCGCCTTGGCATTGGTGGACGTTAAGGTATGGGATCATTTTATTGTCGGCGACACCGTACTGAGCTTTGCTGAGCGTGGGCTGATATAATAGGCTAGGAGATAACGGAGAAACAATATGAGTCTTACCTCTTTTTAAGCAGAAATCCTGACGTAAGAGAGCGATTTAAGCAGGAATTCAAGAAGCCTCTGTTCCAGCTTAAAAAGATATTGTTGCGCCACCTCTTTCAGATCGTTATACATTAATTGGTACCGCATTTGATTATTTGCTTCGATTCTTTGTTCAGCGTTTAAACCCCGATGTTACGATTCAGGCGTATGAATGGATCGCTGAGTCTGCAATTAATTTGTTGGCTGAATTTGATGAAGATGGTGAACTAACGTTTACATTACAGGATCAAGCTGAACAAACGATTCTGGACGCAAAAATTGCGCAGTCGGCATATTTCGCAACAGGAATAATGTCCGATGCCTTAATTGAATCAGCACTATTATTAGCCACTCTTGATCCAATTTTTCGTGCAGGAGTCGGGCATGAATCAATAGGTGTTATTTATGACCACGATGTTCTAGATTTGAAGAATCTTATCGAAGCTGTTGATGCTAATCTTTTTGTGGCAAAAAATCGGTGCGTCCTTAATCCAACGTTTGGTCAGGGGTCGCATCTTGTGGGTGGGGCCGATGCGGATTTAATTATAGATGATACGCTTATTGATATTAAAACAACAAAGAATTTTTCTCTTGCGCGAAACGCGTTAAATCAAGTGCTTGGTTACTATATTTTGCATTATATAGACGGAATAGACGGCGTGGTTTCAAAGCCGTCTATAAACAATGTGGCAATTTATTTTTCGCGACATAGTTATCTGCATGTTATGCCTCTCTCTGAACTTATAAATTTAGAGACTTTTCCAGAATTCGTGGAATGGTTTCAATTGAGGGCCGCTAAAGCATTCCCCGCCAAAAAAAATTAACGAGGATTGTTTTAAATAATAAAGAGAGGTCTTGCGGTTAAGTTCCGGTTAAAAACAAAGGGGTAAACAGAAATTCTGTTGCCCCTTTTGTTGTCCCCTCAAAGGAATAAAATGAAAAATGAGCCCGCCTATTTCTAAGCTAACTCATTGATTTTACTGGTGCGCCGGAAGAGATTCGAACTCCTGACCCCTTGGTTCGTAGCCAAGTACTCTATCCAGCTGAGCTACCGGCGCGAAAACAAAATTATAACATGATCATTATTCTGATTGCTTCAAATATTTCGATTTTTTTTACGCTGGCTGCGTTTTTGCAGAAAGATCGGCGTCAAATAATCGTGGCAAAGCTATCCTTTCATAACCTCGTAAATACTGCGATGGATAGGCTTGAAAGTGTCGCCCCCGATAATGCGGCGCGTAGTATATCATTTCCGGACATTGCTCGCAAATCTAGGCTCGTCCATTACAGTTTCGCTCAAACCAACCTGGATCGATGTTGTCGCACGGGCCCTCCTTAATTGGCACTACATATTTAATCCAATTTTTGTGTTTAAATGAATCGAGGACGCTCGATACATTCTATTTTGGGATTATACGATGGGTCTTCCAGATTTTACATATACGATAGGAGATCGAGGATGAAAATCGGATTTATCGGATTGGGTCGCATGGGTACAGGTATGGCCTCGCGGCTGCTGGAAGCGGGGCATGAGCTGGTCGTCTTCAATCGCACGCCGGATCGTATGCGCGATCTGGTAGCGCAAGGTGCGAAGGGAGCGAAAACAGTGGCCGAATGTTGCGAAGCGGAAGCGGTATTTACCATGCTGGCCAATGATGACGCGCTGGAGCAAGTGACAAACGGAAGCGAAGGATTGCTGGCCCACCTGGCAGATGGTGCGGTGCACGTTTCCTGCAGTACGATCAGTACCGCCCTGGCTGAACGGCTTGCGCTGGCGCACTCGGAAAGGAAACAGATTCTGGTTTCGTCTCCGGTTTTCGGCCGGCCCGATGCGGCTGCCGCCGGTACACTCTTCCTGATACTCGGAGGCAATGCGGAAGCAATCGCCAGATTGCAGCCTTTGTTCGATGTTCTGGGACAACGCGCCTACCGGATTTCCGATGAACCGGCAAAGGCGAATCTAGTGAAACTGAGCGGTAATTTTTTGATTGCCACAGTGATCGAATCGCTGGGTGAAGCAATGGCGCTGGCGGAAAAGGGCGGCATAGACAGACATCAATATCTCGAACTGTTGACTTCGAGTATTTTTAACGTGCCGATCTACAAAAATTATGGTGGAATGATCGCCGAACGCAAGTTCGAACCTGCCGGTTTTGCGGCGGGATTAGGGCAGAAGGATTTGCGGCTGGTGCTGGCAGCGGCCGATACGTTAAACGTACCGCTACCGTTCGCGGGAATATTGCGCGACCGTTTTCTCGAATTGGCGGCGCAGGGCGGCGACAGGCAGGACTGGTCCGCGATCGGCGCACTGGCGGCGAAGGACGCGGCTATACCTGCGTGACCAGCAACTTCGAACGGACGGATGCCTTCAATGCGTATCAATGTTCGGTAACGCATGGAATTTCTCGCCGTATCGGGAGGATGATGAAATTCCATTGTAGATTCTGGAGTCATCATGAATTCTTCTCAATTAACTGGTAAAAAAATCGCCATTGTCGCCGAAAACGGCTTTGAGGAAGTGGAACTGACGAGCCCGAAACAAGCACTGGAAGAAGCAGGAGCGATCGTTCACGTTATTTCCAGGCAGCACAAGCTCAAGGCCTGGGATACCGATCACTGGTCGATCGAAATGCCGGTAGACGTCAGTCTCGCTCAGGCCGACAGCAACGATTACGACGCGCTGATGATACCAGGCGGCGTCCTCAATCCTGACAAGATGCGTCTGGAAAAAGACTACATCGATTTTGCCGCCGGCTTTCTGAAACAGGACAAACCGGTCGCGGCCATTTGCCACGGCCCGCAATTATTGATAGAAACCGGCATGGTCAAAGGCAGAGAAATGACATCGTACCCTTCATTGAAAACCGACATGATCAATGCCGGGATACACTGGCAGGACAAGGAAGTCGTGAAGGATCACAGGCTGGTCACCAGTCGCAGTCCCAAGGATTTACCTGCTTTCAACCGCGAAATGATCAAGGAATTTGCCGGGCACGCTTAGGGAAGCGCTGAATGACCGGATCGCGTCGTTCCGGTAGAGCGCTAACGTTCTTGACCGGGAAAGGGATTACGGATTTTCGTTTGAAATATCTCCAACGAATGAGCCGGTCGGATATATCCTTGTCTCGCATCGTCTGCTTGGTGAGTACCAGCCAGACAGGATCAATGTCCCTGGCGGCTTGGGCGGGCAGTGCCATCAGAGCCTCCTTGATCCTTTGACCTGTATCCCGTGTTGCGGGTATCAGCAGATGAAGGGGAACGCATCGTTATCCGGCGACGGCGGAGTACAGTCGGTCGATTTTACCGGATACCCGGATGCGTGAGAAAGACGAAAGCCGCTCCTGCTGAATTTCCGTAAGTATTATCGACTTTCTCCGTTATGGAAATCCGGTTCGTCGCTGGATACCATACGGCCTTTTCCGTTTTTTTTAGCGAGATACATTCTTCTGTCGGCGATTTTGACCAGTTGCATCCAGGTGTCTGCCGAGTCTGCCGGCCATTGTGCGATCCCGCCGCTCCAGGTTTGCGGTTTGCCGTCAGGGCGTTGCAGGATTCGACTATAGAGCAAAAGATCCAGGCGTTTGCTCGCCTGCGCCAAGGTAGCGTAAGGCATGACAAGCACAAATTCTTCGCCTCCCCAGCGGATGACCATATCGCCTTCACGCAACGCCTGGCGAAAACTTTCCGCTGTTTGTAATAATACATTATCTCCGGCTTCATGGCCGAATTGATCGTTCAGCTTTTTGAAATCGTCCAGATCGAGAAAAGCGATGGTTAAAGGAAAAGATTGCCTTTTCGCCTGTGCCATTTGCAGCGCCAATATCTGTTCTCCGCTGCGGCGATTCATTGTTTGCGTCAGGGGATCGAGATTGGATTGCTGAAACAGCACTTTCATCATCTGCAATTGGCTGAGTGAGGCCATGCTGCCCACTATCGCTATGAGCAACAGCAGCCAGAATACGGCCAGGTCGTCAAGACCGGGCAACAGTTTGCCGCTGTACATGAGCTCCGATGCCAGGAAAGCGGAAAGCAGAGGTACCGCGAACATCAGCGTTTCCGCAACTACCAGTGGAAAAAGCGCGAGTCCGGTCATCAGTACGAAAGGCAAAAAGGTATAACCCGCCACCATGGCGCTGCCTAGGGTGTTGAAGTGAATACCGCCGAGCAGAACCCGGCTGAAGATAAAGAATAGTGTCGGTATGATGAGCAAAAGCCCGATGCCGGAGCGGGCGTGACTAAGACTGGGAGTGCACCGGCAAAGCAGGGCGAGCAGTGCGAAGGCGATGCTCGTCAGTATCCGGCCGTTAGCCAGGGTAGTGGCGACCCATAATGGAAAGGTAATGAAATCGACGAACATCCAGAGTGGTGTCAAGACGGCGAATAAGGCCGCCATGATGCGCACACGGGAAAGTATGAACCGGGATCGGTAGCGGGCGAAGAGCGGTAAGTGATAGTAGCTGAGCAAAAAATCGCGAAATTCGCCCGGCTCCAGGAAAAAAAATTCACGGATTTGCGATGTGACTTTCAACCAGAAGGATTGCGGCAACGTCTTTAAGGAAAATTTCATGAAGAAGCTGCTCCGGTTGGGAAGGAAGTGGCCGATACGCCGGCAAACGTTCTGTTTACGGCCCTTTGGGTAAAGCAGACTGCTGAGGGGGACCGTTCGGGATCTTTGCGCCTTTTCTACCAAGCTATATTACGATCGTTAATGCGGTCAAGACAGTGAAACACTAAATGTTTTACTGTTTTTAGCTGTCATTACGGCTTGTAAAAATCGTTTTTTCAGAAATAGAACGAAAGGCAGTGGCTGTCGCTATTTCTAGGCCGTCAATCACCTACGTCGATCGATATATTGATGTCCTCGGTCGATGCCACCGGTTTGTCAGCCTGAGTTGCCGGAAAAAAACGCCAGGTTTTCAGGGTATTCAGAATCAGCTGATTAACGCGCGGGTCTGGTGCCGATTTGATAAGTTTGACTGTCACGCTGCCGTCTTCCGCAATTTGAAATCGCGCCACGATAACCAGATGCATGGTTTCGTTGCGCAGATCTTCGGGAAGCATCGGTTGAGGTTGATAAATTGCGTGCGCCCCCATGGCTTGGGTACCGGCTTTTGTTGAATCGGAAGTGTCGCCAGGCGATGGCGGCGGTGCGGCCGGCGGTGGAGGTTCGGTATTTTTTGCCGGTGGCGCGACGTGGGCTGGTGCTGGTGTCGGTGCCGTATCGAGAGCGGGTTTGGCGGCTGCATGCGGCATGATGTCGTTAGCTGGTGCCGGCTTGCTTTGTACCGGCTTGGATGAGCTGACCGGAATGGTTTTCGAAATGCGATGTGGCATGTGTTTGATAGTTTGCGGTTTTGCTGCCGAGCCGGTGGCGGATCGGGCAGACGGCAATTCGACGATACGGGCGTCGATCGGAGGCGGCGGAGGCGTTATGGCAGGAGTACGATTTGTCAAATACATGCTGATAGCTCCCAACGTCATCATCCATAACAGGAATGCCGGCAGCAATGTCCACCAGATGATACGTGACGGCGGCAGGGACGCGCGTTCAATCATGCGCCACCGCTATCAGAAAATGTGCAGCACCCGCCGCTCTCGCCTGCAACATGGCGCGAACGACAATCCCTTGCGGCGCTTTGTCGTCGGCGGCGACGACAACGTTCTTGTCCGCAGTGGTCAGCAGCGGTTTGAGGGCGGCGGTTAAACTGATCAGCGTAACCGGAGTACGATTGATGAGTATCTTGCCTTCAGCGGTGATCGTCAGCGTCAGCGGTTTTTCTGCGCTTAATTGCTCCGCCTGGCCTTGCGGCAGATTGACCTTCAGCGCATCCAGATGCTGCATGGACAACGATGCCAGCATAAAAGTAGCCAATAAAAAAAACATTACGTCTATCATGGGAATGATCTCTATGCGTCCCTTGCGTTGTATTCTGGCTTTACGCAGCTTCATCGTTGCTCTCCTCCTGGTCGAGACGGATATGATCGATCAGGCGCGTGCCCAGGCGCTCCATTTCATCCATCACCTGTGCTTGCAGCCGGGAAAAATAATTGAATCCGAACAGTGAGACGAGAGCGATAAACAAGCCGACAGCGGTAGCGATAAGCGCTTGGGCAACGCCGCCGGTGACGCCGGTCGGGTTGACGAGACCATTGCTGCCGATCAGTTGAAAGGCATGCATCATGCCGGCGATGGTGCCCATCAATCCCAGCAGCGGCGCTGCGGTTACGATGGTTTCGAGCACCCACAGCCGGCGCGACAGGGCGGTTTCTATGACTTGCGCTTCGTCTGCTGCGCGCGATTCGGTCCACCAGTACGGCCGCTTGCGGTTGCTGATTATTACCTCGAAAAATCGTCTGAAGTAATTGTTTTTATGTAGTTTTTCGGATTCTTTTTCTACATCGCCCCAGGCAAAGCCGTAAGTTTCTATCAAGATCAGCAATTCGCTCGATAGACGGGCATGGCGCCAGTACAACACCGCCTTTTCCAGCATGATGGCGAATGCGGCGATCGCGAGTAAGGACAGGGGAATCATCATTACTCCGCCCAATTTGAGCGCGAGTAGATTTTCACGTAAATCTTGCATAGTTATCTCCGTCGTAAACTGCTGTTGGCAAGGTGCTGCATGGCAATGCCATATGTATCAGAAAAATTTATCGGCGCTGAAGTAGATTGCGCGACGCGGTCCGAATTGCGGTGCGCCGACACCTATGCCGCTGCCGTCGCGAATTTCGTAAACTGTGTCGAATACGTTCAGAATGCTGATTCTGCCATCTACTTTGCCCAGGTCGGCGATATCAAAACTATGAGTGACGGCTACGTTGACCTGAGTATAGCCGGGTAAATGCGAGGTATTGGCGAAGCCACTGCGCAGGCCGCTGCCATAGAGTGCATCGGCGCTGTAGGTACTGCCTTGCCAGAGATAGGCCGTACCTGCCGATGCGGTATAGCGCTGGTCGTGATCGAGGTGAACCCAGTTGTTGGCGATATAGTTCAATTCGGCTGGAGCAAAATTGTATTGTGCCGAAGTGATGTTTTTGCCCAGCGCCATGGACCTGGCCAGATTGAAATAAGCGGAAAAATTATTCTTGCGGTAATTGGCAGTCAATTCCGTGCCGTAAATCTTGCCGAGTGCGTAATTGAACGGGGTATACAGCAAGGCTGAGCCGAACTGGCCTTCATCGAGCAGGTTGGTGATGTACTCGTAATAGCTGTCTATGCCGACGGTGAGGCCGGGATTCACTTGCTGGCTTATCCCTATATCGTAATAGTCGCTGTTTTCCGGTTTGACCGGATCGTTGAGCAAACCGCCCGGTGGCGCAGCCGTCGTCCCCATCGAATCGCTTACGGTTTGCCCGCTGATCAATTCGTTGGGAGGCGGAGTAAAGTAGTGCGCGTATCCGGCATGTACGGTCGTGGCCGGTGTCAATTGATAGACAGCCCCGAGACGTGGACTGAGCTGATTCCCGGTAACATACGCATCGACCTGATCGTAACGCAGGCCGTAATTGACCGTGAGCTTGTCCAGGGGTTTCCATTCGTCCTGGGCATAGATGCCGTACAGCATGGCGATCTTGCTGTTGTTGTCGGTATAGCCCACAGGCGTTGTGCTGGTCTGCACGCCCTGACCGTTGGCGGGGAAGGCAAGGATGTCGGCACTGTTCACCAATTGATCGGCGCTGACGTAGATACCGCTGCGGAATGTATGTTGCGCATCGAGATGATAGCTGGTGTCGATCTGCACGCCGTTTTCCCGGCTGGTGCGCAGTACCTGCGACGAGACGCCGGTATAAATGAGATCGCCGTTAACGTCCGGCGTAAACATCACTTCCGAATAACGGCTGAATGTCGAAATCTGGTAATCGAATTTATCGCCCAGCGTCCCTTGCAGCGCGACGATGCCGTAATGCGTGATTTCACGCTGCTGTTCGTTCAGATATTGCGAAGGCTCGCTGGCGACGCCGTTTAATGCGTAATTTTGTGTCTGGCCGGGCGAATTGGGGATCTGGAATCGATTATCCGACGTTCCCAGCATCAAACTCAGACGCGATGTGTCGTTCAAGGCATAAGAAAAATAACCGAAGCCCTTGTTTTGAGTAGTGACATCGTGGATTGCGTTGACGGAAGGGGTGGGGTTTTCTATGCCCAGATCGTTTTTAAGGATGGAAGCGTCGATGAAATAACTGAGTTTTCCTTGATGGCCGCGTAGTTCTCCGGTAAGCTCGCGCGTGTCGTTGCTGCCGGTCATCACGCCGATCTGGCCGCCGTTATCAAATGCTCCGGTTTTGGTGCGGATATCGACTATACCGGCAGTATGATCGCCGTATTGCGCGGGCAACGCACCGGTCAGCAAGGTGATGCTGTCGGCGAAGTGCGCGTCCAGCGTTTGACCGAAACCGGTGATGGATTCGGGCAGGATGATATTATTGATACGGTATTGCAGATTGCCGTGATCGCCTCGAACGTGCAGCTGGCCGAAAGAATCCTGAGCTACGCCGGGAGCCTGCAACAGAACCTGATTAAGCGGGGTATCGGCGCCTTGCGGCAATTGGGCGATATCGCGAGCGGTGATATGATAGCTGCTACCGCCGGTTTCCGTGTCAATTTTGTTGCGCGCCCGATCCGATTTGCTGGCGGTAATGTGCAACTTCAGCGCCTTGAGACTGGCGAGCGTCATCACACTGTATTTGCCTGAGGTGGCAGTCAAGGTCACGATTGCAGTGCCTGGTCGATGATCGGGTGCACTCGCCATGATGGCATATACGCCAGGCCGGATATGGGTAAAACTGAAATGACCGGAAGCATCGCTCCGTCCTGACGCCAGGATTTTACCGTTAGCAGCTTGTATTTTGATCGAAACAGCGGCTAGAGGTTTTCCTAATGCATCGTTAATCTGACCTTCTATGTTGCCAGCAGGTATGTTGGCAGCCAAGGCCGACGCTGCCGTCATCAAGCAAGAGATGACGGTTGCTGCAGATGACAGACTGATTTTCATGCATATGCTCCACCTTTGAACCGGATATTACCCGCTCAAACCATCGCGAGCGGGAAGTATAATCAATTCAAATGATGGGCGGAGCTTGCGAACGAGGGCAAGGCAAGCGGTACTGGAGCAGAAATCCGCTCGATGGTGTGCATTGAACGAGACAATAGGCCAGATAGAGGGTAACAAGCGATACTTCCAGAGGCAACGCAGGAGGGTCGCCGGTAAAATTATTGGCCAAATGGCAGGAAGCGCAATTATCCGCCTTGATATTCAGATCATGATGATGCTGGGTCAGGGCGACCAGTTGCAGGCTAAGCAGGATAGCCAGAATAAATAAAACACCGCGCTTCAGCGTGTATTGCGTAGAAAATTCCATGGGATCACATTGCACGCAACGAGCCAGAAAGAAGGTAGCTTTTCGTCAATCCGATTGTACAACGATGTCATGTTTCTGCCTATATTAACGGCGGCTTAGCCGCATGACGCCGGTATAACGGCAAACCGTATGCCCACGAGGGGACCCGTTTTTTCAAATACGTTTATTCTTCATCGGATCGGGTATCGATCGTGATCTGCCGGGAAGGAGATAAGGTTGAAATGGCATGCTTGAATATGGCCTGACTGACATTGTCATGCCCTTTTAACATGACCATGTATTGATCAAACGATTCTATCTTACCTACCAGTTTGATGCCGTTTACCAAAAAAACAGACACGAGTACGTGTTCTTTACGTAAGGCATTGAGGAATTGATCCTGTAGGTTTTTCATTTTTTTGAGCCATCCACTTAATACGGGATAAGCATGCTCCGGTAGAAAAATTCATTCGGAGCATGCGTTAATCATTGTTTATTGTACTTTAGCATTTGCGCGTAACTCTGTAACCAATTTTTTTACCATTTGCTGTTCCATATCCGTACGTAACTGATCCTTGACCTGATCGTATGGCGGGAATTTCAGATCGCGTATGTCTTCAACCTGAATGATGTGCCAGCCGAATTTGGTGTGTATCGGAGTTTTGGTATATTCGCCCTTTTTGAGTTGCGTCATTTCATCGGCGAATTCCTTGACCAGATTTCCCGGAGCTACCCAGCCCAGTTCACCGCCGTTCGCCGCAGAAGAGTCCTTGGAGTCTTTTTTGGCGAGTTCGGCAAAACTGGCTTTTTTATTCAGTTGGGCGATAATATTCTTGGCTTCGGCTTCGTTATCGACCAGTATATGTCTGACTTTATATTCTTTTGTTCCCATCATGGCCTTTACCCGATCGTATTCCGCTTTCATGGCCGATTCGCTGATAGGGTGGGCCTTGATGTAATTGGCAATATATGTTTGCGCCAGCATCTGGGTTTTGGCCAGTTGCAAGCGTAACTTGAAATTGGGGTCGTTGTTCAGGCCGCTTTTCTCTGCCTGTTGCGCCAGGATTTCAGCGTTGATCAGACTGTCGCGCAATGCGGCAGCGGTTTGATCGTTAACCGGCTGGCCTTGCGCCGCACGGTCTTGCTTGACCATATCGAATTCGGCTTGCGGGATAGGCGTGCCATTCACTACCGCCATTACTTTTCCGGAACCGGCGGTCGTTTGCGCTGGAGTTTTAGTGGCGGTGGATTTGTTGTCTTCCGCCGCATTGCAGCCGGTCAGTGCGGTTAAACTCATCGCACAAACGGTGGCAATTACGATTTTTTTCAAATGCATGTGTCTTCCTTTTGAGTGGGTTATAGAATTTCTTCAGGACACTGCGCAGTTATGCTAAGTGCATGAATTTTATTATGCATTAAATCACCTAATGTTGCATATACCAAGCGGTGACGCGCCAGGGTATTCTTTTGTGAAAATGCCCCGGAAACGACATGCAAGCGATAATGACCGCCCCCCGAGCGCGCACCTGCATGGCCGGCATGTAAAGCGCTTTCATCTGTAATTTTAAGCACATTCGGCTGCAATGAGGCCAATTTTTCGCGAATTAGTTCCACGGTATCCATCACGGCAGCACTTTCCTGAATGGTTTGACATCAATGTTGGCATACACGTCTGCTTGAACGTAAGGATCGTTATCGGCCCAGTCTTGCGCCGCTGCCAGCGAATCGAAGCCGGCAACGATCAGGCTGCCGCTAAACCCTGCGGGACCCGGGTCTGCGCTGTCTATGGCAGGAAAGGGCCCCGCCAGCAAAAGCCTGCCTTCGTCCTGTAGCGCCTTGATCCGGGCAAGATGCGCCGGTCGGGCGTTCAGGCGTCTGGGAAGACTGTCGGTCTTGTCTTCGCTTATAATGGCGTACCAGCTAGTCATGCTTTTTGTTATCCAGATATTTGTTAAGTACTATTCCTTGCGCTATGATAAATATGAACATCATCGCCGTACTGCCGAATAGCTTGAAATTTACCCATACATCGGTGCTGTATGTTAGGGCGACATAACGGTTTACAAGTCCCATTACAATAAAAAATATTGCCCAGCTGAGATTGAGTTTGCGCCACACCGATTCCGGCAGGTTGATTTGTTCGGAAAGCATGGAACGGATTATGTTCTTTTTAAATAAAAGCGGGCTGGCCAGCAGGGCAAAAGCAAACATCCAGTACAAGGCGGTAGGTTTCCATTTGATGAAGGTGTCGTTATGTGAAACCAGCGTGGCGCCGCCGAGGACGATTACGATACCCAAGCTGATCCACATCGCCATATCGACTTTTTTATGCCTTATAAGCAGGTATCCGATTTGTACGATGCTGGCGACGATGGATACCGCAGTGGCGATATAAATTCCTCCAAATTTATAAGCGATAAAAAACAGCAGAATCGGAAATAAATCGAATAAAAATTTCATAAATCGTTGCCCTTGCCTTAGTGCCGGGTAACCCAGCGGTTAAAATATTCCTGCACCATTTCGCGCACGGGTGACGAAAAACTGTCTTTTTGCACTTGTTGCAAGCCTTGTTCAAAAAATGCAGGGCAATCTTCCGGTAAATTTCTGCTCAAGGTGTCGTAGGCTTTTTTCATGAGATCGATATCCTGGCTGCGTGTGGCGACGATAGCATAATTCAGATTTAATATGCGCCAGGGACGCGTCGGGTCGCTTTTTTCGAGGTCGGCTTTTATTTCCGGCGCTGTATGCTCTATGGTGTCGCTGATGACTTGCGCCAACGCGATGAGCGTGGTGGTTTCCTGAGTGAGATTGGCGCTGGCGGCAAGGCTGTTGACTATAGGTTCCAGCGTACGCAGTTCGCCGCCGTGACGTATTATCCAGTGCGCGATCCCCAGGGCGGTTTTTTCGATGTCCATTTTGGATTTCGGCAAACGCAGGCGTTCCGCCCAAAAAGCCAGGTCCATCAGAAATCCGATAGCATGATCGCCCAATTGATTGACATCGTCGAATTCGATAGGGCCGCTTTCACCGTGTTCCCGATCAAGCTTGTCGAACAGCAGTAAAAATTGGCTGATCGCTTCGCCCAGCTGACCGGGGGTGACTTGCGAACCGGCTTCCATATTCGAGTCGATAAAGGCTAGGCCGACGATACGATTAGCTTCTTCGAAACATTTATGAATTTCTTCAGGAATCGCCATAATTGATATCTGACCGAAAATTGAACCGGCAAAAATTAGTAAGTAAATAAACCAATATTTTGCTATGATTTGTTCCTGGTCCACAAGTAAACAAATTATGTCAGAGCAAAATTTTGATCTGCATTGCCATTCTAACGTTTCCGATGGCGTGTTGCTACCCGCGGATTTAGTCGCACGGGCGGCCGATCGGGGCGTTACGGTACTGGCGTTAACCGATCACGACGATGTGTCGGGTTTGCCGGCAGCGCATGCCGCTGCCCGCGGAACAGGCATGAAATTGATAAACGGTGTTGAAATCTCGGTTACCTGGGGTGTACATACCATACATATTATCGGTTTAAACATCGATCCGCAATCACCGGCACTGGTGGCCGGGCTGGCGGCGATACGGTCGGGTCGCGAAGAGCGCGCAATCAAAATGGCCGAGCAGCTGACGCGTATCGGCATCCCCAACAGCCTGGCGGGCGCATATCGATATGTGGAAAACCGGAATTCGATCGGGCGCATGCATTTTGCGCGTTATCTTATCGATCTGGGCATAGTCAAGGATGTGCGCACCGTATTTAAGCGCTATCTCGTAAAAGGCAAGCCCGGTTATGTTCCGCATCAATGGGCCGGCATGGCCGATGCAATCGGTTGGATAACCGCAAGCGGAGGTCAGGCGGTATTGGCTCATCCGGGTCGCTACACGATGGGCGAAGGGAAAATGCAGGAATTATTGACGGAATTCAAGTCATGCGGCGGAACCGGCATAGAAGTCGTTACCGGCAGTCATACCGTCGAACAGTATGCGCAATTTGCCAGGCTGGCGAAAAAATTCGATTTATTATGCTCCCGCGGTTCGGATTTTCACGGGCCCGACGAAAGTTACAAGGATCTTGGGCAGTTGCCACAATTACCGGAAATTTGCACTCCCATCTGGCAAGACTGGGCATTGTCCGAAACCGCTCGCGACACAGCAAGCTGACATGAACAATGGCGAATGCGCGTTTTTCCCATGATTTGATGGAATTTTCGCTTGCTCATAAATGATCTGGCTATTTTTTAATTCAAACGAGTAATTCCAATATGGCGCAATATTTTACCTTGCATCCGGATAATCCCCAGCCGCGTTTGATCAAACAGGCTGTTCATATCCTGCGCAACGGCGGTGTCGTCGCATTGCCGACCGATTCCAGTTACGCTATCGCCTGCCATTTGGGCGATAAGCATGCCCAGGATCGAATACGCACCCTGCGCGCCGTAGACGAAAAACATCATTTCACCCTGCTGTGCCGCGACCTGGCGGAAATCGCAGTCTATGCGCAGGTGGATAATCAACAATTCAGGATGCTCAAGGCGAACACGCCGGGCAGTTATACATTCATACTCGAGGCGACTCGCGAAGTTCCCAGGCGCCTGTCGCACCCTAAAAGAAATACCATAGGATTGCGCGTGCCGCAACATCCGGTCGCTTTGGCGCTGCTGGCCGAAATGAATGAGCCCTTATTGGGCATGACTTTGATTTTACCGGACGAAAAACTGCCCATGCACGACGCCGATACGATACGGGAACGACTCGAACATCATTTGGACCTGATACTCGATGCCGGGGGCTGTGGCATGGAAGCCACCACCGTGATCGATTTGAGCCGGGGGGATATCGAGGTATTGCGAAGAGGGCGTGGCGCGTTGGCTCCGTTTGGATTGAACTGATGGAACTGAACGTCATACAAAAAATTACCGTATGGGTCATCCCGGTCATTTTTGCGATCACGCTGCATGAAGCGGCTCACGGTTACGTAGCGAAATTTTTCGGCGATAAAACAGCGTGGATGCTGGGACGCGTAACGCTCAATCCCTTGAAGCACATTGATCCGATAGGCACGATACTGGTGCCGCTGTCCATTCTCCTTCTGAGTAAGATGCTGGGCGGCGGTTTCTTTCTTTTTGGCTGGGCCAAACCGGTCCCTGTCAATTTCGATGCCTTGCGGCGTCCCAAACAGGACA
This sequence comes from Pseudomonadota bacterium, assembly GCA_021795395.1. Classification (GTDB taxonomy): domain Bacteria; phylum Pseudomonadota; class Gammaproteobacteria; order Burkholderiales; family Sulfuriferulaceae; genus Sulfuriferula. Next base: position 44,404 of record JAJYPN010000014.1, on the reverse strand, counting down.
TGCTCTGGGTCGCTCTGGCCGGCCCGGGAGCGAATCTGAGCATGGCAATAATCTGGGCGCTGGTGATAAAGTTCGGCGTCATGCTCGGCGATAATTATTCCCAACCCCTGGCGTTGATGGGAGCGGCGGGTATTTATATCAATGCCGTGCTCATGGCGCTGAATCTGTTGCCCTTGCCACCGCTCGACGGTGGCCGCGTCATGGTTAGCGTATTGCCCGGCAAGCTCTCGTACAGCTTCTCCCGCATCGAACCCTACGGATTTTATATCCTGCTGATTCTGATGTTTGTCGGATGGCTGAGCGTCATCCTCAGTCCCTTGCTGGCGGTCATGCTGATGTTGAGCAGTGCCGTGTCTGGCTTGGGTTATAACGATTTAATCATGCTTATCCAGGTCATAACCAATTAAACCATGTACGCCAATCGAATATTATCGGGCATGCGCCCGACAGGCAATCTTCATCTGGGCCATTTTCATGGGGTATTGAAAAACTGGATCAAGCTCCAGCACGAACAGGAATGCCTGTTTTTCGTTGCCGACTGGCATGCATTGACCACACATTACGATAACCCCGAAGTCATTCGGAACAATGTATGGGAAATGGTCGTAGACTGGCTGGCGGCGGGAGTGGACCCCGACTTGGCGACGCTGTTCATCCAGTCGCAGGTGCCGGAACACGCCGAACTTCATTTGTTGCTGTCGATGTTTACACCCCTGGGCTGGCTGGAACGGGTGCCTACCTATAAGGACCAGCAGGAAAAGCTGACGGAGAAGGATCTGTCCACTTACGGGTTCCTCGGTTATCCCTTGCTGCAAAGCGCCGATATCCTGATTTATCGCGCAAGTCACGTGCCGGTAGGCGAAGACCAGGTTCCGCACATCGAATTCACTCGCGAAATCGCCCGGCGTTTCAATCACCTATATGGCCGAGAGGCAGGTTTTGAACAGAAAGCCGAAGCTGCGATTAAAAAAATGGGCAGTAAAAAAGCGCGGTTATATGAAGAACTGCGTATGCGCTATCAGCAGGACGGGGACGAATCCGCCATCGAAGCGGCGCATGCCTTGCTGAATGAGCAGCAAAGCCTGTCGCTTGGCGATCGAGAGCGATTGTTCGGCTATCTGGAAGGCGGCGGCAAGGTGATATTGGCCGAACCGCAAGCGCTGTTGACCGAGGCATCGAAAATGCCGGGTCTGGACGGGCAAAAAATGTCCAAATCGTATCAAAACACGATCACGCTGCGCGAATCCGCCGACAGTTTAACAAAAAAAATTCGTACCATGCCGACCGATCCGGCGCGGGTGCGCCGTACCGATCCGGGTACGCCGGAAAAATGCCCAGTCTGGGCGTTGCATCAGATCTATTCCGATCAGGCGATACGTTCCTGGGTGCAAAACGGCTGCGTCAGCGCGGGCATAGGCTGCCTGGAATGCAAGCAGCCGGTAATCGACTCGATGCTGAAAGAACAGGAACCCATACGCGAGCGCGCGCGTATGTATACCGAAAATCCCTCGCTGGTGCGCAATATCATTGACGATGGCTGCGAAAAAGCGCGCCTGCTGGCTTGCGACACCATGCGCGACGTGCGATCAGTGATGGGATTGAGTTACGATTGAAGCGAAACTATTTGCCGACCGAGTACGGTATCGATACGAATCGCAGGAAAACGGTGATTACGGTTTCCTGCGACCTTGACAAGTTATTGTTCGGGTTTACTTGTAACCCATTTTGGCGCTATGCGGCAGCGCTTCGCCTTCACTGAAAAATTCCCATAACAACTGAGCGAAAATTTCCGGTGCGATAACCGTATGCTGATTATTCGTCGCTTGCATTTTCTCGCGCAACTGTCGGCGCACTTCCGGATTGCCGGTCAAGTCGAAAATGATATCGACCTTATCGCCCAACTCGGCGACTTTCAATGCGTCCTCGAACACGGGAATATGGCTATGGGCGTATCCCAATGCCACGGGCGAATCGAGTTGATGCGTCGCGACGGCGACGATTTCCACGTTGATATGCTGTTCCTGGATTTTTTCGAGAAAATGTTCGGAAAAGATTTCCCCGACGCGACTTAATCCCAACAGGGCGATGCGGATTTTTTGTGTCATGATTGTGGTAGTCTCCATACTTATTGTATTTTTGCAAAACAGTTGCATAACTAGCATACGCGCAATCGTTGCGTTTTGGCAATCTGCGTTCGTTTGAGTGTATTCCGCTAAAAATAATTTCGTCAGTACATCCATGGCTAAAACCAGAACCCTTTATATCTGTACCGAATGCGGCGGCACTTCCACCAAATGGCAAGGGCAATGCCCTCATTGCAGCGTATGGAATACACTGGTGGAGACTTTGCCGGAATCCGTCGCGCCCGCGCGCTATAGCGGTCTGTCGGTGTTAAGCGAAGTGCAGATGCTTTCCGCCATCGAGGCGGTAGAAAACGAGCGTATAGCGACCGGCATGGGTGAGCTCGATCGCGTGTTGGGCGGCGGTCTGGTTAAAGGCGGTGTGGTATTGATAGGGGGCGATCCCGGCATCGGCAAATCGACGCTTTTACTGCAGGCTTTGAGCGCGTTGAGCCATGGGCATTCTACCCTGTACGTCAGCGGCGAGGAATCGGCGCAGCAGATCGCGTTGCGCGCGCAACGCCTGCAGGTGGATACCGAAAATCTGCAATTGCTCGCCGAAATCCAGCTGGAAAATATCTTATCCATCCTGCAAGCGCATAAACCGGCTATAGCCGTCATCGATTCGATACAGACCGTGTATTCCGAAGCCATGCAATCGGCGCCCGGTTCGGTCGCGCAGGTTCGCGAATGCGCCGCGCAATTGACCCGTTTTGCCAAGCAGAACGGCACTTCAGTGTTTCTGGTCGGCCACGTGACCAAGGAGGGCGCTTTGGCCGGTCCGCGGGTACTGGAGCATATCGTCGATACGGTTCTGTATTTCGAAGGCGATACCAGTTCGAGTTTTCGCCTGATTCGCGCGTTCAAGAACCGTTTCGGCGCAGTCAACGAACTGGGCGTATTCGCCATGACCGATAAAGGTCTGAAAGGCGTATCCAATCCTTCGGCGATTTTTTTATCGGGCCACCGGGCGGATGTGGCGGGTTCCTGCGTGATGGTCACGCAGGAAGGGACGCGGCCTTTGCTGGTGGAGATTCAGGCGCTGGTCGAATCTTCGCCGATGCCGAATCCGAGGCGGCTGTCGGTCGGTCTGGAACAAAACCGGCTGGCGATGCTGCTGGCGGTATTGCATCGCCATGCCGGTCTGGCCTGCCACGATCAGGATGTCTTTATCAATGCCGTGGGCGGCGTGCGCATCAATGAGCCGGCAGCCGATTTGCCCTTGTTGCTGGCGATAGTTTCATCTTTTAAAAACAAGCCGCTACCCGATAAACTTGTAGTATTTGGTGAAATCGGTTTGGCTGGCGAAATTCGCCCAGTGCAACGCGGACAGGAACGTTTGAAGGAAGCGGCAAAACTCGGCTTTACCAAAGCGCTGGTACCCGCCGCCAATCGGCCACGGCAGAAGATTGCCGGGATGGATGTGACCGGAATAGAACGGCTGCAGGAAGCCGTGATGTATTTACGCGAGGTTTGACAGCGTTATCGTTGCCGCAAAAATTCGACGACTTCGTCTTCGTTGCGGCTGCGCTTCATCGGCGGCAGGCTTTGCCAGATGCGTTTGCCGTAAGGTTTGGATACCAGGCGCGGATCGCAGATTACCAGCACGCCGCGATCGGTTTCGTCGCGGATCAGTCGTCCGGCTCCCTGTTTGAGGGCAATCACCGCATGCGGCAGTTGATGCTGCATGAACGCATTGCCGCCCGATTCATTGATGTGCTGTATGCGTGCCGCAAGCACCGGATCGTCGGGCGGCATGAACGGAAGCTTGTCGATAATGACGAGAGACAGGGTTTCTCCCTTGACGTCGACACCTTCCCAGAAACTCTGGCTGCCGAGCAATATTGCATTACCCAGCGCGCGAAATTGTGCGAGCAGTTCGGTGCGCGAGCGTTCTCCCTGCATCAATACCGGAAATTCAAGTTTATTGTGCGTGAATTCCAGCTCGAGCAGATTGCGCGCTTCTTTCATGGCGCGTAACGAGGTAAACAGCAAAAACGCCCGGCCTTCGCTCGCCGCCAGTAACGGCAGCGCCTTTTTGACGACGGCCGCCGTATAGCCGGCGGTATTGGGTTCGGGCATATGCTGCGGCAGATAGAACACCGCCTGTCGCGCATATTCGAACGGGCTGTCCCAGCTTCGGCTAATGCCGGCAGTCAAACCCAGCTGACTGCGATAATGTGTAAAATCGCCTTTGACCGAAAGCGTGGCCGAGGTAAAAATCCAGGCGCGTGCATGACTTTCGATTTGCTTGGCGAATACGTCCGCAATGGAAAGGGGCGTGGTATTAAGGGTGAGCGCATGACTGAATGCCTCGATCCAGCGCACCGTTTCCTGCGACGCAGGCTGATGCCAGTTGCCGAAACGGATTGCCAGTTCCTGTCCGCGTTTCCAGATATTTTCCAGGCCGGGAGCCCGGATGGCCTGGCTTTCCAGATGGGCGTTCAATTCGTCCAGGGCACGATGGCAATGCGTCAGCGCAGCATCATAATGTTGCCGCAATTGCGCTTTATCGAGCGGCCAGCGCCCGCTGTCCTCTTCGAATACCAGGCGTAGATCGCGCGCCGCTTTGTCCAGCGCCATGGCGGCTTCCGGCAGCGCCGTATAATCCTTGCAGGAAACGATACCTTCCTGACGGGCATCCCGCGCCAGTTCGAGCAGCTGGCCGGTAGACAGGGTTTCGCCGAAAAACAGTCCGGCGGTTTCGGGAAGCTGATGCGCTTCATCGAAAATGACGGTATTGCAGGCGGGCAGTAGTTCAGCGACGCCTTCGTCGCGCAACCAGACGTCGGCAAAAAAAAGATGGTGGTTGACGACGATGATATCGGCCTCCATCGCTTTTTTGCGCGCTTCGAGCACGAAACACTGATTATGCGAGGGACAGTCGCTGCCCAGGCAATTGTCGCGGGTAGAGGTGACGTGACGCCAGATATCGGCGTCCTCGGCCACGCCTGCGAGCTCAGCCTTGTCGCCTGATTTACTGTGTTTGGCAAATTGCACGACTTGCTGCAAATGGGCGATGTCCTCGCGCGCAGCAAAATGTCCTTCCTGAGCGGCGCGTTCGAGATGGTAATGACATACATAATTGGCGCGCCCTTTTAACAGGGCGATCACGGCCGACACTTGCAAGGCGCCGCGCACGGCGGGCAAGTCGCGATAAAACAATTGATCCTGCAAATGTTTGGTTCCGGTCGACAAAATGACTTTGCCGCCGTTGAGCAATGCGGGAGTCAGATACGCAAGGGTCTTGCCGGTTCCGGTACCGGCTTCGACGATCAGGGTCTGGCGCTCGGCGATGGCGAGTTTCACTGCCAGCGCCATTTCCAGTTGCTGGCTGCGTTTCCTGAATCCGGGAATTGCCGAAGCAAAAGGCCCGTCGGCAGCAAATGCCCGTTCGATTTCATCCATGGCTGGAAATATCCAGGTGGCGATAATGATATTGGATCAGTAGCATCGAGATGCTGATAAACGATCCGAACGCCAATATGATGACATTCAGCGACTGTCCGATTTTATCGAAAATGGCATAAAAACCCAGCATCACCAGTATGGATAAATTTTCATTGAAATTTTGCACGGCGATCGAATGGCCGGCTCCCATCAGCAAATGCCCGCGATGCTGCAGCAGCGCATTCATCGGCACGACGAAAAAACCGCCCAGAACACCGATAATAAACAGCAGCAGGGCCGCCATCGACGGGGTGCTGACGAATACCATGCTCATTACCGCTATTCCCATCAGTATGCCGGTAGATATGACCTTGACCGAATCCGCCAGCTTGACGTAACGGCCCGCAAATACCGCGCCGATCGCTATACCGATGGCAACCACTGCGGTCAATTGAGTCGCTTGCTGCGTATTGAATTTGAGTACCATCATCGCCCAGGTCAACACCACCAGTCTCAAGGTGGCGCCAGCCCCCCAAAACAAGGTGGTAACTGCCAGTGAAACCTGTCCCAGCGGATCGCGCCATAATTGTTTGAAGCTGAGCCAGAAATCGCAGACCAGCGAAACCGGATCGCGGCGCGGCGTATTATGATCGGGTGCGGTGAGCGGAATGAATAGATTGGTGATAGCCGCCGAGAAATAAAGCAGCGTAATCAATATAATGGCGAATTTTGCTATTCCGATACCGGACAAAACGGGCAAATATGAGGAAAGCGATGCGCTGATATGCGGATTGAGCATCATTCCGCCGATGATGGCGCCAAGAATGATGGCAAATACCGTCGTTCCTTCCATCCAGGCATTCGCTGCAACCAATTGTTCTGCCGGCAGATATTCTGTCAAAATGCCGTATTTGGCGGGAGAATAGGCGGCAGCTCCCAGACCGACGATGCCATACGCGAACAAGGGATTCACACCGGCAAGCATGGCAAGGCAGCCGACAAGTTTGATATTGTTGCTGATGAACATGACCCGACCCTTCGACATGCCGTCAGCGAATGCGCCGACGAAAGGAGCGAGCAGGATATACGACACGACAAAAAATTCCTGCAGCACCGGAGTATACCAGGTCGGGCTTTGCAGGTCCTTTAATAGGGCAATTGCCGCAAAAAGTAAGGAATTATCCGCTAGCGCCGATAAAAACTGCGCCGTCAATATGATATAAAAGCCAAGATTCATGCGCTATTTGGAAGATCGACCGGATTTGGATTTTGCCAGCTCCTTGAGCATGGCCTCCTGCTCGGCAAAGGAGGGGGCCCGGCTCCGGCTGTTGAGTGCCGGGTCGGTGCCGGGCGCAACATGGCCGCCGCGTTCCCGCTCCTTGACCTGCAGGTAATCCTCCAGTCCCTGGTCGAGATAACGGCCGCGAAAATTTTCCGGCATGGTCGGGGTATTTTTGCTTTTGTACGATTGTATGCGCAATTGTTTGTTAATGGCGGCTACGGTATCTTCTATCCAGCGAATATCGTATAACGCGAAAACCGTCATCGAAGCCAATAAAACGTAGGCGACTATGTGGTATCCAAACACGAGACCGAGCACGCACAATACAGTGGCCGTCCTGTATAGCCAGGCACCCGCAGGATTGTTCAAATAGTCGCGATGCAACCCAAGCGGAAAGAGTATCAGAAAACTATACGCTTGTTTACGTTTCTTCATCTTTTGCACCAACTTCAGGTTAGCACTTTGCAGGCCTTCGCCTTGCAGATCGAGATTTTTCCAGGCATCACTCATAAGTATCTATCTTCATTTCGTCAAATATGTTTGAATATATCATCCTTATTATTTTTATCGTAAGCGCCGTGTCGATAGTCTATTCTACACTGTCGTCCGCTATTCAAACCTCAATTAATGCAAGCTGAAGATGTTTATGGACGAAAACGGGCAGGTTGGACGCATCCAGGTATCGTCGGGGCTAGGTATGCAGTGAGAAAAGCATGATCCAGTCCAAATTGATTTACTATGCGATGAAGATGTGGACTGAATACATCCGGACAAATTTGATCAAGGTAATGAAATATCATGAAACGATTTATGTTAATACAGCATTCCTATTCGGAATTTCTGGGAATGATAGAAAAGCAGCTGGAATCGCGCAATATCGGTTTTCAATATCAGCGTCCATTTTTAGGCGCCGATTTGCCGGCAACGGCGACGCAGCACGACGCGCTCTGGCTACTGGGCGGCGCTTTTCCGGTCAATGATGAGGAAGCCTGTCCCTGGGTGGCGCAGGAATTGCGTTTGATCGGCAATTTTAAAAAAATGCGGCGTCCCATAGTCGGCATCGGGTTCGGAGCATTATTGCTGGTGCAGTCGGCGGGCGGCGAAGTCAGCGATGAACCGTATTTCAATGCTTATTGGACTATTTGTCATAAAACGGCCGCTGGCAGGGACGATCCGCTGGCGAATGCCGTAGACGGAAAAAAAATGCTGGTTATGTACAACGGCAGTGCCAAGCTGCCACCAGGAATGGAGCCGATCGTCGTAGACGACAACGGTGACTGGCTGGCGATCCGGCCGGACGATCTCAGTTACGGGATGCTGTTTCGCCCGGAATTGAAACCGGGAATGATCGAAGACATGATGATGGAAGATAATCGTCCGTTGCCGGACAATATCGCCGATATTCTTGCGGAAGCCCGAAAACACTGGGCCGTCGGGCAACAGACCGCGGCAGAAATATCGCTGGCGCTGGTCACGGCGCTCGATTTGATGACCGAACGGCATAAGATGCCGGTTTTCAACCTCAATGTAGTCAGTGCGACCGATGAACCCAACTGAAAAAAACCTCCTGGGTCATTTTCGCCATCTCGATGCGGTGCAACAGCAGACGGCAATGGATTTTATCGAGTTTCTGGCAACGCGTTTTCCGGTTGCGGCGAACAGGGAAATCGTCCCGCCCGTAGCGATTCCGCGGCCCGAACAGGAAAGCGTAATCAAGGCGGTCAAGCGTCTGCGAGCGACGTACCCCATGCTGGAACCGGGCAAGCTATTGAACGATACGTCGACGCAGATGACCCGACACATCATCCACGGCGTAGCGGTGGAAGAAGTCATAGATGAGCTGGAAAATCTGTTTAAGCGTCATTACGAAATTTATGTGGCGAAATTCAACGGTGAATCATGATTACGGAAGCCGATTTTTTCAATGCCATGGCCGATGAAACGCGTCGGCGTATCCTTGCGTTGCTAAGTGCGCACGGTGAATTATGCGTATGCGAACTGCATGTTGCGCTGGATATACAACAACCCAAGGTGTCGCGTCATCTGAGCGTATTGCGCGATCTGGATATCCTGTCCATGCGGCGTGCAGGCACCTGGATATTTTATCGTCTGAACCCGCAGTTGCCGACGTGGTGCTCGTCTGTGCTGACATTGATGAAACCGGTATGGAACGGCAATTCCTTATGCCAGGAGGATACTGCGCGTTTGCTGTTTATGGAGAACCGCCCTATGCGTTGTTGTGCATGATTTTATCCCGTCGAACTGAAATCTGCTTGAGCCGCGATCATATATCTGTATAATCGAATATATTGGTTCGGGGTATTTCCTGAACGGTTCGGGAAGTTCGGCATGGATAAAAAAACTGTATTGATATTGTGTACCGGCAATTCATGCCGCAGTCAAATGGCCGAAGCTCTGGTCAATCACGATCTGGGCGATCGCGTCCGGGCCATTTCCGCCGGAACCCGGCCGCAGCCCAAAGTCGCTGATGGAGCCATTGCGGCGCTGGCGGAGCTTGGGATCGGCGCCGAAAGCCTGTATCCCAAGGACATCGATGCGGTGATCGATCAAGCCATCGATCTGGTGATTACCGTCTGCGATAATGCCAAAGAGAGTTGTCCGATATTTCCGCGCGCCATACCGAGCGTGCATATGCCTTTTCACGATCCACACGGCGAACCGCTCGACAGTTTCATCGCGGTGCGCGACGATATCCGCACTCTGCTGGTAGCAGAAGTCGCGCGCAGATTGCTGTAATGATTATTGCGCTGCTGATTTTCCTGGCGACGCTCGCTCTGGTCATTGTTCAGCCCCGCGGACTGGGCATAGGCACTGCGGCGTGGCTGGGTGCAGGTGTGGCATTGCTGCTGGGCATCGTTTCCTGGCACGATATTCCGGTGGTGTGGGATATCGTGTGGGATGCGACGTTCACGCTGATCGCCCTGATACTGATCTCCCTGATCCTGGATGCGGCAGGACTGTTCGAATGGGCGGCTTTGCATATCGCCCGCCGGGCGCAAGGCAGCGGCAGCCGGTTATTTATCCTGATTATATTACTGGGCGCGGTCATTGCGGCGCTGTTTGCCAACGACGGCGCGGTCTTGATATTGACGCCGCTGGTGATCGAAATCCTGCACGCCTTGCGTTTCAATCCCAAAGCGATGCTGGCGTTCATCATGTCGGCTGGGTTTATCGCCGATTCCGCCAGCCTGCCGTTTAAAATTTCCAATCTCGTCAATATTATCGCCGCCAATTATGCCGGGATAGGATTCAACGATTATGCGATCGTCATGGTGTGGGTGAATCTGTTGTCCGTAGCCGTTTCCATGTTGGTGCTCTACTGGTATTTCCGCAAGGATATTCCTCCGCGTTACGAGATACACGAGTTGTCTCCGCCGCAGGATGCCATCCGCGATCCCCTGATGTTCCGTGCCGGATGGTTCATTCTCGTCGCCTTGATGATCGGTTACCTGCTGTCGCAGCGCTGGCACATTCCGACTTCATTGATTACCGGCGCTGCCGCGCTGATACTGGTTTTGCTCGCGGCGCGAGAGCATTTTTCGGGCCGTCAGGAACGGGCGGTGATCCCGATAGGCACGCTGATACGCGGCGCTCCCTGGCAGGTGGTCATTTTTTCGCTGGGTATGTATCTGGTGGTATACGGCTTGCGCAATCAGGGAATTACCGGAGAATTGACGCGAGTTTTGACCGAGGTCAGCCATGCAGGGCTGCTGGTTACCACGCTGGCTACCGGCTTCATCATGGCTGTGTTATCGGCGATCATGAACAATCTTCCCGCCGTTCTGGCGGGCAGTCTGGCCATCGCTCAGACGCATACCAGTCCTGTGCTGCATCAGGCCATGATCTACGCCAACGTGATCGGTTGCGACCTCGGGCCTAAAATTACGCCGATAGGCAGTCTGGCGACTTTACTCTGGCTGCATATATTGGCGCAGCGCGATATCCGGATAGGATGGGGACAGTATTTCCGTATCGGCATCGTCCTGACTATTCCGGTTTTGCTGGCCGTTTTGCTGGGTTTGGCAGGGATTCTGAGCTTGTTTTATTGACTTTCCATCCCCATTTGGCAAATATTTCGGCACCTGCTGATGATTGAAGAAAACGGATATAGGCCTGCGCTGCCGGTTTGTCTTTACCCCGGCCTGTGAGAGCAATCTCGCTATCCCGATAGATGGCGTATTCGCGATCAATGGGGACCATATCCGCTAATTCCGGATACGCAACCTGCCAGATATTCCAGATTAACCATGCGTCGATATCCTTATGCTCTGCCCAGATCTGTTTTGCTTCAGCACTGTTTTTGGCATAGCGGACTATGTTTTTGCGTATAGCGATGACGGTTTTGATATCTCCCTGACGTCCGGCCATATCTTCCCATGCGCCGGTCTGACCCGCTCCATTGACCACCAGAATGTTTAATCCCGGGTTGAGTAAATCCTTGATGCCCTTAATATGCCTGGGATTGCCTGGGCGTACCAGGATCGCCAGGGGACGCAGGTATAAAGGAGTTACTTGCCGATCATGCAGTTGCTCCGGCATGGCATCGACAAAATCGGTCATCATGCTTTCAGACCCGCCGAACACCATATCGGCATTATTTTTTGCATCTCCTAGCCACTTGGCAGTGGGGCCGGCCGTAATCTCGATTTTAACTCCGGTGTTTTTTTCAAATGCTGCCGCAGCTTCTTTCATGGCGGGTGCGGGACCGCCAGGGCCGTATGCATAAAGGGTTTCCTGCGCTAGCGATATTTGCGGTAATGTAAGTAGTGACAATAGCGCCAAGGCGCGCCATTTACTGAAAAAAACGCCTGTTGCATCCATCATTTGGTATGTCCCTGTATAAATGCTCAATAAAAATTTGTCTGCGACCATTCCTTTGCAGCCATGCCGCCCAGATCAAGGCGTGGCGAGCCGCATCACCCGCAATAGCGGATGCCCCCGCACATTGTCGAGCGGAAAATAACTCAGGCCGGATTCAGGATCTACCGCTACGCTGTGTGCATCGGGCCCCACCCAGCCGCGCCACAGGCGCTCGGGCTTTCCGGCAGCGACGGAAAATACGCTGACGATACCGCTTTCGGCGGCGATATACAACAATTGCCGCCGGGTATCCAGGGCCAGCACATCCGGTTCTTTGCCTACTGCGTCCATCCCGATTGTTTGCATACCCGGCAATGCCAGTGTCAGCAATCGTGCGTTGCCATCGCAAGCGACGAACGCCAGCCGTTTTGCGTCGTCAATCAGCAAGCCGTGGTTGTGCACGCAACTCGGCGGTAGTTTGATGCGTCGAACGATGTTGAGAGCTTGCGGTTCGATCGCCACCAGCTCGCCAGTGCTCTGGACGTTTACCCACACCAGCTTGTCGATAGGGTCGTAAGCGCTGTTGCCGGCCTCTCCATTCAATGCCAGCGTTTTGATCACCCGCATCGGATCGACGCCGATGACGGTTTCCACGCCGCCGCGTTCGTTGGAAACGAACAAACGGCGCTGAGGTGGCGCCCATGCACTTCCGTCGGGGAAACCGTCGGCAGGAAGCCGTGCAACAACTGTGAGGTCGGAAAGGCGTATTGCCAGCACATGACCTCGATTCATAAGGAAGCCGAACCGGCTGCCTGTTGCGCTGACGAAGGCCAGTCCGGATTGGGCTGCCAGCGTAATACCGGTAGGTCGAGGTATTCCAGGCAAGTCGGCCAGCAGGCGCTGCGACCGCACATCGTATACCAGCACCCGATTGGCGCCCATGTGATTGATGTACAAACGTCCGTTGGCTGGATCCAGCGTTTCGTAGTCGAAACGTGCCGGCTGTCCCGGCAAGGGCAAATCGCGCACCCATTGCAGCCGATCGGCGTATGCCGTATTTGTCAAGATCGCACACAGACAAAATAACAGCAATAGCAACCACAACGGCGACGGCTTCGGTGACGTCCCAATCGCATTTTTCCCGATCGGTCCGAAACGGCTAACCAGGGATACGCTCACGGCCGGACGGTTATCGACAGGGAAAGATAGCAATGGCTCGATGAGTTCGTTCATAGTGCGGTAGCCTCCTTTTCGTAGCTGGCGAGCAGTCCGTCGAATACGCTGCCGGCTGCAGCCAGCAAGCTATCGTCTTCGACGATGGCATCGCGCAGGCCTGCCAGAACAGTTTCCACACCGATGGTTTCCGGAGGTTGCACGCCGCCGACGTCGAGATAATGGATCAGTGCAGCCAGTCGCCGGAGTGCAGGCGATTCGAGGCTGAAGCTGGCCAGCAGCACCTCGAAGGTGACGCGTGCGCCGACATGGCTGAAGGTGGCGCCGTCGAAGTCGAATCCCAGGGCATCGGCGGGGCAATCTGCCGGGAATTCCAGCCATAACAAGCGGGCTAATGGATCGATGAAACGCCGGATCAACCACGCACTAGCCAACCGATCCACCCATGGTCTACAACGAGTGGCCCAGGTTCGTCCCTGATAGTCGCCCAGTGACAGGATAGAAATCGCGCCCTCAACTGGATGTGGTTCATCGGGGGATAGCACACGCTCGGCTGCCAGTTCCAAGTCTTGCAAGGCCGCATCGGTTTGTTTGCGGGCTTCTCCGGGGAAAAAATCGATTTCAGTCAGGCCGAGAAAAGTTTTACGCAGTTTACGGGCTTGCTTGACGGTGTTCAGCGCCGTGTCGGCGGTAAGCGCCGCGCGCACCGTCGCTATGTCGGTCAAAAGCACAGCGTAGTCTTCGTTGCGATCGAATAGCGTAATCAAATTCTCGTCTTCAGAGTCTTCAATACGAAAGACATACGCTGTGCCGCCGTCTGTTACGACATCGTTAGCAACGGATTGCAGCACAGTACGGCAAGAGGCGCGCTCCGGCAGCAGATATACGCCATCGCGTAACATGGCGGCGCCCGCCGTCTTGAGGGCACGCCATGCCCGCATCCGCGAGGTGGCATTTTCGGTCGGTGAAGAAAGAATAAGTGTCAATAATTTCATTATGTAGATATTATTACAATTAAGTAATGATTAATACAATATTTTTATTGAAATACCTTGCGAGTTGGAAATTTGCGATGCACAATAATCGCGAATCAATCCGATATTGATAACGATTTCGTTTTTTTAATTTCATGATTTGTAACGCATTCTAGAACATTACAAAACTATTATGGCCTCCATTTGCTGAAAGATATGTATGAAAAAATTTAATTTATTATTCAGTCACTTACATAAGGCTAGATCAAGTTTGTTGAGCGTGTTTTTGTTCCTCGGTCTCGGTACGCTATCGCCGACCGCATCGGCATTTTGGCTATTGGGATTTTCCAGTGCCGACACGTTACCGCCGGGCGCATTAGGCGTAATTGCCGGTACCGGCGCCCAGGTTGCCGATGTAGGTAAGCCCTCGCAGACCAGCTTCACTCCTTTTTTACCGCATGCCGGTTTCCGTTATGGCGTGAGCGATAATATGGATGTCGGTTACCGACTGACGCAGGTGGCATTGCCTTATTCCAGTGCCGGTCCGTCGCTCGGCGGCGAGGTAGACGTCAAATATCAGTTTGCTCCGGGAGCTGACGGCTGGCGAACGGCTTTGGTGGGAGGAATGGCGTATTCCTATCTCGATATCTCGGGGGTCTCGAAAAGCGCCTGGAGTCCGGGCATGGATTGGGTCATGAGTCGAGTGCTAACGCCAAAATACACGCTTATCTCCGAATTGCGTTACGTCTATACGGCGATCCCCACGGCAACGGGAGGATCGGCAAGCAATTTCGTGAATGCGCTAGGCGCGGATTTGGGCACTAAAATCAAACTGACGCAGCAAGTCAGTCTCATACCCGAAGTGGGGCTGTTTAATCTCTCCGGGCAGTTGCTCGGAAAAAACGAGAGTGGAGTGGGTTTGCAAATCGGCGCGGTGTTGGCGATACGGGTCTGGTGATCTTGGCAATATATTTGTTGACAACCGGAAACAGACTGGGACTTATCTTATGTAGCCTGCAAATATGTTTTATATCGATTGCGACGCTCAGACCGTAGTTGTGCAGGGTCAGTTTCCATTTACTCCTGGCGTTGCAACAGGCGCTTGGGTTTGTACGATAACATTAGCCATAACTCCGGGTGGGGGTAATGGTGATGAACGACGAATCGCTTCGAGTTCAGCTTGACCTAATTCGTCGGATGCACACCCTGCCAACTGAGCGCGTTTTATAGTTCCGTCCGGCTGTATAGTAACTATCACTCTGCACATTCCAGTAGGCAAAGGGATAGGGTTGCCGGCTTTCTCCATGGCGGCTTTTTCCTGCTCCACGCGCACTTCGCGAACTTTTCCGGCTATGATTGCATTGACCTGGTTTTGGTAGGCAGCAAGGCTTCGATTACGTTCCTGCATGACAGCGCTAACAGCAGATCCATCCAGGTTTATCTGAGTGCTTGTTGCCTCAGCAAAGTTAGAATAGGCGCAAAGCGAAGTCAATAACGCTAAGGTGATTTTTTTCATTTGACTATTTTCATGGTTTTTGTTTCATGGTTTTTGCCAAGAGCAGTATCGCTGATAGCGCATATTATGTATGGTAATTTAATCCTGAGCAAATGGATCGTAAGCTGCTATGTCACGGATCATTTGTTGCGCTTTGGTGTGTTGCTGTCATGTTGCATCGGGCAACATCCAAGCGTCTTGCCGGTATTGATTTCAGGCATCCAGCCCAATTCCTGCGCCGCTTTAGTGGAATCCAGCGTGAGATTACTGTGTGCGCCATCGATCCAACCGACTTCGCCACCTATGCCGGCTATTTTGCAAGTCAGATCGAGGCTAAAACGAGCCAGAGGGAACGGTAGCGCTAGCGCGTATCGGTGACGATGGCGGATCGCCGAGCGCAGGCTGAAAGCGGGTTCCGCCGCGAGGTTGTAAGCGCCGGAAGGAGAGCCGTTGAGGGTGAGTACGATCGCACGCGCGACATCGTTTTCGTGTACGCATTGCAATAGCGGTTGCGGATCGGGCAGTTTTATATAAAACGGCATGCGCAGGATATTCATCAGCAAGGGCTGTGCTTGCGGGCCCAGAATGATATGCGGGCGCAAACGGATTATGTCTGGGTGATGGGTGACGATCCAGGCTTCCAGTGCGGCTTTATGTTCGGCGTAGACGAATCCGGGTAATGGATTGAAGGCGGCGTTTTCATTCAGGTTGGTGCCGTTGCCGTACACGGATGCACTGGAGAGATGGATGGTGCGGGCGATACCCGCTCTGGCCGCGGCGTCGAATAAACGCATCGACGCATCGAGATTGATCGCCCGCATGCCGGACAGCGTCGTCTTGCCGCGCAACACCACAAACGCCAGATGTATCAGGGCGTCATGTCCGTCCAAGAGCGGAATCAGATCGGCGTCTCTTAAATCGGCCTGAATCGCCTGAAATTTTGCGTGCCGGAAGCGGGTAGGGCGGATATCGACGCCGGTTATCCGGTCGATATCGGCTGCGGCGCACAAACGCGGCAATAAGGCTTGCGCCAGATGGCTATTGCTGCCGGTGACGAGAATGCGCATCTGTTTTAATCGCGAAATGCCGGCATGACTTCTTCGGCGATGCAACGCAGAGATTCCTGCACGACTTCGGTGTCGATCGCGCCTGCTCCGACTGCACAGAGCAAATGCGTGACACCGGCTTGTCGATATTTCTGCAGTTGGTCGATGCATTCGGCGGGGGTGCCGACGACGGCCATGCCGAAAGTTTCCAGCAGTTTCAGATTGATCCCCAGCTTGAGCAAATTGCGGAATTTGCCCAGTTCGTGAAAATGCTCGTAACTGGGGTAGAGGCGTTCGAGTACCGGCAGCGTCGTCGCGAATAATTGCCGATAAAACCAGACCAGCGCTTCTTTCGCCAATGTTCGCGCCCGTTTGCCGTCGGGCAGGCATAAAATTCCTACGGTCATGCCGATGCGAGGAGGTGCAGGAGCTTGCCAGGCTTCCCGATAATGACGGATATCCTGTTTGATCATGACCCAGGGTTTGAATGGCCCCGCCAGCATACCGAGTTCCTCTCGCGCCGCCCAGACAAAGGTATCGGGACTGACCGCTGCGGTCCAGAGCGGCGGATGCGGCATCTGCATCGGAGCAGGTATGATGTCCACGGCATCCAGTTCAAAATGCTCGCCTCGAAAATTCACCGGGCGACGCTCGAATGCGAGGCGTAAAACGGCCAGCGATTCCGCAGTAAGGGTGCGGCTTAACCTCATGTCTGCGCCGAACACCTGAAATTCCTGTGGCGAAAAACCGCGACCGATGCCGAATTCCAGCCGGCCACGAGATAAAATATCAAGCGTGGCAACCCGTTCGGCTACGTGTACCGGATGATGGTAAGGCAGGGGCGTGACCGCCAGCCCGAGACGTATCGCTTGCGTGCGCTGACTGGCTGCGGCCAGTACCAGTTCGGGTTTGGAGGAATGCGAATAACCGCGCATGAAATGATGTTCGACCAGCCATGCGCAACCGAAACCCAGCCGGTCTGCAAGCGCAATTTCATCCAGGGTCTGGCTGTATGCAAGCACTTCGGTACGGGGAAGGTGCGGCGCTTGCGAAATTTCGTAAAAAAGATCAAATTGCATGATAGTCTGAATTGATTGGTCGCAGCAAGGATTATGACATTGATCGTGACATCGGATATATTTGTTGTCGGAGAGCTATCCGGTTAGAATAAGCATGTTCATTTTTACAAAGCTCGATGTGCCCACTGATAATCTAATAGAAATCCGCGATGTCTCTTTTGCCTATCGCGAACGCCCGATTTTAAAAGGGATAAATCTGACGATGCCGCGGGGCAAGGTAATTGCCATCATGGGTGGCAGCGGCAGCGGCAAGACTACGCTATTACGTTTGATAGGCGGCCAGTTACGGCCGGATCAGGGTGAAGTGCGTGTCGACGGCAAGATCATTCATCAGTTGAAACTCGCCGAATTGTATCAAATGCGTCGTAAAATGGGCATGTTATTTCAATTTGGCGCCTTGTTTACCGATATGTCGGTATTCGAAAATGTGGCGTTTCAGATGCGCGAACATACCGATCTTTCCGCAGAGATGATACACGATCTGGTTTTGCTGAAATTGCAGGCGGTGGGTTTGCGCGGCGCACAGTCGCTGATGCCGCACGAATTGTCGGGCGGCATGGCAAGACGCGTGGCGTTGGCTCGGGCCATAGCGCTGGACCCGATGCTGATCATGTACGACGAACCGTTTACCGGTCTCGATCCGATTTCGATGGGGGTGATCGGAAATCTGATACGGCGTCTTACCGACGCACTGGGATTGACTTCCATACTGGTCACGCATGATATTGAGAAATCCTTGCAGATAGTCGACTATATTTATTTTATCTCTAACGGTGTGGTGGAAGCCGAAGGGACGCCGGACCAGATACGCGCGTCCAAATTGCCATTTGTGCATCAATTTGTGCATGCCGAAGAAGACGGCCCGGTGCCTTTTCATTATCCTGCGCCGGATTATGCCAGCGACCTGGGTTTAAGTCGGTTACCATGAAATCGCCCAAACAGAATATAATTACGCGCATCGGTCACGGTAGCATTGACGGCATCTGGAGCTTGGGCGTAATTGCCCGTTTTCTGATGCAGATAGTATTGCGTTCCGGCACGAGTTTGCGGCGTTTTTCACTGGTCATACGCGAAATTTATGCAAGCGGCGTTCGATCGTTGATCATCATCGTCGTTTCAGGCCTGTTCGTAGGCATGGTGCTCGCATTGCAAGGATATCAAACGCTGGAAACCTACGGGTCGGAGCAATCGCTAGGCATTCTGGTCGCCTTGTCGCTGGTGCGCGAATTGGGTCCGGTGGTGTCGGCGCTGCTGTTTGCGAGCAGGGCGGGATCGGCGATCACCGCCGAAGTCGGTTTGATGAAAACCACGGAACAATTGCAAGCGATGGAAATGATGGCGGTCGATCCGGTTGCGCGGATTGTCGCACCGCGTTTCTGGGGCGGCGTTATTTCCATGCCCTTGCTGGCAGCGATATTTTCCATGGTGGGGGTTTACGGCGGGTATTTGATCGGCGTAGTGTTGTTGGGAGTGGATGAAGGCGCGTTCTGGTCGCAAATGCAATCGGCGGTCAGCCTGCGTCAGGACGTTTTGAACGGTGTGATCAAAAGCATCGTTTTCGGCTTTGCCGTTACGACTATCGCTTTATTCGAAGGCTATGATTCCATGCCTACGGCAGAAGGAATTTCTCGTGCCACAACCCGGACGGTGGTCAATTCCTCGCTGGCGATCCTGGCGCTCGATTTCGTGTTGACCGCGTTTATGTTTAAAGGAATGTGAAGTATGGAAAGAGCCGCGCTGGATTTTTGGGTAGGGCTGTTCGTCATGGCGGGCTTCGCCGCCTTGATGGGATTGGCGTTGAAAGTCAGCAATACGAACGGATTCGGCAATTCCAGCAGCTATCGGGTGGAAGCCAGTTTCGATAATATCGGCAGTCTCAAGGTGAATGCGCCGATTAAAAGCGCAGGGGTAGTGGTCGGTCGCGTCAGCAAGATTCGGTTCGACAATAAAACCTTTCAGGCCGATGTGACCCTAAAGCTCGATAGCCGTTATGCCTTTCCCAAAGATACTTCCGCTTCCATCATGACGTCGGGCTTGCTGGGCGAGCAATATCTGGCGCTGGATGCCGGCGGCGATAGCAAGAACCTGGTTAACGGGGATAAAATCCGGCTTACGCAATCGGCTGTGGTGCTGGAAAATCTGATCAGTCAGTTTTTGTACAGCAAGGCATCGGACACTCCAAAAAATAATTCGAACCAGGGTGCTGCAACGGCTCTACCAGGAACCCATCCATGAACAAAAAATCGATATGCACTCTGCTTGCCATGGTGCTTGTTATTCCCTGCGCAGCGGCTGCCCAGACAGTTACACTGGCACAAGCCATCCAAATGGGCCTGACCGCCGATCCCCGCATCAAGGAACGTGAAGCGCTGGTCGAGTCGGCTCGCGGATTGCTGGAAGAAGCCCAGGGTCACCGGGGTTTCATTATCGACGCAAATATGTTTGAAGGATTGGCTCCGGCGGTCCATGGCGGTTTTTATCAATACGGCGCCTTTTCGGGCACTGTGCCACGTGCCGACGGCCCATTGCCGGACGGGCTTTCGGACTGGACATCGTTGCAGTTCGCCATTATCAAGCCGCTTTATACGTTCGGTAAAATCACCAATT
Organism: Pseudomonadota bacterium; assembly: GCA_021795395.1. Taxonomy (GTDB): domain Bacteria; phylum Pseudomonadota; class Gammaproteobacteria; order Burkholderiales; family Sulfuriferulaceae; genus Sulfuriferula. Next base: position 24,417 of record JAJYPN010000014.1, on the reverse strand, counting down.
ACAGCGAAGCTGCCAAAGGCAATATCGATATTGCGCGCGGCGATGTGCGCGTCAGACAGGCTGAGATAGTCGTCAAGGTCAAACGTGCCTATTTCGGCTATCTTACCGCGCGCGATACGCGCCGTCTGCTGGAAGATATCCAGAGCAAGCTGAACGGCGCATTGGATCGCGTCAACAAAAACCTCAACGACGATAACGGCCAATCCAAACAGACGGATTTGTATGCCCTGCAGACCGCGCAAGGCATGCTGAGCAAATACATCAACCAGGCAACCGCTCTGGAAAAGATCACTCTGGAAGGCTTGAAGTTGCTAACCGGCGTCGGCATGGACAGCGATCTGAAGGTGGCGGACGACAGTCTGGCACCGGTACCGCTGCCAGTGGGATCTCTGACCGATTTCAAGATCGAGGCGGTCGCGGATCGACCTGAGATGGCGCAACTGGAGGCCGGTATGAGGGCCCGGCGCGCCTTGGTGGCCGCCAAAAAATCGGAAATGTACCCGAATATTTATGCCGGAGTCATCGGCGAAGCGAATTATGCGTCCAACCGAACCATGCTCAACAACCCTTACATCTACGACCCGTTCAACAATGTGGGCATGACGCCGGTTATCGGCATCAAATGGAATCTGTCGGTAGACGTCGTGCCCGCGCAAATCGCGCAGGCGCAGGCGCAATTGGAAGCAATCAATTACAAGACGCAATACGCCCAAGCGGGCATACCCTTTGAAGTTGCGGAAGCGTACCACCATTTGCAGGCCGATTATAAATCCCAGCAGCAGCTGGCACAGGGTTCGACAGCCGGCAGACGGTGGATGATCGCGGCTTTGGCCGATTTCAATGCGGGTCTCGAACCGGCTGATAAGGTAGCCGATGCGCTCAAGAATTATGCATTGACGCAGGCGGAATATCTGAGTACGGTAAACGATTACAATATGGATGTGGCCAATCTCGATCAGGCTATCGGCAAAAACAAATAACACCGGATATTTTCAGTTACCAAGGATATGATTATGATGAATAAGTTGAGTCTTGCATTGTTTGTAATCACGTTTATTATATTCAACTTATTGAATACGGCACACGCCGACGACGTGCCGCCGAACGTACTGGTAAAAACGACCACGGAAGAAGTGACCACGCTGCTCAAACAGGACAAAAGCGAATATGCGAACGACAGACAGAAATTGTATGCGCTGATCGACGCCAAGGTATTGCCGCATTTCGATTTTCAGCAAATGACGCAATTGGCCGTCGGCCATTTCTGGCGAACTGCAACGCCTGCGCAGCAACAGGATTTGGTCAAACAATTCCGTATTCTGCTGGTGCGTACTTATGCTGGCGCTTTAGCCGCTTTTAATAAGCAGACTATCGAATTCAAACCGTTCAGCATGGCTCCGGATGCGACCGATGTCACGGTTGAAACCCAGGTGAAACAGCCGGGCCAACAGCCTATCCCTATCAATTACAGCATGAAAAAAGAAGCCGGCGGCTGGAAAGTGTACGATGTCAATATCGACGGCGTTAGCCTGGTTTTGAACTATCGCGGTTCTTTCGGCTCTGAAATCCGGCAAAAGGGTATAAACGGCCTGATCCAGACCCTGACTGCCCGCAATCAGCAGAATAATGAGCCTGCCAAAAAATAATGCCGACTCCTGAATCGCATCGGCTACCTGCGACCCTGACGCTGGCTACCGCCACGGACGCCTTGACGGCTGCCTTCGCTGCGTTGTCGCGAGACGTGACGGAATTTGATTTTTCTCCGGTAACAGAACTCGACTCGGCTGCAATCGCTTTCATATTGGTTTGCCAACGTGAAGCAGCGCGCCTGGGCAAGTCGCTACAATGTTCGAATGTGCCGGAAAACCTTAAAAATCTTGCCGCACTGTACGGTGTGGATACTTTTATACCGATTTAGCATTGTGTCGATTCCTGCGATAAATATTCAGCGTCTGCATAAAAATTTTGGCGGCGTACAGGCTTTGCAGGACGTGAGCCTGGCTGTCGGGCAGGGCGAGTTTTTTGCTTTGCTGGGATCGAATGGCGCAGGAAAAACGACGTTGATCAGCATCCTCGCCGGACTCACGCGAGCGGATAGCGGCAAAGCGGAAATCATGGGCCATGATGTCGTCGAAAACTATCAAATGGCCCGGCAATTATTAGGCGTAGTACCGCAAGAACTCGCTTACGATCCTTTTTTTACGGTACGTGAAACATTGCGCATGCAATCGGGATATTTCGGTTTGCGCCGTAACGACGACTGGATAGACGAAATCCTGCATAATCTCGGCCTGCAGGGCAAAGCGGAAATGAATATGCGTACGCTGTCAGGGGGGATGAAACGGCGTGTACTGGTCGCTCAGGCTTTGGTACATAAACCTCCTGTCATTATTCTGGACGAGCCGACTGCCGGCGTGGACGTGGAATTGCGTCTTTCCTTGTGGAACTTTGTCAGGCAATTGAATAAGCAGGGTCATACCATCATGCTGACTACGCATTATCTGGAAGAAGCCGAAGCCTTATGTAATCGGGTCGCCATGCTCAAGCAGGGTAGGCTGGTCGCCCTGGACAGTACAGCCAATTTATTAAGGAATGCCAGCGAATTAATACTGCAGATTACCATCAAGTCCGGCGTGCTCACTGGAGAATTGGCGGCGCGTGCGGTCAGGCAGGCTGAAAACGATTATACGATAGCCATGAAATCGCCGATGGATCTTGAACCGATACTTGCGCAGTTGCGTATGGGCGGTGTCAAATTGGAGAATATTTCCTTGTCGCAACCTGACCTTGAAGACGTTTTCGTACAGATCATGGGACGAGCATGATAGGTTTTTATACATTGTTCTACAAGGAAATGCTGCGATTCTGGAAAGTGGCGTTTCAAACAGTGCTGGCGCCCATTATTACCGCCTTGCTGTATTTGCTGATTTTTTCGCATGTGTTGTCGCGTCATGTGCAAGCGTATCCAGGCGTTCCGTACATCGCATTTCTGGTGCCTGGGCTGGTAATGATGTCGATGTTGCAGAATGCTTTTGCCAACAGCTCATCGAGTCTGATCCAGTCCAAAATTACCGGCAATATCGTTTTTGTGTTGCTGGCGCCCTTATCGTATCTGATTTTTTTCTCGTCTTATCTGCTCGCCTCCATCGTTCGCGGGCTGGTTGTCGGTTTAGGCGTTTTTCTCGGCACGCTGGCTTTTTACCCGAATATCTTGATACTGCATCCGCTATGGATTACGGCATTCGCATTTCTGGCGTCGGGCGTGCTGGGAGCGCTGGGCGTGATTGCGGGAATGTGGGCGGAAAAATTCGATCAGCTGGCGGCTTTTCAAAATTTTATTATCATGCCTTTGACGTTCCTGTCCGGCGTTTTTTATTCCATCCATACTCTGCCTCCGTTCTGGATACAGGTTTCGCGCTTCAACCCGGTTTTTTATATGATAGATGGTTTCCGCTACGGATTCTTCGGCGTCAGCGACGTTTCGCCGGATGTGAGCCTGATCGTTGTATTATCGAGTTTTCTGGCATTATCCGTCATTTGTCTCATACTATTGAAACGCGGTTACCGGCTGCGACATTAAAGGAAATTGAAAATGGTACAAGCCGACAGCATTAAACATTCAATCGAAACCGGGATGGCCTGCGATCTGGTTCAGGTGGCAGGAGATGGCGAGCATTTCGAAGCGATCATCGTCAGCGCCGCCTTTGCCGGAAAAAATCGCGTACAGCAACATCAATTGGTCTATCGTGCATTGGGTGACAGGATGAAAGCCGAAATCCATGCTCTGTCGATGAAGACGTACACGCCCGAACAATGGGCCGAGGCCCGCCGTTAATGGATAAACTGGCAATACAGGGCGGCAGACGATTAGAGGGCGAAATCAGCATTTCCGGCGCAAAAAATGCAGCGTTGCCCATTTTGTGCGCGGCATTACTGACCGAAGAAACCTTGCATCTCGACAATTTGCCCAAACTGAAAGACATCAGTACCACGCTGACTTTGCTTGGACACATCGGCACGCAAATCTGTCTTGACGAACAGGGCAGCATCGATCTTCTGGCGGATCGCTTGAGCACCTTGCAAGCTCCTTACGAACTGGTGAAAACGATGCGCGCGTCGATACTGGTGCTCGGCCCCCTGTTGACGCGCTACGGCGAAGCGATGGTGTCCTTGCCCGGCGGTTGCGCAATCGGATCGCGCCCGGTAGATCTGCATATCAAGGGGCTTAAAGCCATGGGCGCCGACATCACTATCGAGCGCGGCTATATCCATGCCAAAGCCGGCCGCTTGAAAGGCGCCCGAATTTTCATGGATAGCGTAACCGTAACCGGTACCGAGAACCTGATGATGGCAGCGACGTTGGCAGAAGGCATAACCGTACTGGAAAACGCGGCGCGTGAACCCGAAGTGGAAGATCTGGCCAACTGCCTGATCGCGATGGGAGCCGACATACGTGGTGCCGGTACCGATACGGTGACGATACACGGCGTGTCCCGATTGCACGGCGCGGCTTACAGCATCATGGCGGATCGCATCGAAACCGGCACCTATCTGGTTGCTGCGGCGATGACGCAGGGTAAAATCACCTTGCATCGTACGCGTCCCGATACCCTGGATGCGGTCATAGAAAAGTTGCGAGAAGCAGGCGCCAAAATTTCCTGCTCGAACAATTCGATTACATTGAGCATGGACCGCCGGCCGCTGGCGGTAACTATCAAAACCGCGCCATATCCGGCATTTCCTACCGATATGCAGGCGCAATTCATGGCGATGAACTGTATCGCGACTGGAGTAGGCAGCGTGACCGAAACGATATTCGAGAACCGGTTCATGCATGTCCAGGAAATGCAGCGGCTGGGCGCGAATATAGAAATAGAGGGCAATACCGCGCTGGTTCGCGGCGTTGATAAACTGGACGGCGCTACGGTAATGGCCACCGACCTGCGTGCTTCCGCCTCGCTGGTTCTCGCCGCATTGGTGGCGCAGGGCGAGACTGTGATAGAGCGCATCTATCATATCGATCGCGGTTACGAATGCATAGAAGAAAAATTCAATCAGCTAGGCGCGCACGTTAAACGCATACAGCGTACCGGCAGCGGGAGCTAACCGCTATTAACTATTGCTTACCTGACGATTTCGATATCGCCATCATGTCAGGTTGAGCCGTTGCAAGTAAGGGGAACCATGATTAATATCGCTTTGTCCAAAGGACGGATTTTTGTTGAAACCTTGCCTATGCTGGCTGCCGCAGGAATCGTTCCGCGCGAAGATCCGGAAAAATCGCGTAAATTGATCATCGACACCAATAATGCCGGCGTACGCCTGATTATCATCCGTGCCACCGATGTGCCGACCTATGTGCAGTACGGTGCTGCGGATATGGGAATTGCCGGTAAGGATGTATTGATCGAACACGGCGGCGAGAATTTATATCAGCCGCTGAATCTGAAAATCGCCCGCTGCAAAATGATGGTCGCAGCGCATCCAGCCTTCGACTATGAGCGTGCGGTGCGGCAGGGCGCACGTTTGCGCGTCGCATCGAAATATCTGACGATAGCGCGCGATTATTTTTCCGCTCAGGGTGTCCATGTCGACCTGATCAAGCTCTACGGTGCGATGGAACTGGCGCCCCTGGTCAAGCTGGCGGACGTGATCGTCGATCTGGTCAGCAGCGGCGGCACGCTGAAAGCGAACGGGCTGGTTCCGGTTGCCGACATCATGGATATCAGCGCGCGCTTGATTGTCAATCAGGCCGCACTTAAACTGAAACGCGCGGAAATTCAGCCTTTGCTGGATAGTTTCGCCAAAGCGATCGCCGCGGACTGACGGAATCATCATGCCGTTCGATTTGCCCGGTGACCGGAGTATCCGGCGTATTCTGATCATCAAATGGAGCGCGCTGGGCGATATCGCCATGGCAACCTGCGTCATGGAAGATATCGCGCGCGCCTTTCCCGACGCCGAGATCGATTTGAATACCTTGCCGCCCTGGGACAAATTGTTTGCCGGCGACCAGCGCTTTGCCCGGCTCATCACCATCAATGTGCGTGCCAAAACCGGAAAATGGGCAGCCATGTGGGCATGGATGCGCGCAGTACGTCAGGGCAACTACGATCTGATTGTCGATTTGCAGTCGAACGACCGTTCGCGGATGATGCTGACTTTCCTGCAACTGACCGGCAACCGTACGCGCTATTTGATCGGCAATCATCCGAGCCGACCTTTTAACATCAGCGGCCCTGCGATAAACAGCGACCCCAATCCGGTCGAACGCATGCGCGCGAGCTTGAGAGCCGGCGGCATTCCTGCCGACACCACGCGCCCGGTATTTCATATTTCCGAACGCACCCTATCAGCGGTTTCCGCCTTGCAGCAACGACATGGCCTGATTCCCGGCCGTTATGCCGTCTTTTATCCGGGCTGCCAGGCAGCGGGGTATTTGAAACGCTGGGGCGAACAGAACTATGCGGATTTGGCGCGGCTACTGCTTGCCGGCGAAGTCGATCGCGTGGCGCTCGTCGGCAGCCTGGACGAAATGGAAGATTGCCGGCGCATAGCGGAGCTGGCCGGCGACGGCGTCGTCAATCTTTGCGGGGAAACCGAAGTACTCGACATCGTTCCGCTGGCGCGCGATGCCAAGCTGCAAGTCGGCAACGATACGGGCACCGCTCATCTGGCCGCATCGTCGACCAGCCCCATGGCGGTCATCTGTGGCCCTACAGACGCCTATCGCGTCAAACCGCAGGGCGACAACGTCGTCGCCATTCAGGCGCAATTACCGTGCATGAACTGCTATTGCAAGCAGCCGTGCGCGCATCATTCGTGCATGAAAGCCATCCGCCCGGAGCAGGTACGCGATGCATTAAAGCATCGGGACGAAAAAGTCATCATGATTGCTGCAAGCATCCGCACTTGATACGATTTCCCCGCAGCCTGTCGAGACGTGAGACTGAATCACGGCGCCGTCCGCTTCGCTACAATCGCTCAAATCCGACAGATTGCTAGAGAAATAGCATTTTCCCGGCGGCGCCTAACAGAATTAATGCAAAAGCCAGTTTCAGCCAGCGCAAATTGAATTTCAGCCCCAGCGATGCCCCGTGTTTCGATGTCCAGTACCCTCCTGCGACACAGCCTAGAAACGCCGGTAGATAAATATAGCCGATTGAATACGCAGGCAGCGGTTTATGACTCAATAATCCGGTCAGAAGGTAAACGCACGCAGCAACCAGGCTGAGCGGCGCGCCCAATGCCGTGGCGGTGCCGATGGCTTTGCGCATGCCTACCCCGCAGAAACCCAAAAACGGCACAAACAATGTGCCTCCGGCAATGCCGACTATGCTCGATACCAGCCCCAATCCTCCGGAAACGGCAAGCATGGCGGTACGGGACAAAGCCTGTTTCGGGACGGCTCCCTCGTCGTGTCCGTCCTTACGGATGACTTGCAGCAGGAACATCCCGGCTACGCTCAATTCAAACGCAATCACGCACCAGATCAAGGCATCGCGTGCGATATAGGAACCCAGCAAAGCGCCGACGATCACGCCGAACAAAACCGCCGGCAGCAATAATTTTACTTTCGGCCAGTCCACATTCATGTTGGCACAGTGAGCTTTGGCCCCCATCAGAGAAGTGACGGTTACGATCGCCATGGATGTGCCTATGGCCTGAGGCATGATAACGGCAGGCGAAATTCCCGTGGTCTTGAACAGGACAACCAGTACCGGCACGATTATGATACCGCCGCCTACACCGAACAATCCTGCCAGGTAACCGGCGATGCTGCCGGTTATGAGGTAAATTACCAAATGGAACAGCACGTCATGCCTTACCGAATTTTTCAGCGCAGCCCGGCGGTATATGCAAAGACATATTTGCTTCCAGCATTACGCTGCATTCCGTAACCCCGACCGCGCATCCAAATTCGGTACTGGGTAAACGTCCGTCATCGGCAAAAATTGCCGAGAGCGAATCGTTCATCGCCGTTTGCGCGGCAAACAGGCAGGGCGTCGAATATAAAGCCAGGCGCGCTCCCGCAGCATTCAGGTCGGACAAGGTTACCCGCGGGCTTTTGCCGCCGGCAATCTGATTGAACAGCAAGGGTTTGTCGGTTATTTTACGGACTTCGCGCAGGGTTTCGAGAGTACGTACGCCATCGACCAGAATTGCTTCCACATCGGTACTGGAAATACGCTCTATGCGTTTATAAATTTCGTCGCCCGATGCATCGGTCCGCGCCAACACGCACAAATCGGTGCGTTGCGACAGCACCATGTCCAGTTTTTCCATATACTCTTCGATCGGCAATAAAATTTTGCCGTCAAAATGCCCGCAACGACGAGGGCGTTTTTGATCTTCGAGCATAATCATCGCTACGCCCATTTGTTCGAGCTGTGAGGTGACATGGCACGCGACAGAGGCGTCAACATAACCGTCGTCCACATCCACCAGCAGTTTATGGTCGGGAAGTATCTGGCGTATGCGCCAGGCAGCTTGAACCATGTCGCTCCAGGCAATATAACCGACATCGGGAAGCCCGTAATGGCTGGCGGCAAAACCGAAACCGCTGTAAAACAGATTGGGAGAATGCTTGGCGGCGATGGTGGCGGAAAATGCATCGTAAATTCCGATAAACGGAGCCACGAATCGACCGCTAGCGATTTCTTTACGCAATGCGGCGCCTGGGTGGGTCGCCGGTATTGTTTTGCTGTTACACGCCATTACTCACTCCTTGCTAAGCTATACGATCCGAACAATAATTTCGGCCGACATGATAGAAAATGCTTGGAAGATTTCAAGCTTGGGACTGACGGGACTCGAAATGTTCCGTATCAACGTTGTAGTCCTGATCAAAAACAGTATGGCGATTGCTCCACGGGCACAGCTTACAATCAGAGCGGCTATGTAAGGATAAGTTCATCGTTGGCGGCGGAAAACTGCGGATCTTGGTTCCGGATACGGATTTTTGCCGACCATTGCGGTCTTGAAAGATTCCTGACGGCACATCGGTTCCAGTCTTATCTGGGCTGCAATGGCAATACGCGCAAGCGTGTGCGATTCGGGTCAACTGTGAGCAGTGCGTTTTTCCAGTTGGGGTCGTCTCCGAAAACGGAATTTAAAGAAAGTACGTTAAGCGTGCGCCGAGGCTGGCACCCAGCGGTACAGCGTAGGAACGGACACGTCGAGATTTTTGGCTACGTCCCTGGGTGGGATGCCGCTGGCGAGCAGCTTCTTGGCCGATTCGATCTTGCTGTCGGTCATCTTGGGCTTGCGACCGCCCTTGCGGCCAAGCTGACGAACCGCTTCCAGCCCGGCGCGAATGCGCTCGACGGTCCGCTCGCGCTCCATTTCGGCGAGGCTGTCCATGGCGTGGAAGAAGAACCGGCCAGACGGCGTACCAGTGTCGATGACAGCGGTAACGATTTCAGCACCAAATGTCGCATCATGCGTTGAAAGCAAACGGGTTACGCCAGGCAATTGCTTCAGTAGTTCCGGCAACGCCGTTTGCACGGTGTCCCACACCACTTCGAGATCGATATCGAAGTAGCCGTGGGCGATGCGGTTACGCATGCCGCGTATGCTGCGCCACGGTATTTCCTGGTGCGCATGGGTGAACTCGGGGTTGCTGTCCATCACCTTCGTGGCCGCCTCGCCGATGATGATAAGGCTCATGATGACGGCCTGCTGGGTGCGCTTATCTGCCAGGAAATCATCCTTGTCCAGCCCCTCCGCAAAGCTGCATGCATCGGTCGCGGCCTGGTGGATGTGGTCGATGTAGTCGGGAAGGCGGCTCCCGCTCATACCGGTCGTGCCTCCGCGAGCACCAAGGCCCGGAACTTCGGCGGCAGGTCGCCGGGCGTCAGCAAATCAACATGTATGCCGAGCAGCGATTCCAGCTCATCGAGCAACCCGCCCAAGTCCAATAATGTGGCACCAGGCAGCGCATCGACCAGCAGGTCCAGGTCGCTACCGTCCCGGTCGGTACCATGCAGCACCGAACCGAAGACGCGCGGGTTCGCCGTGCGAAAGCGGTTCACCGCTTCGCGCACAGCACTTCGGTTCATGTCGAGCACAACGGACGGTCGCATGGTCATCCTTTCTTATCGAAACTCGTTGCAATAGTAAGAGATCGAGAATAGCATTTCAAGAGCTATTTCGAGAACCGCAACGCCTTGATTTCGCGCGCTGCACTGGATGGCAGGCAGGTTTGTCGCAGACCGACGCTTTCAAGAACGAGACCGCAGGTCCCGCCGCTCGATCGTGACCGCCGCCGACTGCTTTAACCCGCATTGCCAGGTGCGGAACGGGATAGACATTTATTGTCGAATAAGCGAATTACAGGGTAAATTGCGCATATCACACCGGTTTGTCCGATTCGTAGACTGGAGGATTGTCTGGAGCGCCGGCGGGCATCAGTGATTTGCCGTAGTGTTTGCGCTGGTAATATTCATACAGCTTGGCGTATTTCAGAAATACGTAAAATGCGCCGCACACCGAGGTGAAAAAACCGCCCCAGCCGTTCAAAAATGCACGCTTGAAAAAATAGGCGCGGAGGAAATAAAAAGGCGGGTAAACGACGCATATCCACGGATTCGGCAGTTTGCCTTTGGCGACCTTGTCTTTGACCAGGCCGGTGGAGTAGGCATTCAATTTGCTGACCTTAACATCGATATCGGTTTCGCCGTAATGATAGAATGGCGCTTGCAGGCTTTTGATCAGACCGTCGACCTTGGGGGCGGCGTGTATGGGCATATCGGTAATATGGCCCTTGTCCTTGCGAAACAGCCGCAGAAACTTGTTCAGGCGCACATAGTCGTTATTCATTTGCCAGAACATCTGCTCTTTGCGCGGAATGACGTAGCCGTCCGCATCGGGCCCTTGCTGCAGCAATTGACGAATTTCCTGTTGCGATGCCGGAGACAGCGCTTCGTCGGCATCGAGCAGCAATACCCATAAATGTGTGGTTTTGGTGAGTGCGAGCTGCTTTTGCTTACCGTAACCGAGAAATGGCTGATGATAAATTTGACATCCGTATCGTTGGGCAATATCCAGCGTGGCATCGTTACTTCCAGAATCAAGCAGCACGATTTCATCCGCCCATTTGACGCTCTCCAGGCACGATTCCAGCGTGCGAGCATTATTATAGGTGGTGACGAAGGCGGAGAGTTTTTCCATGAAAATAGCGGCGCGACAGAATTTACGAATGAGAAAACTATAACACAGGGCAGGGCCGTCTCTTGAAAATCTTGCACATCATTGCATCGACCGGCGTAGGCGGCGCCGAAAAGCATTTGCTCGATTTGTGTCTGCAACAGCAAGCAAGAGGACTGGATATCGCAGTAGCATTGCCAGCACAAGGCGAACTCGGACTCGCATTGAAACAACAGGGTATTTCCTGCTACCCGATTCGTGCCGGAGGGCGCTGGCATCCTTGGTCCTTATGGTCCTTACGTACTGTGATACGTCAGGTCGAACCCGATCTGCTTCATGCGCACATGCTCAAATCTGCCGCCATGGTCGGTCGCGTGAACCACTCCGTTCCCTGCGTTGCCACCGCGCACAATATTGTCAAACACAGCGCGCCTTTTCGGTTTTGCAGCCATGTGATCTGCGTATCCGACATGGTGCGCGATTCCTTGTGCCGCCTGGGCTACCCGGAGAGCCGGACCAGCGTCGTCTACAATTCGGTCGACGCACAGAATTACGGTACGGATAAACGCGAGCAGATACGTCAACAATTGGGGTGGCAGGATAAGCTGATCGTATTGTGCGTTGCCCGTCTGGTTCCGGCCAAAGGACAGCAATACGCCATCGAAGCTCTCGCTCGATTGGCCGCGAGATTGCCGAAACTGCATCTGGTGCTGGCAGGCGAGGGGCCCGACAGGGATAAACTCTCGCGATTATCTTCCAGGCTCGATCTGTCCGGGCGCGTCAATTTCCTCGGGACGCGGCACGATGTGCCGGATCTGCTTGCCGCTTGCGATATGTATTTGCAACCGAGTATCAAGGAGGGGTTCTGTATCGCTTTTCTCGAAGCGATGGCGACAGGCTTGCCGTGTATCGGTACAAAAACCGGAGCGATTCCCGCCATGCTCGATTTCGGCAAGAACGGCCTGCTTATTCCGCCAGGCGATCCGCAGGCAATCGCAGAGGCAATCGAAACGATTGCGATAGACAACGGACGGCGCGAGCAACTCGCCCAGGCCGCCAGAACGGCAGCGCAATCACGGTTCAGCCCGATCAAGCAAGCCGCCGATACAGTCGCGGTTTATCAACGCGTTTTGGCGATAAACTGATGGCTAGCTTGCGACTGAGCTTGCTAATCGTGTCGGTGCTCGCAGGAATGGCGGGTAATAGCTTGCTTGCACGGGCCGCCCTGGGAAGCGGTTCGATCGATCCGCTGACGTTTACGGTGATACGTTTAAGCAGCGGTGCCTTGATATTACTGGGCTTATCGCTGGCGATCCGAAAACGCCCGGTGCTTTATCCTGCGATGCCGTTCATGCTGGCAATCTACGCTCTGGCTTTTGCCTACGGCTATGTAAAATTAGGCGCGGCGAGCGGCACCTTATTTCTGTTTTTTGCTATTCAGGCGGCCATGCTGGCGTGGGAAGTGTATCGGGGCTATCGTTTGTCGGTATGGCAATGGGCAGGCAGCCTGTTGACTTTATCGGGCTTGTGGCGACTGGTCGGAAGCCATGTGCAGGCAAACAGCGCCTCGGGGATAGTATTGATGCTGTGCGCCGGCATGGCGTGGGCGGCTTACTCGATACTCGGCAAGCGCTCCGCAGATAATCTGGCCAGCACGACGGCCAATTTCATGTATGCCGCTTTAGGTCTGCTGGCTGTTTATATTGCTATTCATGGCGATCAACTGCTGACCATCAGCTTGAAAGGAGCGCTTTATGCCGCTGTTTCCGGGGGATTTACTTCGGCGCTGGTGTATGTGCTTTGGTACCGCCTCTTGAAGAAGCTGTCCGGTGCGACGAGTGCGGTCATACAAATGCTGATCCCCGTTATCGTGGCCGTGGCAGCGGTGCCATTGCTGCACGAAATTTTAAGCCATACGCTGATCGAATCCGGTGGCATGATACTGTTTGGGATCGCGTTGGTTAGCCTGACTAAAAAAACGTAAGCCGCAGTGCGTTGCGCGTTTGTCCTCAAGAAAGGCGTCTTTGCCCAGACCCTCCACGAAGCTGCATGCACCCGCTGCGGCTTGCAGTATGTGATCGATGGAATCAGGCAGACGGTTCTCATTCATACCGGTTGCGCCTCCGCGCGCACCTTGTCCCGGAATTTCGTATGCAGACGCAATCCGGCATGATAACAATGCGCAAGAATTACGGCGAAATCCGGTTTCTTATGTCATCGAGTATGGCCGTCACATGCCGGATATCGAAACAACCGGCCGCTCTTTTGTATCCTTCCTGCTGTGCTGCCGCGCGCTTTGTCGGGTTTTCCGCCAGTTCCAGTATTGCCCGGCCCAATCCTTCCGGTGTCGGCGGATTGACCACTATGCCGGTGCTGCCGATAATTTCCTTGATCCCACCGGTACCGCTGGTGACGACGGCGGCCGTACTGGCCATGGCTTCGAGAACGGTACGGCCGAATGGCTCGTCCCAGACGGAAGGTATGACGGCGATCTCTGCCCTGGAAAAATAGCGCATGACTTCATCGTGACCGATATAGCCAGTATATTCGCACTGGCGTCCTAATTCGCTCAGGTTTTTATGCGTTTCCTTTTCATATTCCGAGACCGAATCGAATCGATCGGCACCGCTCACGACGAATTTCCAGTCAGGCAAATGCGGAGCGATTCGGGTATAAGCCATGGATAGCGGCAGGGCGCCTTTTTCCTGAATGATGCGCCCTACGTAAAGTATGATTTTTTCTTTGGCGATTTGCGGCCGGTTTTTGGTATCGATACCGTTATGGATGACATGTACCTTGTTCTGGCCCTGCGTCAATCCGGCGATAAAGCGCTGTCTGATATATTCGCTCACGCAATAAATCGCTGCCGAGCGATCGACCGCCGCCTGTCTTTGTCTGCTTTTTTGCAAGCCTTTCATCCCTTGCGGATCGTTATGCAAATGCAGGCTTACGGCCAGCGCAGGCGGCAGTTTTTTACACAGATAACGATGGATCAATGGCCTGTTTTGTACTTCAACGTGGGTAAATTTCTGACTGATAAGGTAATGCAAGATTTTTCGGGCATAAGCAAAATTGTCCCTCAAATACCATTTTTTCCAATCCTTGATTTGTTCGTAGCGCAGGGAACCGAAATCGGCGTTTGTCCCGCCGACCAGCGTAGTAGACTCCCGATAGCGGCTATGTGTAGTGAAATCGGCCATACATAATGCGACAGCGCCTTTGAACCGATTCGAATATTGTTCTCTCGGCGGCAATATGATGGCGATTTTCGGCGTCATGACGTCCGGTCGGGCAGGCGGCAATACGCCAACGCCCAACCCATGACGAGCCAGAACGGAATCGCCGACCAGCCATGAAAAAAACTGGTGGTTGAAGCGACGGGCCACAAACGTACCGCGTAGGTAATGGTTAAAGCCAGGAAAAGAATGTTATTACGATTCGCATCAAAGTTCCGCATTAATCGCCGCATCACAAAAAACATCGATGCTATAAAGCCGGCGAGGGCGATAGCGCCGCCTTCCGTCAGCCATTCCAGATAGATGTTATGAGGATGCGGGGCGCAGCGCGAATATCCGCGGCCGGTGGGATCGATCGGACCATACCGGCTGTCAGGGCAAATCAAACGAAAGTTGCCCATGCCTACACCGAAAACCGGATGGTCGCGAACGATGTCGAGAGCGCTATGCCAGATCACTCCATAAGGCGAATCGGGCAAATGGCTGATGACATCGATAGTCGACTTGATTTGTCTGTCATATAGGCTGGGTTTAAGCGCCATCAGCGCGACCATGCCGATAACGATCACAAATAGCGCAATTATGCCGGTTTTGCGGAAATAGGGGATAAATAAAGTGACCAATACAATAGAGAGCATACTGAATATCAACGCCATCCGTTCACCGCTGAGCAAAACGGCAGTCAGCGTCAACGCGCCAAACCCCAGTGCGGGGAAATTCTGTTTTTTGCCCAGGCGGCCGAATAAAAACGGTATGAATAACCATGCGATCATGATGCCGACGATGGGCTTGCTATAGGAAGCGGTCAATCTGTGCGGCCACGCCATCACCCGGCCGAATAAATCGGTCCCGTGCAAATACTGGTAAATAGCGTCGGCCGCCAGCCACGATACGGCGACAAAGCCGAAATTCAGTAAAAGATTGCGCCATTTTTCATGTGCCAGCACCCAACTTTCCAGTGCAACGGCGAACAGAATAAATCTGACCCAGGGCAAGGCATCGATAAAGGTTTTACCTGGGTTATCCGTAAATACGCTTCTGCTGCAACCGTAGGCCCACAACGCCAGCAGTGCGATAACCCAATCCTTCTTCAGCCACGAAAAATCACGGATTTTGATCGTGTGGATAGAAAACAGGATCACAATCAACGACAGGATTATTTCAGCGGCTGCATTTCCTATCGCCAAACCTACCGGGATCAAGGCCGTCAGATAACCAGCTACGGAAAGCAGGCTCAAGGGTGAGGATTTGAGTGTCATGGCATTACTGGTATTTTTAAAAAAATTATCGGGAGGCAAGATTTTGAAACGGAATTAAATGCAACAAGCGATTTTAACCGGATTTGTTAAAATCAAGCACTGTCAGCATGGTTGCGACGCGATGCCGGTAAGTATGTTCGGACAATACGCGTTTATAACCGGCTTTGCCGATCGATAAGGCAAAAATTTTGTCGCCAAGCAAACGATCGTGGTATTCGTCCAGTTCCTCCAGGGAATGGTATACCAGAATTTCCTTGCCTACGTCAAAACATCTGTCCATATCCGCCATGTCATCGTTCAATACCGGCGTCATGCAACCGTAAGATTCGAAGCTGCGCTGATTGAGTCCATGCACGACGTTCTTTTCGTTTTTTATGTTCAATACTGCTGTACACCCGGCATAGATAGACGGCAATTTCTTATACGGCAGCCGATAAGCGTGTATGACATGCGGCGTATCTTTCAGCTTCGACCATCCCTTGCCGTACAATGTAACCGGTTTGTTTATCCGCCTAACCAGTTTGCCCCGCTCCGGACTATTGTTGGCGGCATACACCATCGTATTCGAGCGAGCGACCGATAAAGGGCGGAAAAATTCCGGATTGACAGCCAAGGGCAGATAATCGGTCGGTGTCTTGAATCCGAATCGGCGCATGTCTTCGATAAATGCGCTATCGGTACAAAATATCCTGTCAACATAATTGGCGAAAACGCTTTCTTCAGCGTTTAATTTATCGCCTATCCATGCGATTTTTTTAGCGTTGGGACAGAGCTCATTGCTGATGGCGAATAACTTTTCCGGCATTCTTAATGCGGCAATGACGATGAAAACGATCAAATCCGGTTGAAAGCGCTTCAGTTTCCTGGCCAGGCTGTCGCAAATCGGCAGGGAATTGTCGCCGTGTATTTTTCCGGATAATTTGAAAAACAAAGATTGCGCAATGGTATCGCCATTCATGGCGAAATAGTCGGTATCGCATCCCGATTGGATAAACGCGTCCACCGTATTTTCCATCCAATGAATAATGCTATGATATTTACCGACAACCAGAACCTTAAGCATGCTCATTCCTTTTGGTCAAAGTCGGTTTTACCGGTTTTCCCGTGCAGGCATCGCTCATTGCCTGGAATACCGCCAAGAATTTTTACCGTCTTTCTGACACTCTTTCAGCAAATTCGAAATCCTGGAGAGGTTGACGATAATTGCAAACGTTACGGATGTACAAGGCACAATCGAGTCCATGGCGTCAGGATTCAAGCAGTTCCCGATAGATCGAATACGTACGCGCCTGCATATGTGCCAAGGTAAATGATTCGTTTTTTGCTATGGTTTGCGGGGTCGCAAGGCAATGCAACACCGTCTTTTCCAGCGCATCGATATTTTTCGGCGGTACCAAACCGGACGGAAATAATTCGCGTAATACTTCGCCTACGCCGCCATGATTGTATCCTACAACAGCGACACCGAGACTTAATGCTTCCGGTACCACGCGACCAAATGCTTCCGGGGTTTGAGCTAGTGATAAAACGAGATTTGATACGGACATTATTTCTTTTAAATCAGATCGATGGCCAATTATATCCATGTCATTAATTAAATTAAGACGGCAAATTTCGGCTTCGAGTTCCTGCTTGTAAGAGCGTTTTTTCGGATCCACTTCCCCAACCATCAAACCATGAACCGCCAATCCTGCCATTTTTAATCGTGCAATCAGGCGGATGAAATCGTTTTGTCCTTTCCAGCGCGTGATTCGCGCGGGTAATGTCAGTACTATTTTATCGGTGAGTTGGGGATAGGCCTGTCGCCATTCCGTCAGCCATGAATCGGGAGGCCGGTAGTCCGAAGGAAACTCGACCGGGTCGACACCGCGATGAATCAGGCGTATGCGGCTGGCATCGACTTTGGGATAATTCAACAGTATATAGTCACGTATGGTTTCCGATACCGCGATAACGCGTTCGCCTTTGGTCATTACCGCGCTGTATCGATTGACGCTGTAGGGTCCGTGCACGGTGGTGACGAGTTTTGGGCGCGTCTGGGGGTCCATCCCGCGCCAGGCAAGATAACCTATCCATGCCGGCATACGCGAACGCAGATGAAGGATATCGACACGCTGTTCGATCAATAGCCGGCGTAAACGCGGGATCAGTCTTAAGGTAGTAAGGGATTTTTTTCCAACGGGCCAATCGAAATGCGTCGAGCCTTCCGCTTCCAGTTGGCTCAGCAAACGCCCGCCGGATGACATGACCAGCGAATGATGTTTATTCTGTACCAGATAACGGGCGATTTCCAGCGTGCCTCGTTCTACACCGCCGGCATGTAGCGCAGGAAGCATTTGCAATACAGTGTAAGGGCGTTGAGCGCGCACAGGTTTCCTGTCGATTTGCCGGGAGGGAAAGGCGATGCCGTTATAGCAAACCTGTCATCCGTGCATTGCGTTCGCGTTCAAGATGCATGATGTAGCGCTGCACCATCGTCAGCATGCCTGGGGAGAGACCGATAAACTGACAGCCGATACGGCGATTGTTCTTGCCAGGGGCAAGGCTGATATCCTGCCAGTTTCGAATCTGCAGACTGGTTTGCAGCAAACCTATGTCCGCAATCTGTATCTGGCAATCCTGATAGATATGTCCGGTATCGATTTGCAGGATTTTGCGTTCGTCGAGCAACGCTACGCCGCCGCCGCTGATATCGACCAACATGGCGCTATAGTTTTCGCCTGCCAGAGGGATCAAGCATCGATTGGATAGCCCCGGCGGTATGTTGACCCGGAAATATTCTCGTCGTTGCAAGCGGATGAGTATGCGTGGGATTTCAATGCATAAAGCATCTTGTTCATCCTGTATGCATTCGGTGACTCGAGATGCGGAAAACAATATCCGTACCTTGTCCAGACTCGATTCGAATTCTACATTGTCCGATTCGATAATTCTCTGATTCAATAACTTGTTTTGCGCACAATCCAGATATACCCGGTTATTCTTATCGTCGACTTCGAGTATGGAAGTCACGACGATTTCGGCTCCGCCATGAATTATCATGGTGACCAGTTGATGCTGCTCGGTTATGCCGTTCAGCAACCGGAGTATTTCGCCCCGTGAATGGACTTGATACAGTCCTTGATTTTCGGTACCTAATTCGGGTAGATTGGGCTGCATAATCAAGCGAATTCAAAATGAAGTTTAAATTATAGCTCAGTCGGGGTTGAAAACGGAACATTTTGGCTGTTTTCAACCTGATATAACCAGGCAAGCAACTCGGCTACCGCGCGATATAACGCGGGCGGTATGTTTTGGTCCAGATCTATTTGCAACAACAAAGCAACCAGTTCCTTGGATTCATGGACGAAAATTCCGTGTTCCCTGGCCCTGGCGATAATTTCTTCGGCAATCGGCCCCTTACCCTTTGCGACGATGCGGGGTGCGGTGTCGCCCGTCTGATAGGCAAGTGCGACAGCCAATGGCAAAGGTAACTTAGGCATGGCTTGTCATCTGCAAGGCGGTAAGGGAAATGCCGGCCACTTGCAGGCCGTGACTCAAGCTGCCGCTATGTGCCTGTAATTGTTGCAAAGCGCTTTTATCGGCGGATATCTGCATCGTCAATTGGTCGTCGTTCAGTCTTAAATGAGCGATCACCTTGCCTAGAAGCGGCAAGTCGAAACTCACTTTACTGCTCCAGATTGAATGAGGCAAGGTCTGGTTGTTCCTGGGCGTGTCGTCGCTTATTTCCCAATTCAGGGTTTGACCCGGCCATAGTTCGCCTTGCCAGAGGAAACGATTTTGTTCGAGCGTATGCAGTTGTTGATGGACCAATTGCGCAAGTACGGGATTATTGATAGTCAGATCGGCAGGTTTGTCTGTTACGGGAAGTGCGGTCGTAGCCAGCGAGTTGACCATGGATGACGTATTTGCGGGTTTGGTGACCGGTATCGCCGGCACAATATTGTTTACTGCACCCAGGTTGGAAATCTGGGCGGTTTGGCTGGCTTGAGGCTCATTCATCAACTCGGTTATCGTCCGTTGCCCGTTTACCCATTGATGCAAATGCGATTCGTAAAACAGACCGGATTGCGTTAATGTCTGCTCCAGGGCATTCGCCAGCAACGGAGCGGGGAAATTGGCTTGCGGCATGAGCGGTGACTTGCCTGGAACCGGTGTCGCAGCGGATTCACCCGACAATTGCAGTATCGCGGCGATCAATTTTCCTGCATTGCTTAACGACATGTTGCTGCTGTCGATGGGGGCGGACGGATTGGCGTTTAATATAAAAGTAGGCAGCGGTGATTTATCGACAACGGTCAGCGTTATTTTTTCTCCCACCGTCGTGGCGGAGGGAAGATTCATACGCGTCGTCGCGTCGCCGACCTTAACGAGGAAACTGCCATCGGTCAAATGAGCCTGTACTTCCACGATGATGCGTTGTCCGAGTTGCAATAGATTGATCCATTGCGCGGATTGGGACGGTGGATCGCCGGATCCCGCCGCTGGCAACAGCGCCTGGATCAGCGTTACCGGCGGCAAACCGGTTTCCGTCCGGATCGGTGTCATGATCAGCCTGGGCGAGTGTTACCGTAAGTCATGGAGAGCTTGCGCTCGGTGGCATTGCTTTGCATGAGATTGGACAGCCGCTGCATCCACGGTTCGGTAATCCCGCGAATTTCCTTGTCGTTGGCAAGAATTTTTTTGATTACAGCAATTTTTCGATTACGTAGTTCTCCCGTCAGCCTGACCGGAATTTCATCCTTTTCCAATGCCTGTATATGGCGGGCGCATCGATTTTCCAGACTGACCAGATCATCCCATGCGCCGGTACGCGCCGCATTCAGCATTTGCCCGGTGATGTGAGCTACGGATTCATAGGCAGCAATTATTTCTTCGCCATTCATGATTTCATGCCTTGATAAAAGAGGAAGTGCGCGGAGCGAGGATATCATACCGCGGTTTGCTCGGCGGGACGTCAAGCGGTTTTACAGGAGGTGCTGGCAAATCTTCGATTTCAACCCATGCCTGGCGAATGACTTCCAGCAGATCGATCACTTCATTTACTATCTTCGCATCATTGTGCAAATTTGCCAACACCAGTCGAGTGCACATATATTCGTATAACGCATCGAGATTTTTTGCCAGCGGACCGCCGGCATCCTTGTTCAGGCTGGCGCGCAGACCGTCGCTGATGATCCTTATGGCATGCGCGATCGCCTGACCTTTGGCGGCGACATGTTTGTTTTCAAGATGCAATTGCGCATTGCTCAGCGCCAGTTTTGCGCCATCGAACAGCATGACGATCAGCTTGTGCGGCGATGCTGCGAAAACGCCGGTTTCAAGATTGATATCCATGTAAGCATTTGCGCCAGGTCGAGTTTTGCCAAACATGAGGGTTTCCTTTACGTGCTAGCCGCGATTGAACTTAATTGTTGCGTTAAAAACGTGCTGGTCGAATTCATGCTGCTGATCAAGTTATCCAGAGCGGTGAATTGCGCCATGTAGCGAGCCTGCATCGCCGAGAGCTGAGCATTCATCGCGGTTTGCCGGGCCGCGTTCTGTTGCAGCAGGGTATTGTAGCTGTTGGTGGCGGTAGCGATTGATCCTGTTGGGCTGAGTATCGATGTAGCCAGGGTATTGAATTGATAGGCGTATCCTTGCGAATAGCTGACCGTGCCGCGAGCGCCCAGTGCGCCGCCCGTGATTTTGACCGCCAGACCGGCGGACGCGTCGCCCGTGGCGCCGGTCAGAGTTTGCCCAGACCCGGTTGCGGCAACGCCGTTGATCGTGCCGGCCACATCCAGTCCCGTGGTCGTGGTGGCACCGGCAAAACTGAGCGTGGCCTGTCCGTCGCCGCCGGTGATGTTGGCGTTGGACGCCGAGCCGTAACGATTCGAAGTCATCTGCAATGCGCCGCTGGATGCTACCGTCACCTTGACGCTGGAGCCGGCTGCCGAGAAAGTGCTGTTGCCGTTGATTTGCGATTGTATTTGCAGCGCCAGCGTGGCCGGAGTATAGGTGCCTGGCGCCAGGGTCACGGTACTGCTGTTGCCGTCCAGCATGACCTGCAGGGTATCGTTGGTTCCTGCGGTAATGGTGATCGATGAAGCAAGGGCCGCCGTACCCACGGCTGTACCCTGGGTAGCGAGTTGACTGACGGTAAGATTATAGTTGCCGGGTTTGGTGTTGGCGCCGGCACTGGAATAATTCACCAGGCTATCGGTCGTTTGTCCGGCGACGGCAAAGAGCCCGGCAAAGGCATTGGGGTTGGCCGAGATGGCCGCATTAAGCTTGGTATTGTCCACGCTCAACGTGCCGTTGCTCTGTAGCGTGACGCCGGCCTGATAGAGCATGGTCATCGCGTTGCCGCTATTTCCGGCGATCGGATTCATCAGCAAATTCTGAAGTTGCCGCTCCATGTCGGTGACCGTAGGGTCGCCGTTGAAAAGCGCTCCTTGCTTGGTGGTCGCGTTATAGGCGGTAGCGTTTTGCAGGGTTTGTTCCAGCGTATTGTAGGCGGTGACGAATTGATTGACCGCCGTATTCGTCGCCGTTGTGCTGGCGGCGACGGTAATTGTGGCGGGAGTGGCGGACGGCGTCGTGCCGAGCAGGTTCAGTGTGACTCCCTGAATGGCATTGCTGATGGTATTGCCGGCGTTGCTGATCGCGATCCCGTTGAGAGTAAAATTCGAATTCTGTGCGGCGACGTTCTGAGTGAGGTCCTGTCCGGTATTATTGGCCGGATTGTAGCTTAGCATGCTCGACAGCGTAGCGTCTCCCGACACCGAGATGTTCATGCTGCTCGCAGCGCCGGTTTGACTGGATGTCAAGGAGAGCACATACGGATTGGTGGCATTGCCCGTATTGATAATGGTCGCCGATACGCCGATATTGGCGGTATTGATCGCGTTGGCGATACCCGTTAGCGAATCATTGCTCGAATTGATCGTTACGGTCTTGATGCCGTTGCCGCTGCTGGTGAAACTGGCGCCGGTATAGATGCCGCCGCTGAGCGTACCTCCCGAAATCGTACCGAAATCGAAGCTCAGCGTCGTGGTCGCGCCCGATCCGATTGCTGTCGTAGCACTTGCCTGTCCGGCGGTTACCAGATTTTGCGCTTGCGCGAGATTGGTGACGCCTAGCGAATAACTGCCGGCTACCGCATTCGATCCCAGAGTTGCCGTCACAGCTGCCGTGTTGTTTGACGTTGCGGTCAGACTTTGAAACTGGGCAGGGTTGGATAAGCCGGTCATAGCGGTCTGGAATTGCGACACAGCGCTTTGCAGCGTGCCGAAACCGGATATCTTGGCGTTGTAACTCGCTTCTTCCTGGGTCAGAAGATTGAGTGGTTGCTGCTCGGCGGACATCAGTTTGGCTACGATGCTGGTAACATCCAGGCCCGATCCGATACCGACCGAAGAAATGGCGGCATTGGTCGTGGCGGCGGCGGTAAGCGACATGATCTGCTCCTTTAACGAATAACCCGTATTTTTAACGAATCAAGGTTAAGCTTCGGTTTTAATCAACAATCCCCGCTGATTGGCGTGTGCTTCCAGTTGCGCCTGAGCAATGGCTATGGCCTGCTTGCTCGGCGTCTGCATGATTATTGCCTGAGTTTGCGTATCCACGACCTGCACTACGACTTGTCCGGTAGAAGAGTTAATGCTGAATTCGACGCTGTTGTTGCCGATATTTTTCAGATGCGCGTTCAGATTGGAAATGGATTGCTGCAATATCTGACTTTCTGTTTCTGCATTACTTGCGGCTGCGGCTGGCGTAGCGTTCACTGAAATCACAGGCTGCGAAGCGGTTTGCCCTGTCGTACCGGTACCGGAAGCGGGGGCTGGGTTTGAACCCGCGGCAGGCAAAAGCGGGACGGCATCCGATGCATTTATTTGTCCTATGATCATGATCGTACTCCTTCATTCCAAAGCGGAAGGTGTATCAACACCTTCCGCCGCATTTCACAGATCCCGTAACCGAACCGATTAACGCAGCAAGGTTAATACCTGGTTAGGCAACTGGTTGGCTTGCGCCAGCATCGCCGTACCTGCTTGAGACAATACCTGCTCTCTGCTCAGATTGGCAGTTTCTGCTGCGTAGTTGGTGTCCTGGATCGCACTCAATGAAGTCGACAGGTTTTGAGAGTCGGTCTGGATGCCCGTTACCACAGCGGCGAAGCGGTTTTGCAAGGCACCCATTTGAGCGGCATTTGCAGTTACGGTGTTGATGGCTCCTTGCAGTGCGGTCATGGCATTCTGCGCATCGGTCTGGGTCAACAGATCGGTCGAAGACAGACTTTGTACGTGCAAGGTGGTGGAGGGTGCGGTAGTGACTTGTTGAGCTGCAGTAAAGCCTGCTTTTGTAGCTGCTGCACCACCTATGGTAATGCCCGCAGAATTGGTCGATGTCAGGGAAATCGTACCGTTGGTGGTCCCCGCCGTCAAGCCGGCCGGAGGCGTACCCCCAACGGCGATATCGCGACCGTCCGCAGCAGTAAGAGTAAGAGCGCCGGTAGTTGCGCTGGCCGTGGCAGTAACACCGGTCTGGGCCGACAGCAGGTTGATCGCAGCAGCTGTATTGGCGGCTTCGCCTGCAACCGTGCCGCCGGCTGCGACTGCACCGATGTTTACGCCATTTATGGTAAATGAATTGGCGGCAACAGCGGTAGTAGCCGTCAGGGTGGATGTGCTGATGGTCGCGTTGGCCGTCGCCTGCACGCCGGATTGCGCCGATACGGCATTGATAGCTTGCGCAATGGAATAGGCACTGTCGGCAGTTTGTCCTGCGCC
>JAJYPN010000042.1 GCA_021795395.1 Pseudomonadota bacterium | reverse complement strand
GTTGGATCGCGACTTGGACCAAAACTTGGACCAAAATCGAGAAATGGCTGGAAAGTGGTGCGCCCGACTGGATTCGAACCAGTGACCCTTGGCTTCGGAAACCAATACTCTATCCATCTGAGCTACGAGCGCATTCAGGCCGATAGAATAACCATTTTCTGCAGCAACGTCTATATCCATTTCTACAGGAAGGCTTTTGCAATTGAATATTTGGCGTTATAATTGAAAAATTAGCCGATTTGCAACTTTATAGTTAAGGATGTGCCCATGAGCGACGACCACGTTAAAATGACTAAAACCACCCCATTGCAGTTTGCTACCGCGCTTTTGGGTGGTTTGTTTGCTCCGCTGATAGTTATTTTTTTAATTATCATGCTGCTGGTTAAAATTCATGACAGCCATGCTCAGGAAAAACCGCTGGCTATGGATAGTGCTGAAGTGGATGCCCGTATCGCACCCGTCGGGCATCTGGTAATCGCCGATGCCAATGCGGTGCATGTCGACATGACGGGCGAGCAGGTATTCAATGCGGTTTGTACCGCATGCCATACTCCGGGCGCAATGGGCGCTCCCAAATTTGGTAACAAGGCAATGTGGGCTCCTCGTATCGCTCAAGGCTATCAAACTCTGATCAGCCATGCTTTGTCGGGAATACGGCAAATGCCTCCGCGAGGCGGCAATCCCAACCTGAGCGATCTCGAAATTGCTCGTGCGGTGGCGTATATGGCTGATGCGGGCGGCGCCAAATTTACACCTCCAGCGGCTCCAGCCGCTCCGGTAAAACCCGCTGGCGCCACCCCTGCCGCCGCTACTCCCGCTTCAGCTGCTCCTGCTGCTGCACAGAAATAAACTCTGCCGGCGCGCGCCCTTGGCGACTCATCAAACCAGCGCCGCGGAGTGGGGCGCTGCTTTTACGTGCCGGTTACAGATCGCGCATGGTTACCCGATCGGCGCGCGCGCAGAGCAACTCATAATTGATGGTGCCTGCCGACTGGGCGATAAGCTCTACCGGCAGCCCCTTTCCCCACAAGATCACCTGGCTGCCTATTCCGGCTTCGGGCAGATCGGTCAGATCGGCAAACAGCATGTCCATCGATATGCGGCCCACAATACGAGTGCGCTTGCCATCCACCAGTATGGGCGTGCCGGTCGCGGCATGACGCGGATAGCCGTCGGCATAACCGCAGGCGACCACTCCGATACGACTGCGTTTTTCCGCAGTCCATAGCCGGCCATAGCCTAAGGTTTCGTTTTTGTTCAGAGTCTGCGTTGCAATGATCCGGCTATGCAGTGTCATCGCCGGCAGCAATTCGAGCTCACTTGCGGTTTGGTCGGCAAAAGGGCTTGCGCCATACAGTGCAATTCCTGGTCGTGCCCATTGGCATCTGCTGTAAGGATAACGGAACAGCGCGGCAGAATTGGCGAGACTGAGCGGATATTCCCATCCGTTAAAACAGGATAGTATCGTCGATAGTTGCTCGGAGATGCCGTAGCTGTCGTCGGCCGTGGCGAAATGGCTCATCAGGGTGATATTCGAGAGCATGGGCATCGTCTGGATATCGGCGAGGGCCTGGGTATAATCCTGGGGCTTGAAACCCAGACGATTCATGCCGCTATTGAGTTTGAGAAAGACGGGCAAGGGTTCGACAAGTTCTGCTGTGCGCAGAAGCCGGATCTGTTCGCGGTGATGGATGACTATGCTCAATTTGAGAGCGGCGCAGAGCGGAATCTCGCCGGCGTCGAATATGCCTTCCAGCAGTAATATCGGTTTATGGCAACCGATATCGCGCAACACCACCGCTTCTTCGAGGCTGGCCACGGCAAAGCCGTCGGCGTCTGCCAGCGCAGCGGCCGCTATTTTTAAGCCGTGGCCGTAACCGTTTGCCTTGACCACCGCCATGATCCTGGCATTGCCAGCATGTTTGCGCGATACGGCCAGATTGTGGCGTAATGCAGCGGCATCGATGTGGGCGTATATCGGCCGGGTCATGATTTAAAAAATATCGGTCTCAATAATTGCCGGTATTGCCGCTGGCATAATTTTCAAAGCGCGTATGCTCGCCCAGAAACGTCAGGCGCACCGTGCCGATCGGGCCGTTACGCTGTTTGCCGATGATGATTTCCGCGCTGCCTTTATCCTGGCTGTCGGGATTGTAAACCTCGTCGCGGTAAATAAATAAAATCACGTCGGCATCCTGTTCGATAGCGCCCGATTCGCGCAGGTCGGACATGACCGGGCGCTTGTTGGGGCGTTGTTCCAGCGATCGGTTCAACTGCGACAGGGCAACGATGGGCACATTCAATTCCTTGGCAAGCGCCTTGAGCGAACGGGAGATTTCGGAAATTTCGGTGGCGCGGTTTTCGCCGCTGGAGACGCTGGACATGAGCTGCAAATAGTCGATGATAATCAGCCCCAGTTTGCCGCACTGGCGATGCAGGCGACGCGAGCGGGCTCGCAGCTCCAGCGCATTCAGGGCGGGGGTTTCGTCGATGAAAATGGGCGCATCGTTGAGCTTGCCGACCGCATACGTCAGCTTTTGCCAGTCGTCGTCCTGTAATTGTCCGGTACGGACTTTATGTTGATCGAGACGGCCGATCGAGCCCAGCATGCGCATGACCAGTTGCGCGCCGCCCATTTCCATGGAAAATATCGCTACCGGCAAACCGCTGTCGATTGCGATATTTTCGCCCATGTTGATGGAAAACGCGGTTTTGCCCATTGAGGGCCGGCCGGCGACGATAATGAGATCGCCCGGCTGCAAGCCTGCGGTTTTTTGGTCCAGATCGGCAAAACCGGTCGGAATGCCGGTAATGTCGCTTGGATTGGCGCGGCTGAATAGTTCATCGATGCGCTCTACGACTTGGGTGAGCAGGGGTTTGATTTCGAGAAATCCCTGCTGGCTGCGTGCGCCGGCCTCGGCGATATCGAATACCTTTTTTTCCGCCTGGTCGAGCAGATCGTTGGCGGAGCGGCCTGCCGGATTGTAAGCGGATTCGGTAATGTCGGTGCCGACTTCGACCAGTTTGCGCATGATGGCGCGTTCGCGCACGATCTCGGCATAGCGGCGAATATTGGCGGAAGAAGGGGTATTTTGCGCCAGCGCCACCAGGTACGGCAAACCGCCGGCGTTGCCGAGTTCGCCCAGATTTTCCAGCGTCTCGCCGATGGTGACGACGTCGGCGGGTTTGCCCGTTTCTATAAGTTTGGTGATGCTCTGGTAGATGAGTTTATGATCGTGCCGGTAAAAATCGTTCCGGCTGATTACATCGGCTATCCTGTCCCAGGCATTATTTTCCAGCAATAAACCTCCGAGCACCGATTGCTCGGCTTCTACCGAATGCGGGGGCAATTTCATTGCTACGAGTTGCGGATCGGTGCTGGATATAAATTTAGCCATCAGGATATATCGAATAAAAATTTATGGTGTAATTTGTTATGATAGCTCAGATTTAACGGTAAATATCATTCATCGCGCGAACGTATGGCGAACCGGAGTGCAGGGCGCGATCGTTTGCTTGCACAGCGATACCGGGATGAATTATGATCAAGCTGGAATAATTTGCTGTGCCATCTTTCCGGTTGCTCGTGGAGGATGCCTCAAGACGGAGTAAAAACGATGATACAGATTGATTCTCGCCAGTTATGCGACTTATTGCTACGCGATGCGCGCACCCTGATTATCGATGTCCGTTTCGCTCAGGAACGCACGGAATTCGGCCATATAAAAAATTCCAGGCACATTCCCCTGTATACGCCGGATTGGGATCATAATCCTGATTTCGTGGGGGAAATCGGTAAGATCGCGGCCAGGGATACCCCTCTGGTTTTTGTGTGCCGCAGTGGCAATCGTTCATGCGTGGCCTGCGAAATTGCCAAGAATCACGGCTATACGGAAGTTTATAACCTGAGTGAAGGGTACATGGGACTGCTTGCCTTGATCCCAGGGAGACCGGCCAGCGATGAAATCGACCTGTTCCAGGCGATTCCTGGTTAAGGCGCCCCGATTACCCTGATTGCGAATTGTGCTAACGGACAGACATCGTTACAATTGCTTACATGGAAACAATCAATCTGACCGGACATTTTCTGATCGCCATGCCAAAAATGGCGGATATGCGCTTTTCGCGTACGCTCACGTATATCTGCGAGCATAACGAACAAGGCGCACTGGGTGTTATTGTCAATCGCCCCATCGAAATGAAAATGGCAGAGCTGTTTTCGCAGATCGGCACCTCGTTGAATTCATCCGACAGGGCGGAACAACCCTTGTATTTCGGTGGTCCGGTCGAAACCGAGCGCGGTTTCGTTCTGCATCAGCCCTTGGGTCATTGGCAGTCTACCCTGGCGGTAAATGGCGGCCTGGGATTGACGACTTCGAAAGATATTCTCGATGCAATCGGTCAGGGACTGGGACCGGACAAGCTCATGGTTACGCTGGGTTATGCCGGCTGGGGAGCCGGGCAGCTTGAGAGCGAACTGGCACAAAACTCCTGGTTATCGGTCGCTGCCGAGGCAGAAGTCATCTTCGATTTGCCGGCTG
The DNA here is from genome assembly GCA_021795395.1 of Pseudomonadota bacterium. Classification (GTDB taxonomy): domain Bacteria; phylum Pseudomonadota; class Gammaproteobacteria; order Burkholderiales; family Sulfuriferulaceae; genus Sulfuriferula. The sequence continues at coordinate 13,857 of JAJYPN010000042.1, read as the reverse complement.
AAGAACGCCTGGAAGCCGCGATGCATCTGTTGGGATTCGATTTTATAAATCTTGCCGAAGATGCCGGGCACGCGTGACCTCAGGAAAGGTACGGTGCTCGGTTTCGATTACGGCCTCAAACGCATAGGCGTAGCGGTGGGAAACCATGAGCTCGGCTTGGCGCATCCGCTGGAAACGATAGCGAGCGAACTCAATGCCGTGCGTTTTGCGCGTATAGCCGAATTGATCGCGGAATGGCAACCGGTGCTGGCGGTAGTCGGCATGCCGCATCATGACGATGCGAGTCAGCACGCGTTTGCACCGACTTGTCTGCGTTTCGCGCACCGGCTCAGAGGCCGGTTCGGACTCAGCGTCGTATGGATAGACGAACGCTACAGTTCGGCAACGGCCGCTATGACCTTGAACGAGAATGGTATCTACGGCCGTAAACAAAAAGCGATGCTCGATCAGGTTGCCGCGCAGGAAATCCTGCAACATTATTTTGATGAATCGGAATGCGCGCATGAACTCGGAGCACGTTAATGAATAATACCTTATCCCATATGGGCTGTTTTGCCATGTTGCTTCGGTCAGGCCGGAATAATGCTTGATGAATCCTTGCCCGGCGCAGACGATTTGATTGCGCAGCTGGCAGCGCTCATTACACCCAGCCTCACTGCCAAAACGGTACTGGTCGGTATGCATACCGGCGGCGTATGGGCAGCCGATCGCCTGCATCCTTTACTCGATCCGGCCATGCCGCACGGTAGCCTGGATATTTCGTTCTACCGCGACGATTTCGAGCAGATCGGCTTGCATGCCCAGGTCAAGCCCACCCATTTGCCCTTCGAGGTAGAAGGGCGCGATATTTTGCTGGTCGACGATGTGCTGTATACCGGCCGTTCGGTGCGCGCTGCGATGAATGCCTTGTTCGATTACGGCCGTCCGGCCAAGATCCGGCTGGCGGTACTGATCGATCGCGTCGGCGATCGCCAATTGCCCATACAAGCCGATTATGTCGGCGCTGTTCTTGCCGTCCCCGCCCACCAGCACATACATCTCATCCAGGATGACGCTGCAATGTTGAGCCTGAAACTGGTAAATCTTACATGAACCGCAATCCGCAACTTAATGCCGACGGCAATCTGCGTCACTTGTTGACCATAGACGGACTACCTCGAGCTCTCTTGACGCACATCTTCGATACGGCTGACGGCTTTATTGCGGTGAATGAACAGGAAGTCAGAAAAGTTCCGCTATTGCGCGGCAAGGCGATTTTCAATTTGTTTTTCGAGCCTTCGACCCGGACGCGTACAACGTTTGAGATCGCGGCGAAACGCTTGTCAGCCGATGTCATTAATCTGAATATCAGTGCATCGAGCCAGAGCAAAGGCGAGACCCTGCTCGATACGGTCGACAACCTGGCTGCCATGCAAGCCGATATGTTCATCGTGCGCCATGCTCAATCCGGTGCTGCGCATATGATCGCGCGTCACGTTGCTCCGCACATTCATGTCGTCAACGCCGGCGACGGCCGTCATGCACATCCGACGCAAGGCTTGCTCGACATGTTTACGATACGCAAATACAAGGGCGAATTTCATAATTTATGCGTGGCGATCGTCGGCGATGTGCTGCATTCGCGCGTCGCCCGTTCGCAGATTCATGCCCTGACCACGCTGGGCGTCCCGGAAGTCCGGGTGATCGCTCCCAAAACCTTGCTGCCGACGGCGGTCGAGCAAATGGGCGTACGCGTTTTCCACGATATGGAATCCGGGCTCAGAAATGCCGACGTCGTCATCATTTTGCGTTTGCAAAACGAACGCATGCGCGGGGCGCATTTGCCGAGCGCGCAAGAGTATTTCAAATATTACGGCCTTACGGCGGAAAAATTGGCTTACGCCCGCCCGGATGCGATCGTCATGCATCCCGGACCCATGAACCGCGGCGTGGAAATTGATTCCTCGGTGGCGGACGGCAGCCAGTCGGTAATTTTGCCGCAAGTGACCTACGGTATTGCAGTGCGGATGGCGGTTATGAGTATGTTGGCAGGAAACTAGCATGAATATCCATATCAAAAACGGGCGTGTAATCGATCCGAAAAGCGGCCTCGATCAGGTTGCCGATGTGTATATTGCAGCCGGAAAGATACTTGCCATAGGCGCCGCGTCCGAAAGCTATCAATCCGATCGCGTCATCGACGCCAGCGAGTGCATCGTCTGCCCGGGTCTGGTCGATCTGGCTGCGCGATTGCGCGAGCCCGGCTTCGAGTACAAGGCGACGCTGGAATCGGAAATGAACGCCGCGTGTGCGGGCGGCGTGACCAGCCTCGCGTGCCCTCCCGACACCGATCCGCCACTCGATGAACCGGGGCTGGTGGAAATGCTTAAATTTCGCGCACAGAACCTGAACCAGGCCCGGGTCTATCCCATCGGCGCGCTGACGCAAAAGCTGGAAGGGCAACGGTTGACCGAAATGGCGGAATTGCGCGATGCCGGTTGTGTCGGCTTTTCACAGGCTGATGCGCCGATTACCGATACGCAGGTACTGGCGCGGGCGCTGGAATATGCGGCTACCTTCGGCTTTACGGTCTGGTTGAGGCCGCAGGACGCGTATCTGGCTCGTGACGGCGTGGCGCACGACGGTTTCGTGGCGACGCGGCTCGGCTTGCCCGCTATCCCGTCTACTGCGGAAACGATAGCGGTAGCGACGATATTATTGCTGGTGCGCGAAACCGGAGCTCGCGTGCACTTATGTCGTCTGTCGTCTGCTCAGTCTATCGAGATGATTAGAGCAGCCAAGGCGGACGGTCTGGATATTACTTGTGATGTCAGCATCAATCATTTGCATTTGACCGAAATGGATATCGGCTATTTTGATCCGAACTATCATCTGATGCCCCCACTGCGCTCCATACGCGATCGAGACTTGATACGAGCCGCATTGGCTAGCGGTACCATCGATGCCCTATGTTCTGACCATACGCCTGTCGATGACGACGTCAAACAAATGCCGTTCGGTGAAGCCGAACCGGGCGCGACAGGGCTGGAACTGCTTTTGCCTTTGACATTGAAATGGGCTGGCGAAGCGCGCATTGGGCTAGTGGATGCGCTGGCGCGGATCACGCTGTATCCGGCGGAAATTCTTGGGCTGGATGCTGGCTATCTGGCAGCCGGGCACGCTGCGGATATCTGCATTTTTGATCAGAAAGCGGATTGGCGCGTTGTAGCGGCCGCGCTGAAAAGCCAAGGTAAAAATACGCCTTTTCTGGGGTATGAAATGCAAGGCAGGGTCATATATACGCTGGTTGAAGGACAGATCGTATTCGAAGGGACATGTGACCGCCCCGGTATCGAAGCCGATTGAGCCTTTCAGGCTGCGATCGGGCCGGCTGCCGGCAAACTGGAGGTCAAGGCGTGTTCGATATCGAGATGTATCCGTTTTAGCGCCAGCAATTGATCGCCGATTATGATGCGCATTTCCTGCAGTTCCGCGATACGGTCTTCCAGCGTATCAGTGGCTTTATGAATGCGTTTGATGCTTTCCAGCCGACGGCGCAATTGCATCTGATGTTCCCGGACTTGCGTTTCCATCGGTGACATCATCGCTTTTAGCCAGTTATCGGCTTCGCGGTTGGCGACTTCGTAGATATTGATGACCCGGCTGGCCAGAGTCTCGAAAAATTTGGCTGTCAGCGTATATTGTTCGTTGGTTAGCATATTGAACAAGGTGTTGAAATGCTTGTTATAACTGTCCTCCAGACGTTCCATTTCCTTTTTGTATTTAAAAGTCGAATAAACGGGCGGAGAGACTTCGGCCAGCCCGTGCTCGGCGCTGAATTTTTTATACATGGCCGACATCATTGCCTTGATTTCTTCTATGGTTTTTGCGGATTGCGTTACGTTTTGGTTTACATTGAAGAAAAATGTTCCCATGGCGTTACGCAATCCGGCGCTAAACCGGCTGTTTTCCATGGCTATGCGGGTTTTCCGTACGTCGTTCTTGATGCGCTCCATGCCGAGGTAACTGAATAACTCATTCGAATGATGCGAAAAGACGCTGCGCAAGGCATGAAACTGCTGCAAGCCTTTTTCAAACCGGGCTTTTTCTTCTTCGATTTTGCTCATCATGTGCCGCACCACTTCTTCGTTCTTGCCGCGCAAGCCGGTCAATTCTTCGAGCTGTTCGTCGATATTGATCATGCGCGAATTCAATAATTCGTGGGTATTGGTGATGAGATCGCCCATTTCGCCCGCGGTATTGTCGCACACGATATCCTGTTTCGATGGAATGAGCTGGTCGCTCAGAGCGAATTCGAGTTCGAGCAGACGGCTTTTCTTCAGGAGAGCATGATCGTCGTTGATTTTCGCAAGCAAGCCTTTCTGGGCGGAAACCGGATAAATTTGCCCGGCATCCAGATCGAGCATGCTGGCGCAGGAAAGAACCTGTTTGTGCAATTCTTCATCGATTTCCGCCTGGGTCTTCAATTCATCCCACAAGCCGTCGATTTTGTTGAGCACGACCAGATGACCGCGATGACCACCTTGCATGGAGGCGATATGATTGCGCCAGATATCGATATCGGATTTGGTAACGCCTGTGTCGGCTGCCAGGATGAAGATGATGGCATGCGCATTCGGCAGCAGATTGAGGGTGAGTTCAGGCTCGGTGCCGATGGCGTTCAAGCCGGGCGTATCGAGTATGACCAGCCCTTTTTGCAGCAGGGGGTGAGGAAAATTGATCAAGGCATGGCGCCATTCGGGGATTTCCACGGTACCATCGGCGGCAACGGCCAACAGCGAATTGGCATCCTGAGCGCGGAATAAGCCGAACTTTTCGGCTTCCTCCTGTGTGACGCGCCGGGTATCGCTGACACGTTGCAAGGTTTCGAGCATTTCGTCGGCAGAATCGGTATTCAGCGGATAAGTCGTCCATTCGTCGGGATAGCGCTTGTATTCGGTCGTCGTAACATTCCCAGCCCGTGTCGAAATAGGCAATAGCTGAATACAGGGAGGTTTGCCGGCATCGTAGGATAGTTCGGTAGGGCACATCGTCGTGCGGCCTGCTGTCGAAGGCAATAAACGTTTTTTGTAGTCGGCGAAGAAAATGGCGTTGATGAGTTCGGATTTGCCGCGCGAGAATTCTGCTACGAAAGCGACATTCAGTTTGTCTACGGCCAGCCGGTCCATCAGATGCTGCAGACGCAAATCGATCTGCCAGTCGCTGATTTCCTCGGCGCGTAACCAGTCGCGGTAAGCGCTGATGCGTGAAATCAGGTTTTCGCGCCAGGCGTTATAGTGTTCGAATTGCTGCGTCAGGGTGGAAAGGTTCATATTCTTGTCTCCCGAAATAACGAGCTCATTTATTATAGTTGAGACCTCTGCACGATTAGCTATTTCCGACCCGTTAACGCCAACTTGAAATCCGTGTGCTTCCGTACATTCCGATTTCTTGTCATGTTCCTATCCGAGCGACGCTACCTTGTATTGTGCGAAGTTGGTATTTGTTTATTGTAGCCGAATAATAAGAAGAGAGTAAAACAGAAAACAGGTTTGATATTTTCCTGAATGACGCTGTCCGTTTTTATTTTTTTTGACAGTGCGGACAATAAAAGGTAGACCGTTGATTTTGCCTCTGCAGCCTGACCGGATTCCCGCAACGGAGGCAGGGCTGCGTTGCCCGACCGTAAACGAAATAGTGCTGCTGAAAATAGCCGGGGTTGCCGTCGCTGCCAGTAAAATCCCGCAAGCTGCTGCCGCCGGCGGCGATCGATCGGTTTAAAGTCTCGCGTATCGCTTGCGCCAGTGCAGCACTACGTCGCAGACTTAATTTATCCGCAATCAGTCCCGGATGTATGCCAGCGTGAAATAAACTTTCATTGGCGTAAATATTGCCGATGCCGACGATATGACGGCTATCCATCAGGAAGGCCTTAATGCTGTTTCGACGGGTGCGGGTCGCGCGGAATAGATATTCGCCGTCGAATTCGTCGGTAAGAGGTTCGATCCCCAGGTTTGCAAGCAGGCCATGAATTTCGTTCGGCTCCGACCACAAGACCGCGCCGAACCGCCGCGGATCGCGCAAGCGTATACATGAGCCGTTGTCAAGGACGATATCGATATGATCATGTAAGCCTGCCGGTTCCGAGTTTTCCAGAATGCGCAGGCTGCCCGACATTCCAAGATGGATAATGATAGTACCGCGCTCAAGCTGCAGAAGCAGATATTTGCCGCGTCGATCCAGCTGCAGAATGCGCTGATTATGAGCGAGTGTCGCGAGATTGCCAGGTATCGGCCAGCGTAATCTGGGCTGGCGGATAACGATGCCGATAATGCGACGATGTCGGGCATGCGGCAGCAAGCCGCGGCGGGTGATTTCTACTTCAGGCAATTCGGGCATGGCGGCATTTCAAGAATCACTCCCGAACGGCATGCCGGTCGGGCAGGAACAGGCTAGGGGATCGGACATGTTACAGTTTTTAATGCGGGTCCGCCGAAATCCGCTTGCAGTTTTTGCAGCGCAGCGTGTTCGTCAGGGGTGAGATGGTTCAGCGTATATATCCGTTCAGCCAGGCCGCGCGCTTCGATTTTCGCCGTCACGCCTTTTTTTGCCGCATCTGCGACTCGCGCATCGGCAATCGGCTCCCTCGAATACAAGCCCATGGAGATGGCATTTTTCCATGTGCCGCTGCGCACGACAGCAATGTCCTTGAGCCCCAGAGCCAGTAGTTCGGCAAGTTTGTCATCCGCCGCCAGTTTAGTCGGCAAAGGGGGAAAATATACCCAGTACGGGCCGCTGCGCGTCGTCGTGTCGTCGGTATAGGAAAGGCGATGGCCGAGCTTCAATTTGAGCAGGCGCAATTGGGCATCGTCGGCCCGTTTTGCCGGAATCGGCCCCCACGTCACGCATGTTCCACTTGATTGGACGGAAAGTCCATGCGATCGCTGTGCGGGGGCGGCGGCCGGAATGGGAGACTCAGGCATGACGACAGGCGATTTGCCCGGTGACGGTGAAGCAACGGTGCCGGGAGTGGAAGCAGGGCCGGCGGCGGATTTCGGGCCGCCCGGTATCGTAACGCCAGCCGGGGTAAATCCGGTCTGCCGCACCAGACTGACTTTATCCGGATGGATCTGCGCCGGGATCGGTTGCGGGCCGGACTGTCCCCATTCTATCCATGAAAATATCAGCCCGTTGATTACTAACAGCACTAAAGCAAGCAGTCTCAAGCAAATACCTCCAAAGCGATAAAATACAATCCGGTCAAGACGAGATTCTCCTCCAAAACCGACACGGCAGGGAAGTGCGGCGCTAACAGCGCGGCATCGCCGCCATTCAGCCAGATCGCCGCATCCCATCCACTGTGCTGCCGCATCGCAGTGCGCATTTGTTCTACGCAGCCGGTCATCGCCAGCAGACAGCCGGTGGATATGGCGTCGCAGGTATTTCGCGGAAAGACGGCATGATTTCCGGGTATATCGTTCAGTTGTGCCGTACCGGCGGCCAGGGCACTGTGCATTAACCGGTATCCGGGCATAATGATACCGCCCAGAAAATGTCCATGGTGCAATGCGTCAACCGTTAGCGCCGTGCCTGCGGTGACCGCCAGGGCAGGCATGTCGCCGCTGCGTTCGGGAGTATTGGACGCAGCACCGAACCTTGCACCGGTATTGAGCCGGTGTACGGCTATGAGCGTCGCCCAACGGTCACTGCCCAGTTGAGCAGCATCGGCGTAGCCGTTGATGACGCCGCATTGCTCGTGGGCGGCGCGAACGAAATAACGAGGCAGCGAAGGCAACAGCGCCATGAAAGCGGCGTCTGCGGCTGGGCCGGAAACATTGCTGATAATGAGATGGTCAGGTTGTTGCATCAGCACGGAAGGCAGCGTCGACATGCCGCCAGCAGGCATAACGCCGCGCTGCAGCCATACGCTGCCGTCATGCAAGCCCCATTTGATGCGAGTATTACCGGCGTCGATGGCGAGCAGTTTCATGGCTTAGGTCAGAACTCTCGCCAGCTGCACTTCGCCGCTATTGACGGCTATCTGTTTGTCGTCGTCGGTGCGCAATAGCAATGCTCCGTTCTGCGCGAGACCGGTAATGCGTCCGATCAGATCGTTGCCGCTGGCCATGGCGATACGCACGGTTTTATCGGCATGCGCATGAGCGATGAGCCATTCGTGACGCAGATGGTTCAGGCCATGCCGTTCGAATTCGGTCATGACGGCATTGAGATGAAACAACAATGCCGCAAGCAGACGATTGCGGCCTATCGGCGCTTCCGTGATTTCAGCCAGATCGGCGACCGATTGATCTATGCTGGCGCGGCTGTGGGGAGAAAGACGCAGATTGATGCCGATACCGATGACCGCTATGGACGGTCCGTTGGCTTCTCCTTGTACTTCTATTAAAATGCCGGCCAGTTTGCGTTGTTGCCATAATACGTCGTTAGGCCATTTCAATTGTACGCTGTCGATATCGAATTCGCGCAGTGTGCGTATTACGGCGACTCCTGTGGCCAGGCTCAATCCAGCCAACGCGGCTATGCCCTGATCGAAACGCCAGCGCACCGAGCAGGTCAAACTGCCGCCCAGTGTGCTATGCCAGATGCGGCCGCGCCGGCCGCGCCCCGCATACTGGATTTCTGCCGCCAGACAGTGCCGATGAGGGGCGCCGGGGCTGCCCATCAGGGCGGCATTGGTGGAATCGATGCGATCGACGATTTCAACGCTGAATTCCGTGCCGTATCCTTGCAGCAAGGTACGAATCTCGGCAGCGGCGAGCCATTCCGGTGCGGCCGGCAGACGATAGCCGCGCCCTGGTATTTTGTGCAGGGAAACGCCGGCAGGTTCGGCTGCTTTGAGCGCATTGCACACCGTGGCTCGGGAAATACCGAAACGCTCGGCGAGTTGTGCGCCGGAATGAAACTTGCCATCGGAGAGGGCGCGCAATAAAGGGATTAGCGAATTATGCACAAAGGCCAATGAACGGCAAAAAATAAATTTTACTCCATTTATGATAAAACACGAAAAACGGGGGCAGCGGGTACGTTAGAATGGATTAAAATTTCGTATCGGGATAAAACTCATGGGCTATAAACGCTCGGCACGCATACTTTTCCTGAGTGGTTTGCACCCTGCGACCGCTAATCTGGCCGCACATTACGGCAATCGCCTGGGGGCGCAATGGATGGTTGCGCGGGCAGCAGTGCTGCCGGAGACCGGCGGCGAAGTGCCGGTGCTTGATGTCGCTACGCTGGAGTGGGCGGATTTGCTCGTTACGCTCGATGCGCCAGCGCTGAAGGCGAGGCCGGCTTTGCGACCAGGCCTGCAACATCGGCATTATCCTTTCGAACCGGTGCCTGCATTGACCGATAAAGCGGACTGGAACGACTTCGCACGGAAAATACGACTCAGGATCGAAGGCATGATAGGCGGACTTCGTTTGCTGGAAAACGCCAGCCATGCCGACTATGATTTATAATCGCAAGAGAAGGTTCGTTGCCGGCTTGTATCTGCGATGAAACTGCATGTTGAAACTATCAGGAATAAGAAAAGGAAAAGATATGGTCATGATTCAATTGGCGCAACAGGCTGAACTGGCTCAATTCATGAGCCATCAGTATTTGTGTGAGTCGTTGACGGTGGCGGAAGTCAATACCTTGTTGCAATATCTATCGGTATTGCATCTGGACGATGGCGATATCGTTTCGGATGTAGGCGATATTGGGGATGAGCTGTATTTTGTGGTCAAGGGTGAAATTGCGTTGATCATCCCCGACGGCCCCAATGAATATGAAATCGTGCGTTCCGGGGTGGGCGAGATGCTCGGCATGATGTCGTTTTTCGACAAGCATGCACGTTCCGTCCGGCTGGTTGCCAAGGCAGCCGATACGCAGGTGCTGAAATTATCGCGAGCGATGTATAAACGGATGAAAGTAGAACATCCTTATATCGCCATCAATATCGTCGAGCAGGCGATATTGAGCCTGGATAAATTGTTCCGCTCGGTGAGCAGGGATTATGCGCAGTTTTCGCATTATTTATACGGCGGCGGCGCAAAGATACAGGGGCAGCGCTGATAGGTCTGCTGAACTCCGGATTGCTCAACGTTTGCCGGATCGCGCTCCGCGCTCATCGATCGCCGCCGCGATAAACCCAGTCCAGCAGTGCATCCTGAGCGGCGGTGCCGGCAGATGCGTTGGAATTGTCGATAAAAAATACGACGACGGTATTCTGCCCGTTCGGTCTGGTTACATAACCCGCCATCGTTTTGACGCCGTCCAGCGTGCCGGTTTTGATGTGAGCATGACCGGCGACGGCTTCGTTCAGGTCGCGTTTTTTCATGGTTCCATCGGTGGCGACGATCGGCAAGGCGGTTGCAAATTCGGCATAAATCGGGCTGGAGGCGGCCGAGCGCAATAATCGGGCCATGCTCGACGGGCTGATGCGTTCCAGACGGGAAAGCCCGGCGCCGTTGTCGAGGACGAGTTCCGGAAAATCCAGGTTTTTCTGCGCCAGCCAGGAGCGCACTCGTTCTGCGGCATTTTGTGGATTGGCGGGAATAATGGCGCTCAAGCTGAGAAAAAGATTGCGCGCCATGACATTATTGCTGAATTTGTCCTGATAGTAGACGGCGACCGCCAGCGGTTCGGATGGGAAATCCAGCGCCGGAACGGCTTGCGCAGGCGTCACCCCGTTACGGATCTTGCCTTTGAGGATGCCGCCTTCGCTGCGCCATAATGCTGTGAAATAATCGCCGGCGAGTTCGCTCGCATCGCCCAGCGTAATCGACAGCGTCTTGTCGCCGCAAGCGCGCGGATAAACGCCGCTTAAAATCAGCTCGCGCGTATCGGCATTCCATTCGATGTGTATCCGTTCGCGCCAGCTGCTGCAAGGGAAGTTGTCCAGCGCGATGCGGTTGATCACACGGGTGCCGGCCGGTAAAGGCTCGGCTTTCAGTCGCAACCGGTTGTTCTTCGGTTCCAGATAGACGGCATTGCTGTTGTAATTGACCATCGTCGCAGCCGGCAGCGCATTATAGGCCCGATGCGGCTGATCGTCGAAATCGCCGGCGGCTATCGGTTGAAAATAGCTCTGGTCTATGATTAAATCGCCGTTAATCTGACGCAATCCGCTTAATCGCAATTGGTGCAGCAGCATCCAGAAACGTTCCATCGTCAGGCCGGGGTCGCCGTTGCCTTTCAGATAGAGGTTGCCGTCGAGTATCCCGTCATGCAGACTGCCATCGGTTGCCGCCAGCGTATGCCAGGTATAGGCCGGTCCGAGCAGGCTCAGGGCTGCGTAACTGGTGACCAGTTTCATGGTGGAAGCAGGATTGAACGGCCGTGATGGATTGATGCTGATGCGGGGCTGTGGTTGATCTTCGTCCCAAACCACGATCCCGACGTCTTGCAGCGGAATACGCGCTTCGGCGAGTGCGGCAATCACGGCGGACGGTAAATCGGCGGCGTGCGCAGTAGCCCATGACAGGCAGAAATAAATGAGCAGTCTCGATAGGGTTTTTAACATGGCGCAACGACAAAATTAGGTAATGCCAATATTCTTGCATACATTCAGACCGTTCTGCGGGGAATAATTCGGTGCGACATTGAATAAACGGTTTATCGGCTGCCATTGCATCGTATATGTATCATCGATCAGGAGTCGTCATGAATTTGGATGCGCTGATTATTGCGCTGGATAACGGTTTGCGCACGGTGTTCGCCCCCGCTCAGACGGTACGGCCGTTGCCGGGAAAGAACCTGACTGGCGGAGCGCTAGACGAACGCGAGAAAAGGCTTGCGGCCAGACTGATGCGCATTAATCATGTCGGCGAAGTCTGTGCCCAGGCCTTATATCAAGGACAGGCGATTACCGCGAGCAATTCGGCAATCAGACAAAGCCTGGAGATCGCCGCAAAAGAAGAAATCGAACATCTGGCCTGGTGCGAATCACGGATAGAGGCGTTGGGAGGTCGTAAAAGTTTGCTGAATCCCGTGTGGTATGCGAGTTCGCTGGCGATAGGCATCACAGCCGGCACCCTGGGGGACAAATGGAATCTGGGATTTTTGGCCGAGACCGAACGGCAGGTTGGGGCGCATTTAGGGACGCATCTGCAGCAATTGCCGGAGGCGGATGTGAAAAGTCGCGCCATCGTCGAGCAGATGCAGATCGATGAGGCCCGTCATGCCGAGGTCGCGGTTGCAGGCGGCGGGGCGGATTTGCCGTTGCCGGTAAAGGGCCTGATGCGATTCATGTCCAAAGTGATGACGAAAACGGCTTATTGGGTATAATGAGCGACTCGAATTTGGATGAAGGTTAAGTGCCGTGGCTACTTTTGCAGAAAATCTCGATACCCTCGAAAATGTTGACGGGTTTATCGCGATGAAATTATTTGATGAAATGGGTAATGTTTGCGGCGCAATAGAAAACAAACCCGGCAGCAGCGGCTCGTTCCGGGTGTATTATCATATTGCGCTGAAATGGGGCGGCATCGGACAGAAAGCGGCGGAAGAAGGTCTGGCTCTGTTTGCTGAACATACCGACGATGCTCAGCGTCATCCAGGCAAGCATCCCAATATCGACCGGCTGTTCGGCGTGCTCGAAGCCGATACGTATTATTCGGTGCGTTGTTATCCCGCCTGAGCTTCGATAATTTCGTAATCGTGGGTAATCTCGGCGGTTTTGCCGAGCATGATCGAAGCCGAACAATATTTTTCCGCGGACAGGTTGATTGCCCGTTCGACTTGTTCGGGCTTGAGGCCCCATCCGGTAACGATGAAATGCAGATGGATGCGGGTAAACACCTTGGGATCGGTATCGGCGCGTTCGGCGCTGATTTCCGCTACGCAATCGGTAATTTTTGCGCGCGCCTTTTTAAGAATGGAAACGACATCGTAAGAAGTGCAGCCTCCCGCTCCCAGCAGCAGCATTTCCATTGGCCGCGGCCCCAGATTTTTCCCTCCGCCTTCCACTGAACCGTCCATGACGACAGCATGGCCGCTGCCGGTTTCGCCTGAGAAGGCGACATTTTCTATCCATTTGATACGCGCTTTCATCGCTAACTCCTGAAGTAATTCGGAAGCATCATTCTAATCGGTAAATCGATACCAGATAAGTCCGATCGCTTCGTGCAGGGCGAAATAGCTCGTCAACAGGGCTTTGGCCTGAGGTATGAAATCCGCCGGTTCTACCGGTCTGGTGAGATGATAACCCGTACCTGCCGGAATGACGTCGAATCCCGCTTGCCGAAACGATCGCGCGGCGCGAGGCAAATGCCACACCTGCGTGACCAGGAAAATCCGGTGTATGGAGGACGGCAGCAAAGCGCGGCTATAGCGCGCATTTTCTCGGGTATTGTTCGAAGTGGGCTCTATCCATCGTACCGGCACGCAGAAATCGTATTGCAGCGCCGATGCCATCAATTTCGCTTCAGCAACGCCGCCGTCCGGTCGACCGCCGCTGACCGCAACCGGCAAGCGCGTGGCGCGGTACAGGCGCGCACCGTAGCGCAAGCGCATCAATGCATAATCGCTCACGGTATCGCCTCGATATTCGGGTGCGTTGAAATACGTGCCTGCGCCCAGAATGACTATGGCATCGGCGGATGGTAGATGCTGCACGTCGAGTGCGGGAAAATATTCCAAGGGCGCGATCAGCCGATCGGCGACCAGCGGCAGCGATAACAGCACTAAACCGGCCCAAGCGATACTCAGCAGTATTTGGGCGGTACGGGCATGCCGCCTTGATACTAACAGTCCGATACCCGACAGGATAATCAGACTGGTCGGTGGCAGGAATAATGAACTGATAAAGGCAGTGATGAGCCAGGTCATGAAGAGTTCGCCGTTGGAATACAGCGGCTTATTGTAGCGGAAGTT
>JAJYPN010000013.1:3434-62886 GCA_021795395.1 Pseudomonadota bacterium | reverse complement strand
TCCGGTGTTGACCCAGTCGCCCAGGGCGAGACTCATCACCTCACGCCGGTCGATGCCGCGACCTGTACGGCTGTCGATGTCCTCGATGGCCGCCTGTCCGTATTTCAGGCGGGCGTTCCTGAGCAGGCGCACGAGCTTGCGGTCATTGCGCAGATGCACTTCCCGATCCACCAGCAGCGCCACGCGTTCTTCGAAGCTGAGGGCTGCCATGCCGGGCTGCGCCAGTTGTTCTTCCAGACCGGTCGCCAGGCCGTCCAGTTTCAGGCTGCGCAATTGCGCCAGTGTCGTGTGCATCATCATTTGATCGTTCCTCATTGGTAGTAGCCAGGGCCACGCAGGTGGCTATGGTTGGGGCTGACCCATTCTTCATGGGCAGGCGGTGCGTTTTGGTCGCGCTTGTTCTTCAGGATGTCGCGCACATGACGGTACTGGCAGGCGCCGAGCTGCAAGGCCAGCATGCAGGCTGCTTCAAGGCGGGGTTTGCCGTAACGTTTGGCCAGCGACAACAGGCCCAGGCAGGCGCGGTAGCCCTGTTCGGGATGCGTGTACTGGTTCAGCAGCCGTGTCACCACTTCGGCCGTGGAAATGCCGATGCGTTGACCCCAGTGGATCAGCCGTTGTGGCGACCATTCCCTCTGGGCGCGATGCGCCGCCGGCATGTGGGCGGCGGCGGTGGTATAGCCGCCAGCCAGACTGCTGCGGACATGGCTGGCCACACGGTTACCGCGATGCAGAATCTCGACCACGGCCACCGTGATGCGCGCTTCAAGCACTTGCCCGACCAATGAGTGCGGCACGCTGTAGTGATGTCGCTCGACTTCCGCATGGTAGTCAATATGTACCTTGACCGTTTTGAAATGCGCCATCTCGTAGCGCTGAAGCGGCAGCGGCAACAAGGCCGGCGCATCGATTTCGGCGAAGGCGCTGGCACGACTGCCGGGCAGCTTCTGGAATGGCTTGTCGTTGAGCTGAGGCAACAAAGGTACGATGGCCTGATTGACTTCATCCACGCTGGCGAACTGCTGATGGCGCAAGCGCGCCATGATCCAGCGTTCGACGATCTGCACCGCCGACTCTGCTTTAGCCTTATCCTGCGGGTGGTAGGGTCGCGCCGGCAACACCGAAGTCCCATAGTGGCGCGCGAAATCGAGCACGGTGTCGTTACTGCGCGGCTCGTAACGGTTGGCGTCCGCTATCAGCGTCTTCGGGTTGTCGGGCACGATTATCTGCGGCACGCCGCCGATGAAGCGTAACGCACGCGCTGTCGATTCCAGCCAATCGACCATGGTTTCGCGCGGCGTGGCGCAGGCAAAGGTATAGCTGGACGCGCCCAAGGCAGCCACGAAGATGTGCGCTCGACTGCCATCGGTCAGCGCGAGGGTGGGGCCAGCGTAGTCGATGAACAGCTTCTCGCCGGCGCGGTGAACCTGGCGCATCGAGCGCTTGAGTTGCCGGGCGAAACGCCGGTAGTTGTCGCAGAATTGTGAATAAGCATAGGTCTGCCGGTCGGCGTGGTCGGCGCGGTACTCCTCCCACAACAACATCAGCGTCATGCCCTTGCGTCGCAGCTCATGATGCAGACGGCCGTAGTCCGGCTGAACATGATTGCGCGGTCGCTCGGGAGTAACCAGCAGGCGCCGCTCCAACAGGGTTTCGTCAATGTCCTGCACGGCAGCCCAGTCAAGACCCGCGGCAGCGGCCAGACCGACATACTTGGTGACAACGCCCTTCGATAGGCCAAGCGCTGCGGCGATCTGTTGGTGCGACAGTCCGGCGTCCAGTTTCAAACGCAATACGTCTTTAATTTTACGCATAGTGATCCTTGGTACGGGCACGCTGTCTCCAGATAAAAAGCTGGAAGCGTACCCGTTCGGTTGCTCTATGCGTAACACCATTTCCATGAAGTACGACGCCATTCCGGTATCGTGACCGATGATTCCGGTATCGTGACCACCGATTCCGGAAACCCTGCAAAATCGGTCACGATAGACCGGAATCGCCGGTCACGATGCGCCGGAATGACCGGTCACGATAGCCCGGAATCAGCGGTCACGATGTGCCGGAATACCCATTGAGGATTTTTTACATGAAGATGTCCCGTTTTCCTACAACCTGATTATGCAGATATCAAAACCGGCCTTGTGCTGCGAGCAAGGCATGAGATCAATGCTATAAGGCCATGCAAAGGGAACGCACCCGCCAATCCAACATTTGTTGATTGAAATGTTAGAATGTGAGACCTCGTATTTATGCGCTGACCCCGATTTATGCGTTCCCACCAGTCGAGGTCTTCACGATTTATGTTTGAACTGTTCATCGCCAACAAAAACTACTCCTCGTGGTCGTTGCGACCGTGGGTGCTCATGCGAGAGCTCCGTATTCCTTTCGAGGAAAAATTAGTGCCATTCGGAGGGGCAGATGAGCCGAACGCTTTTTTCGCATTCTCACCGACTGGCAAGGTCCCGTGCCTTATTGATGGCAGCAATGTCGTCTGGGACTCTCTTGCCATCACTGAGTTCTTGGCCGAGCGAGTGCCCAATGTATGGCCAAGTGATCCAGTCACTCGTGCATGGGCTCGTTGCGCTACCGCCGAGATGCATTCGGGTTTTTTAAAACTTCGTGGCATATGCAGCATGAATTGCGGGATACGCGTTCGGATCGACCCATACCCTGCGGTTCTACTGCGGGAATGGGCGCGAATTGATGACTTGTGGAATGACGGGCTCGTCCGCTTCGGTGGACCATTTCTGGCCAGCGAAACATTTACCGCCGTAGACGCATTCTTTGCTCCCGTCGTATTCCGTGTTCAAACATACGAACCCGCTCTGTCTGCGCGTTCGCGCGAATACGTCAACCGCTTGTTGTCTTTACCGTCGATGCAGGAATGGTATTTGGCCGCGTTGAGCGAACCCTGGCGTGATGAGGAGCACGAGGAGGAAGCACGCAGAGCGGGAGCTTGGTTGCAGGATCTGCGCCGCGTCGCAACATGATCTGTCGTTGTAGACGGCTTCGAACGCGATGACGCTCAACTATTCCATCGAGCTGACAGCCTACGGCAAGCCGTGGTCTGCCGCTCATGTCAAACGTCCATACAGCTTATATTGCGTTCACGCAGCCACCATCGTGTAAAGGTTACATAGGTCTAATAGCTCAGATCGATCGTGAAGTTATTCATGCCATTCTTGATCATGACCGCGGCATCCTCGAATTTCGGCGGCCCGAAATGTCCTGTCGCCCCTCGAGAGAAGCCAAGGGGATGCCCAGGTTGCTCATGTTCAGGCGACCGTCATCATTCTCATCATGAAAAACGAGGATGGCGAAATCGCCGGCTGGAACGTTGGCAAAACGGACGAGGGTTGTTCCTTCGACCGCAGGGCTTTTGGCAGTGAACGGGCATTTTTTCAAAAAGGTCGTTTTATCACAGATTTCTGCCAGGGTATGCCCTTTGGAACTGGCAACGTGGGTAACCCTGACATCAACGTTTGCAGCGATGACATTCAGCGGGAATAACAAAAGACCAAACAGAATCAGGATTGATCGAATATCCATTTAATATTTCTCCTGGTTTGAATTTGTAAGCCGCTGGCGCTCTTTGCTTCGAGGCATTATTCCTGCGGCAGCCATGAGTAGTGTCGATGCGCGATTACCAAGCTGATTCCTCCAACTGCTAACAGGATAAGAAAGCTGGTGATCTCGACGGAAGGTTCGATATGCCCGCTGAAACATCTTCTTAAACTTCCCGCCAGCGCATTGACCGGCATATACTGAATAATATTCTGAATTGCCCAGGGCAGCGATCCGGTCGGCATAAGCAAATTGCCGGTGAAAAGAAGGGGGAAATAAACGAGGTTGGCGAACATGGTTGCGGCCGCTACGCTTGGTGACAAGGCTGCGATCATCATCCCCAGCGCAAGAAAAGCACCGGTTCCAACGGTCAGCATGGCGGATCCGATCGTCAGGTCGATAATCGAGCCTGTTGGCGTCACGTTATAAAACAGGTGTGCAGCGAGCAGCAGGACAAGGCTGGAGCAAAGCGCGATCATCAGTCGGGCCAGCCACCAGGCAAACAGTACGATACTGGTGTGGACGGGGAATACCTGATAAAGGCGAAACACGCCGTTCTCTCTGGCGGCTACCAGCGGCACGGCGAATCCCATAAAACTGGTCGATAACACGACCATTACCGATAGACCCGTGACCAGGTACATAGGATAGTTCATGTTTCGGGTTGTCTCAGCCGCCATTTCGCGGATGCTCACGATCCTGTGCACATGGGCGGCATTCAGATCATAACGTTCGGTCAGGCCATTCAGTATGCCGGTGATGGCTCCGTCCGAGGGAGTGTCGTTGTTGCGCAAGCTTAGGGATACCCGTGCGGTGAGCCCCTTCGAGATGCTGGCTTCGAAGCCGGCGGGGATAGTAATTATGGCGTCATAATGGCCGTGCGGAGGGGCTGCAAGAATCGCAACATGGGCTTTCAGGGTCTTTTGCTGTACGAAAACGAAATTCGCGAAATCCGCATAACGGGTACTTGCCGCAGTATGATCCTCATCAACAATAGCGAGTTTGACGGGGCCGAGCGCGGTACCGTTGCCGAACAACGCCATCAGTATGACCAGTAGCAGCAAGGGAAAGGCCAAGGTCCAAAAGAGTGGAAGCTTGCCACGCAGGAAAAGTGCGATCTGTGTACGAAAAAAAATAAAAAATGGCGCCATGTCAAACTCCGGCAAGAAAAGCCAACAGATCACCCGGGCCGGTCGGTTCGAGGCTGAACGCAGTTATCTGCTGCCGCATCAGGAACAATCGGAAATCCGATTCGAAAGCGCCATGCCCATATAATGTGATATCCCCATGATCTCCATATATGACATGAACTATGCCGGCAATCGTTTCCAGTTCTTTTTGCAGGTCGGCGCTCAAGGGTAAAAGAATCCGCCCGCAGTAGCGTCCGAGATGACGATTGATCAGCGTATCCAGCGATCCGCTGTCGACGACTCTGCCGCCGGCCATGCAAACCAGGCGATCCATCTTTTCCAAATCCGCCGGCACATGGGAAATCATCAGTAAGGTGCGCCCAGCGCCTGCAGCCGCTTGCCAATAATCGCGAAGCGCTTTCGCGTAAGCTTCATCCAGTCCCAGAGTCGGTTCATCGAGAAGAACAAGCGATGGTTCATGCGCTAACGCCAGGTAGAGTTGTACCCGTTGTTTTTGACCTCGCGAAAGGGCTTTATACGGGCGATCGAGCAATTCGTCGATGCCCAGCAGGCAAAGTATAACGGGATTAACACGGCGATACAGGGAGCGATGCATGCGCACGATTTCCACGATCAAGATATTGCTTTCAAATTGCACGTCCTGCAGCAAAGCACCGATATCGTGTTTTAATCCAGGTTTCGATTTAAATGCATCGGGGCTATTGCCAAGCAGCGTAATTTGGCCCGTTTGCGGATGACGTAAGCCCAACAGGGTTTCCAGCAGCAGGGATTTGCCAGATCCATTACGACCGACCATCGCTACACGTTCGCCCGCCCCAACAATTAGCTTTTCCACGACGAGGGAAAAATCCCCTCTGGTCAAACGGAGATCTCTAACGGTTATGATGGCAGGATTGTCCGATTGGTATGTTTCATAGTCTGTGGATGCCGAGGAAACGAATGTCGGCGGGGCTGTCGGTTTGATCAAAGCCGTGTCGTAATTCATCAATTTTCGTCCTTCAAACCCTGCCACAAAGCGCGATTGAAGCGGGCGGTATCCAGATGGTCTTCCGTTGAAAAATCCTGCCCCTGCATCGCCTTAGCCCAATATGTACTGTCGTGCCTGGGTTGGGCGTATTGCGCCGTCTGCGGAGTCGACGGCAAGCTGTTGTCTGCCGTCTTTGTCGGCAACGGCAGTAAGGTGCTGCGCAGGACGTCGGGCACGATAACGGTATAGTTCAGGGGGAGCAGGGTTTCATCGAATACTTTGGACATGGGTAATGCGTTGCCGTCGGTGATGCCCATTGGAGGCAGGCCCAGCACGTCTTCGATAGTACGCAGCAGATTGACGGTGGTATAGCGGGTGGACACGACTGCGTGGCGTTTCACATAGGGACCGATCAGGTATGCGACACTGCGGTGCGCGTCGACATGATCCGCGCCGTTCTGAGCGTCGTCTTCCACGATGACAATCAGGGTGTTGTTGCGGTAGCGGCTATGCGTGATTTTGTCTACCAGCAATCCTATGGCGTAATCGTTGTCCGCCATTTGCGTTTCCACCGTGTTGACGCCGTCTTCGGCATGATCGAAGTCGCCGAAGTGATCGTGCGGCAGTCGAACCAGTTCGAGGGCAGGAAGATTGCCTTGTTTTTCATATTGGTCGAATTCGCGTTCCCATTCCTTGTAACGCCAGTAGTCCGCATATTTCTGATCGAAGCCGCGATAATAGCGGTCGGTAACGGGCAGCAAGTCTTTTTTGGTGGCGTATGCCTGTATGATTTTGTCCTTGTATGGTTGTCTGGAAGGAGGGATGTAGCGGGGGTCGGATGGTTTGGGATCGTAATTGATTACAAAAAAACCGTAATTGCGTATCGAAATCTTGGCTCGCAATGCCGCATCCCATAGATAACCCGTGCCGCTTCCTTCTTCGGGACCTTCGGGGTCAGCTACGTCGGCCGTGCCGGGCAAGAGGTCGGGATCGTCGGCAATGCGCGGATCCTGCTTGTGACGAAGCGCGGGGCTGGCTTGTGCAAGATTAATGTTGCGGTTTTCGCCTTCCGTGTCATAGCTCAAACCTCGACGCGCGTAATTGATAGCAATATTTTTTTCTGCGTATTCGTTTGTTCGGGCCGCCGTAGACCAGACCCAGCCGTCGTTGCTGGCGGCGCCGCTGACTAGAAAGTTGTCCAGCGTGACGAATTGGCGCGCCAGGGCATGATGATTCGGGGTAATAGGCTCAGGCAATAGCACCAGATTTTTATCGCCGTTACCAGGTTGCAGATCTCCCAGGACCTGATCGTAGGAGCGATTTTCTTTGACGATATATATGACGTGCTTAATGCGCGAGCGGATGAAACTCATAACCCGTTCCGCTTCGGCTTTACCGTGGAAATCCGCCCAATTGTTGTTGTAAGCGACCTGGCGCGTCAATGTCGCCAGATCGGCGGCGTCCGGTACCGGCACTGTCAGAAAACCGGCTTTGGTCAATTGCCAGATATATTGATTGTGGGCGCGACAAGTCGCCATTGCGCCAGGGTCAGTAGAGAGGGAATTGCGGCAATTGCCCGGATTGGGCCCAGCCATGCTTTTGCCGTTGACCACATAAAGCGTCTTTCCGTCGTGGCTGACACTGACCGAATTGGGATACCAGCCGGTAGGGATCAACCCCGTTACCGCGGATCGACCCCTGTTGGGATCCAGATGCACGACAGCAACGGAATTCGTGCCGCCGTTGGTGACGTAGAGCGTGCGTTCATCGGGAGATAACGCCAGACTGTTAGGATTGCTGCCTTTCAATTGCCTGGCGTTCGCATAGGCACTTTCCGGTGCGGTGGTATTCAGGGTCATGATGACACGGTCGCTCGCCGTATCGATGACCGATACCGTATCGCTATTGGCGTTGGCGACATACAACCGGCTGCGCGCGCGGTTAAGCAGCATGCGAGTCGGTTGTCCGCCGACGGGTATTCTTTTAATTACCGCTAGCCCACCCGCACCCGTGCGTAAGGCCACCACTTCGCGGTCGCGCATGCTGCTCACGTAGGCTCGGTCGTTGCTGCGGTAGACAACCCAGAACGGGAATTCACCCCCAGGTATGCCGGTCTGTGCCGTATCGGTCTTGCCCGGCCGTAAATCCAGCTCGTGTATCGCATCATGAGCCAGATCAATCTCGGTCACGCTGTCGTTTTCCAGATTGGCGACGAGCAGACGTTTTGCGTCGGGGCTGACAGCAATGCCGGCCGCCATGGGGCGTACGCCAACGCCCAAGCCTTGTGCATGACCGAGAGCGATGGCCGGCAGGATTTCTGCCCATTGATCAGCCTGTACTGCATAACGATGTACATTATCGTCCACCCCGCCTGTTACGTAGAAGCCCTGCCCATCGGCTTGCCACGCGATGCCGGAAAACGAGTTGGGAATTTGTAATACCTGCCGTTTGATAGGTATGCCGTTTTTTACATCGTAGATAAAGATGTATTCGTTTGAAGTGTCCGGGTCGATCCTCCCGTCAGCGTCCCGATTGCGGTTATAACCGCTCGTCAGTATCAGCAGGGTAGTGCCGTCCGGGCTGAGGGCCGTGGAAACCGCCTGGCCGGCCTGAAAATCCGGCAGGCTGGCAAGATTCGGGTTCATGCGCTCGAACCTGGCTCCGTTTGCGGCAGCGGGGGTGATCCTGGCTCCAGTAGGCAGCTGGACGCCATTGGTTTGCAATAATAGAGAAGCTTGCGCTAGGGTCGCGTTGAATCCGATCAGGATACATAATACAGCAGTGAAAGTGCGACAATACGACTTGGTGCGCATAGTGCATCCTTGATTTAATACGATAAACAAGCGATCAGTCTAGCATGGGGATATAGTCCTATTTGTGACGTTTTCGTGATGGGCGGGGGAAGAGTACGCTATACTTTCCACCTGAAAAGGGTCGTATATTCTTGAATTACGGATTGCCGATATTGAAATGCACATGGGAATGTGAGATATGACCTCAATTTATACAATTTACATTCGGGCGATTGCAGGTTTATGGCGTTTTACAAGGCAAAGTTGCCCGTCCAATGGAGGGCTAGTCGCTATTTTTGCCGCAAAATGTCTGCTTGCTGTTAGAAGGGATTTGATACGGCTTTCAGTTTGCTATTTGTACTAATGCGAATTTTTATCATATATAAAATCAAATTGCTTTAAGGTTTCATATTGCAATCTCGAGACGTGCCATTCGAGCGGGCTGCTGGCCGGGTTTTACGAATTTCATTACCGACTGCCGGATCGAACTCTACCCACCAGACCTCCCCACGTTTCATTCTGCTGTATCTATTACGAGCGCATTGCACCATTCGCCAGCTTCCGCTACCCGCGTTTTATCTGCGGCCATCGCCTGATATCCGGCTTCCAGCATATCTTCTTTTAACATATGCGGTCGCGCCAGGCTTTCCAGAAACTGGCTGATATTACCGCGGCCGATCACTTTATGAAGTCCTGTATAGACCGCCTCATCAATAGTAATTGTCATCTTTTTATGCATGATTAGTCCAATTCATAGGGATACGTGCATCCTATTCTTATAAAAACGGCAATGCAATAAGATATCGATTCGGTAGGCCGTATTTTCTAGATTAGGCTAATGGAAGTGCAACTTTCCTGTAAGCCTTAAGCAGCCGTTGATGCAATTCGCAACCGGTCAGATCCATGCCGGGGGCTCCGAGGTACATAAACCGCTGTTTGCCGTCGAGCAGATCGCGGGCGAGCCGTACAGTGTCAGCGCCATAAAGAAGATCGAGGCTGGCGCGATACGGTTCGGCATCTTCCATCGTCAACAATGTGGTAATGCAGCGGTATAATTTCCGACGTTCGGGATGTATCTGCGCGAAGCTCCTGATCCAGTCGCAGCCTTCCAGTACCGCTTCGGTGTCGGTCAGGGCAAGCGCGAGTAGCGTTTTGAGTTCGCCTATGCGCAAATCCTTCCAGTGCGTGTCGGGTTCGGCAGCCAGCCCGACGAACGCCGCAACCGGTTGCTGGTCGGCGATTCCCAATTCGTTCAGCGTGTCGAGCAGGGTACGGCATTCGCCGTCATTCAGTCTGGACAGATTGAGAATCGCCGGGCGCAATTCGTTGGCAACGCTGTTGTTGTCCCATTCCAGATCGTCCACCGGATAAATTTCCGACATCCCGGGAACGATGATGCGGCAGCTGTAGACGCCAAGTTCGGCATAATCGGCAATATAAATGTCATGACGGGTTTTGTGGATCAGCTCGCACAGCCACGCAAATTCTTCTGCCGTCGTGCCGCGGAAATCCCAGTCGGCAAAGGTGAAATCGGGACGGTCGCTCAAAAACCGCCAACTGAGTATCCCGCTGGAATCGACGAAATGAATTTCCAGATTTTGCGGGTCGGCGATTTCTTCCATATCGAAACCGGGTTCGTGGAAACCCGCCAGCGCATTGAGATCGCGGCCTTGCAACAGTTCGGTCAAAGCGCGTTCGAGTGCGACTTCGAAGCGCGGGTGCGCGCCGAAACTGGCGAAACAGCCTTGATCGTGAGGGTGCAGCATGGTCACGTTCATGACCGGATAATTGCCGCCCAGCGTTGCGTCCTTGATTAGGATGCCGAATCCCGCCGCGCGCAATTCGTCGATGCTTTTTGCGATGCCGGGATAACGGCCGATGACGGATTCGGGGACATCTGGCAGGCAAAGCCCTTCGCGTATCACGCGAAATTTGACGTGCCGCTCCAGGATCTCCGACAGGGCCTGGGTACAGGCTTCCGCTGCGGTATTGCCGGCGGCCATGCCGTTGCTGACATATAAATTGCCGATGATATTGACCGGAAACCAGCAGGTTTCGTCATCGCTGACGCGCCGATACGGCAGTGCGCATATACCGCGTTCCGAGTTGCCGGAATTGCGGTCGATCAACGCGTACGCATCGATGGCATCATCCGGGTCGTAAAATTCCCGTAACACCGGATTGAGTATTTCTTCGGGCCATGCGCCGCCTTCGTCGACAGGAAACCAGCGTTCCTGCGGAAAATGGACAAAAGCCTGTTGGGCGATCGCATTACCCAAATAATAATGCGTCCAGAAATAATGCGTCCCCAGACGCTCGAAAAATTCGCCCAGCGCGCTGGCGAGTGCGGCCAGTTTCGATGCGCCTTTGCCGTTGGAGAAGAGCAGAGGGCATTCGCTGTCGCGGATATGCACCGACCATACGTCGCTGACCGGATTGAGCCAGGAGCGCTCTTCCAGTTGAAAACCCAGAGCCGTCAATCGCGTTTGCAGGACGGCTATCGTCGTTTCCAGCGCGGCATCCTTGCCGATGATGAAATGTTCTGTCATATATGCCTTTAAAAATGCTCGTCCGCAGCCAGATAACGCCATTTCCCCACCGGCAGATTGCCGAGCAGCACCTTGCCGATGCGCACGCGTTTCAAACCGACGACCTTGAGACCGACCATCTCGCACATGCGCCGGATCTGGCGTTTTTTGCCTTCATGCAGAATGAAGCTCAATTGATCCTCGTTCTGCCAGGCGACTTGTGCGGGCCGCAAGGCAGCGCCGTCGAGTTTCAGCCCGTGATTGAGCAATTTCAGGCCTTGCGCGGACAGCGTCCCTTCCACCCGCACCAGATATTCCTTGTCGATTTCCGAATGTTCGCCGATCAGCTGTTTGGCGATACGGCCGTCTTTCGTCAGCACCAGCAAGCCGCTGGAATCGATATCGAGTCGCCCGGCGGGTGCCAGGCCGTAGGCGTGTTCGTTGGAATAGGCGATTCCCGATTCGTCGCCGGCGTAACGATGTTCCGCGGTAATCAGCATACTGGCGGGTTTGTAGCCATTTTCCGCTTGCGCCGACACATAGGCGATCGGTTTGTTGAGGAGAACGGTGACAGACTGATTTTGTTCGCGCTGAGCTGCTTGCAACAATTCGATGCGGCAATCGGGCAAGACCTTGGTTCCCAGTTCGGTCACCGCTACGCCATCCACCTTTACCCAGCCGCGAGCAATGTACGTATCCGCTTCGCGCCGGGAACAGAGTCCGCGCTGTGACATGAGTTTGGAAAGGCGCAGGATGTCTTTGGACATAATTAACATGGATGGTAAGAGCAGAGGCGGAATTTTACCCTGCAATTCCACAAATACCAAAAACCGGTATCACTTGGTTTAGCCGCCGGTCATCGACATGAAGCGTACGATCTTGTCGGGCTGTTCGATAAATTCATGGCGTTCGGGTTTATAGCGGATCGCCTGCAGAATGGCTGCTTCGAGTTCGCTGTCGCTGGCTCCGTCGCGCAGCAGCGGGCGAAATTCGAATTTGTTTTCCTGGCCGAGACACAAATACAGCGTACCGTCGACCGCCAGGCGTACGCGATTGCAGGTGTCGCAAAAATGCTGTGAAACAGGAGTGATGAAACCTACTGTAAAACTGCCGTCGGGTGTGCCGAGGTAACGCGCCGGACCGCCGCCAGGAAGTACGGTTTCAATCAGGCCATAACGCAGCGCAAGCCTTGCCTTGACCGGCTGCAAATTCATGTAGGCGGCATTGCGACCGGTTTTGCCCATGGGCATGGTTTCGATCAGCCGCAAAATGAATCCCTGCTCCAGGCAATACGCCACCATGGCTTCGATTTCATCGTCGTTGATGCCACGCATCGCTACCATATTGATTTTGATCTGTTCGAAGCCGACCTGCCTGGCGCATTCAAGTCCTGCCAGAATAGTTGTCAGTACATCGCGTTTGGTGATCGCCGCGATCCGTTCCTGGCGCAAGGAATCCAGACTGACGTTGAGGCGGGTAATGCCAGCGTGCTTGAGCGCTACGGCGTGTTTTTCCAGTTGCGTGGCGTTCGTCGACAGGGACAGGTCGTTAATACCCGGGATGTTGGCGATGCGTGCAGCGAGCTGTGGCAAATTACGCCGCAGCAAGGGTTCGCCGCCGGTCAATCGTATCCGGTACAGGCCCAAACCGGCAAACGCGCTCAGCAATCGTTCGATTTCGTCGAAAGTAAGCCAGTGAGCCGGCTCTTCGAAGTCGCGATACCCTTCGGGCATGCAATAATTACAGCGCAAGTCGCACCGGTCGGTGACTGAAAGACGTACATACTCGATGCGGCGACCGTATGCGTCGGTGAGGTGACTCGGGGCTAGCATGGCATATAACCAGTAAATGGCAGAGAATACGTGTATTTCGACTATAATCTCAATCCGGATTTTAATCAATCCGTACACAGGAATGAACCAAGCCGGAATCATTGCATAACTTCATGTTTTGAAAGCGATACAGCATGAACCTTTATTACGGACTGATACCGGCTGCCGGTATCGGCACCCGCATGGGCGCCGACTCGCCCAAGCAATATCTTGAAATTGCCGGATATCCGATGATCTATCACGCCGTTCGAGTACTGGCGGCATCGCCGAGAATCGAACGGGTGTTTGTGGTATTGTCGGCGGAAGACGGGTATTGGAGTAGCTACGACTGGTCTGAATTCGGCAATAAAGTGGTAGTATTGAGGTGCGGCGGTGCAACGCGTGCCGCGAGCGTCGCTAACGGACTTGCCGAGATGCCGGTGGCAGGCGACGACTGGATATTGGTGCACGATGCCGCGCGGCCCTGTCTGAGCGGCGCTTTGGTCGACTGCCTGCTCGATGGCGTAGCCGACGATGCAGTAGGCGGCTTGCTCGCCATACCGGTAGCCGATACCCTGAAACGCAGCAACGGGCAGAACCGCATCAGCGCTACCGAATCACGCGAACGATTATGGCAGGCTCAAACTCCGCAAATGTTTCGGCATGCGCTATTGCGGCAGGCATTGAGCGCCGGTTCCAGTCATGTCCATACCGATGAAGCCAGTGCGATAGAAACCTTGGGTTTTGCGCCATTGCTTGTCACGGCGGACAGCAGTAATTTCAAGGTCACTTTCCCAGACGATCTGGAAATGGCAAGATCGATACTTGCCCAACGGCAGGGGTCGGCAAGAAACGGTTGACAGAAATTTCTTAACGTATCATGGTCGGATAAATGAACAATTTTCGTATAGGTCACGGCCTCGATGTGCATGCGTTTGCTCCGCAACGCAAATTGATAGTCGGTGGTGTCGATATTCCTCATCCTCTGGGGCTGGCAGGGCATTCCGATGCCGACGTCCTGCTGCACGCGATCTGCGATGCGCTGCTCGGGGCTGCCGCACTGGGCGATATCGGCCGTCATTTTCCCGATACTGATGCACGCTACCGCAATATCGACAGCCGCGAACTGTTACGTGCTGTCGCCGTTCTGATTACTGAACGCGGTTACCGTTTGGCGAACCTGGATTGCACCATCATCGCTCAGGCGCCCAGAATGGCGCCGCATATCGAAACGATGCGCAAGCATATCGCTGCCGATCTGGGCGCGGAAATCGGTGCGGTGAACGTAAAAGCGACGACTACGGAGAAACTCGGTTTTGCCGGACGGGGCGAGGGCATTGCCGCTGAAGCGGTATGTCTGCTGCAACTCCGTACTGCCGATGACCGCCCATGAATGTGCCGCCGGGACGTAAAGCGACTTACATAGGCGGTTCGCAGTATCGTCGCAATGCGTACGGCACGAATCATCCTCTGGCCATTCCGCGCGTCTCTCTGGCGACCGAACTGATACGGGCGTACGATGCCTTGACTCCATCTGAGTTCGTCCACGCGCGCAAGGCGGCAGATTTCGAACTGGAATGGTTTCATACGGCGGAATATATTTCGGCATTCAAAAAAGCGGAAGCGCTGGGCCGTGTGAGCAACCAGGTTCGGCAGAGGCATCAATTGGGCACGCTGGAAAATCCCTATTTCGACAATTTTTTTACTATTCCGGCGACTGCCGCCGGCGCTTCCATCCAGGCGGCGGAACAAGTAATACGCGGCCGTATCGGATTCAATCCGGCGGGCGGCATGCATCATGCGCGACCGGATAAGGCGCAAGGTTTCTGTTATTTCAACGATACGGTATTGGGCATCATGCGCTTGCGGCGTGAAGGCTGGAGGGTACTTTACATCGATATCGACGCCCATCACGGCGATGGGGTGGAAGCGGCATTTCTGGACGATCCGGAAGTTTTTACCTTATCCTTGCATATGGACTGCGGTTACGCTTATCCGTTCACCGGCGGTCAGCTTTGCGATAGCAGCGCTATCGGTCATGCCAGCCTGAATATTCCCTTGCCTGAAGGCACCAACGATGCGGAATACCGGCTGGTATTCGATGCCGTGTGGCAGCCGGTGTTAGAGGGTTTCAGGCCCGATGCGGTGGTGTTGCAAGCCGGTACGGATATGATCTTTGCCGATCCGCTGGGGAAACTGGGTTTGAGTACGCAGGGATTCCTGGGGATATCCCAAACCGTAATCGAAACCAGCCCGGTACACGGCGACGGCACCCCGCGACTGCTGGTAACGGGCGGCGGCGGCTATCATCCATTGGTACTGGCGCGCGCATGGACCGGTTTATGGGCCTTGCTGTCGGGACGCAGTTTGCCCGAAATGCTTCCTGCTGCCGCGGTGGCCGCCTTGCGCTCGGTGGCATGGGACATGGATGAGGATGAACCGCATTTCGAGCAACTGTTTAATTCCCGTGTCGATGTCCTGTCGTCCATCGCGGTGCGCCCCGAAATTCATAGGCTGATCGCCTCCGTTCAACAACATCTTCTGATTGCAAATTTGCCATGACTACGACCTTGATACCCGGCCACTGCTCGATGCGAGCCAGTAAACACTATGTGACGACTTTCGGCAAAGAGTGCGCCGAAGGCCATTACAGCGATTTTCTCAATATTCATCTGCAATTATCTTCATTAGGACTGGGTACTTTTCCCGGCGCGCCGAGCGATGAGGTCGACGCGCAGTACGCCGATATCGTCGCCGACGCGCTGACACAGGGTATCAATGTCATCGATACCGGCGCGCATTACCGTTACGGCCGTTCGGCGGCGGCGGTAGGTTTCGGTATACGTCGTGCCATGGAATCCGGCGTAACACGCGAGCAGATGTTCCTGATTTCCAAGGGCGGTTTTTTGAGCTTCCGCAACGAACGGCCGGCCGATCCGGCGGCATGGTTTCAGCAGGAAGTCGTCGCCAAAGGGCTGGGACGCCTCGAAGACCTGACGCAAGCGCATTGCATCAGCCCCGAATACATCGCTTTCCAGCTGGAATTGTCGCGCCGGCTGATGGGCGTGGAAACGCTGGACGCCTTTCTGATCGACCAGCCGGAAGTCCATATTCCGGCTATCGGCAAAGACCAGCTCAACCGCAAGCTGGAAAAAGTCTTCATGGTACTCGAACAGGCGGTGAAAGATAAAAAATTGCGTTATTACGGAATTTCCACATTCGATGGATTCCGTGTCGAAACCGACAACCCCCTGTTTCAGTCGATTACTTCGATGCAGGGTCATGCGGAAAAAGCGGCACGCGCCATCTGGCGTGACGACCAGGCCAAACATCAGTTCAAGGTCGTACAGATGCCATTCAATCAGGTGATGCAGGAGGGCTTTACCCGATTCAGCCAGGCGACGGGGCAGGGTAATATCGCCTCGACTATCCAGGCGGCGCATCAATTGGGTGTGTATTTGATGGCCAGTCATACCCTGTTCAAAGGTCATCTGGCGAATCAGGCGATGGATCCGGTGCAACAGGCCATGCCCATGCTGCAGAACCATGCGCAACGCGCCCTGCAGTTTAACCGTTCAACGCCGGGAGTAGGCACATCTCTGGTGGGTGTCAGTACGCCTGCGCATTTGCAGGATATGCTAGCGGTAGCGCACGTCCCGCCGCTGGAAAAAACCGCCTATTTGCAGATGTATCAACGCGCTGAATAGTAGAGGCCAGTTCAGGATGACTGCGCTTGCTCACCTCGTTAAAAGGACATAGAAGTCTTAGGTACTACTCGTACAATTCGGTTTTTGACTTTTGCTGCTTATCCTGACGGCATTCGCTATCGTGTGGAGGTTTAATTATTTTTCAATTAATTTCAATGAGTTATTGAGACTTTCGCGCCGCCATAGTTTGTATAGATCAGTGCGCCCGATATGCCAGTTTACGGTATGACCGTGGGCAATAGTGGCAATATGCAATGAAGACAAGCTTCCCGATTTCAATTGCGCAAGCAGCGGCTCGAACCAGTTTTCCTCCAGTTGCATCAAGGCTTCGCGCCAGCCTTGATAATCGGCGTATTGCGCGGCGCCGGACAGCGTATCGAGATAGACCAGCGACGGATCGCCGATGGCGCTGGCATGCGCCGGCAAAGGCGCGTAAGCGCTGCCGGTCACTGCGGCAAGCGCGCGAGCATCCCTGTCGTTGGCCCAAAGTTTGCTGTCAATGCTACTTAGACCGCCTGGCATCGTTCCGCCGCCCCAGCACCAAAGGCTATTGACGGCGAGCTCGCCGCGTGCTTCACGCTGCTCGTTTACCGGAAGACTGAAAAACAGCATTTGAATTTCATTGTAAAAACGATGCCAATCCAGCGCATCGACGCCTTGGGGAAGAAAGGCATCGATAGGTTTGCCGGCGACCGTGTTGACCGTGCTCGTTGTTATCCGCGGGGGTTGCGGCAGCTGCATATACCAGCGTTTTGGATGTAATGGATAGAGCGCATAACCGTCCTCATGAAAATGCCGGTTGAAGGCATGGGCAAATAATTCCGCTTCATTCTGGTCGAGATTGAATGCGGCGCTATCGACCAGCATCAGTTGTTCCCGGGTAGCGCGCAAATGCACCGGGTCGGCACGCAGCCAATAATGGCCGCGCGGATCGCCGCCATCCGCCTGCAAAGCGATCGGGGCAATCGGCCAGTCCGATTGGCGCTGTATGCCGTAATGCTTGTATAGCACCGTCTCCGGCGTGTCGGCGGACAAGGTTTCGTTGCGCGATGCGCGAGCCAACAAGATACTCAGCGACGGCAAGTGCAAGTCGCTCAGCAAGGACGAATTCATTTCTGCGACCGGAATGAGATCGGGAATCAGGAGTTGTAAGGCCATGCCAGCAGTTTACCATCCATCGCATTAATCCATGCGCATGGACAAGTCTACCGCCTGGATATGTTTGGTAATCGAACCGATGGAAATGCGTTGAACTCCCGTTTCGGCGATAGCGCGTAAATTGGAGAGGTTTATGCCGCCTGAAGCTTCCAGTATGGCGCGTCCATGAGTGAGCTTGACCGCCGCACGCAATTGTTCGAGATCGAAATTATCCAGCAGTATCAATACCGCTCCGGCTTCGAGCGCGGATTCAAGTTCATGCAGGGTTTCGACTTCGATTTGTACCGGCACAGTGGCGTTTTGCGTGGCGGCCAAAGCGGCTGCAATGCCACCGGCAGCGGAAATATGATTCTCCTTGATCAGGATGCCGTCGAATAAACCTATGCGCTGATTGCTGCCGCCACCCGTCATGACAGCGTATTTTTGGGCCAGCCTTAACCCCGGGATGGTTTTTCGGGTGTCCATCACTAACGTGGATAAACCTTGCGTTAGCTGGGTAAATCGCCGGGTAGCGGTAGCGGTAGCGGAAAGCGTCTGCAAAAAATTTATCGCGGTGCGTTCGGCAGTAAGCAGTGCGCGGGCGTTGCCGCTAAATTCGCAGAGTTGCTGATCGGCTGAAATCGATTCTCCTTCCTCGGCATGCCATACGATATTGAAATTGGGGTCGAGCAAACGAAAACAGGCTTCAAACCAAGCCTTACCGCATAAAACTGCCGGTTCGCGACATAAAATATGCGCCGATCCCTGCCTGTCGGCGGGAATAAGCTGTGAAGTGAGATCGCCGGTGGAGATATCTTCCTGCATCGCGGTTGCGACATTCTGGTGCAGTGTGATTGCAAGCTGGGCGTTATCTATCATCAAGTATGAAAATCCACACGAATAAAGGATGTGCGCATTGTGCTATGTTCGCGATCAATACGCAATTCTTTGCTTGGCGGATACGTGTACTTTATATGCTTATCGAATTACATCTTTATTTTTTGGATAAAGAGCAAAGCGCTCCGGATAAGTTTATTGTGGTATGCCATCGGTCGATTTCGCTTCTCTGTCAGCCGCGCGGTGCGCCTTGAATAAGTGTTTTGCTTGCGAGCGGATGACGTATTTGTTGTTCGAAGCCCGGTCCAGTTGTGCCGGTCCGAAGCCTTGCGCATTCATGTGATGTGTGGCGTCCATTTTGCGCAGGATATCTTCGGGACTGCCAAACCCGCTGGTTCGACCTGTATATACCTTATTCGTTGCCGGATTGGTTTTTGTATAGGTAAGATAGGTTCTGTTGTTTTGTGTATTGCGAGAATTATAGTCGTTTCGTGCTACCCGTGTTTGTATAACCGCGGAAACATGGTCGTGTATCGCAGTATTCCCTTTCTCGGAATCATCGATGCGTTCGCCTTGTATCGACCAGTCGTGGTGGGCGTCCAAATAAGCCTGCAGAGTGCAGATTGAGGCATGGGACGACACAGGAGTTACAAGAAGTATCGCGTATAACAGCATGAATATGGGATATCTTTTCATTAATTTTCTTTCTATGATAGTGGAAATGGTGCCGGAGTCCATTAATGGCTATAAATACTGGCTTCAAATATTGTCGTCGTAAGAAGCCATTCGGGCTTGCTGCAGGGATATCTTGTTTTCCCGGACCAGTCTCAATAAATCGTTGCTCAGCAAATTCATTCCGTCTACGCGACCTTGCTGCATGATGGCCGGCAATTGATTCAGGTTGCCGCTGGCTATCATCGAACGAACTCCGGGGGTGTTGACCAGAATCTCGCAGGCAAGCACCCATGTTTCCTTGTCGAGCGAAGGTACCAGTACCTGGCTGACTATGCTGGTTAAACACGAAGCGAGGATCTGGCGGCGCTGTTCGCGTTCATCCATATTAAAAAATCCCAAAAGCCGGTTGATGACATCCTTGGCGCTGCGGCCGTGCGTGGTGGCCAGTACCATGTGTCCGGAGTCCGCGGCTCGAAACAGGCTCTCCACGGTATCCTTGTCGAGCAGTTCGCCTACTGCGATGACATCGGGCCGTTGGCGCATGGCCCCTTCAATGCCGCTGGCGAAACTGTCGAGATTGCTGCCTATTTCGCGCTGGGAAATGATGGCTTTTTTCTTCTTGTGTACATATTCGATAGGGTCTTCTATCGTCATGATATGGCAGGATCGGTCGCTATTGATCCGATCTATCAGAGCCGACAACGTAGTTGTCTTGCCCGAACCGGTAGGGCCGGTAATGATGATCAGCCCCTTGCCTTTCAAAGCAAATTCCTTGAGCATGTTCTGACTGGACGGATTGTCGACGGGGATGATATCGCTGCGTATGATGCGCAGGACGATATTGACATTATGCAAAACGCCATCGGTTTCGTATATCGAGTAACGTATTCGCGATAGGGTCAGATCCACCGCGCCGTCGAGTTTTCCGCCTTGCGAGAGCAAATCCGATCGCCAGTTTTTGCCGGCCATGGCTTCATTGGATATGAACTCGTTCATATCGTCGTCGCTAACGATTTCTTCGTCCAGGGGAGCGTAACCATTCGGACTGCGCAGTAGGACGGGTGCGTTGACGGCGATATGAATATCGCTTACATTGGTTTTTTCATGAATCACGAACAATAGTTTTTCCAGAATCATGCTAACTCATCCAAGAAGTGTTCACGTATTGACTTACAAACTGTACAACTCATGATCTCGCTTATATCGCTTTATGCAGGGAAAGCATGAATATGCCTTCATCCGATTTCGGCTGGTAGACCGAATTCGGTCCGGCTATGCTATTGGTAAGATTCGATTGACCGAAGCGGGTATCTTCGTAGCTGACCCCGACTTTCCATGCTTTGGCGAAGGCATAATCGCCGCCGATGTATTCACTCAGCAGACCTTTGGGATGAGCGGTAGATTGCAGGAAATCGGCAGTGTCCGTGACCGAAAACGGCAATTTAAACCCGGCCATCCAGGTGAAAGCGCCAGCCATGCCGCGTGCGCCGAGTTTGGCGTAGAACATTGACCAGTTTTCGGCATAGCCGACAGCAGGAGCGAGGTTTCCGGCGCTATCGGTCAGGTAGCGACTGTCCAGGCTGCGACGCCAGCCTTCGTAACCCAGCATCAACACCGGCTGGAACTGCTCGCCAAAACCGGTATAGGCGCCGTCCAGATGCGTATCCACGCCCATATAGGCTATATCGCTTGCAAGGGGGATAGACGCGCCGGTATTGGGGTCAGTGACATGAGAAGAATAGTTCATGGTGCCTTCATAAGTCGATATATCATAATCCAGAGCGAATATATTGCTCTGCAACCGCGGTGCGATATTGAGGCCTACCCGTATACGCGGACCGGTTACCTTCATGAGTTGCTCGCCGGTGGGAGCGTATTCTTCCCATTGATATTCTTCGATGCCGGCATAAATCGACGTAGCAACACCTTCGGCATGCGCAAGCCCGGTGACTTCTGATAATGCAAGGACAGCCATGATAAGAAATTTATTGGAGATCACTTTTTTCCCTTTGTTTGTTAAAAAAATTTATCAATCTTATTGATGTTTATCAGCCTGTTATAAGAATATCTATCTATAGTGCCGAGATAATATATGTTATTAACAATAGATATTATCTACGGAAAATATGATAATTTTATTATCAATAATTGAAATAATTGTGACGCGAATTATCCAGGCAGGAATACATACGCAGCGACGCTGCTATGCTTAACGCGATCGGGGGAACTTGAAAAACAGAATTGAAACGGGAGCGCTTACATTTCTTTCATTGCCAAAGCGTTAACAATGCCACCCGTGCTTGCGGTATTATTAAAAAAGACCATAGCCTTATTTAATTTTTTCGCATTCTGGATGTTGTCGCGTAATTGGTGCAAATCTTCGATACTGTATTCCGAATAAAACATGTCGGGATTACCGTGCATGCGTACGTATCCGGTTGCAGCAGTCTCGATTACGGCAGTCGGTAGCGTAGGATGATTAACGCTGCAAAAAATAAGCTTGTTTTCGATAAACGCATCGTAAACGTCTTTAGTCCACCAACTTGTATGACGGAATTCCACTACGTTTTGAAAATCGAAATCCATCCGGCTGATGACCAGTTGCAATTTTTCAGGAGAGTAATGAAAGCCGGGCGGTAGCTGAAAGAGTACATAGCCGAGTTTATCTTTCATACCGTCGCGGCACGCCGTATAAAATTCGCTGAGTTCACGTTCGCAGTCGTCGAATTGTCTGATATGCGTAATGAGCTTGGGCGCCTTGATTGAAAATATGAATTTATCCGGGCTTTTTTCGTACCAGCCATGCAGGCTTTTGGCGGTAGGAAATTTGTAAAACGTGGCGTTGAGTTCATAGGCGCTGAAATGCGCGCAGTAATAGGCAAACCATGTTTTTGCCGGCAAGTCGTCAGGATAAAAGATGCCAGTCCATTTCCGGTTGTAATAACTTGAGCAACCTGTAATGATGTCCGTCTGTTTCATCGATAGAGCGTCTGGCAATTCTCACAGAAAAAACTGCGCCGTTTTTTTACGCCGGTTTTTTTTCGGGATAAGGGCAAATTGCAACGGACACAAAGCGTTTTGGTGTGGGCGAGCCAATGCTTCTTGAGTTCGTATTGTTTCTTCCATGCCAGAAATTCAAAACTGTAAATCTGTGCTTGTTCTATGATTTCCCGTATTTTCATTTCGGGCAGCTTGCCTGTTAATGATTCCGGATGTACATAGACGCGATATAAAATTTCATTTTTGATTATATTGCCTACGCCTGCAAAAATATCCTGTTCCAGCAGGGTGTCGCAAATCATTTTATCGGGGATGGTATCGAGAGTGCGCCTGGCTTTAACAGGATCCCAATCCGCGTTCATGACATCGACAGTCCAGTCGTAGTGCGTGTTGATATCGCCCTCGAGATAGTTGATCGAACATGCATACAAATTCAGTTCGCCATTGGAGAAGGTCAGATTCAGCCTGACGGGGGTTTCCTTACGAGCGTTTATTCGGTACGAACCGAAAAGCAGGAAATGAATGCGCAGGGTAAATCCGGCGAAACAGATCAGAAAATGTTTGCCCCAGCTTTTGAAAGCGATGACAGTCTGATTCAATAAACGTGACTTATCGATCTGGCTGTTGCCGGAAACGGAAATAACCGGTTGTCCGCTAAAGCCTTGAACCTCTTCTTTCAAAATGACGATGCTTGGGCCTTCGGGCATGAATATTATCCGTACGATCGGAGATGTATCGATTTCCGCTCGCTATCTGTTTTACCGGCCTGATCAATATCTGGACAAGGATGTAGCGTAAATACGCAGCGGCATCATCGACAGCAAGACGTGATCGTCAGCTTATTCAGAATGCATAGCCCAGCCCGAGTTTGACCGTCGTATAACGGGTGGAGCTGTTGGGTTCGCCGTATATGGTATTACCGAATATGCCGTTGCCGTATCGGAACTGGTTATAATCTACGCCCGCATCGAGATGGATATTGGGTGTCAATGCGTAGTCGGCTCCCAATCCGATTTTATACAGATTCGAGCTGCCCAGATCGGAGGAACCGCTGGGAAGGATGCCGTACGGATCGGGAGACAGATCGATCGTGGCATGATAGGTTCTGCCGACAAAGGCGTTCGCGGTAAAGACGAGTTTTCTGACCGGAGAATATTGACCCAGCGCGCCGACGCCATAATATTTGTTGCTATAGGTTTCGCCTGCATTCACGCCTCGGTCCCATTCGTGATGGCCGATTTCCACATAGGGGGTCAGCATGACATTGTCTTGCAATATGAAACCCTTGCCGTAACGCAGGTCGTAATCGATCAAGACTGCGCTGTCCTGGGCAGAAATGCTGCCGAACGGCGCGTTTCCATTAAGTGGAGCGCCTATATACGTGGTCGAACCGCTGTTGCGGCTGTACTCTACCTGTAAATAATCGTTCCCCAGCCACCAATCCGCCATGGTGGTGAAAAGGACGGCCACACCGGGAACCGCGCCGTTTTCGGTATCCAGCGTATTCCCGTTGCTGTCGGTCTCTTTATAATTGACCTGCGTGGAAGTGTACTGGATGGCCGCCTGGTTGTTGGCGGTTTTGATATCGGTAATGCTGGCAAAAACCGCCGTTGAACATGTTGCGCACACCGCAGTAAGTAACAGTTTGTTCAAATCCATAAATTATCCTGTCTAGTTAATACCGAGTTAATACCGAGGAATCAGGGAAAACGGAATTTATGATAACCGGAATAGATTTTTTGTAAAGATCTTTACGTAGACAGAAATGGAGGCAAAAGCCTGACAGCGTCAATCCGGCTTTTTGACGCATGTTCTGGAGCATTGTGGTGTTTTACATACAACCACAACGTCTCATCGTCATCGCCCGGCCTCGAGCCGCTCCATATCAGCTCCCAGCTTGCGCCCGTAAGGTAAGGCGCATTTTTGCCTCTGCCATCGATAATCAGTACATCGCATGCAGCATGGGGATAGAGTTCACGACGCCGGGTCAGTATGCCCAGATAATATTCCAGCATCGGCCTTGTCGATTCGCCCAATCCTTCGCTGGCAATACAATATCTGACCGGTGGAATATAAGGCCGCATGGCAATAAATACGCTGCGATAACTTTTTGCGTAGTCGACCCACGGCAGCCAGAGCGTGCCGAACATGATCCAGAATAGCGTGACGCCCAGTGCGAGACTGGTCACGGCCCGGCTTTTCAACTGTGGCAGCCAGATCCAGCCAAGGAAATAGATCAATGTAGCGGCCAGTGCGAGCAATGCCGGCAGCGGTTGCAGCGGCATATGAAAGTTCACGGGCAAATAGCGCTTCAATATCGGCCAGGCTGGGGGGCTCCCGGTTAGTACCATACGGCACCAGACATACCAGCTGACGATGACCAGCGGTGCGAACAGCCAGCGCGAGCCATAATCGCCATAGCGATTAATGCGCTCGGAAAGCGCCGACACGGCGGGTGTGCCGAGCAATGCCAACGCCGTCAGCATAGGCAAACCGTAAGCGGTCCGCGCCGACGCCGAGAACTGCATGAGCAGAAAATAGCTCAGAAAAGCAACCAGGCCAAACTGTAATGCGAAATTGTGCGGTAATTGTCGCCGACGTTGCCATAAATTGATCAGCGCGAGCGGCAATACCGGAAAAGTGAACCATGGCAGCGTCCTCGGCCAAAAACCGGCAGAATTATCGGCGCCGAGTTGCGGCACGGAAAACCCGAGGAAACGGCCTACGTTATTCAGCCAGAACCAGTCGTAAAACAAATGCGGTGAACGCAGGTACAACGCTACCGGCCAGATCAGCAACCAGGGCAGGCAGACCATGCCGGCTATCAGCAAGGCATTGACATATTCGCGCCGTCGCCAGGTCGAGAATACGACCGGCAACAGAACCGCTATGACGCCGAGGACTCCGGGGATCAGTAAGCCCTTGGCGAGAAAACCGACGCCGGTACCGGTACCCAGCCAGAATCCGGGCCAAACCGACCGCTCAAGGCTCCGGGCATAGCCGTAGCAGGCGATCGTGAAACCCGTCAACATGGGTACATCGGCAATCATGAAATGGCTTTCGTAGAGCAGACCGAAGCTGGCGATCAACGCGATAACGGCATATCGGCCCACGCCTGCGCCCCAGAAATAACGGGCGGCCAAGCCTGTGAAAAACAAGGTCAGAGAAGTAAACAGGCCGCTTGCCAGACGGGCGCCATCCGGCAAGGGCAACCAGCTACGGTCCAGCCACGCAAGGCCGGCCGCGACCCAATAATACAAGGGCGGTTTTTCCATGAACGGTTCGCCGGCATTTTGTGGCACTATCCAGTCGCCGCTTTGCAGCATGTGATAGACGATGCCGAATATATAATTTTCGTCCTGTTTCCACGGTTCATGACCGATGAGGCCCGGCAATACGTAGGCAATCGCCAGAACGAGCACAAAAAAAAGCGGAACGGGACGTTGCATGCGAAGATTTTCGTCAAGGCGCCTGTAATGCGAGCATACCCGAGCGACCGGCTATACTGCCCCGAATGACACGTCCTGCCGGCAGCCGTTCGAGATCGAGCGCGGCATGATATTCAGCCATGCTGACCAGCTTGTAGCCTTGCGATTGCCAGCCCGATAACAGTTTGTCCAATACCGGTTCGAGTTTCATGCCTTCGAGTTCGGCGTGCAGGGTGTAGACATGGCCTCCAGGTATTTCATCGCAGGTTTTTTTCAATAAGACTTCGGCAACGTTTTTGTCATCGATGTGATCGCAGCCGATCAGCTCATCGAGCGTGGGCAGCGTGGTCGGCAATTGCGTGCAGCTTCGGGTGCCGTCCGCCAGCAACGGAATAAAAGGGTGCGTGCCGCGTGTATCCGAACAATATGCGAGCCCCCAGCGCTGTTCCTGAATGAAGGCGGCATCGTTCATCTGCCAGCCGGCTGCGCCGTGCGTGGTCGGATTCTTGCCGAATACGGCGCGATAGCTCTGCCACGCTTTATTCATCTCGGCCCAAGTCCAGTCGCTGCCTTGGCTCGCGACATGGTCCTGCCATTTGACGTGATCGAAGGTGTGTATGCCGGTTTCGAAGCCCTGTGCCGCGATATCGCGAAGTATGTCCGCGCATACTCGGGCGATGTCGGGACCCGGTAAAAGCGTGCCGTAAAGCAGGGTTTTCCAGCCGTAATGTTCCAGTACGGAAGTGCGCGAAACCTTTTTCATGAAACCGGGACGGAACGCGCGCCGCACCGCTCGTCCGGTATGATCGGGGCCGAGGCTGAACAGAAAGGTAGCGCCAGCATCGTAACGCTTGAGTATTCTGGCCAGGCGCGGAACGCCGAGTAGCGTTCCGCGATAGGTGTCGACATCGATTTTTAACGCAAGCATGCGCATGGTGAAGTCGTTCCGGATAATGACAGGTATGAATGCGCCGAACGAACCGGCACGATGAGAAGATCCGATTACCGCTAATCCATCAGCGCCCGCGCCATCGTCACCTGTCCGCGATACGCTTCGAATACGTGTTCCAGCGCCTGCTGCATTGTAAACTCCGGCTTCCAGTCCAGTTCCTGCATGGTATTATCGATTTTGGGGACGCGGTTTTGCACATCCTGATAACCTTTGCCGTAATAATCGATCGCTGTCGTTTCCACAATATTGACTTTAGCGGCGCTGTCCTTGTACTCGGGATAGGCTTTGGCCATGTCCAGCATCATTGTCGCCAGGTCTCGGATCGAATGGTTATTATGCGGATTGCCAATATTGTAGATTTTACCCGAGGCGATACCGTCCTGGTTTTCGATGATTTTCATCATGGCCGAAATACCGTCGGCAATGTACGTAAAGGCGCGTTTCTGTTGGCCGCCGTCGACCAGTTTGATGTCTTCGCCGCGGACGATATGGCCGAGAAACTGGGTGATTACCCGCGAACTGCCTTCCTTGGGCGTATGGATGCTGTCCAGACCCGCACCGATCCAGTTGAACGGCCGGAACAGGGTAAAATCGAGCAGGCCTTTCATTCCGTATGCCCAGATCACGCGATCCATCAACTGCTTGGAGCAGGAATAAATCCAGCGCGGTTTGTTGATGGGGCCGAGCACCAGCTCCGAATTTTCCGGATCGAACTGCTCGTCGTGACACATGCCGTAAACCTCCGAGGTGGAGGGGAAGAGGATGCGTTTGCGATATTTGACGCATTGACGCACGATAGGTAAATTGGCTTCGAAATCGAGCTCGAACACGCGCAAGGGATCGTTGACATAAGTGGCCGGCGTAGCGATCGCCACCAGCGGCAGAATGACATCGCATTTCTTGACGTGATACTCGATCCATTCCTTGTTGATAGTGATGTCGCCTTCAAAAAAATGAAAACGCGGGTGATCTGCGAACTCGGTAATTTTATCCTGCATCATGTCCATACCGTAAATTTCCCAGTCGGTGGATTCCAGTATACGTTTGGACAGGTGGTGAC
This sequence comes from Pseudomonadota bacterium, assembly GCA_021795395.1. Classification (GTDB taxonomy): domain Bacteria; phylum Pseudomonadota; class Gammaproteobacteria; order Burkholderiales; family Sulfuriferulaceae; genus Sulfuriferula. The sequence continues at coordinate 35,277 of JAJYPN010000013.1, read as the reverse complement.
CGATAAAGCCGTTCACCCCAAGAATGAGGATTTTTTTCATGAGCATCTCTTAAGTTGTTGATTATGTTAATAATATAGCTTTGCCGCCGGTATGTTGGGCGAGCTCGGCGGGGTCGATGGTCGTACCACCCCATTCCAGTTCCAGCAATTGTAGCGTGCCGCCACCGCCGCAATGCACATAGCAGCCTTGATTATCGCAAAAAAGCTCGGATTTGGCACCGTTGTTCAAGCTCGTGTCCACAATACGGCTTCGTAATATCCGCAAAGGCTTACCCAGCAGCTCGGTAAAAGCGCCGGGGTACGGCGGAGCAACCGCCCGAATCAGGTTATGAATGGCCGTAGAGGGTAGCGACCAGTCGATGCGGCCATGTTCCGGCCTGCGCCCGCCGAAATAGCCGCCCAGGCTCAGATCCTGCGGTCGGGCGCGTACAGAACCGGCGATAAGGTCGGGCAGGGCGCGATGCAGCGTCACCTCGGCAGCGCAAACGACTTTTTTGAATACATCGCCGGCGGTATCGTCCGCTAGAATCGGCACGGCCGTCTGATCGACGATATCGCCGGCATCGGGTTTCGCGGTCATGTAATGGAGCGTAGCGCCCGTCTGCGTTTCGCCATGCAGGACCGCCCAGTTTACCGGCACCCGGCCGCGATAATACGGCAGCAGCGAGCCGTGCATGTTCAAGGCGCCGCGTTGCGGCACGGCAAGCAGGGGCGCGTTGAGCATCAGCTTGTAATAAAAGGAAAACAGGTAATCGGGTTGCAGCGCGGCGATTTGCGCAACGATAGCCGACGTGTTCGGATCGTCGGGCTGAATGACCGGGATGCGATGGCGGGCCGCAAGTTTGGCGACGCTCTCGAACCAGATCGTCTCGCCCGGCGCATCTGCATGGGTGACGACCAGCGCGACGTCCACGCCGGCATCGATCAATACCGACAGGCATCGTACGCCGACGTCGTGATAGCCAAATACGATGGCGCGCAGCGGCTTATTCATTGCCGCCCAGCGTACTTTCGATCAGATAGCGCGGACGCTGGCGTACCTGCAGGTAAATCCGGCCTATGTATTCGCCGAGCAAGCCGATGCCGAACAAAATTACCCCCATCAGGAAAAACAGGATGCCGAACAAGGTAAACACACCCGCCACTTCCGGGCCGATAAAAATACGGCGCATGGCCAGATAGACAACAAAAATGGCCGACAGAACGGACAGACTTACTCCGACCAGCGAAAAAATCTGTAAAGGCAATAGCGAAAAACCCGTTACCAGATCGAAATTGAGGCGGATGAGCTGATACAGGGAATACTTCGATTCGCCGGCGGCGCGTTCTTCGTGAGCGACTTCGACTTCGCCGGGATGGCGGGCATATGTATATGCTAATGCGGGTATAAAGGTATTCGCTTCCAGACTGTGATTGATGGCGTGAATGATTTCGCGGCTGTAAGCGCGCAGCATGCAGCCTTGATCCGACATGACGACATGTGTGATGCGTTCGCGCAGGCGATTCATGGTCCAGGAAGCGTATCGGCGCCATGAAGCATCCTGCCGCTGCTGGCGCACTCCGCCGACATAGTCGTAACCGGCGTCCATTTTGGCCAGAAGCTTGTGTATTTCCTCGGGCGGGTTCTGTAAATCGGCATCGAGGGTGACGATACGTTCGCCGCGGCAATGAGAAAATCCCGACATGATCGCCATGTGCTGACCGAAATTGCCGGCGAGAAATATGACCCGCGTGACGTCCGGACGTTTCAGGTATTGTTGCCGTAACAAGGCGGCGGAACGATCGCGGCTGCCATCGTTGATGAAGATTACTTCATAACTGACACCCAGGGCATCCAGTGCCGGATAGAGCCGTTCAAACAGGATAGCGAGACCGCGTTCTTCGTTGTAAACCGGGATGACAACCGATAATTGCGGGTTGCTCATGATAACACCTCGTTCAGAATGTCGCTGCAGGCCTGACAGACACGCGATACATCCGTCTCGGACATGGCGGGAAAAAGGGGCAAGGTAACGATAGCCGTGCCGACATGTTCGGCGACGGGAAACTGGCCTTCACGGTAACCAAGCGCCCGATAAAGCTGAAATAAATGCATGGCGGGATAATGTACGCCGACGCCGATGCCGAGTGCTTTCATGCGTGCGATGAATTCTCCTCTGCCGATACGCATCCGCGCCAGCGGCAAGACGATCTGAAACATATGCCAGTTACTGTTGTCGAAATCCGCCATTGGCAATTCGCAGCCCAGTCGCGTATCGAACCGGACCAGATAGTATTGCGCGAGTTGCCGCCTGCGCTTGGTAAATTCGGATAAATGCGGCAACTGACCGAGGCCTATCGCGGCGGCGATGTCGGTAAGATTGAATTTACCGCCGGCAACATCGACTTCCATATTGCCGTCGGGCATCCGTACCACTCCTTGCAAGCGTAGTTTTTCGCACAAGGGCGCGAGCGAGGCATCGGGTAACACCAGACAGCCGCCTTCTCCGGTAGTCAGATTTTTATTGGCATGAAAGCTGAATGCGACGAGATCGCCGAAGCTACCGATGGGACGTCCTTTCCAGCTGGCGCCGAACGATTGCGCGGCGTCTTCGATGACGCGCAATTGATATCGGCCTGCCAGCGCGTACAATTCGTCGCGGTCGACCGGCAAGCCCGCCAGATCGACTGCGATGATCGCACGGGTACGCGATGTAATTGCGGCTTCGATCAATCCCAGATCGATATTGCGGGTTTGCGGATGAATATCGACGAATACTGGTCTCGCGCCGGCGAGCAGAATGACATTGGCGGTGGCGACCCAGGACAGCGGCGTCGTGATTACCTCGTCGCCGGCCTGAATATCGATCAGCTGCAGCGCGATTTCCAGCGCAGCCGTACCGGAATTCATGCTGCGCACCGTGCGCCCTTCCATCAACTCCGAGAGCCTGGCCTCGAACTCCTGGACTTTCGGTCCGCTGGTCAGCCAGCCGGAGCGCAATACGCCGTTCACTGCATCGATAGTCGCTTCATCGATGGTGGGGCGGGTAAAAGGTAAATAATCCATAACGGTCCCTTAGCTTCTGGTAATCAAAAATACGCCGAGTATGATCACGGCGATACCGATTATGCGTTCCATGCTCAGGCTTTCGCCGAACCACCACCAGGCAGCCAGCGCGGTAATCGCGTAGCCGAAAGACACCATCGGATAAGCCATGCCCACTTCCACCCGCGAGAGCACCATGATCCAGACCACTACGCTGACGACATAACACAGCAACCCGCCGAGTATATGGGGCTCGGTGGCAAGTTTGATTCCTATGGGCAGAATATTGCCCGAATTGAAGGCAAATTCGCCTATGCTGTTGGTGCCCGCCTTGAGCAGGAGCTGAGCCGCTGCGTTGAGCATGACAGCTGACAGGATCAGGATTCCGCTGATAACATTCATGCGATGACATTCATTGTTTATTCGAGCTTCCGGGTTTGATGACTACTACGCGACGCGTATCGCGGGCAATGACCTGCATGGGCAAGTTTTCTTCCGCCAATTGGCGGTAAGTGCCGGGCGACATCACTGCCAGCGCATACGGCTGCTGCACCCAGATTTTCCTGAACGCAGCGATATCGGGTATCCACTTGTCCGGCTCCTGCTGGATGCCGAATTCCATTTCGTCGGGATGGGCAACCAGCGTCATGGTACGCCGCAGATAAGGCGGCAGCGTCTGTTCGTACATGGCCACGCTATAAAACGGCACCCCGGGTTTAAGATAAGGCTTGATCCGCTGTGCGATGAGATATGCCGAACTGGCCGGCGACAGTGCATTATAGCCGATCAGCACCGATTGCCCCATCAAGAGGCTTGCGATGGCCATTACCGACACTGCGGCAACGACCCGGTCGCGACGCGCAAGCGTCATGGCAGCCGCCGTACCGATCAGCCACGCCAGGGCTGCGGCGTGCAGCCAGGGGATGAATTTCGCGTACAGGAAGGCAGGAACTTCGGCGCTTGCGCCTTTCGCAGCCAACGGGGCAAACCACCAGAATGCGAGTGACAGCGGTATCATCGGACTCAGTTGCCACGCCAGCGTTTTACCGTCGAGCGTACTCATGCGCCGGCCGATCAGCAAGGCCAATGCCGGAAAAATCGGTAAAATATACGGTACGAGTTTCGAGTGCGATACGGAAAAGAAAATGAAAATGAATCCGCACCAGACCATCAGCATACGGTGCGACTCGAATTGTTTGGCAGGGTTTGCGTGCGATTTCCAGCCATGCCTGAGAGCATCGAATAATGGAACGATCCACGGCAATATTCCGAGCAGCACGACCGGTATGAAAATGTACCATGGATGTTCCCGGCCGCTGACGGGCGTGAGATAGCGCAGAAAATGCTCGTGGATAAAGAAAAACCACAAAAACTCCGGATTGGCTTGGGAAACCAGTATAAACCAGGGCAGGCTGATGGCGGCGAAAATCGATAACCCCATACCGAAATGCAAGCGTTTCCAAAGTATCCAATCGCGCTGTATCAGGCTGTATACAATCAGCACAGCGCCGGGAATCGCAATGCCGATCAGCCCTTTGCTCAGCAGCGATAGCGCCATCGCAGCCCAGCACAGGTACATCCAGCCACGATTCGCGCTTTGCGTCGCCGAAGGTCGCTGAGCCAGCAGTAGCGCAGCGAGGCTCAGATTCATGAAAAAACTGACTCCCATATCGAGGATATTGATATGGCCGATGGCAAAATACAGGAAACTGCTCGCCAGCACCATTGCCGCTATGTATCCGGCGCGCTGGCCGTACAGGCGGGATCCGGTAAAATACACCAGCAGTATGCCCAGAAATCCGCTGAGAGCCGACCATAAGCGCGCAGTCCAGTTATGCTCGCCGAATAACGTATAGGCAATGGCAGTCAGCCAATATTGCAAGGCGGGTTTTTCGAAATATTTGAGGCCGTTCAGGCGGGGAGTGACCCAGTTTCCGCTTGCCAGCATTTCCCGCGGGATTTCGGCGTAACGCCCTTCATCCGGACGCACCAAAGCGTTATGATCCAGCGTTGCGAACCAGAGTATGGCGACCAGCGCGAACATGAACAGAAGAAAAACGGACGAAAAAACGGGGCGTTTGGAATTCAAGGCGATCAGGGTCCGATAAATTCAGCTCATAAAACTGGTTATTATAGCAAATTGCTCGCAATACCGTGAAAAAGCCTGCGGGTGCCGAATACATCATGGTCTGGCACTTTTGCCGTGCCGGGATTTGATTCCCATGGATTTATTGCAATTTAATATCGGCAGTACACATTAGCTCGACGATAGACCCGGTATAATGCGTGGTTAAAGATGTTACATCCGTCTTTTCCTGTTGATTTGCCTGCTTTTGCTAAGGTTGTTTAATAGAAACGATTCAAGGAGCGAATTTGGCGATAGACGGATATCACGCAAATAGCCCATCCATCATCCGTCACCCTTTAAGCTCAGTAAACACAAAGGATAATCGCAACATGATTCAAGAACGACGGCATACCGGCCACGACCACGATCATGACCATCCGCACGAGCATTCGCAACGTGACCATCATCACGCCATGGGGCACGCGCACACGCCCAAGGATTTCGGCCGGGCTTTTTTGCTCGGTATCGTTTTGAATACCGGTTTCGTCATTGCCGAAGTGGTTTACGGCATACTCGGCAACTCTTTGGCGCTGCTCGCGGATGCCGGACACAATTTAAGTGATGTACTGGGTTTGTTGCTGGCGTGGGGTGCCAGCGTGCTGGTTAAGCGCGCGCCTACCCAGCGTTATACTTACGGATTGCGCAGCACATCGATACTGGCGGCGTTGGGCAACGCCGGTTTGCTGCTGCTTGTAACCGGCGGTATCGCCTGGGAAGCGATATTGCGGTTCGATGAGCCGAATGCGGTGGTAGGCCAGACGGTCATTATTGTCGCCGCATTCGGCGTTGCGATCAATCTGGGATCGGCCGTCCTGTTCATGACGGGACGCAAGGAAGATTTGAATGTGCGCGGCGCTTTTCTGCACATGATGGGAGACGCGATCATTTCGCTGGGCGTGGTGATAGCCGGTTTTGCAATTTTTTATACCGGCTGGCAATGGCTGGATCCGGTCGTAAGCCTGATCATCGCAGTGTTGATATTGGCGGGCACGTGGGGATTATTGCGCGATTCGGTCAATCTCGCCCTGCATGGCGTTCCGCAAGGGATAGATATCGAGCGTGTACGCACCTATTTAAAAACGCTGGAAGGCGTCAGCGAAGTGCATGATTTGCATGTTTGGGCCATGAGTACGACAGAGAACGCTTTGACGGCGCATCTGATCATGCCGCGAGGCTATCCTGACGCCAGCTTTCTGGGTATGGTGAGCGATGCATTGCAGGAGCGCTTCGATATCCATCATGTCACCATCCAGATCGAAACCGACGATACGCCGAACGCTTGCAAGCTGGCTCCGGCTGAAGTCGTCTGATTGCTAGAAACGATGCGGTCGCACCGCGATCAAACCCAGTGACGGGCAACCAGTTCATCCTTGATATAGGCATAATAAATCGGCGCGGCGACCAAGCCCGCCAGTCCGAATACGGCTTCCATCAACAGCATCGCGATCAGCAATTCCCAGGTCTGGGCATGAATCCGATTGCCGACGATGCGTGCATTCAAAAAATATTCGAGTTTGTGTATCACCAGCAGAAACGCCAGCGAAGCCAGAGCGATATCGAGCGAATGGCTCAGGCTGACGATAATGATTACCGTATTGGAAAAAATGTTGCCTATTACCGGTATCAAACCGGCTACGAACGTAATCATGATCATGGTTTTGATCAGGGGCAGATGTATGCCCAGCAAGGGCAACAGGATCATCAGATACACGACCGTAAAGACCGTATTGATGCTGGCGATACGAACCTGGGCGAAGACGATGCGATGAAACGCCAGACGCACCCGTTCCGCCCGGCCGGCCAGCGCGCGTGCCAGCGGCTTATAGTCTTCCATTGCCACCATCTCGCGCAACGCCAGCAAACCGCCGATGATCATTCCTATCAATATGCGCGCAACCAGGCGACCGGCTTCGGTTCCTGCCAGCTGTACTTCGCTGGCATGAGTACGCAGCCAGGTACTGATGGTTTGTTTGATGGTTTCGGCATCGGATGGCAAATAAGCGTTTATCCAGAGCGGAATCGATTGGCGCGTATCGTCGATGATTTCAGCCATTTTGGCGAATAAACGGGTCAGATTGCCGGCATCCGAGCGAAAAAAAGCCACCAGACCCAGACTGATTGCGGTCAAAAAAAGCGCCACCAGAAATGACAGCAGGCCGACTGCGATCAATTTGGAACGCTGGCCCGGCAGATGACGCGCTATCCATGGCGAAATGAGATGCACCAGTTCGAACACCAGCAAACCGGCCAGTAACGCCGGCAAAAGATGAAAGATCAGCACAAAGATCAAAAGTCCGAGTGTGATTATCCATGCGGTAATTTCAGCTGGGGCAGGACGTATCGCAAGTTTGCGCATAGATGAAAGTATATCTGGTAATTTGGAGGTATTAATTGACAAGCACAGCGTCTATGGATAGATTCTAGCAGTTGTTAAGCCTGTTTGACCTGTTGTTTTCAACCCCGACTTTGATAAGGAGTTTTGTATGTCTGTACTCGTCTGTAAACCCGCTCCCGATTTTACCGCTACCGCGGTGCTGGGCAATAACGAGATCAAGGAGATCACTTTCTCGGAATTCACTAAAAACAAATACGTGGTGCTGTTTTTTTATCCGCTGGATTTCACCTTCGTATGTCCGTCCGAGCTGATAGCATTCGATCATCGGCTGGAGGAATTCACCAAGCGCGGCGTAGAAGTTCTGAGTGTTTCCATCGATTCCCAGTTCACGCATCTGGCGTGGAAGAATACGCCTGTCAATAAAGGCGGAATCGGGCAAGTCAAATATACCATGGTTGCCGACGTCACCCATCAAATCTCCCGGGCATACGATGTGGAACTTGAGGGCGGCGTGGCGTTACGCGGTTCTTTCCTGATCGACCGTTCCGGCACCGTCCGTCATCAGGTCGTCAACGATTTGCCGTTGGGCCGCAATGTCGATGAGATGCTGCGCATGATCGACGCATTGCAATTTACCGAAGAGCACGGCGAAGTCTGTCCCGCGGGCTGGCAAAAAGGCGAAAGCGGAATGGGTGCATCGCCTGAAGGTGTTGCCAAATATTTATCCGAACACAGCGAGAAGCTGTAAAAAAATCCGCCCGGCGGACCGGGCGGACAGATTTTTGTTTTACTGAAAAGACCTGTTGCATACTTCGCAACAGGTCTTTTATTTCCATATTTACAGGCCGAATGCTGACATCACCAACTTGTTGATAGCGGCGCCGCCGATAATCAGCCATAGAAAGATCACGAGTCCCAGCAGAATAGGCTTGATACCGGCCTGACGCAGCGCCGAAACATGCGTGGACAGACCGAGTGCCCCCATCGCCATCGCCAGCAGCAGGGTATCGATCTGAATAATGAAAGCAACCACACTGTGCGGCAGCAGATGCAGCGAATTGAAAATCACGACGCCGATAAAACCGAAAGCAAACCAGGGTATGGCCATTTTGGGTGTATGCGTGCTGCCGGAAGCCGTATGTTCGCTTTGGTGACTGGGATCGCGCGACAACCAGACCGATAAGGCAATCAGGAATGGCGCCAGCATCATGACGCGCACCATCTTGGTGATGACTGCAGTATTGGCGGTATCGGCGCTTACCGATCCCGCAGCGGCAACCACCTGCGCGACTTCATGGATGCTGGAACCGGCGTAAATACCGAAAGCACTGGCGTTATGCGGTAACAGCGGCAAATTCAAACTGTAAAGATAAGGGTATAGAAAAATGGCCAGGGTACCGAATATCACCACCGTTGCGACTGCCACGGTGACCTGCTCGGCGCGGCCCTTGACGACCGGTTCCGCCGCCATCACTGCCGCTGCCCCGCAAATTGCGCTGCCGGTGCCGATCAGCATCGCGGCCTTGCGCTCGAGACCGAATACCCGGGTGCCGATGACCCATGACAGAATGAAGGTCGAAGTCACGATGATGGTGTCGATTATAATGGCAGGAATGCCGACATGCGCGACATCCTGGAAGGTCAGACGCAATCCGAAAAACACCACGCCTGCGCGCAACAGCGTCTGCTTGGAAAAGGCTACGCCGCTGCCGCTCTTGCCGGCGATGTGGGGATACACTGTATTGCCTATGATCATACCCAGTACGATGGCGATCGTCAGCGCGCTGAACCCGTGATCTGTCATCCACTTCAGATTGCCGAGCTGGTTGGCGGCAAGCGCCAGTATGGCGCTCAATACCAATCCGTAGATGAGAGGGGCGCGGTGATGAGGGTGAGGCTTATTCAAAATTCGACTCCTTATAAAATTCAAGTTGCCATTTTAACGTAAATCGTCTAATTTATAAAACTGGTAATTTTGATATTATCAACCTTTTTTGATGGTAAAGGGCTGAATATGAGTCAATTACATCTGAGTATGCGGCAATTGCAGATATTTATCGCCATCGTCGAGCATCGCAGTACCTGTTCAGCGGCTGAAACGCTGTCTCTATCGCAATCGGCGACGAGCGCTGCGCTGAACGAACTTGAACGGGTACTAGGAATGAATTTGTTCGACCGTGTATCGAAACGATTGATGATCAACGACAACGGACGCGCCTTATTGCCGCAGGCGCTGGCTTTACTTGATGCCGCCGAGAGTATCGAGCGCTGGGCGGAAAATCAGCATTTGCATAGCGGAGGCCTGCGCATAGGCGCCAGTACCACTATCGGAAATTATCTGCTGCCGCCTATTCTGGCCGATTTTCGCCGCGGTCTGCCGACAGACGCCCAAGCCAGTTGGCAGGCACAGGTTACGATTGAAAATACGGCGGCCATCACTCAGAAACTGGTCAATTTCGAACTGGATATCGGCTTGATAGAAGGCTATTGCCACGAGCAGGAATTGAAAGTCCTGCCCTGGCTGGAAGACGAATTGCTGATTGTTTCGGCTCCGCACGATCCCATACTGGACCATCGTACTTCCGTCGATCGGCAAGGGAAAATCCCCCTCGATGTCCTGCGCGATGCCGTTTGGCTATTGCGCGAGCAGGGTTCGGGCACCCATGAAATCATCAATCAGGCCTTGTTGCCTTATCTGCATCATTTACAGCATGGCATCGAATTCAGCACTTCCGAAGCGATCAAATACGCCACCATGAACGGCCTGGGCATCAGTTGCCTGTCGAGGTTTGTCGTCGCCGATATGCTGGAAATGGGCAAGCTCGTTGTTTTGCCAACGGTATTACCGAAATTCACTCGAAATTTTTATATCGTGATACATAAGCAAAAGCAGCTGACCCAAGGACTGCAGCGGTTGTTGGGCCATCTTGAAAAACGGCAGCAGCATTGATACTTAGCCTGGGTCGCCCAAGACGCTACACTCATGATTCGCAAAACTCGCCGTTCCGGCACCGTTTGATGCGAGAACGCCGCCAGCAGGAATCCTTTACGCTATCCATGGATTAATGACCGTTACGCTGGCGGCTTCATAGGGGGCCGTATCGCGTGACGCTACGATGAATCCCCGCGAGGCTGCAATCGCGGCAATGTAGCCGTCTGGAGTTGGAAAACCTCGCCCGGCGACCTTGGCTGTCACCGCCAGCTCGGCATAGCGCTGGGCAGCATCGATGTCGAATGGCAGTACCCGATCCCTGAACAGCCCCGTCAGACCGTCAAAAGCCAGTGTCAACATGATCTTGCGCTTGCCGGCCGGGAGTGCTCCGATGCCAAACAGTAATTCGGCCAACGTCACGCTGGAGAGAAACAGCGTTTCGCCGGCTTGAGCGTTCAGCCAAGCCCGCACAGCGGGGTGCGGCGCAGGCTTCATCGCCTCGAATACAAGGTTGGTATCGAGGACGATCATTCAAACTTTAGCGGTTCGGCCGGCGTCTTATCTCTTACTTGCTGGAAGACCTCGACATCCTCGTCCGTAAGGCCGATCTTGCGGCCTAATGCCGCAAGGGCGTCACCCAGACGAATGCGCGTCTCAGGGTTGACTGCACATGCCAGGATCTCGCGGACTTCGGCTTCGGTGCTGCGCCCATGTCGAGCGGCTCTAACCCGCAATGCGCGGTGTACATCATCGGGCAGATTACGTACTGTCAGCATTGCCATGGCAGCACCTCATAAAAAAGCATTCAATGCATTCATGATATCTCATTGTATGCACGTCTGCAAGGGTTGCACGTTAGCTATGCCGTAAACGGGTATTTTACGACATGGATAGGCAAAAACTACACCGCCCTTGCAAACTATCTGATCAGGGCAGCGGGATCTTCCGTTTGCAAGGTCGTAATCAGCGGGCAAGAGCTGGCGCTGTTTTGGATATGGCAGGAGCGGACCAATTCGCTGAGGGTGGTTTCCATCTTCTGCAAGTCCGTCAGTCTTGCGCGTACATCCGCCAATTTACGTTCGGCCAAGAGACTCGCCTCTTTGCAATGAGTGCCATCTTCCAATTGCAGTAATTCCGCGATTTCTACCAGACTGAAACCCAGCCGTTGCGCCATTTTCACGAAACGAACGCGTATCACATCGGTCTTGCCGTAACGGCGGATACTGCCGGGAGGCTTGGCGGGTTCAGGCAATAAACCTTTGCGTTGATAAAACCGGATTGTCTCGACATGAACGCCTGCGGCCTTGGCAAAAGCGCCTATGGTCAGGTTTGCAAGATAGATTTCCATTATGCTTGACCTCGTACTCAGCTACGGAAGTAAGCTTACTCTTGGTGTGACCAACCGGCAAGGATGCCGGTGTCCAAAAATAAAATCGGGATAAAGGAGCAGTATATGGCATTTTTTGCGCGTTTTGCCGATAAGGCGGGAGTTCTGGGCAGCATCGTGTCGGTAATGGGCTGCGCTTCCTGCTTTCCGGCTTTCGCCAGTCTTGGCGCTGTTGTCGGTCTCGGATTCCTGAGTCGGTACGAGCATTTTCTGGTTTCGACGCTGTTGCCGCTGTTTGCGGCGTTGGCGCTGGCGGCCAACGTCTGGGGATGGTTCGCTCATCGGCAATGGCATCGCACGCTGCTGGGAATCACCGGGCCCGCCATCGTCCTGGCAGATACCTTGCTGTTGCGCGGGCACAGCTGGACGGCAGGCTTGCTTTATGTCGGGTTGGGAATGATGGCCGCTGTTTCCGTTTGGGACATCCTTGCCCCGGCGCATCGGCGTTGCGGCCCCGATGGCTGTGAAGTATTGCCCGAGCGAATCTGAAGTGTTTTATTATAATCCGGTGATAGCAACATGATCCATTTAAAAATTTACGGCATGAGCTGCAATGCTTGCGCCGCGCATATCAAACAGGTACTGGAACAGCTACCTGGCGTGGACTCGGCGCAAGTGTCCTGGCCGCATGGATCGGCACAGATATTGGCAGCGTCGCAGATATCGGCGCAGCTCCTCATCGATGCCGTTGCCGATGCCAATGCCGGGTATCGGGCGGAAAGTGACGATACTATCGCCCCGGCGGCTAGGAATATAAGTATGGAACAAGCCGCCGCTACCGGCAGCGGCTTGCGGATCGCAATCATCGGCAGCGGCGCCGGAGCGATGGCGGCCGCCCTGAAAGCAGTCGAATCCGGTGCTCGCGTCACCTTGATCGAACGCGGCGAGATCGGTGGTACCTGCGTCAATGTCGGCTGCGTTCCGTCCAAAATACTGATACGGGCCGCGCACGTCGCGCATCTGCGCAGGCAGAGCCCGTTTGACGAGGGTATTTCCGCAACGTCTTCAACGGTAAATAGACAGGCGTTACTCGCTCAGCAGCAATCGCGCGTCGATGAATTGCGCCATGCCAAATACGAACGCATATTGGAGGGAAATCCGGCAATCGAAGTGGTGCGCGGTCTGGCCCGCTTCATGGACGACCGGCATATTCTCGTAAATCAGAACGATGGCGGCGAACGCACGGTGGAATTTGATCGCTGCCTGATCGCGACCGGTGCCGTTCCCGTTATCCCGCCTATTCCGGGCTTGCAGGATACGCCGTACTGGACCTCGACCGAAGCACTGGCGAGCCCGGCTATTCCGCCGCGACTCGCAGTAATCGGTGCTTCGGTGGTAGCCGTCGAACTGGCGCAGGCGTTTGCCCGTCTCGGCAGCAGGGTGACGATACTGGCGCGCAGCAGACTGCTGTCCGCCGAAGATCCCGCGATCGGCCAGATGCTGACGACCGTATTTCGCAGCGAGGGCATAGCTGTGCTAGAAGCGGTTCAGGTGAGCAGCGTAACCCATGCCGGAGAGGAATTCGTAGTGGCAACCGATCACGGGCGCATCGTTGCCGACCATCTTCTTGTTGCTACCGGACGAAAACCCAATACCGGAGATTTATTGCTGGCAGCGGCGGGCGTAGAAGTGAATGCCGACGGCGCGATCGCCGTCGATGCGACGATGCGCACGAATATTGCAGGCATTTATGCCGTCGGCGACTGTACCGACCAACCGCAATTCGTCTATGTCGCTGCTGCCGCAGGAACGCGCGCAGCGATCAATATGACGGGCGGCAATGCCCGGCTGGATCTTGACACGATACCTGCGGTGATTTTCACCGATCCTCAGGTCGCAACCGTCGGTTATAACGAAACCCAAGCCGGACGTGCCGGAATCATGACCGATGCGCGTACGCTCAATCTCGATAACGTGCCTCGCGCACTGGCCAATTTCGATACGCGCGGCTTTATCAAATTGGTAACAGAGCAGGGCAGCGGACGGTTGCTCGGCGTACAGGCTGTGGCGGCGGAGTCGGGCGAGTTGATACAGACTGCCGCCATGGCGATCCGGGCGCGAATGACGGCGCAGGAATTGGCTGATCAGTTGTTCCCGTATCTGACCATGGTAGAAGGCTTGAAACTCGCCGCGCAGACTTTCAGCAAGGATGTGACGCAATTATCGTGTTGCGCGGGATGAGGATTAATCGGTCAAGCCGACTTCACCCACGTATCCTTCAGTCCTACCGTCCGGTTGAAGACCGGCTTGTCAGGCCGGCTGTCGACGCGGTCGGCGACGAAATAGCCGTGGCGTTCGAACTGGAAGTTCTGTTCTGCTGCTGCCTGCATCAAGGCGGGCTCGATACGGGCGCTGATGATCTGCCGCGAATCGGGATTCAGGTCGAGCAGGTAATCCCTGCCGTCGGCACCGGGATGAGGAACATTGAATAAGCGGTCGTACAGTCGCACTTCGGCGTCGGCGGCATGGGTCGTCGACAGCCAGTGAATATTGCCTTTGGCCTTGACACTGTCCGATCCCGGCGTGCCGGATTTGGTGTCGGGCAAATAGTTGCAGTGAACCGCGATCAACCCGCCATGTTCGTCGTATTCGGCGCCGGTGCATTCGACGACGTAGGCATAGCGCAGGCGTACCCGGTTGCCGGGAAAGAGGCGGAAGTAGCCTTTGCTCGGAGATTCCATGTAATCGTCGCGTTCTATCCACAATTCGCGCGTGAGCACGACATCGCGTGTGCCGAGCTCGTGTTTGAGCGGATGGTTGGGGGCGTGACAGAGTTCGTCCCGATCGGCGGGATAATTGTCGATAATGAGCCGTACCGGATTCAATACCGCAATCCTGCGTTCCGCGACCAGATTCAGGTCTTCGCGCATGCATTCTTCCAGCACGCTCATGTCGATCCATGAATCGGCTTTGGCGACACCGATGCGATCGGTAAACAGCCTGAAACCGGCAGCGGTATAACCGCGTCGGCGCGCGCCGATCAGCGTCGGCAAGCGTGGGTCGTCCCAGCCGTCGACGTATCCCTGTTCGACAAGACCGATCAGTTTGCGTTTGGAAAGTACGACGTAGGTCAGATTGAGCCGTGCAAATTCGATCTGCTGCGGGTGCCAGCCGATGACCGGTTGCAGGCGGTCCAGTATCCAGTCGTACAGTGGACGGTGATCCTCGAATTCCAGCGTACAGATGGAATGGCTAATCCGTTCCAGCGCATCGGAGATGCAATGCGTGTAGTCGTATAGCGGATAAATGCACCATTTATTGCCGGTACGGTGATGCTCGGCGTGCCGGATTCGGTAAATGACCGGATCGCGCAGATTGAAATTGGGCGAGGCCATATCGATCCGGGCGCGCAGTACGTGTACCCCGTCGGCGAATTCTCCGGCTTTCATGCGCCGGAACAAGTCGAGATTTTCGTCGACGCTGCGATTGCGGTATGGGCTGTCTTCGCCGGGTTCGATATGGCTGCCGCGCCGTTCCCGCATTTCGTCGGCGGTCTGGCTGTCGACGTACGCCCAGCCATGGGCGATCAGATACTTGGCAAACTCATAGAGCCGGTCGAAATAATCCGAAGCGAAGTATAAATGCTCATGCCAGTCGAAACCCAGCCAGCGCACGGCATCGATGATCGCGTCGACGTATTCCTGTTCCTCTTTCTCCGGGTTGGTATCGTCGAAACGCAAATGACAGATGCCACCGTAATCGCGAGCCAGGCCGAAATTCAGGCAGATCGATTTGGCGTGCCCGTAATGCAGATAGCCATTCGGTTCGGGCGGAAAGCGCGTGGCCATGCGACCGGACCATTTGTGGCTGGCAAGATCGTCTTCAATGATGGCGCGGATGAAATTGGACGGAGCGGTTTTTTCGGTATCGGGCATTTTATGAGTCATTTTTGGGTCGACAAGCCTATCCGCGCCGCGTCACGGGCGGATATCAATAACATGGGGGGCGCGTTATCCGGTCACATCAGCCCTGCCGGCAACAGCGGTCTGCATGTCCCAGCCGCTGCGATGGGGCAGCAGGTCCTCGCCCAGCAGACGTTCGATGCGCGCAAACACTTCCAGGCGCGAAAACGGTTTTTTCATGAAATCGTCGGCACCGATGCGGCTACCGAAAAACTGTTCTGTAGCCTGCTCGTTGCTGCTCATCATGATTATGGGTATCGGTTGCGTAACAGGATCGCGGCGCAATAGGCGCAGAGCGGTAAACCCGTTCATGCCGGGCAATACGATATCGAGGAATATGATGTCGGGGTGCTCGGCGCGAGCCAGTTCGATGCCCTGTTCTGCATTCAGCGCCTGCAGCGTATTGTATCCGGACGATTCCAGCATCTTTTTGAGGGCGAACACGATGGTCGGCGAATCGTCGACGATCAGCGCATTCGTTCCCTTGCGGGCATCGAGCCGCATCGAACCGCGCCGTTCCAATTGATTGAGATGTACATGTTCGGGGCTCTGGAAAGCTTGGCCCGAGGCGCTTTTGTTAAAAAGGCCGTAAATTTTAGAAAAATATCCCATGATTGCCTTTACCTGTTATCACAAATAAAAATCGACGCATAATCGCTCAAACCTGACGGAATCTTGTCGCTGTTTACAAAAATCATAAAATCCTGATAGTAAGACAATTCTAACCCATTGCTTCGGCAACACACTATCCCGTAGCCGATTTTTTGTCGAATAATTACCAATCGAATAGGGTTGTCTCCGCTCGTCAACCGCCTTGCGAGGCTGCAGGTGGCGCCAATCGTTCGGGGGAATGCCGCGATGCAAGCAATGCCGCACCGTAAGCGGCATCGGTATGGATGGCTGGCGCAACCGGTACTCCCAGCCGGCGTTGGCGCAAGATTTGCCATACCCGATTTTTGCTGCCGCCTCCCGAGGTCAGCACCGTTTTCAGCGTAGTCGCGCCGAGCTCGACCAGTCTGGCATAGGCCTGTCGCTCGATTTCCGCCATTCCTTCCAATAAGCCTTGCAGCCACAGTACCTTGTTTTCCGGGCGCGGTTCCATCCGCGGCAAGAATTCGGGGTCATTAACCGGGAACCGTTCACCGGGTCGCAACAGCGGATAATAATCCAGTCCCGTATCGGTTTCGGGATCGATCAATTTGCTGTATTCGACGAGTTCCGTTTCGCTGAAATAATGCCGCAATACCGCTCCGCCACTATTGGAAGCGCCGCCGGTCAGCCACAGATCGCCGTATTTGTGGCTATAAACGCCGAGTTCAGGCGCTTCGACATAGGTTGTCGATAACAGCTTCACCGCCAGCGTACTGCCCAGCGAAGTGACGGCGTCACCAGGCGTAACCGTATCTGCTGCCAGGAAAGCGGCGATGCTGTCGGTGGTTCCGCTGCATACCAGACAACGGGGATTGATGGCGTAACGGCGGGAAAAGCCGCGCTGCAGATTTCCCAACGGCGTTCCCGGTGCGACGATACGCGGCAACAGCGCCATCTCGTCGACAGAATAGATGCCCTTGCGCCAAGCCATCTCGCGCACGTCGTATCCGCTCTTCAACGCGTTATGATAATCGCTGATGCCGACGATGCCGCTCAACCTGGCATTGAGATAATCGACCTGATGCAGCAGATGCGCAGGTTTTCCGTGGCCGCAATGGTGTTTCAGCCAATGCAGTTTTGCGGCCGGGTCGG
Organism: Pseudomonadota bacterium; assembly: GCA_021795395.1. GTDB lineage: Bacteria > Pseudomonadota > Gammaproteobacteria > Burkholderiales > Sulfuriferulaceae > Sulfuriferula. The sequence continues at coordinate 17,825 of JAJYPN010000013.1, read as the reverse complement.
CTGCCAGCGGATGACGATAGAGCAGGACGGGACCGAGCGCCCGGCCGTCGATATCGCTCAGCAATACCGTCCCTGAAGTGCCGTCGATGGCGATAGCCTGCAATTCCGGTTTCAGGGTGGCGGGGATACGTCCCAGCAGTTCCAGCAGGGCGGTATCCCACACTGCTGGAGTTTGGTTCTCGGGTGAGGGGTAGGCGAAACTCCCGGACCACACTTCAGTCCGTGCGCTATCGATTATCGCGGCGCGAGCGCCGGAGGTGCCGAAATCCAGTCCGAGGTAATACATGAAGATTTTAAGATAGAATGGCAATGTTGATAGTTTAACGTGAATAGTGCCTGCTTTGTACCTGACTGCCATTAAACTTGCCGGATTCAAATCGTTTGTCGATCCCACTCATATACCGCTGAGCGCGCGTATGGTAGGTATAGTAGGTCCTAACGGCTGCGGTAAATCCAATGTTATCGATGCTGTGCGCTGGGTGCTGGGCGAATCCCAAGCCCGGCAATTGCGCGGGGCCAGCATGACCGATGTGATTTTTAACGGCTCTTCCAAACGCAAGCCGGTCGCACGCGCGTCGGTGGAGCTCAGTTTCGATAACAGCGATGGCAAAGCACCGGGACCCTGGGCGGCGTATGCGGAAATCTCGATCAAACGCGTACTCACCCGTCAGGGGGAGTCGGTTTACCATGTCAACAATACGGTCGTGCGCCGGCGCGATATGGTGGATATTTTTCTGGGTACCGGGCTAGGGGCGAAAACGCCTTATGCGATCATCGAGCAGGGCATGATATCGCGTATCATAGAAGCGCGGCCCGAAGAACTGCGCGGTTTTCTCGAAGAGGCGGCGGGTATTTCCAAATACAAGGAACGGCGTCGCGAAACGGAAACGCGGCTCAATAGTACGCGCGACAACCTGGCGCGACTGGACGATATCCGCCAGGTTCTCGACCAACAGATAACGCGTTTGCGCGATCAGGCGGAAATCGCCCGGCAGTACCTGCTCTTGCAGGACGAACTGAATTCGGCGCAGCAATTATCCTGGTTCGTTAAACAACGCGATGCGTTCGCTAAATGCCATAAGCTGGACGAACAGATCGCGCATATCGGCCGGCAACAGGAAGCGATAGGCGACGAATTGCGCGCCGTCGAATACGCAATCGTTACCGCGCGCGACGCGCTAGCCGATGCCGGCGCGCAATTAAACGCCGCGCAAGGTGAATTTTATGCGGCGGGAGCGGAAGTCTCGAAGCTGGAACAAACCGTACGTCACCTTGCCGAGACGCGTAAACGCTTGCAGGCGCAAACCGAGCAGATCGAACGGCAGCGACATGTCATCGTACAGCAGATCGCTTCGTATCGGTCCGATCTGTCTCAGCGCGAACAACGCTCGCAGGCTCTTCGTATCGAGCTGGATGAAAGCGCACGGTTGCTGACGAACCTCGCTGCCAAGCTAAAACAGGCTGAAAGCAGCGCGCAGGAAATACGCCGGAAATCGGCCGAGCGTCAACGTGACTTGCTCCAGGCCGAACAGTCCGGCGAACTCGGTGCGACCAAACGGCGTCACGTAACCAAAGCCTTGCAGCAATTGGCCGACAGGCAGATTCGACTGCAACGCGAAGCGGATGGCATGGCAATCGAGGATCCGGCCGAATTTCAGGAATACGAACGAAAATTGACCGAGGCGGTCGCTTTGTTGAACGATATCAATACAGATATTGCCGCAGCCCAGGAACGGTTGCGCGATCTGGGTGACGGCCGGCGGCGGCAACGAGCCGAACTTGAAAGGCTCAATCAGATCATCCACCAGGCCGAGGGCGAACAGGCGGCGCTGACGAAAGTACAACGGCAAATGACTGTCGAGGCCGGCTCAGATGCGTGGCTCAAGCAACATAAGCTCGATGATCTGCCCCGTTTCTGGCAGCGGATCGAGGTCGAGCCCGGCTGGGAAAAAGCGGTAGAAACCGCTTTGATCGGCCATTTACAGGCATTGGTTGCCGAATCCGACATATTGGGCGATAAGGACTTGACGGCGAGTGGCGCCGAATTTGTCGATATCGCGGTCGCGGCTACCGAGCTTGGATACTCGGAATTGCCGCGACTGCTGGATAAGATCGCCATAAAATCCGGGGGTGGCGCTGCGCTGCAGGAATGGCTGCAATATTGTTATATCGCCGACAGTGTTGCGCAGGCTGAAATTGCCCGCTCGACGCTTCCGCCCGGAGGGAAATTATTTATTCGGGAAGGCTATGTTTTTACCCGTTACAGCCGTGATTACGCCAAAACCGCCACTGCAGCAGCAGGCATATTGGTGCGGCAAAAGGATATCGAAGCCTTGACCGCATGGCTGGTGCAAACCGCCTCACAAAAAGCTGCTGCGACGGAAAGCCTGTCCAGTACGGAAGCTGCTATCGGCGTACTCGAACAGGATTTGCATGATTTGCGTAGCCGCCATAGCCAGACTCAGCAATTGATACATCAATATCAGATGCAAAAAACGACCCTGCTGCAAACTCGGCAACGCTTGATGCATCGTCGTGTACAGATTGCGGCGGAATTAGCCGAAATCGCCGGTTTGATCGATAGCGAACAGATCGAGTTGCGGACTGCGGAAATGGAATTTCAGCAGTCGCAGAAAATCATTGCACAAATGAAACCCGATCTCGAACAAATTCGCCAGGAAAGGCAGGTGCTGGAAAACGACGTCAATCGGCATCGCGAACAGCATCGCATGTTGGAGCGAAAACGCCAGGAAATGAATTTTTCCATTGAAATGGAATCTTCAAAAATCATGGATATAGATAGAAGTATTAAGGAATCGGAAGAAAAGCTGAATGATTTGTCCCAACAGCATGCGGCTCTGTTTGAAGAGCTTGCCGGTTTGACCGACAAAACCCATGGCGCAGAACTTATGCTGGCGATCGAACGGCGACAGCAGGCCGAACGCATACTGGCAGACACCCGACAGCTTGCGGACGAGGCCGGCGCTACCTTGCGCAAACAGGAAGAAACGCGCATGAAACTTGAACAATCGTTGCTACCTTTGCGCGACCAGTTGGAAAGCGCTCGTTTAAAACGCATGGAAGCTGATTTGCTGAAACAGCAATGCGATGACCAATTATTATCGCTGAATGCCGATCCGCTTGCGTTATCCGATCGAGTGGCCGCAGGCGCCAGAATTACTGGGCTGCCGCAGGAAATCGAGCGCTTGTCGAATGCTGTCGCTACGCTGGGCGCAGTCAATCTGGCGGCGGTCGGAGAACTGGAGCAATCGCTGGAACGGTCCGTTTATCTGCAGGCTCAGGCTGAAGATCTGCAACACGCAATAAGCACATTGCTCGAAGTCATGACGACGATAGACAATGAAACCCGCGATCTGTTCAAGGTCACTTTCGACGCCGTGAACCAGGCGATGTCGGAATTATTTACTACACTATTCCACGGCGGTATGGCTCAACTAAGCCTTACCGGCGAAGAATGGCTGGACGCCGGAGTCCAGGTATTCGCACAACCGCCGGGTAAAAGGAACAGCTCCATCCATTTGCTGTCGGGGGGCGAAAAAGCGCTTACCGCACTGTCGCTGGTGTTTGCGCTGTTCAAGCTCAATCCCGCGCCGTTTTGCATACTCGACGAAGTCGATGCGCCACTGGACGACAGCAATACCGAACGATACATACGACTGGTCAAACACATGTCGGATCAGGTTCAGTTCATTTTCATCACGCATAATCGCATCACGATGGAAGCTGCCGGACAGCTGATAGGCGTGACCATGCAGGAGTCGGGCATTTCGAGTACGGTGTCGGTCGATCTCGAGCAGGCAAGCCGATTTGCAGAAACGGATAGAACTGTTCTGGCTTGATGATTCGATCTGAGCGTTTGATTCCGTATCGCCGTTTTCCCGGACAGCCTGCTGTAAAAATGCCAGCGGATGAAGCCGCTGGCATTGGCATGGAGCAACGTTCAAGCCGGTTTATTGCAGCATAGCCTGCAGGCGTTTCGCATGTTGGAGATGCTCTTCGATTATCGGCCGTACCTTAAGCAGCATGCGCTTGAGTTCAGGATTTTTTGCCTCGGGTATCAACGTCTTGTCCAGGGTATCGAGAACGGTCTGATGCATCGTGACTTCGTTGTCGACGTACGCCGTGTCGAAGGCTTTGCCTGTCAGCTTCTCGAGCTTGTCCATATTGGTTTCGCCATCCTTTTTCAAGCTCTCGCTCAAGTCGCTGGATTCCGGAGTGAGATGTATTTTTTTGGCGAGAGCGCTTGCCTGTTTATTAAGCCGGGAATGATCGGTTACCATTTCCTTGGCAAAAGCCTGAACCTTCTTGTTGTGCGATTTCTTTTCCGCCAGTTTTCCGCCATCGATATCGACAGTGTTGGCGGTGGCGGCGACGTCGGCAATCTGAGCGTCGTTGAGCGGACCGGATTCGGCAAATGCAGTCGCTGTGGCAATCGAGCATAATACGACGAAGATCAAACGGGAGACTTTATTCATGGCGGTTCCTTTGGAGTATGAATCAATGATTGAACGAAGTTGTTCGCGTATGGCTTAATAAAAGCATCAGCTCTGGGATGCATTGCATCATCAACCTGATCGATGCTATTGCCTAATTCAGGCAACCGGGATTGGGGAAACGCTGCTGTCTACTCTGGTCTGAATACGTTTTGATCCTCGAGCCGTTCCTCGAGATGCATGGTTGTCAAGAGCGGAAAGCCAAACCCTCAAAGAAGAGAAGGCCTCTAAATGTTCTTCGGTTTGCGCTCGCATTTTACGCAGCATATGTTTGAGTTCCGCATTTTTTGCGTTTGGGATCAAAGTGTTATCCAGATTGTTGAGTATGGTTTTATGAAATGCGACTTCGTTGTCGACGTATGCACGGTCGAACGCTTTATCATTCAGGGCTTGGAGTTTATGCAAGCTTTCTTCGTCATTTTTTTTCAGGCTCACGCTGAGATCGTTGCCGCCAGAATCGAGATGAAGCTTTTTGACGAGTGCGCTTACCTGATTATTGAGCTGCGTATGATTGTCCACCATTTCCCTGGCGAATGCTCGAACTTCTCTGTTATGGGATTTCTTGTCGGCGAGCTTCCCTCTATTGATAGCGACGGTGGTTGCAGTGACGGTGATATCGGCGATTTGGGCGTCATTAAGCGGTCCATACTCGGCAAATGTCTCCGCTGTGGCAAACGAGCATAACACTGCGACGATCAACCGGATGATTTTATTCATGACAGACTCCTCTGTAAAAGATTCGATACGTAGGGATACAGTGTACAAAGCAGGCATACCTTGTTATGAGAACATTGGAATCAGAACACGACAGTACGAATGCGCACATATTTTCTGTAACATGGGTAACGTCCGAATCAGGTGCGATGGATTTTTCAGGTGGAACCGGGCGAGAGCCTGGTAATCGGCTGTTTGCGAGAGCAGCGTCGAAGCAAACACAACAAGGTAATTGAAAAAATATTTGATATGGTTCAGAGTCTGATCATTGCTGCTTGCTTATCGGAAATGATCGGGCAGAAAAAACAGGCGCCGCAGCACGCCGGGCTGGTATGGCGCGCATGCGGTAATCCGTTTAAAAATTCGTTGACCTTCGTTTAACCGGCTTCAGCTTCGTGCCGATGATCGGCGGCGAGCAGCATATACATTCCCGGCACGACAAACAATGTGAACAATGTTCCGATCGACAAGCCGCTGGCGATGACCAAGCCCAGGCTGAAGCGGCTGGCCGCGCCGGCGCCGGTGGAAACGATAAGCGGAACCACGCCGAATACCATGGCGGCGGTCGTCATCAGGATCGGCCGCAGACGCAGACCCGCAGCCTTTTCTATCGCTGCGCGTTTTGCCAGTCCGCTGCGTTGCAGATTATTGGCGAATTCGACGATCAGTATGCCGTGCTTGGACACCAGACCGATCAAAGTCACCAACCCCACTTCGGTGTAGATATTGAGGGTTGCATGGCCGATGCCGAGATTGATGAAAATCAGCGCACCGGCGATCGACATCGGCACCGACACCAGAATGATGATGGGGTCGCGAAAACTCTCGAACTGCGCTGCCAAAGCCAGAAAAATGATAACGATGGCAAAAAAGAATGTCACGATCAATCCGCCCGATTCCTGCATATATTGACGTGAAGGCCCGGAATAGTCGAAGCCGTAACCCGGCGGCAGAGTTTTTTCCGCCAGCGCCTTCAGCTCGGCCAGCGCCTGCCCCTGGGTAATGGTAGGAAACGCTACGCCCTGGATGGTTGCCATATTTTGTTGCTGAAAATGGTTGATCGTTTCGGGTTCCGTTGAAGTTTCCAGATGAGCGACCGTAGACAGGGCTACCATCTGACCGTTGGCACTGCGCAAATAATAGTGTTTGAGCTGGTCGGCATTCAGCCGGAAACGTTGCTGCACTTGAGGAATGACTTTATACGAACGGCCGCCGAGCTCGAAATAATTGACATAGCCGCCGCCCAGCATCGACGACAGTGCCGATCCGATATCCTGCATATTGAGTCCCACCTGGGCCGCCATATTGCGGTCGATGACGACAGTCGTCTGGGGTAAATCGATACGCAGGTCCGATTGCAGGAATATGAATTTCCCGGTCTTTTGCGCATCCTGCAAAAAATTTTGCGATACGTCGTACAACTGGGAGAAAGGTTCCGTGGTCGTAATCACGAACTGGATCGGCAAACCGCGCGCGCCGGGCAGGGGGGGCGGCTGGAATATCGCATTTTGCGAACCCGCGATCTGCGACAGCTGCTGCTGCAGTTCCGGTTGCAGCTGATTGGTCGTTTTGACCCGTTCGTTCCAGGGCTTGAGCACCATTCCGCTGATGACTTGAGCCGGCATGTCGAGCTGGAAGACATGATCGGTTTCGCTGTGGCTGTCGAATATCTGCTGTATCTGTTTGTCGTAGAGCTCGCGCTGTTGCAGCGTCGCGTCCGGCGCGTCGAACGAGGCCGCTATCAATACGCCCTGATCTTCCTGCGGTGCGAGTTCGGACATGGAGGTGGTATACAGGAAATAAATGCCTGCCAGCACCAATACCGCAAAAACGGCGATGACCGGGGTGTAATTCAGCACGCCATGCAACCGTCTTTCGTAAGCGCCGTGCAAGCGCTCGAATTGCCTGTCCAGCCACAGCACCAGATGATCCTGCCAGTTGCCGCCTTCACGTTTCGGCGCGCGCAGCAATTTGGAGCACATCATGGGCGAGAGCGTCAGAGCGATGATCGCCGACATGGTTACCGCGCCGACCAATGTGAAAGCGAATTCGGTGAACAGAGCGCCGGTCAGACCGTTCATGAATCCTATCGGCACATAAACGGCGATCAGCACGATGGTCATGGCGATGATCGGGTTGGCCAATTCCCGCGCTGCGATGATCGCCGAATCGTACGGTGTCAATCCTTCTTCCAGATGCCGGCTGACATTTTCGACGACGATAATGGCATCGTCCACCACCAAGCCTATGGCCAGCACCAGAGACAGCAAAGTCAGCAGATTGATCGAATAGCCCAGCGCCAGCATTACCGTAAACGTTCCGATCAGCGACAGCGGAATGGCAATGACGGGAATCAGTACCGAACGAGGCGAACCGAGGAAAATAAATACGACGACCGTAACGATTAAAATGGCTTCCGTCAGTGTTTTGACCACTTCATCGATGGCGGAATTGACGAAACGGGTGGAATCGTAAACGATCTTCGCGTTGAGCCCGTTCGGCAAATCGGCCTGTATGCCCGGCATCGCTGCGCGCACGCGCTTGATGACGTCGAGCAGATTGGCGGTAGGAGCGACCTGTATCCCGATATAAACCGCTTTTTTGCCATCAAACGCGACAGTGGAATCGTAATCTTCCGCTCCCAGCGATACATTGGCGACGTCGGACAGGCGAACGATGGTCGATCCCTGCTGCTTGATGATCATTTGCCTGAATTCATCGACCGAATGCAAAGCGGTAGACGCATTCAAATTGATCTGCACCATCTGGCCCTTGGACTGGCCGCTCGACGAAAGAAAGTTATTGCTAGCCAGGACGTTGGTGACATCGGCGGCGGTGAGACCGACCGCGGCCAGTTTTTGCGGGTCCAGCCATGCGCGCAGGGCGAAATATTTCGCTCCGAGCATTTCTGCGGCCTGTACGCCTTCGATTGATTGCAGCTTGGGCTGTACGGCGCGTATCAGATAGTCCGTAACCTGATTGGGTTTGAGCACGTCGCTGTAGAATCCGATGTACATCGCATCGATGGTTTGGCCTATGCTCACCGACATGACGGGTTTTTGCGCCTGCGGCGGCAGCTGGTTGAGTACGGCATTGACCTTGGTGTTGATTTCCGTCAAGGCTTTGTCCGAATCGTAATTCAGCCGCAGGTTGGCGGTAATGGTGCTGACGCCCTGTATGCTGCTCGATGTCATGTAATCGATGCCGTTGGCCTGCGCGACGGCATTTTCCAGCGGCGTTGTGATGAAGCTGGCGACCAGATTCGCGTCAGCGCCGGGATAATTGGTAATAACGGTCACTACCGCATTTTGCGTAAAGGGAAATTGCAGTACCGGCAGCAGGCCGGTAGAGCGCAAGCCCAGCACCAGAATGACCAGACTGATAACCGTCGCCAGTACCGGACGCCGGACGAAAATGTCGGTAAATTTACGCATCGTCCCGCTGGTTGCCGTATTCATTCGTCTTTTACCTCGGGATGGGGGTTATTGGCGGGCAGTACGCTGTTGTTGACGAACACTGCCGCACCGTTATGCAGTTTCATCTGGCCGCCGGTGACGACGACTTCGCCGGCTGTTATGCCTTTGATTACGGCTACCTGATCCCCGCGCGACGGGCCGGTGGTAACGAAACGCTGTTCGACGGTCAAGGCGGGTTTGCCGTCGGGGGCAGTGCCGCCGTTCTTGACGATGAATACCGTACTGCCGTAGGGGTTATACGCGATTGCGGCATTTGGCAAGCTTATATATTGCTGGGTAGCGCCGTTGTTCACGCGTACGGTGGCAAACAGGCCGGGCAGCAGCTTGTCCTGAGGATTGCGAACGCTGGCGCGAACTTTGAGATTTCGCGTCGCGGTGTCGATTTGCGGCTCGATGGCGGAAATCGTACCGGTGAAAGTTTTTCCGGCGAAGGCGTTCGTCTGTATGCTTACTTTGTCTCCCGTATGGATCAGGCCGATTTCCGTTTGCGGCAAGGTGAAATCGACATACAGCGGATCGAGTTTTTGCAGGTTGGCGATCGTGCCGCCGGGGGCGACATATTGCCCGAGATCGATCTGGCGTATGCCCAAGCGACCGGAAAAGGGCGCGCGTATCGCTTTTTGGTCTATCGTCGCTGCCTGGGCTGCCACCTGTGCCTGCGCGATTTTGAGGTTTGCGGCATCGGCATCGACGACTGCCTGGCTGATGGCCTGTATTTTCAACTGGGCAAGGTCGCGGCGATAATTGACTCTGGCCAGATTGGCCGATGCCTGCAACTGTGCGAGCTGAGCGCGTAGCGGTGCCGAATTCAGATCGACGAGCAATTCGCCTTTACGCACCTTCTTGCCCGATTCGAAATGGATGGCGGTAACCAGTCCGCCCGCTTCGGTGGATAGATTCGCGCCCTGGGACGCGCGAAAATCGCCCACTGCATCGACTGTCGGCTGCCATTCCGAAGGCTCGGCGACTATCGTTGAAACTGCCTGCGCCTGCGCGCCTTTGCCGCTGATCATTTTCCTTATCATCTGGTTGCGGAACTGCTGAAAGCCGAATATGCCGGCAAACAGCAGCCCAACCAGCAATAGCATAATGATCATGCGTTTGGTCGTGCCTTTAGTCATAAAAAATCCCTCTTGCATCGGTAATGGTGGATAAGCTGTCGCATAAAAACGGCCTGAATCAACGAGCCGACACGTTGTTTGGCGATTGGGCGGCAGACTTTGCCGTATCGTGCAAACCGCCACCCATCGCCTGATACAAAGCCGCCGTATCGGTCAGTCGCTGGGTTTGAGCAGCAATGAGATTGATACTGGTTTGTTGCGCTGCCTGTTGTGCGTTCAATAACTGCAAATAATTGACGCCTCCCAGCGCATATTGTTGCCGCGTCAGCGCAAGCGAAGCCTGCGCTGCGTTATCGGCAGCAGCCTGCGCCGCCAGCGTTTGTGCGTCGTTATCGAGGGCGCGCAGCACATCGGCCACATTGCGTAATGCCAGGAGTACCGTTTGCCGATAATTGGCGACGGCAATGACGTAACCCGATTTGACCGACTGGATGCCTGCTTGCAGGCCGCCGTTGAACAGCGGTTGGGCAATCTGTCCGGCAAGGCTCCAGATCATCGAGGCCGGCCCGAACAGACCGGCGGTGGTCAGTGATTCGGAACCGACATTGGCGGATAAACCGATGTTCGGGTAAGCGGTGGCGACCGCTGCGCCGTATTGCGCATTGGCAACATGCAATAAGGCTTCGGAAGCTTGTATGTCGGGTCGCTGTCGAACCAATTGCGACGGTATGACTACCGGCAGCTCGGACGGCAGAGTGAAATCGGTCAGCGTGAATTGAGGTATCCTCGCATTGCCGGGTTCCTGCCCGGTCAATAATGCGAGCAGATGATTGGTCTGTTGCAGCCGGTTCAGTAGGGGCGGGATGCCGGCACGCGTTTGTTCCACCTGCGTTTGCAGCGCAAGCGCGTCGCTGCGCGCTACCGCCCCCAGCGTCAACCGTTGTTGCGCGATCGAAAGCTGCTGCTGTTGCAGCGCGAGGATATCCTTGCTGTCCTGCAATTGCGCGGCGTATTCCGCTTGTGTCATCGCCGCCGTGACAACGTTGCCGGCCAGCGTCAATTTTGCTGCCTGCGACAGGTAGCGCTGATAATCCGCCTGGGCTGCATACGCCTCGAGCGTACGCCGGTTGCCGCCGAACAAGTCGAAATTGTAATTGACGCCTACACCGACATTGTAGAGATTGAATAAATAATTGCCGCCGGGCAGGCCGAAAGCGGCTGTATTGAACAGTTCGCGTTGCGCGCCCACCGTCGCATCGATTTTAGGATAGAGCGTAGAGCCGGCCTGCGCGGCGTAAGTCTGTTGCGCCTGTAGCAGAGTTGCCTGCGCCGACAGGAGCGTAGGGCTGTTTTTTAACGCCTGATCGATCAGCGCGTCGAGTTTGGGAGAGCGGAAATTTTGCCACCAGCTGGTGGAAACGGTTTGCCCGGTCACGAATCGTTGCGCATTTCCTTGAGCAGTCCGGGTCGCAACCGTCCGGGTTTCGAGCTTGCCGGCGGTATAAGCGCTCGAAGCAGGCGGAGCGGATCGCTTGTAATCGGGACCGACGGTACAGGCTGTTAGCGATAATGCGGTCAACGACAGCATCGCGGCAGAGCGGCTCAAAAAAAATTTCAGAATAGAACGGTTCTGCATCGGGTTTCCTCTCATGCTGCTAGCATTACCTGACAGCGTTATTCCCGCATATCGATTCAATTGGCAATCGATATCACGCTTCGTTTTCACTGTGTTTGCCGGGCAATATCGTTTCGCAGGATACGCCGGTTTTCGATTGCATGCTCGAAAGGGCCGTGACCAGCTTACGCTGCAAAGCTTCCATTCCATTCTTTTCGGTGGGGCTGAAATCTTGCCATATTTCAGCGTATATGGCCCATTGTTTAGGAACGATTGCTTCCACCAAAGCGTTTCCCGCTTCCGTCAAGGTCAGTATTATCTTGCGTCGATCGGATTCGCATCCTTGGCGTTTCATCCAGCCCTTTTCTACCATTTCATCCGCCAGACGGGTAATATTGGTGCGCGAAGAGACAACGATATGACTCAGATCACTGGGAAATATGAAACGGTCAGGACTGGAATAGAGCATAATGAGTGCAGTCCAAATGGTATCGTTGATCCCGTACGGCTGCAGGTTATGATTGATCAACTCATTCATTCTTTTGTATATCATAAATTGCAAACGTGACAGAATTATTTCCTGCCTGGGCTGACCCGATACTCGTTCTTCCATGGTATCCAGGTGTTGCTCGAATCCTTTGATGCATTCATCAGACATAATATTTACATAGTTAATGATTACCTAAGAGATAGTATCATTTGTTATTATTTTTTTGTCAATTAATTCTCGCAACGCAAACGCGAGAAAATATACCCTTGATAATACGAACACTGTAAATTGTTTCGGCAGTCAATAAAACCTTCCCGCTAAAAGGAGCGTTCTTGCTGGCTGTTCCCCTTGTGGTCGGCGATGCGATCTGGCGCTTCAACGGCCAGTAGGAACGGTCATCTTTGCCCATTGACCAGGCACTGCTGGCTTGGTTTTTGAGCAGAGGCCGATAGGCGCTCAGTTTCGTGTGCAGGAAAGTCCTTGGACTGGAAGTCGCACGAGCGAGCGAATGTTGGCAGCAAGGAAAAACCGTGGCCAATCGAGATAGTTGAAAAGTCACTCATCGAAATTGAATCTTAGCGGAATCGTCGTCGTGCAATTGCCGATGATCGTCTCGGCCAGGGCTTCCGATTTCCCTACAAATTCAGCCATCAACTCATTCATCAAGGCTGATTTGCCGGAACGTGGCTCATAGGTGGTTGCTTGCTGTGTAGGTAGTTGCTTGCTGTGCTGCCGCGTCAGACTGCAAAACATCATTCATCATGGCTCCATTCCATAGTCGTCACCGCTGGGGTCATTGGGCATGAGCTCGGCGTGCATGGCAGTAACGAAGGTTTCGGCCTGTGCCACCATTTCCTGCGCATCACTCAGTTCAACCGAGTCGCCTTTGTAGTCAGCTACCAAGCGGATTTCCTCCGCACGCTTCAACAAGCGCCCCAACTCTTTCGAGACAGGCCCGTTCTTGATGAGGTGTTCGCTGAAAGCGTTGATGAGGCCGCTGTGTGTCTTGTCAATGTCGGGTCTGACGGGAGCGCCCGAAGCCAGTAACGCAGCGCGGGCGGCATCGAACATTGCGTAATAGGCGCGATTGCATGCGCCGTCCACATCGCCCAAATCGAGTAAGGCCTGCGCCGACGAACATGCCCGATCGGCCTTTGTCATCAAGGCAATGGGAGTCAATTGATTGCTCACAGTCGAAATCCCTCGCTGGCGATGTTCTGAAGCAGAGCCGGATTCGAGTAGTTTTCAGGGTGCTCCCACTCGTCGAGCCAGACCGGCAGTGGTGAGATGTTGATGCCCGTTTCAAGCAGCACGTCAAAAGCTACATCGGACATTGCCAGCTTGGTAGTCAGGAACCGTTGGTGTTCGCCGCTCAGAAGTACGGCGACATCGGCATCGCTGTCAGGGCGATGCGTGCCTCGCGCACGACTGCCGAAGAAGATTGCGCCCGCCATGTCATAGCGACCTGCGATTAAGGCAAGGAAACGCCGGACGGCCTTCTCAGTGACATGGTCAATGTGATCGAGCTGTCCCATCCATCTCTCCTTATCAAAACTCGTTGTAATGGTATTGATTGAGAATAACATATCAAGAACTATTTGTAAGAATGGAAATGCTTTGATTTTGCGTGCCGGGACTTACGCATCAGGAATACTACACCGACACCGCAGATTTCACCGATCATGTGTTTGGCCTGATGTACTTGCTGGAATTTCAGTTTATGCCGCGCATCCGCGATTAGGGCGACATCATGACAGAATTGGCCTTTTCAAAACCCAATGTTTAAACCCAATTTTTTGCTAATGGTGAGCACCCTGTAGAAAGTTTAATTTTTGAGGAACACTTAGCCGTAATGGTAGATGCGGTCGACAGAAATAGTGATACCAATTTCGAAAGTAAAAAAATTTTCACAATGAACATAGTTGCGTTATTATGCAACTATGCATCTTATACATGTTAAACCAGAGCAAGCTTTCCAGTCCCTGGCGGATCCGCTCCGCATCCGTATTGTCCGTCTGTTGACGTCAACCGGCGGCGAGGCCTGCCTCTGCGAACTGGTGGACAGCCTGCTTGAACCCCAATACAAGCTGTCGCGCCACATCAAAACATTGAGGCAGGCGGGTTTGTTGTCCGCTGAAAAAAGTGGTCGCTGGATTTATCATCGACTCGTGACCGATCACCCCTATCTGGTGACTTTACACAAGGCGGTGGAAGAACTGAACGATCCAGATCGCGTCTTCGCAAGCGACCTCGCGCGTTTTCAGGAACGGCTGTGCCTGCGTGAGAAGAATGGCCGCTGCTGCGTGGGCATACAGAACCAGCATCTGCGCGATGAATCCGGCAACGGCACGGAAGGGTAAGCATAGCTATGAATACTCAATTAACAAAACGATAGGTGTGTAACAATGGCTGTGAATAACGCCATGGATATCCGATACGGCCTGCGTCTGGAGGCAACGACTATTGTCTGGATGGTGGTCGAGGCCGTCGCGTCCATAGTCGCCGGGGTTGTCGCAGGCAG
>JAJYPN010000013.1:0-3334 GCA_021795395.1 Pseudomonadota bacterium | reverse complement strand
CGCGCCGGGCAAAAATTAACCGAACCTTCATTACCTATGATCCGACTGATACGACGCATCATCTGGCTACTGCTGGTTACCTTGGTAATCAACGGGATCGGCTGGGCTGCGGATATTGCCTACCCGGTCGAAACGGACAAGGATGCGACTATCGTCCAACCCTGCGCCCATCGGCACGATGCGACCCAGTGCTTGCATGACCGTCAATCGCAGAAACAGCCATCGCAAGATGAGCATCAATGCAACCATGGCTGCGAGATCGTTCATTCCATTATGCTGGCTCCTCCCATTAATCTGAAGATTGCGGAACCGCTCGCGGGTACCCGTTATCCTTCGAAAAACGCCAGTTTCATTCTGCCCCAACCCGCCGACAGCCCCTACCGTCCGCCACGCCGCTACGAAATTTAACTTCCTCGTCTCCTGCAAATCAACAGGTGCCATATAGCTCAACGATATAGCTATTGCGCACCTGTATCAGGACGCAACGTACTAACCTAACGAGAAGGAATTTTTGTGAAAGCGAAGTTTATCGGCAGGGTCCGCCTGCCATGGACGCGACGGCTACGAATACGTTTGTCCGTATTGCTATTACTCACCGGCTTGGCGAGTCAGGCGACTGCGCAAGCTTTGACTCTTGAAGAAGCCTGGCGACAGGCGGAAGCTGCCAACCCTGTTTTACGGCAGGCTCAGGCGAACAGCACCGCTACTGAAGGGGAACTGGCTCAGGCCCGTGAGCCGCTCTTCAATAATCCGCAGGTCTCCACTCAGGTCAATCGCCTACAATTTTCCCCCTTGAATGGCGGTGCCGGATACAGCGTGCTGGAGTGGAATCTCGGGCTGTCTCAAACGCTGGAACTACCTGACAAGCAACGCGCACGCCGTGTCGCGGCAGAGCAAAGTCTCTCGGCTACCGGGCAGGATATCGAGGAGATACGCCGCCAGATCCGTGCTGAAGTCGAACAGCGCTTCATCAAAGCGCTAGGGTTGCAGCAGCGCTGCGACATTGAAGAACAAGCATTGAGCGCGATTGAGCAAGCCTCGCAGGCGACCCGCAAACTGGTCAAGGGCGGCGAAGTGCCGATTCTGCAAGACAACCTTGCCGAAGTGGAACTGGAACGAGAGCGCAATCAGCTCTCGTTGCTGCGCGAACAACTGATACTGGCTCGAGCCGATCTCGCTACACTCTTGCAGTTGCCTGCCGATCAGCTACCGCAAGTCGAGGGGCAGCTTTTACCGCGACCGCCGCGCTACACGCTCGCTACCTTGTTGGCGTCAGCCGCCAGGCGTCCCTCGCAGCAGGCGCTCATCGACCGCGAACAGGCCGCCCAAAGCCGACTCGAGTTCGAGCGGGCCTCCGTGTATCCCGATATTACCGTGGGCATCAATACGGGGCGAGGCGGCGAAATCGATACGGCCACCCAGGTAACGGGGCTCAGCATTTCCGTGCCCTTGCCCTTGTTTAACCGCAATCAGGCGAGAATCGGCAAGGCGTCGGCAGAATGGACACAGGCACAGATCGAACGCCATGCAGGCGAGCGCAACGTCTCTGCCGCAGTTATCGTTTTATGGCAACGGCTGCAATCGTTGCGGGAGCGGGTAGAGCGACTCGATCTCTCCGTACTGCCACGACTGGAGCAAAACCGTCAGCTCGCATGGTTATCTTATGCAGCCGGTCAGATGGACCTGTTGCAGTTCCTGCTTGTCAGTCGCCAGGCGACCGACGCACAGCGCGATATGCTGGATGCGTCGGTCGAGCTACGGCAAACCCAAGCTGCCCTGGAAGCGGCGGCAGGCTGGGTCGAATGATGAAAACCCTGAGCGCTAAATCGCAAAATGGCACCAATCAAATGAACCGAATTAAGGGGATCAGTATGAGACGCTATTTGATAGTCGGTACGGCAATATTGGCGACCGTGCTGGCGCCAGCAGGGCTGGGCCTGAGCGGATGCACCAAGAGCTCCGAGAACAAGGCGGCAGCGCCCGCTGCACAGGCCACGGGCCAGCGCGCGCCGATCAGATCGGACAATAACAAATCCACCGCCATTAAAGCCAGCAGCGAACTGGATAAGTCTGGAGAGAAAAAAGTTGATGGGAAAGAGAGCGAAGAGACCGCAGTCACCTTGACCCCAGACGAAGTTCGTACTGCCGGCATACAGGTGACAGCGTTGACGCTGCAGAAGCTGAGCGGCCAAGTACGCGTGACGGCCATGATCGAGGCCAACCAGGACGCACTCGCACATATCGCGCCCCGGGTCGCCGGACGCATCGTGCGCGTGCAGGCTAATCTCGGTGACGTCGTCAAGGCGGGACAAGCACTGGCTGTGCTCGACAGCATCGATCTGGGCGATGCGCGCTCCGCTTATCGCACCGCGCAGACCGAATTATCCCTGGCACGCGCCAATTTCAATCGACTTGACGGTCTCTATCGTGAACAGGTGATTGCCCAGAAAGACTGGCTGGCCGCACACGCGGATTATGAGAAAGCAAAATCGGTTTCCCGGGCTGCTGCCGACAAGTTGCGCCTGCTCGGCGTGGCACCCGGCGGCGATGGATCGACCTTTCCCGTCACCGCCCCTTTTGCCGGAATGGTCATCGAGAAAAATGCGGTACTCGGCGAACTGGCGCCAGCGGACCAGTCTCTTTTCACCGTCGCTAATCTCTCCACTGTCTGGATCGAGTCGGATCTTTATGAGAAAGACCTGGGCGGCATTCAGGTGGGCGCACCGGCGCAAGTGCGGGTAGCGGCTTATTCCAATACCGTGTTCGAAGGCAAGCTGACCTATATCAGCAGCACCGTCGATCCGCATACGCACACGATAAAAGGGCGGATCGAAGTACATAATCCGCGGTTGGCGCTCAAACCCGGCATGTTCGCCAACGTGACGCTTGTTAGTGGCAATCAGGTCGAAGAATGGGCAGTGCCGGAAACCGCCATCATTTTATTCAAGGGCGAGCCGTCGGTATTTCGCGCCGTAGGGAACCGTTTTGAACCGCAAGCCGTACAAACCGGCGCATACGTAAATGGCTATGTCGTTATCCGGTCAGGACTGAAAACAGGTGATCGCGTAGTGACCGCCGGTGCTTATCAACTCAAAGCCCGGCTGATGAAATCGTCCATCGGCGACAGCGATTAAGGAGATTCGTATGCTGAATAAAATTATTGAAGTCTCGCTGCGCTATAAGATATTGATATTGGCCGCGTTCGCGCTAATTACTTTCCTCGGCATACGCGCCTGGCAAAATGTGCCGCTCGACGCGTTCCCCGATGTTACGCCGACCCAAGTCAATATTTACACTGAGTCGCCGGGCCTCGCTGCCGAAGATGTGGAAAAAT
>JAJYPN010000041.1 GCA_021795395.1 Pseudomonadota bacterium | reverse complement strand
GTGATGGACTTTATCGAACGCGAAAGCCTATTCGGTTTAGGCTGCGGTTTAGTGGATCTGCAGTTGCTCGCTTCCACCCTGATGACGCCGGGCGTCGAATTATGGACGCTGGATAAGCGGCTGCACTCGCTGGCAGAACGTTTTGGCGTGACGCACCGACCGGCTCTGCACTGAAACCGAGTGAGCCCTCCCGGCGGCGACTGGAAAGCATGACGATAAATATAAGACTACCCGGGAAGCCCAACGTCAACACCTTGTCGCCGCTACCGGATATAGGTATGCTTCCGTCTTGTGACGCACCATGATCGCAATCCTGTGCCGCTGGGTGCGTGATCGTATGTAATTATTATTTGCGCAACGAATATTGAACGGGGAATGGTCTTGCAAAATCTGCCTAAAGAAATTTTCAAAGCTTATGACATACGCGGCATCGTCGGCAAGACGCTGACACCGGAGATCGTGGAAGCTATCGGCCACGCCATCGGTTCCGAAGCGGTTTCCCGTAACCAGCGCAGCATTTGCATAGGGCGCGACGGCCGGCTGTCAGGCCCCGATCTGGCGGCGGCGCTGGCGCGCGGCATACAAAAATCGGGCATCAATGTCATCGATCTGGGCATGGTTGCCACGCCGATGACCTATTTTGCCGCGTATCAGCTCAATACGCATTCCGCGGTCATGGTTACCGGTTCGCACAACCCTCCGGATTACAACGGCCTCAAAATGGTGCTGGGCGGTGAAACCTTATCGGGCGAAGCAATCCAGGCCTTGCGCAACCGGCTGGAAACCAGCGATCTGGTCAATGGCAAAGGCACGTACAGTCAGCATGACATTGTCACCGAATATCTGGATCGCATCGTCGGCGACATCAAGCTGGCGCGGCCCATGAAAATCATCGTCGATGCGGGCAACGGCATACCCGGCGCATTCGCGCCTGCGCTGTACCGGCGCCTCGGCTGCACGGTAGAGGAAATGTTCTGCGATGTGGACGGCAATTTTCCCAACCATCATCCCGACCCGTCGCAACCTGACAATCTGCGCGATCTGATCGCGCGCCTCAAAACCAGCGACGCCGAAATCGGACTGGCATTCGACGGCGACGGCGACCGTCTGGGGGTCGTCACCAAGGATGGCACTATTATATTCCCAGACCGGCAACTGATGCTGTTTGCCGACGACGTGCTATCGCGCAATCCGAACGCCGAAATCATTTTCGACGTCAAATCGACGCGCAAGCTGTTCGAATGGATACGCGTGCGCGGCGGCCGGCCTCTGCTATGGAAAACCGGTCACAGCTTCATCAAGGCAAAAATGAAAGAAACCGGCGCTCTGCTGGCGGGTGAAATGTCCGGCCATATCTTTTTCAAGGAACGCTGGTACGGCTTCGACGATGGCCTGTACGCCGGTGCGCGCCTGCTGGAATATCTGAGCCGCCAATCCGATCTCAATGCCACGCTGCACGGCTTGCCGGATACCGTCAATACTCCCGAAATCAACATCGCCATGCCTGAAGGCGAGCATTACCAGCTGATGACCCAATTACAAAATTCGGCTCGTTTTACCGACGCACAGGAAATTATCAAACTCGACGGCCTACGCGTCGAATATGCCGACGGTTTCGGACTGGCGCGCCCTTCCAACACCACGCCGGTGATCGTATTGCGGTTCGAAGCCGATACCCAAGCGGCCCTCGCGCGCATTCAGGCCGATTTCCGTCGCGTTTTCAAGGAAGCGGCACCGGATCTGAAGCTGCCTTTCTGAATCATGGATAACGCGACCATCGGGCTGGTCTCGATTTCCGACCGCGCTGCCGGCGGCGTCTACGCAGATCAGGGTATTCCGGCCCTACGCACCTGGCTGGAAAACAACCTGCTCAACCCCTGTGCCTTTGAAACGCGCCTGATTGCCGACGAGCAGGGACTGATCGAAGCGACGCTGATCAGCCTGGCGGACACGCATCGCTGCGATCTGATACTCACCACCGGCGGCACCGGGCCATCGCCACGCGATGTAACGCCTGAAGCAACCCTTGCCGTGTCGGAAAAAGTATTACCCGGATTCGGTGAAGCCATGCGTTCTGTCAGCCTCAAATATGTCCCTACCGCCATCCTTTCACGACAGGTAGGCGCGATCCGCGGCAAGTGTTTGATCATCAATCTTCCCGGCCAGCCCAAAGCGATCAGCCAAACATTGGACGGCATATTTTCCGCCGTCCCTTATTGCATCGATCTGATCGGTGGCGCTTACCTGGAAACCAAAGACGGTGCGGCTTTCAGACCCGCCAGTAGCAAAAAAACAACAGAAGTTTGACCGGAATCGCAGAAATGGGTTCATCTATTGGGACTGCCTAATAATTCATGTTAGACTCGTTTCACCTGTAATACAGGATAGCGACGCAGCCCTTTAAGTCTCTTGCTTTTTTGTTATATTTTTGGAGGAAAACAATGTCCCGCACATTACGTAATTTGGTCGCAATTTCTTGCGCGTTGATGACCGGTCAAGCGCTTGCATCAGACCCGACATCCAATGTCGATTCCCGTTTTTACATTAGTCCCAGTGTCAATGCTACCGCTACAGACAAGGACTGGGGCACAAATAATGGCATGGGTTTTGGCATTGGAATCGGTAAAGCCGTTTCCGAAAGCTGGAATCTGGAATTGAACGGCAATTACACCGATCAGAGTCTCAAGAGCGGCAACCACTTACAAAATTTCGGCTACGATGTTGACGCGATGTACTTCTTCAGCCGCAACCCATCCTTTTCCCCATTTATCGAGGGCGGCGTAGGTGGCGTAAACACTCACGTTTACAGCAATTCGCAAGACAACTTTGCCGGCAATGTCGGTATCGGTTTCATGAAATGGATGAATGACATCGCATTCCGCGCCGATCTGCGTTATCGCCGTGTCAGCGACGTCAACAATTATCTTCCCGGTACTACCGGAAACTTCAGCCCCAGCGACTGGATCGCCAGCATAGGCCTGGTTATTCCTCTCGGTCCAAAACCTGTTCCTCCGGCTCCCGCTCCTGCTCCGGAACCAGCTCCCGCGCCAGCGCCAGCGCCGCAGGAAGCTCCACCGCCTCCTCCAGCTCCCGAACCGGTTGAAATACCGCGTCCGGTCGCTCACAGCAAGATTGTTCTGGAAGGTACGCACTTTGCCTTCAACAAGGCCACCTTACGTCCTGACGGCAAAGAAATTCTGGATGAAAACGCTAAGGCTCTGAACAAGTACCCTGACATCAATGTTGAAATCGCGGGTTATACCGACAGCATCGGTTCCCAGAAATACAACCTGAAATTGTCCAGAGCACGCGCTGAAACGGTCAAAAAATACCTCGAATCCAAAGGTATTGCCGCCAATCGCATGACGATCAAGGGCTTCGGCAAGAAACATCCTATCGCCAGCAACAAGACGAAAGCCGGACGTGCCAAAAACCGTCGTGTAGAAATTGAAATCCTGAACTAAGCAAATCGAAATACGCCGCTGTCTTGCGCAAGTAATCAGCGGCGTAGTGAGATGATTCCTGGTAACAAAAAAACCGCAGCTTCTGCGGTTTTTTTGTTTTCAACGCTCGCTTGCCATCAATCCTGTACCAATTCCCATAGTTTCTCCAGACGCTTGACCGAGACAGGCTGCGGCGTCTTTAACTGTTGCGCGAACAGGGAAATCCGCAGCTCTTCGAGCTGCCAGCGAAATTCTTGCAGATGCGGGTCGCGGATGCCGTTCTGCCTGTGTTTATCCATACGCATTTTCCATTGCGTCGTAAGCCGGGCAAGCGTGGCGCCGTGTTGCTGGTCCAGAGCGCGCCGATCGGCCATCTTCGCCATACGTTGCTGCATCCCTTGCAGATAGCGGGGTAATTGCTGCAATCGACGCCATGGCGTAGCAGTTATGAATCCTTTAAAAACCAGGCCTTGCAACTGCGCTGCGAGATCTTTATGGGCATGCCCAGCAGCTGTGCCAATCTGCGGCAAAATCTGCTGATGCAAAACCAGTATTTCTCCGACTGTCTGAGCCAACGCTATGGCAACCGGCCGTAACCGGATCCGGGCTTTCGCCAGCTGGCTATCGAATTGTTCCTGCGTGCGCGGCACCGCATCATCACCGAGACACGCCTGTTCCGCTATGACGCTTAACAATGCCGCGCGCAATTCGTCGGCATCGCCGAATGTGCGATACGCCAGGACGAGACGAGTCATATCGGGCAGATTTTTTTCCAGTGCCTTGAATTGTTCCGCCAGAACCAGGCGAAACAATCTCACCACACCTGCCCGGTGCGCCCACTCGGCAGCCTGCACAGTATCGAGCAAACGCAGCGCCACGCTATCGCCTTCGTCGACGATTGCCGGATAGCCTGTCACGCTCAGGCCGGCGCGCGTAAACGGCAAGGATGGCGGCACTTCGCCGAAATCCCAGTGCTTGATGCCGCTTCTCTCGAAACTGTTATCCGGCGCACTGAATACCATCTGCGCCGCATCACCCAAACGTTGCTGCAAGTCCGGCAAATTCCGCGACATCGCCAGCTCCTGCGCCCGCTCATCGACGATGCGAAAATTCATTTGCAAATGCGCCGGGAGACCATCCTGCCAAACGCTGGCGGCAATCTTCAGACCGCTGCGTTGTTCCAGCCATGCGGCCAGAACGGCAGTCATACTGCCGTTCCGGTTCAATTCCGTCATCGCAGCCGTGACGGTTTCCGGAACCGGAACGAACAGCCGCCGCAGCTGTTTAGGCAGCGCTTTCAGATACCAGCCGAGCTTTTCCCGCAACATGCCCGGTACCAGCCAGTCGAAACGGTCGGCCGACACGGCGTTAAGCAAGGCCAGCGGCACGGTGACGGTGACGCCGTCAAGCACATGACCGGGCTCGAAGCGATACTGCAGCGGCAGCGCGATGCTCTCCCATTGCAGCGTTTGTGGAAACCAGTCTTCCGTAATCGTTTCCGCTTCATGCCGCATCACGTCTTCGCGACGCAGATACAGCAAACGCGGTGCGGTTCGTTCCGCGTCGCGGCGCCAGCGTTCGAAACTGGAACCGTTGACGATGTCGGCAGGAATGCGCGCATCAAAAAATGCGTACAGGCCTTCTTCATCGACCAGTACATCCTGACGACGCGCCTTATGCTCGAGTTCGCCGACTTCGTGCAGCAATTGCCAATTGTGGCTGAAAAATTCGGCGCGCGTCTCGAATTCGCCGGCGACGAGTGCCGAACGAATGAATATCCGGCGGCTTTCCGCGGGATCGATCGCGCCGTAATGCACGATACGCCGCGGAATAATGATCAGGCCGTATAATTGTACCTGTTCGTAGGCGCTGACCTGAGCCGTTTTTTTTTCCCAGTGCGGATCGAAATAATGCCGCTTGCACAGATGCGACGCGACCGATTCCAGCCATTCGGGTTCGATTTTTCCGACCATGCGGGCATACAGACGGCTGGTTTCGATCAATTCGGCGCACATGACCCATTTCGGCGGCTTTTTTGCCAGCGCAGACCCCGGATGGATATGAAACCGGATTCCGCGCGTGCCCTGAAAACCGCCTTCGTCCTGTTTTACCCCGATGTGACCGAGAAACCCACTCAGCAAGGCCTTATGGATCGCCTCGTAAGGGGCGGGGTCGGTATTTTCGCGCAAACCGAGCTCGCCCGCTGTCGTTGCGAGCTGGCCGTGCACTTCGCGCCATTCGCGCAACCGGGCGGCATTCAAAAAATGGACGTGACACTGCTCCTGCAGACTACGCCGGGATTTTTGATGCTTGACCAGATCGCCGTAGACGTCCCACAATTTCAGCATGCCGACAAAATCCGAGCGTTCGTCGGCAAAAATGCGATGCTTTTTGTCCGCTGCACCAGCTTTGGCGACCGGACGTTCGCGCGGGTCCTGCACCGACAGCGCCGAGCAAATGATCAGCGCTTCGGTCAAGCAGGATTGCTGCTGCGCCGCCAGCAGCACGCGGCCGATTTTTGGGTCGAGCGGCAAGCGCGACAAGTGCTTACCGGCCTGCGTCAGCTGTCGCTTATCGTCGATTGCGTTCAATTCTTCCAGCAATTGATAGCCATCGGCGATAGCGCGCGGCGTCGGCGTATCGAGAAAAGGAAATTCTTCCGGTTGCCCCAGCTGCAACGCCAGCATGCGCAGGATGATGCCGGCCAGCGACGTGCGCAGGATTTCCGGATCGGTGTACGCCGGTCTGCCGGCGTATTCCTGTTCGGAATACAGGCGGATGCATATCCCCGCCGCCAGCCGGCCGCAACGGCCGGAACGCTGATTCGCCGAAGCTTGCGACACTGCTTCCGTCAGCAATTGGTCGACCTTGTTACGTGCCGAATAGCGCAGTATCCGGGCATACCCGGTATCGACGACATAGCGTATGCCCGGAACGGTCAGCGAAGTTTCCGCGACATTGGTCGCTAACACGATGCGCCGCGCGTTGGTCGGCTGGAAAATCCGTTCCTGTTCCTTGACCGACAAACGCGCAAACAGCGGCAAAATTTCAGTGTGCGGTGGATGATGTTTACGCAGTGTTTCAGCCGTTTCGCGTATTTCGCGTTCGCCAGGCAAAAACACCAGAATATCGCCGTCACCCGCCGCCGATAATTCGTCTACCGCATCCAAAATCGCCGACATCATCCGGTCTTCATCGAGTTCGCGCGTTTTCTGGCCATCGTCTGCCGTTTCCGGCGCCAGAATCGGCCGATAGCGGATTTCCACCGGATAAGTACGTCCGGAGACTTCGATCACCGGTGCATGATTAAAATGCCGGGAAAAACGGTCGGCATCGATCGTCGCCGAAGTTATGATCACTTTCAGTTCAGGCCGCCGCACCATCAATTGACGCAGATACCCCAGCAGGAAATCGATGTTCACGCTGCGCTCGTGTGCTTCGTCGATAATAATCGTGTCGTACTCGCGCAAATCGCGATTACCGGTGGTCTCCGCCAGCAACATGCCGTCTGTCAGAACCTTGATGACGCTGTCGGCTCGCACCTGATCGCTGAAACGGACTTTATATCCTACGCCCTCGCCGATGCGAGTGCCCAGTTCCTGCGCGATACGCGACGCGACGGTGCGCGCTGCGATCCGCCGCGGCTGCGTACAGGCGATACGCCCCGACTGGCCGCGACCCGCCGCCAGACAAATTTTGGGTAATTGCGTCGTTTTACCCGAACCGGTAGCGCCGCAAACGATAATCGCCTGATGTGACAATAGCGCCGCGGCAATATCCGCGTAAACGGCGGAAATCGGCAATTCGTCGGGATAGTTTATCGCCGCCGGATGCCAGTAGTGCGGCGGATTTATGCTTGCTTCATTCATGCGTGGGTCCTGGTATGACGCTCGGTTGCGGCGCAACCGGCCACCGTTTTTATCAGGTTAACGCAATCGTAATCGATGTCTGGTAACGCCATCGTAATGACGATGTTATTCAATTAAGTGACCGGGATATTTATCTGCAATTATTTTAATTTTAATTGCGGATTGATAGCCAATCTTTGCTAAAATTCCTCAAGATTGATTGGACTCCAATTAATAGTTATTATACTTTAATTTTTTTCACTTCTTTTTTGAAATCGCTATTTATGCTTGCAAAACGTTATGTTTGACTGTCAAAAAAACCGTATTAAAAGAGATTGATTCGATGATCGTCAAGCAGCATATGATTTCGATGCATACATCAATTAATATCCCGACATAATGACCATTATGGATTACGAGTTCGAATGGGATATTGTTAAAGCCAAAGCTAATGTCGGCAAGCATGGGATTGACTTCCTGGAAGCCATGACAATATTTGTCGATCATCTGGCACTGACGCGTTATGATGATGAACATAGCGAAGATGAAGAACGCTGGGTTAGCTTAGGGAGATCAAAGAATAGTCGAGTACTGCTGGTTGTTCACACATTCAACAGCACTGGTTCAAATACGGCGCTGATACGCATAATCTCGGCACGCTTGGCGACACGACGCGAACGCGAACAATATGAGCAAGGTTAATGCTGCACATCGGAAGGTATAAGGTGATCTCATGAAGGATGAATACGATTTCAGCAACGCCGAACGAGGTAAATTCTTCAAGCCCAACCTGCGCCTGATTCCGCCTGTACGTCTGGATCCAGAGATTCTGGAGTTCCTGGCAACGCGGGCCGAAGCTCGCGGCACCACACTCAACCAATTGATCAACCAATTATTGAAGAATGATATCGAGTCAATCCGGGCGGCAGCAGGATAAAACTCCGTCACTTGGTCCCGCCCGGCTCGCTCCATCGCTCAAGGCCGGCAAGCTGCTAGCGATTTTCGATATACGCTTTGTCGTCAAAGGTGGCTACCCAATTGGGTCGATACACTACCATGAGGGTGATGATCACGCCGGTAGTCAGCGCTTCAGACCACGCCATCAGCAAATAAAACGGCAAATAGGTAGTGGAAAGATCGTGCCAGGTATAATCGCCTGCAACCGATAAAAACACAGTCGCTGCGAGGCCGGTCGCCATGATCGCCAGTGCCGCGCCGAGAAACGCGTTCACGAAGATGTAGATGAACAGATGGTTGTTCAGGCGACTATCGGCAACACGGTAGATCAACCAGCTGATCGTCACCGGAACCACGCCCAGAATCAAGCCGTTGACCGCAAACGCATCCCATGCGCCATTATAGAAAGTGGTGATCAGCAGAACCAGCAATAACGCTATCAAGGCCAGCCACGGCCCAAACATCAGGGTCAGCAGCGTCGCTCCCAGCAAATGCAGATTCAGGCCCGGTTTTATCCCCGCCCTGACTTGCCAGTAAAACAATACCAGCACCGAAAAAGCCAGCAGCAAATTGAGGATACCCGGTTTTTTCAGCATGTGCCAGGGCGCGCTCCAGACGGTTTTTATCAATAGGACGGCAAACGCCAGCCACAGCCATTGCCAGTTCGCAGGAATCAAACTATCGGTAAGATTCATTTCACCTCCCGGATCGATGGTCGTTCAACCGCCTGTAATTCCTGCCGTTACCGGCATCAGAGTGTAAAACAGACTCAGTTGCTGTTCCTTGCACAAAGCCAGTATGGCGTCAGCCTGCGTTTGGGTTACGATCAGTTCGATAATGACCGGCAACTCACCACCCAATTCGAAAAAAAATTCTTCGCGCAAACCGTGCCGGCCGAAACCGGCACTGGCGCGAAATACGGTGCCTCCGGTCGCGCCGATACCGTGCGCGCTTTCCAGCAGGTAATCGTACAGGAGACGAGTACGATGGCGCTCTCCTTCCCGACTGTATAAACGCAAACAGACCTCGGCCATATTCTATCCCCTCAATGTTTTATAGGTCAAAACGCCCAACCCTGTCATGGCGATGGAACCGGCGACATGCGCCAGTATCTCGAAACCGCCCCATTGCCATTGCTGTCGCGACAGCAGGGTGAATACTTCGGCCGAAAAAGTCGAAAAGGTAGTGAGGCCGCCGAGGAAACCGGTAATGACCAGTAAACGCCATTCGGGCGAGAGACCGGGCTGTTGTGCAAAAAAGGCCATCGCAAGTCCGATGATGTACCCGCCGCCCAGATTGGCCGCCAGCGTCCCTAACGGCAGCGTCGGAAACAGCGGATTCAACCATATCCCCAATACCCAGCGCAGCCATGCGCCGAATGCGGCTCCGGTTCCCACGGCCACCAGCGCCCAAATACTCATGATTACAATCCTTTATCACCGTTGATGTTTGATGACGCCGCCCGACTGGTAAGATTATCAGCGGCGTTTGTCCTGCGGACGATTTTGCGGCAAGGCAGCCGGAACGGGTAAATCCGCCCATTTCAGAATGGCGGCGACCTGGCCTGTTTCCAGTTCCAGCATTTGCCCGCGCTTGATCCGCGGCGGCAGGTTCAATATACCGAACCGTACCCGTATCAACCGGCTCACCATCATCCCCATCGCTTCGAAAATGCGCCGGATTTCGCGGTTGCGGCCTTCCTTGATAATCACTTTGTACCAGCGGTTCGATCCTTCTCCGCCCTGCTCTACGATCCGTTCCAGAAAGGCCGTCCCGTCGTCGAGTTCGATACCGGATGTCATCTGCCGCATTTGTTCCTGGCTGAGCTCGCCCATGATGCGTACGGCATACTCGCGTTCGACCTCGAAACTCGGATGCATCAGGCGATTGGCCAGTTCGCCGTGCGTGGTGAAAATCAGCAAACCCTCGGTATTGAAATCCAGTCGGCCGATGGCGATCCATTTACCGTTGCGCACCCGCGGCAATTCATCGAACACCGTCTTGCGCGATTTGGGATCGTCGCGGCTGACTATCTCGCCTTCGGGTTTATGATAAATCAATATGCGCGGCAGTTCCACTTCGAATGTCAGTCTGACCGGGCGTTTATCCAGCAGCACACGATCGTCGGCAACAATACGCGTACCCAGTGTAGCGATCTTGCCGTTGACGGTGACCCGGCCGTCGGCAATCCAGGCCTCCATTTCCCGTCGCGATCCGAGTCCCGCAGCCGCCAGCATTTTTTGCAGTTTTTGCGATCCGTTCGCAATTCCGGCATCATCGCTATCCTCACCGGAAAGCGGCGACATGGTTTGCGGCGCAGCAGATTTTGCCACTTTCGTTTCGACAGGCTTGCGCGGACGGCGCATCGGAGACATAGACATAATCAATCCAGTTGTGCTACCAAACAGCAATTATACCGTGTCCACGCGACAGCATGAAAAAAACCCCGCTACATCATACAACTCGCTTATAACAATTCGGCGTTGACGGGGTTCGGCAAAACAGGATTGCCGGATTCGGCAAGCGGCGGCAGTTCATCGATCGAACGCAAATTCAGATCGTTCAGGAATTGCAGCGTCGTCACATATAATGCCGGCCTCCCGGGAACGTTGCGATGCCCTGAACCTTGTATCCAGCCGCGTTGCTCCAGCGTCCGGATAATCTGTGTGCTGACGCCGACGCCGCGGATTTCTTCGATGTCGCCGCGCGTCACCGGCTGTTTGTAGGCGATGACAGTGAGCGTTTCCATTACCGCTCGCGAATATTTCGGCGGATTTTCCAGACTAAGCCGTTGCACGTAAGGCTGATAACGGGTACGCGTCTGAAATCGCCAGCCTTCGGCAACCATCACCAATTCCAGCCCCCGATCACGCCAGTCTTCAGCCAGCTCGCTTAAACTGCGCCTCAATAATTCCGTACTCAATTCTTCGCCGAATACTGCGCGCAGCGTATTCAAAGACACAGGCACGGGACTGGCAAACAATACTGTTTCCAATATCATTTTCAGTTCTTCCGGCTTCAGGGAGTCAGCCTGCAAATCGCCGGCATGATCAGAAGGCATTCGCATTCCTATCGGACAAACGCAGATAAATAGGTGAAAAAGGCTGATTCTGCATGATTTCCAGCTTCTGTTCGCGCGCCAGTTCCAGCAAGGCCAGGAATTTTACTACGCGATGCGGCAAACCGTGTTCCGGCATCATCAGACTATCGAATTCAATAAAGAAATCGCCTTGCAGGCTGCGCAAAATCTGTTCCATGGCCGCTCGCACCGAAAGCGTTTTGCGCGCCGGAATATGAGGCTGACGCACTGGAATACGCGCCTGCATTACTTCCCACGCATTCAACAAATCTTCCACGCACAGCCTCGGCAAAAGCTTTTTCTCCGTCTCCTGGATAGCACAAGCCACCGCGTAATCGCGACCGCAACGCGGCAAACCATCCAGGGTTTGAGCGGCCTGACGTATCTGTTCGTATTCGAGCAGGCGGCGCACCAGATCCGCTCTCGGATCGCTATCTTCTTCTGCCTCCTCTACCTCTGGAGTTGGCGGCAATAACATGCGCGACTTGATCTCCATCAACCAGACTGCCATCAACATATACTCAGCGGCCAATTCCAGTTTTTGCCGGAGCATGACGGCAACGTATTCCATATATTGCCGGGTCAGTTCCGCCATCGGTATATCCAGCACATCCAGATGATGCCGGCGTATCAGGTACAGCAGCAAATCCAGCGGACCTTCGAACGCGCTCAGGTATACTGCCAGCGCATCGGGCGGTATATACAGACCTGCGGGAAGCTCTGTCAGCGCCTGCCCGCGAACCTTCGCCAGCGCCGGGGATATGGCTGGATAAACGGCATCGTTCATGAATCGAATTCTACCCGGTTTCGGCCTTGCGCTTTCGCCCGGTATAAAGCCGTATCGGCAATAGCCACCAGATCACGCGCCAGCTCGTCATCGCTATTTTCAGTCTCGCACAATTCCAGCTGCGCTACCCCTATCGATACCGACAAACGGATCAATTCCGGTTCGCCCACGCTGAATCGATGATTGTCGATCGCCAGACGTATGCGCTCTGCAATATCGATCGCGACGCTCCTGTCAGTACCCGGCAGCAAGGCGACGAATTCCTCGCCGCCGTAACGGGCGAAGGTATCACCGCGGCGCAGCAGCGATTGCATGATTTGCACCACCTGCTGCAACACGTAATCGCCGATCTGATGTCCCCAGCGATCATTGATGGTCTTGAAATGATCCAGATCGAACATCATCGCCACGAGCGGCGCTCGATGACGCAGGGCATGACTAATCGCTTCCTTCAAACGCAAGTTGAAATAATGACGGTTATTGACCTGCGTGAGCGCATCCATTAGACCGAAACGTTCCAGCTTATCGTAAATCAGCGCATTTTCCAGACACATGACGAAAAAGGCCGACAAACGTTCCAGAAAATAAGTTCCGTCATGAGTCACGAAACGCTGCTTGTCGCGGCTGCCCAGATGCAAACCGCCCATGATCCGTCCTTGCCGCACCAACGGCAACAGAGCGATGGAGCCCAAGGGCACGACGGTGCCGTCAAACAGGGCGAGATGTTGGTGCGCTTGATAGGCAGCCAAATACGGACGATACGGTTGAGAATAATATCTGGAATAATCAAGCGCATCGTGACCCAGTATCAGACCCATCGCACCTAAGGATATCAGGTCTTCTCTACCCAGCGAATGCGCCCATTCTCCTTCGCTGTCGAGCAATATCAGATTGACTACTTCAAGATCGAATTTAGCCGGAAAATCCTGGAGCATGATAATGATCAACTGCGTCAGCGTACGCGTCGTCATCAATTGCTGCTCGAAGCGCTCGAATCTTAATAATTTTTCTTCATTTTCACGGGCTTTGGCCAGCAGCAGATTTAGCTGACGTCGTAAGGATTCGTTTTCATTTTCCAAGAAACATTCCTATCCCTTACACACAGTTTACTTATTGTGTGATGCTACACATCTAACCAGTTCGCCGCAATATTTGGATTATGAGCATATTTTTTTTCGGTAGCGCAATGCGAGTTTTCTCAATCGAGCTTATGAGTTAAACTAGTGTATTGGCCTTAGGCTCGCCGGTCGCTGCGTCAGCAAAACCCGTCAATTCTCACAATTCAGGACTCAAGGTAAATAACATGCTCACAGGCAGTTTGGTTGCGATAGTCACGCCGATGTCGGAAGACGGCGAATTGGATTTGGCAAGTCTGCGCAATTTGATAGAGTGGCATATCACCCAGAAATCGGATGGCATAGTAATCGTCGGCACGACCGGCGAATCGCCCACGGTCGATTTCTCCGAACATTGCGTGCTGGTAAAAACCGCTGTCGAACACGCTGCCGGACGCATACCCATTATTGCAGGCACCGGTGCGAACTCCACCAGCGAAGCCATGGAACTGACCCAATGCGCGCTGGCGGCGGGAGCGGATTACGGTTTATCGGTCGCACCGTATTACAACAAGCCCGGTCAGGAAGGATTATACCGGCATTTCAGAACGATAGCCGAAGCCGTGGACTTGCCGCTGATACTCTACAATGTCCCCAGTCGCACGGTCAGCGACATCAGCAACGATACCGCCATAAAACTGGCTGAAGTCAACGGAATCGTCGGCATCAAGGATGCGACGGGCAACATGGAACGCGCCACCGACCTCATATTGCGCGCGCCGCCGGATTTCGCTCTCTATACCGGCGACGACGCCAGCGCCCTGCCATTCCTGTTGCTTGGCGGCCACGGTGTCATTTCCGTCACCGCCAATGTTGCACCGCTTGCCATGCACGAATTGTGCGCCGCTGCATTTGCCGGAAACCTGCAAACGGGACGCACTATCAATCAACGTCTTTTCGCATTGCATCAAAACCTGTTTGTGGAAGCAAATCCTGTCCCCGTAAAATGGGCGCTGGCAGAAATGGGGAAAATAAAAAACGGTATCCGTTTACCGCTAACGGAACTCGCCGACGAATATCACGAGACTGTACGCGCGGCTTTACGCCAGGCAGCAGCCATATAAAGGATAAGCAACCATGACCTACAAGACTTCCGCAGCGATCAAACTGATCGGCGCTAGCGCAATAATAATGAGTTTGAACGGCTGCAGCTGGTATCACGATATGATTACGCCTGAAAAAATCAATTATCAGGCCGCCAGGGAAATTCCTTCGCTGGACGTACCTCCCGAC
Source organism: Pseudomonadota bacterium (assembly GCA_021795395.1). GTDB lineage: Bacteria > Pseudomonadota > Gammaproteobacteria > Burkholderiales > Sulfuriferulaceae > Sulfuriferula. The sequence continues at coordinate 5,262 of JAJYPN010000041.1, read as the reverse complement.
CTGACCACTCCTGCGGCCGATACCCATTTTCAGGTGCCGAATTCCAGCCCCGACGCTGGCACAACCTATTCGGCTTATAGCGCGGCGCACGATAACAAGGCGAATACCGCCACTGCGCCTGCAGCAGCCTCTACCTGTACCGGCGATGTCGTGCTGCCGGTTCCCGCTCATATCAAATTCGAGCGAGCCGGTAGCGAACGCTGGCTGGTGGTCGATGAATCGCCCGAGCAAATTTGGCCGCTGCTCAAAAAGTTCTGGCAGGAAAACGGTTTCGACATCAGCCAAAGCGATCCTGCAACGGGCATCATGCAGACCGACTGGGTGGAAAATCGCGCCAGCCTGCCTCAAACCGGCGCTTCAGGCAAACCGCAAACAAGCTCTGCGTCCGCTCTGGAACGCGATGCCTACCGGACCCGTCTGGAGCGTAGCCCGAACAATCCGAACCAGACCGAAATCTATATCACTCATCGAGGCATGACGCAAACTGCCAGCGCAAACGGCAAACAAGCGGCAGTTTGGCAACTTAGCCCCCCCGATCCGGCGCTGGAAGGAGAAATGTTGACACGTTTGATGGTGCGCATGGGGAAAAGCCAGGTCGAAGCGAACGCTCAGTCTACCGAGCATACCGAGGAAGACCGTGCGACCATCAATCAAAATAGCGACGGTAATCCCGTACTGGTAGACAACGAACTGTTCGACGCAGCCTGGCCTCGCATCGGCGTTGCGCTGGACAGAACGGGTTTTACCGTAATAAACAGCGACCGCGCCAAGGGAATTTATTCCGTGCAATATACCGACCCTTCCAAAAATCCGGAGAACGCAAAAAAACGCGGATTACTCAGCAAACTCGCCTTTTGGGAACATCATGACAAGAACCGGAAATATCAGATCGAACTCGCTGAAAACTCTGCCGCTACCAGCACCAATGTGCGTGTAATGGACAGCAAAGGCAAGCCCGTCTCGGCCGAAACGGCCAGCCAGATTCTCAAACCGCTGCTCGAGCAGCTTAAATAATGCCGTCATCGGCTGGATCGAAATGATAAAGCGGCACACCGTGTACCGAATGGGCTTATTTTTTCGACGCAACCTGTTTACTTTAATTATCAGCAACGATACCTTGTCATGCGTTTCGCCAGTTTAGGTAGCGGCAGCGAAGGCAACGCTCTGGTAGTTGAAGTCGATGCAACCCGGATCATGCTCGATTGCGGTTTCGGCGTACGCGATACCGGCTACCGCCTGGCTCATAAAAAGTTGTCGCCCGAGCAGATCACGGCGATCGTCATTACACACGAACACGCCGATCATCTGGGCGGTGCGGCGAGTTTCGCCCGCAAATACGGCATTCCGGTATGGATGACGCACGGCACGTTCCAGGTGTTTCGCCAGCAGCACGAAATCTTGCCCGTCGTGCATATCTTCGACAGTCATTCCCGGTTTTCCATAGACAATATCGAATTACAGCCTTTTCCCGTTCCGCATGACGCCCGGGAACCTGCGCAATTCGTTTTTACCGACGGGAAGCGCAGATTGGGTGTACTTACCGATGTCGGTACGGTAACGCAGCACATCATTACCATGTTGAGCGGTTGCGATGCATTGGTGCTCGAATGCAATCATGATACGCAGTTACTTGCACAGAGCAGTTATCCTTACGGTTTGAAAAAGCGAATCGCCGGGCAATTCGGGCATCTGGACAATCAAACGGCGGCTACCCTGCTCTCACAAGTCGGACCGGCCTCCCTGCAGCATCTCGTTGCTGCACACTTATCCAGGCAAAATAATCGTCCCGATCTCGCTCTGGGCTGCCTGGCAGGCGTACTGGGAGATACGCCCGACTGGTTGGGTTACGCCGATCAGGAACAGGGTTGCGACTGGCGCACTCTTCTCTAGCCGGAAATCTGCTAGCTATAATTGGTCAACAGGCGGTCGAATTCATCTTTTACTACCGCATAGCATTCGCATACCGTTTCTTCCAGACCGGAACGGCTGAGTATATCGATGTGCCCCCGGCTATAACTGATCAAACCCGCGCGCTGAAGATTTCCCGCCGCCACAGTTACGCCTTCGCGTCGTACACCGAGCATGTTGGCAATCAATTCCTGCGTCATCGTCAGCGAATCGGTAGGCAGACGATCGATACTCAAAAGCAGCCAGCGGCACAACTGCTGTTCGACGGTATGATGACGATTGCATACCGCCGTCTGCGTCATTTGCGTTATCAACGCCTGCGTATAACGCAACAGGATTTTTTGCAGGATGCCGGCGCGCCGGCCGCCCGCACGTTTGAATTCCTGCTTGAGTACTTGCGCCTTTAGTCGATAAGCATAGCCTGAACTCTGCACTATGGCCCGACTGGGCGTGGTTTCGCCGCCCATGAACAGGGATATGCCGAGTATGCCCTCATTGCCGACGACGGCAATTTCGGCGGAGGCGCCATCTTCCAGAACGTATAACATCGAGATGATGCAGTCGATGGGGAAATAGGCGTATTGCAAACGCCCGCCCGATTCGTACAATACTTCTCCCAATGGCAGCGATACCAGTTCGAGATGAGGCAGTAAACGCTCGTATTCGACTGGCGTCAAAGCTGCCAGCAATTGATTTTCCATTGGATTATGGATGGTAGACATCAAAAACTCCAGATTCGAGATCCGGCATCGCATTCATCGTGGCGATTAATGCGATGCCAATAGAGCAGACGATAAAATAAATGCAACGGTTGTTCATGCATTTTTCTCACACGACATCGCTCTGCTCATTCATGTCCACGATATTTGTAAATTCTGCAATCCCGTCAGATATTCCTGGGCGCCATTGCAATAATCAAATAAATAATCCGGCTATATCATCAAGATTTTGCTCCTGCGGGGACAATTTCCGCACTGCCGTCAGACTCGGAAAAAACGGTCGGGTCGGCTTCTCGAATCGACTCAGCGTAAGACGAATGAAACAGAGGGGGGCTGTTCCTTATCTTATGCAATGCCGCCCACGACACAAAAAAACCGCTGAATAAAAACAGACCTGTCAATACGCTTAACGCTCCGAGGCGCTGCGTTTCCCATGAGGCAATAACGATCAATATCACCAGCAGGATCACTCCCAGGCCGATACTGAATAAAGCAACCAGCAACCAGATCAATTGATTGGCCAACCGCTCTCTGGCCAGTTCAAGATCCAGTAATACCAGTTCTGCCCGCGTAAATATCATCGCCATCAATGTAAGCGGTAGCGCTTTGAGCGATCCAAACAGCTTGGTTGCAGAAGTTCGTGATTTCGCAGTCATTGCGATATCGCCGGTTTAACGGCGACTAATCATCAAACCTATGATCAGGCCGGCTCCGGCAGCGATACCTACTGCTTTCCACGGTTTATCGTGGACATAATCGTCGGTGACGCGTGCTGCCGCCCTGGTTTTTTCCATGAGTGCAAATTGAGCGTCAGCCATTTTGAGCTTGGCTATCGACAGCGATTCCTGGGCTTTTGACCGCACTGCTGCCATTGCTTCGCCGCCCTGATTTACGGTCGCTTTCAGGAGGGCTTCGGCATCGGCTATCACTACTTTAAAATCGCGGATCAGCTGTTCTTTGGAAACGTCGGAGTCGGTAATGGAATCGGACATATTATTCATGATGTGCTTTCCTTCTTGATTAAAAAATTTTTAGCTACGATAACATGATCGCTTACACTGTGTCATAGCGCACAGTCTAATCTTAACGGGTTACCGCGCACAAGCCAATCGCTGCAATTTTATATGAATGCAAATAATGCAAATGCATGTTTCGGTCGATACGAGGACCGACCGAAACATGACTATCAGACGCGATATTCGTTCGTTTCAGGTTTCGTACCGTAATAGTTATGGATCTGATTGATCCATGTCTGATCTGCCATATCCGGCCAGTTGTCAGGATCGAAACCAGGGGCGGTTTTCAGCCGTTCCTTATCGACATCGAGTACAAAACGCTTTTCAACCGTATCCAGCTTCAGGGCCTGCCAGGGAACGGCAAACAGCTTTTCGCCCATACCCAAAAAGCCGCCGAACGATAACACGGCATAGGCAACTTTACCGGTATGCATATCGAGCATTATTTCCTTGATATCGCCGAGATCTTCGTCTTCGCTATTGTAAACATCGTTACCGATCAACGTATCCGCGCCCATCAACCGGGGTCCGGGACCGGAATCGGTATCCAGATCGGCGGTAGTTGTTTTATACATTCCGTATGTATCGTGATCTTCGTAATTCATGCTCTTCTCCTGTCGATTAAAACAATGCGAGTGCTTAAGGTAGGCGGAAGTACCAATAAGGTCTGTACGATATATAACATTGAATTTTACATTTTCGGAACTTCAAACTTATGATCGTTGGTTTTCTTAACTCTTTTTGTAAAATAATTACGGTAAAAAATTTGCCGGATTAAATGCTGACGAGCCAACTAATTTCGCCAACTCAAATCGTTATTTGGAAACCAAATAATGGGGTACCCTCCGCAATAGTTCGTACAGTCGAACAGCGCTCTTTGCTGCAAGGCGTAGCGGATATATATTTGTGCGTTAATCAGCATGCATATTCAAAACCAGCGACTATGTTGGCAATACAGTGCCCTCTCAACAAAATGCTTCTTCAAGTTCTGCAAATAAAAACGGCTATTTGCATTCTGAGGCTGGATGACGGAGATTTCGGAGTCCAGCCTGTATGAAAATGAAACACGGCCAAGGTTGTATTCAGCATTTTATCCGCAACTTTCTTGAAACTATAATTGGTTGGAAAATTGAGTACGCTGCGCCAATGCCTGCTTAGGCTTTGAATAAGAGACTTTCGTTTGTCGGTGGCAAATGACAACATCCGACTCAACCAGTCAGTCATAATGGTAACAGTGAAAGACTCTTTTTCGGCCACAACGGACTATCGACACCAGACTGATAAATGGCTGTTTCTCAGCCAATAAAAGTCATTTAAAATTACAAAATTCCGGGGCACTCTCAACTAGCCCAAGAGCTCACTGCCCCTTATTTGTGGCTTATTTCCGACGCTATCAATTTAGTGCCGGAAATAAGCCATAAATATTGACATTTACACCGACTTTGATAATATGCCTTATATCCGACACTATGCGCTTAAAGCAGGAAATAAGCCACATGAAGAAGCCACAAAATCTATCTATGCCCCCCGCCTTGATTCAGAGACTCATAACGATGGGGGAACGCATTGCTCGCATGAGAAAAGCTCGCAGCCTATTGCAGGCCGAAGCAGCTCTGCGC
>JAJYPN010000012.1 GCA_021795395.1 Pseudomonadota bacterium | reverse complement strand
TGAAACAGACTTTGAAAATCAATGACGAATATGCGCCGGCCTATGACGTATTGGGTCTGGTTTACATGGCATTGAACGAAGACAAACTGGCGGAAGAGAATTTTCGTCGCGCTATCGAACTTGCACCGCAAGATCCGAACATCCGCAACAATTACGGCTGGTATCTCTGCAACCGCAATCAATTTGCCGAATCCATCAAACAATTCGATATCGCCTTGGGCAATCCGCTTTACAGCACCCCTGCCAGCGCACTGACCAATGCCGGTATCTGTTCCCTCAGGGCCAAGGAACCCGGCAGAGCGAAAACCTATTTCAAGGCGTCGCTCAAAATCGATCCGAACCAGGCCGAAGCGCTTACCGGATTGGCGCGGATCGATTACAGGGAAGGCGACCTGGCCGAAGCCCGCACCTTGATTGAACGCATGCTCGAATACAATCAACCGACTGCACAGGCGTTATGGATAGGCCTGCGCGTTGCACGCAAACAAAACGACCACGATACCGAAGCAAGCTATGGTTTATTGATGCGTAACCGTTTCCCCGACGCACCGGAAACGCAATTGTTGCTGCAAGGAAAATACGACTGATGGATACAGAAAACAGCACGAGAGAAAATCTGTCGGTAGGCGCAACCTTGAATCAGGCGCGTCTGGCCGCAGGTATGAGCATCAACGATGTGTCGCAACACATTAAACTGACTGCCAAACAGATCGAAATCCTGGAAAGCGACGGCTTCGACCAGCTTGGTATGGTATTCAGCCGCGGCTTCGTGCGCAATTACGCACGCCTGCTCGGTCTGGATGCCGATGCACTGGTCCGGGCGATCCCCAAAAATCCCCGCAATAAAAACGATCCGATCAGCATTCACGACGAGCATATCCCGCTGACGAAAGGATTATCGCGACACTGGCTGGTCGTAGTCGCCATAGTGCTCGGCCTGATTATCGTCGTGCCTCTGCTGGTTTATCACTGGCTTTCCGGAGACGATACTCATATCAGGATTCCGCCGACCAATTCCGCAGCGATGACGAAACATGCACCAGCCGCCCAGTTCGTCGTGCAACCGGCTGAAACGCCAGCCGCGGCCTCCAACGCTGCGGTTACAATTCCAAACGCTTCGCGATCTGTGCCTGTCGCCGCAGCGCCAGCCGAACTCGCCATGCAGTTCGCACAGGATTCCTGGGTCGATATCCGCGATGCAAACAAACAGGTCGTCGTATCGCGTCTCTACCATGCCGGCGATACCGCCAAATTATCCGTGACGCCTCCGCTGTCCCTGATCATAGGCAACGCCGCCCACGTCAAGCTCAGTTATAATAACAAGCCGATAGACATTACTCCGCATCCTCCTGCTACCGTTGCGAAGCTTACGCTTCCCTAGAATCCAGCCTTCCATGTTCAATATCCAGCTCCCCCGTCACCCTACCCGCACCGTTCTGATCGGAAAAATCGCCGTGGGCGGCAAACATCCGGTCGTCGTGCAATCCATGACCAATACCGACACTGCCGACATAGACGCCACCGTCGAACAAGTTTACGCATTATGGCGCGCCGGTTCGGAACTGGTGCGTATCACCGTCAACACGATGGAAGCGGCGGAAGCCGTACCGCGGATTCGCGACGCCCTGGCAGCGCTGGGCTGCGATGTTCCGCTGATCGGCGATTTTCATTTCAACGGCCACAAATTGCTGACCGGCGTTCCCGCCTGTGCCGAAGCGCTGGCCAAATACCGGATCAATCCCGGCAATGTCGGCAAAGGCAGCAAACGCGACGAGCAATTCGCTGCGATGATAGAAACCGCCTGCCGCTACGACAAGCCGGTACGCATCGGCGTCAACTGGGGCAGCCTCGATCAGGCTCATCTTGCACGCATCATGGATGAAAATGCCCGATTGCCGCAACCGCGCGACGCAGAATGGGTGATGCGCGAAGCATTGATCACTTCCGCACTGGAATCGGCCGCCAAAGCTGAAGATATCGGCCTGGGACGTGACAAGATCATCCTTTCGTGCAAACTGTCGGGAGTGCAGGATTTGATCAGCACGTATCAGGAATTGGCGTCGCGCTGCGATTATCCCTTGCATCTGGGCTTGACCGAAGCCGGGATGGGCTCGAAAGGCATAGTCGCCTCGACTGCCGCACTGGCGGTATTATTGCAACAGGGGATAGGCGATACCCTGCGCATTTCGCTCACGCCGGAACCCGGCGGCGATCGCACGCAGGAAATCGTCGTCGCGCAGGAAATCCTGCAAACCATGGGATTGCGCTCCTTCACACCCATGGTGATCGCCTGTCCGGGTTGCGGGCGCACGACAAGCACGGTGTTTCAGCATCTGGCGCGCGACATTCAGCGCTATCTGCGCGATCAGATGCCGGTCTGGCGCAAACAATATAGCGGCGTCGAAACCATGAACGTCGCAGTGATGGGCTGCGTCGTGAACGGGCCGGGAGAGTCCAAACATGCCAACATTGGCATCAGCTTACCCGGCACCGGTGAAGTCCCGGTAGCTCCTGTGTACGTGGACGGCATTAAAACCGTCACCCTGAAAGGCGAACGCATCGCCGAGGAATTCCAGTCTATCGTCGAAGACTATGTGCGTAGCCATTATTCCGCGACAAGCTCGTCCGCGCACAGCAAAACCGTTACCATACATCCTGTCTGACTCATGAATAGCACGATCCAGGCCATACGCGGGATGAACGACATCCTGCCCGAACAAATTCCGCGCTGGCAACAGTTCGAGAGCATAATCCGCGACTGGGTAGCCGCTTACGGCTATAATGAAATTCGTACGCCCATCGTCGAACAGACCGGATTGTTCAAACGCGCCATCGGCGAAATCACCGATATCGTCGAAAAGGAAATGTATTCCTTTGCCGACGCGCTCAACGGCGAAGCGTTATCGCTGCGTCCGGAAGGGACTGCCGCTTGCGTGCGCGCCGTGATCCAGCATAATCTGCTCTACCAAAGTCCGCAACGCCTCTGGTATAGCGGACCGATGTTCCGCCACGAGCGCCCGCAAAAAGGACGTTATCGCCAGTTCCATCAGGTAGGCGTCGAATCGTTGGGATATGCCGATCCGGACATGGATGCCGAACACCTCGTCATGACTGCGGATCTCTGGCGGCGGCTCGGTTTGTCCGGTATCGCGCTCGAACTCAACACCCTGGGCGATACGGACGCCAGAACGCGCTATCGTGCCCGGCTGATCGCGTATCTGGAACAACACCGCGACCAACTCGACGATGACGCCAAACGCCGTCTTTATACCAATCCCCTGCGCATCCTGGATTCAAAAAATCCGGCCATGCAAGATATGGCAGACGCAGCACCGAAACTGTACGACGATCTGGACGATGCTGCAAAAACGCATTTTGATACCGTACAAACCCGGTTGCGCGCCCATGGCATCGAATATCGTATCAACCCGAGACTGGTTCGAGGACTGGATTATTACAATTATACCGTATTCGAATGGGTCAGCGACCAGCTAGGCGCTCAGGGCACGGTCTGCGCCGGCGGCCGCTACGACAGCCTGATCGAACAGATAGGCGGCAAGCCAGCTCCCGCCTGCGGCTACGCGCTGGGCATCGAGCGCCTTCTGACATTGATGGACTCAGCCGGCATTCCATTGCCGGCACGACAACTGGACGCGTACGTCGTTCATAACGGCGATATCGCATCGCCCTATGCCTGGCAATTGGCGCATAGCCTTCGCCAGTCGGGATTGAATATTATCCTGCATTGCGGCGGTGGCAATTTCAAGGCGCAAATGAAGAAAGCCGATGCGAGCGGCGCCAGGTTTGCCTGTATCATCGGCGACGACGAAGCCAGAACGGAAACGCTTACCCTTAAACCTTTACGCTGCGCTTCCGAACAAACGAAATGCACTTTAAATCAGGCTATTATATTATTAAAATCAAGGGATTAGCATGAATTACGAATTAGACCTGGACGAACAGGAAAAACTCGACGCATTAAAAGGCTATTGGCAGCGTTACTCCAATCTGATCCTGGTTGTCCTGGCTATCGCCGCATTCGGTTTGGCCGGCTGGCAGTGGTGGCATCATCTGCAACAGAAAAAAGCCGCCGAGGCCAGCGTACTGTATGCCGATTTGCAGAAAGCTCAAAAAGACGATCAAATCGGTACCGTAACCGGTACTGCTCAAACCCTGATGGCGCAATACGGTAATACTGCCTACGCAGCGCGCGGGGCGATCATCGCAGCCGCAGCGAACATCCGGGCGAAAAATCTTCCGGTCGCGCGAAATGAACTGCAATGGGTGCTGGCGCACAGCAGGGAAAGTGGCATCAAAGCCTTGGCCGGCCTGCACCTTGCCGAAATTTTCCTCGATGCAAACCAGCCGGAGGCGGCTCTGGCGCAATTGAATGCGCCGCACGACGAAGCGTTCGCCAATCTGTATAACGACCTGAAAGGCGATGCGCTGGTCATGGAAAATAAACGGCCTGAAGCGCGCGCCGCCTATAAAATCGCGCTGGAAAAATTACCTGCCGACAGCCAGTATCGCAGTATTATCGAGACCAAACTCAATGCCATCGGCGGAGTTGCCGCACCATGAATATTCGTTACGCAACCCTGTCGCTGCTTCTGCTCGCCAGCCTGAGCGGCTGTGCCAGCCTGACGCACAAACTCAATCCGCTCAATTGGTTCGGCAGCAGCGTGCCGGAAGAAAAACCGGCTCCGCTGGCGCAATTCAAACCCATCGTTACGGTCACTACGCACTGGAAAATGCATATCGGCCGCAACGACAATATCGCCTTTACGCCCGCGGTGGCGATCGATGCCGTATATGTCGCCGCTGCTCACGGGCAATTTGCGCGCATCAATCCGGTCGACGGAAAAATCGTCTGGAATCAAAAAATTGCCCCGCAGACTGTCGCGAGCGCAGAGCATGCCGGATGGTTCGCTTCGCTGTTTCAACATAAGCCGACAGCGCAGATTTCTGCCGGTGTCGGCGCCAATGCCGACAACGAATTTTTAGGCACCCGGGGCGCTCAATTGATCGCATTCGACGATGCGGGAAAAAAGCTCTGGACTACGACCTTGTCCAGCGAAGTGCTGGGCGTACCCAAGGTTGCCGATTCGATAGTCGTGGTTCGCACCGAAGACGGTTTCATTTACGGACTGGATATTGCAAACGGCCAGCAAAAGTGGGCATATCAGCATACGCTGCCCGATCTGATGCTGCGTAGCCAGTCCAGCGTATTCATTATCAGAGGCGCCGTCTTTGCAGGTTACCCCGGCGGGAAACTGGTCGCACTGTCTCTCGATACCGGAAATCTGGGATGGGAAGCCGAAGTCGCCATTCCCAAAGGCGCCTCGCAAATCGAGCGGGTTTCCGATGTAGCCAGTACTCCGGTGGCCGACGACAATCAGGTTTGCGCAACTACGTTTAAGGGACGTGTCGCCTGTTTCGATACCCATACCGGCAACCTGCTCTGGGCCCGGCATATTTCCAGTACCTTGGGGCTCGCCATGGACGATGACAACGTGTACGTCAGCGACGACGAGGGCAATGTAGTCGCTTTCGACAAGGCGCACGGCGCCAGTCTGTGGAAGCAGACGCTGTTGCATGCCCGTCACATCACTGCACCCGTCCGCGTCGGCAATTATCTGGCGGTAGGCGATTTGCAGGGCTATGTCCATTTGCTCGCTCTCGACGACGGGCATTTCGTCGGTCGCGGCGCAACGGATGGCACTGCCATTATCAGCCAGCCCCAGGTTTATAACAACGAACTCATCGTACAAACCGCCAAAGGCAATGTTTACGCGTTGGCTTTCCAGTAAGCCGTTATGATCAAACCTACTATCGTATTGGTCGGCCGGCCTAACGTCGGCAAATCGACCCTGTTCAACCGGCTGACCAAAACCCGTGACGCAATCGTTGCCGATACGCCCGGACTGACCCGCGATCGTCATTACGGACACGGAAAACTCGGCGACAAACCGTATCTGGTAGTCGATACCGGCGGTTTCGAACCGGTGGCTGCAGACGGCATTCTGTACGAAATGGCCAGGCAAACCCTGCAGGCCGTAGACGAAGCCGACGTCATCCTGTTCATGGTCGATGTACGCACCGGCTGTACGGCGCAGGATAAAATCATCGCCGACCGGTTGCGCCGCTGCGGCCGTCCCGTGCATCTGGTGGTCAACAAGACCGAAGGCATGCGACGCGAAGTGGTGGTCGCCGAATTTTACGAACTGGCGTTGGGCGAGCCGCTGGCCATTTCCGCCAGCCACAGCGAAGGCGTGGCGGAACTGGTTGAGATCGCGCTTGAACATATCCCCGATGTCACGGAAGAAATCGAAGGAAAACATCCAAAAATAGCGCTGATCGGTCGTCCCAACGTCGGCAAATCGACACTGATCAACAGTTTCGTCGGCGAAGAGCGAGTAATCGCCTTCGATCAGCCCGGCACAACGCGCGACAGCATCTATATCGACTTCGAACGCAACCAGAAAAAATATACGCTGATCGATACCGCCGGCGTACGTCGGCGCGGCAAGGTATTCGAAGCGATAGAAAAATTTTCCGTAATCAAGACCTTGCAGGCGATCGAAGACGCCAACGTCGTCATCCTGGTGCTTGACGCGCAATCGGAAATCTCCGAACAGGACGCGCATCTGGCAGGATTCGTCCTCGAAACCGGCCGTGCGCTGGTGGTTGCGGTCAACAAATGGGACGGTTTGAACGATTATCAGCGCGATTGCATCAAACGCGAAATTTCGCGCAAATTGCAATTTCTCGAATTCGCCAAATTCCATTACGTTTCCGCGCTCAAAAGCGTGGGCCTGAACACCCTGCTGGTGTCCGCCGATCAGGCTTACGTTGCCGCGATGGCCAAACTGTCGACGCCGCAACTCACACGTGTGCTGATCGACGCCGTCGCCGCCCACCAACCGCCGAAAAGCGGACCGTTCCGCCCCAAACTGCGTTATGCGCATCAAGGTGGCATGAATCCGCCACTGATCGTCATTCACGGCAGCGCGCTGGATAAAATCAGCGACAGCTATAAACGCTACCTGGAAAAAACCTTTATCCAGGCATTCAAACTGCAAGGTACGCCACTTAAAATTCAGTTCAACATCGGCAGTAACCCCTTTGCCGACAAAAAACCCGCTCCGCTCACCCCTGCCGAAGCCAAGGCAGCGCATCGCAAACGCCGCCAGGGGCGAAAATTGTACGGCAAGCAGCGCAAAAAGGAATAAATCCGTACTCTATTATTACCTGAACAATGCCTTGACGGCACTTTAGCCCCTAAATTTTTATTGTTAATAATAAAAAAATTGCATTTATTTATAACTGATGGTTTAATACATCCGGCAATTGCTGTCAACGTAATCGTGCAAAAGACTCTTTTAAATAACAAACTGAATTCGCTATATATCAACGATTTTACGGAATGGAATAAAAAATGATTAAATTATCTATCCTGGTCTGTGCCGCTACTTTATCCACCTGCGCCATGGCCGATACCGCCGATATTCTGAATGCCAATAACCAGGTCGGCATCCAGGCACTCTCGGAATACGTTAATTACACGGAAAACTCTAATGGGCAGACGCTGGACACGGAAAAAGGGCCAGTGCCCGCCTACGGTATCCATGCATCCCTCATGCAAAATCTCTGGTTGGGCAATGACTACATCGCCATGGATTATACCCATGCATCCGGCTCTACGAACTATACCGGTTCTTACAATGGGAGTAGCAGTGGCTACGGCTCCGTTACCGGCACCAGCGGCGCCACCATCGATGATTTCACTTTCCGCGCGGGCAAGGGCTTTGCAATGGCCGGCAATGTCATGCTGACGCCGTTCCTGGAATTAGGTCGTCACGACTGGGCTCGCCAACCGGGACAAAATGCCGGCGCGTATTCCTTTTCCGAAACCTATACTCATAACTATTACGGTATCGGCGGCATGGCGCAATACACGCCGATACGAAAATGGGTATTGAGCGTCGATGCGCTGATCGGCGAAACCTTCGGCAGCAATATCAACGCCAATCTTCCTCCACCCATAGGCATTAGCTATAACGCTGATCTCGGCAATTCAGCGCTCTATAAAATCGGCATCGGCGTCGATTACGCGTTTACGCGCCAGTTCCACGCCAATATAGGACTGGATTACGCGTCCTGGAATTACGGCCAAAGTACGCCAGACCAGAATGGCACATACGAACCGAATAGCCAGACCGCCATTACTACTGCAAAGATAGGCATCGGTTACGCGTTTTAAATCGATCGCCCTATCGTCGCCAGCCTGCGCTTCAATCCAGCAGGCTGCTATTTTGAATATCTGGTACCGGTAAAACCGGTTACGTCAGCAATCCAGACTTTGGCAAAGATCAAGTTTGCTTCATACCGCAGGGGAATTGCTGGAATGTGAGAGGTGACTTTACGGTCGCTTCCGGACATGTTTATTTATCAATATTCTATAAACAGTTAGCCGTTAAAAATAGTGTTTCAAGGCCTGTTTTCGAACATCACGCTACCTTTATTTCGCCAGACTCTCCAGCAGCTGCATTTGCGCGCACGCTTTTTTTGTACGTTGCTGATTTCGTCGATGATACTGCCCGTTCGACGTCATCTTCCAGGCTTGGACGTTATCTTTAAGGTATGGTTTCAAGCCTTCGTTCAGTACCCTTTTTTTCAAACGGGGATCGAGTATGGGAAATGCCACCTCGATACGGCGAAAAAAATTACGTTCCATCCAGTCTGCGCTCGACAGATAAATATCGTTGGCGCCATTGTTGCGAAAATACAGAATGCGGGAATGTTCAAGAAAACGGCCGATGACCGATCTTACCCGGATGTTCTCGGACAAACCGGGATGCCCGGGCCGCAATGCACAGGCGCCGCGTATGATCAAGTCGATTTTGACCCCTGCCTGCGAGGCTTCGTACAATGCAAAAATAACCTTGGGTTCGAGCAAGGCATTCATTTTGGCAATGATCGCCGCCGGTTTTCCCGCCCGGGCATGGTCCGCCTCGCGATTGATCGCGGCGATCACCTGTCCATGCAGGCTGAACGGCGACTGCCATAAATATTGCAGATGCGATGCGCTACCCAAGCCAGTCAATTGGGTAAACACCTCGTTGACATCGGTGCAAATGCCTTCATAACAGGTCAGCAAGCCGAAATCGGTATACACGCGAGCGGTTTTGGCATGATAATTTCCGGTTCCCAAATGTGCATAACGGCGCAAATGGCCTTGTTCGCGGCGTATCACCAGCGCCATTTTGGCGTGCGTCTTGTACCCCACAACGCCATAGACGACGTGCGCTCCCGCATGCTCCAGCTTGGCAGACCAGTTGATATTGGCTTCTTCGTCGAAACGCGCCATCAGTTCGACCACGACCGTGACTTCCTTCCCCGATTGCGCGGCGCTGATCAACGCTTCCATCAGCATGGAGTCGGTACCGGTGCGATATACAGTCTGCCGTATGGCCAGAACGTCAGGATCTTCCGCGGCGGTACGAATAAAATCCACTACCGGCTGAAAACTCTGAAAAGGATGATGCAGCAATACATCACCTTTACGGATTGCAGCAAAAATATCGTTGTTTTTAGTCAGTACCGCGGGCAATCCGGGAATAAACCCGGCAAATTTAAGATCGGGTCGATCGACCCGATCTGGTATCTGCATCAGCCGCACCAGATTGACCAGCCCGTTGACCTGATATAGATCCTGCTGTTTCAGGTCGAATTGGCGCAACAGAAAATTCGCCATTTCTACCGAACAGTTATCGGCGACTTCCAGTCGCACGGCATCGCCGAAATTACGTTGCGACAATTCGCCCTGCAAGGCATCGCGCAGATTCTTGACTTCCTCTTCGTCGACAAAAAGCTCGGAATTACGGGTTACGCGAAACTGATAGCATCCCTCGACGTTCATGCCTGCGAATAACTCGCTGACATGCGCATGCAATACCGATGACAGAAATACGAAGCCGTATTCGCATCCGGCCAGTTCGGGCGGCATCAGTATCACCCGCGGCAACGATCTGGGCGCTTGCACGACCGCAGCACCCGAACCCCGGCCGAATGCATCGCGTCCCGACAATTCGACGGCGAAATTGAGACTTTTGTTTAAAACGCGAGGAAAAGGATGCGAAGGGTCCAGCCCTATCGGCGTCAATACCGGCATCAATTCCCGGAAAAAATAGGCCCGTACCCAGGCAGCCTGCGCTTCGTTCCAATGATTGCGACGCAGAAAACGTATCCCCTGCTCGCTTAATCTGGGCAAAATATCGCGGTTGAGCACTTCATATTGGCGGTCAACCAGCGTGCGGACACGCGGCTCGAGTTCCAGCAAAGTCTGCTTGGCAGTACACCCGTCGGGAGATTGCAAGGAAGGGCTGAGCGCGCTACGCTCTTTAAGCCCCGCTACCCGCACTTCAAAAAATTCATCGAGATTGCTGCTGACGATGCAAATGAATTTCAGCCGCTCCAAGAGCGGCATGCCTTGATCTTGCGCCTGGGCTAATACCCGTTCGTTAAACGCCAGCAGACTCAATTCTCGATTCAGGAAGTGTTCGGCGGGAAATATGCTCATAAAAAACTTATCTGGAATAGAATATAAAAAAATACGCTATCAGGTGCCCTATGACCTATGAAATTGAAATGAAACTTGATATCGCACCCGAGGATATCGAGCTGTTATTACAGCATCCGCTATTGATCGCCGCAGCCAGCCCGCAAAAGCGTTTTCTTGACAGCCGGTATTTCGATACCCCCGCTCTGGATCTGATGGCTCGCCATGCGGCGTTGCGGGTACGCAGAATAGGCGGCTTGTGGATCCAGACCTTCAAGCTGGGAGGCACGGTTACGGACGGCCTGCATACAAGACCGGAATGGGAAACAATAGTCCCCGATAATCAGCCGCACCCGCATCTTTTTACGGATCCCATTATACGCGATGTACTCCCTGATAACCGCATCGCCTTGTTACAACCCATTTTTCACACCGAATTCTGGCGTACCAGCTGGATGCTCGATTATCTGGGCAGTATAATCGAAGTTGCACTCGATCAGGGCAAAGTCAGCAGTCAGGGGCGCAGCACGTGCATCCATGAAGTGGAACTGGAACTGAAATCGGGCAATGCGGACAGGATCACGACGCTAGCGCGTGAATTGTCGCTTACTGTTCCGCTGATTCCCGAATCGGTCAGCAAGGCAGAGCGTGGGTACGCATTGTACCAGGAATGGTAACGGATCCCTCATCGGCGATGCCATGCACGATCGTCAAAAAGCCTCATAATTTTGTCACATATCACCTTTAGAATGGCAGATTTGGGTATCGTATGGATTTGATCTTATGGCGTCATGCCGACGCAATCGACGGCGAGCCGGATATGCTACGCACATTAACCGGCAAAGGCGAAAAACAGGCGCGCCTCATGGCGCATTGGCTTAATGCCCGAATCCCGGAAGACACTCGCGTACTGGTCAGTCCGGCGACGCGAACGCTGCAAACCGCCGCCGCTCTCGACCGCAACTTCACCATCGACAAGGCCCTGGCGCCCGAAGCCAATGCCATGTCGCTGCTGCTCGCAGCAGGTTGGCCCGATGCCGGCGATACCGTCCTGCTGATCGGTCATCAGCCCAGTATCGGTCAAGCCGCCATGCTGTTATTAAGCGGTACCGAATCGAATATAATCGTCAAAAAGAGCGGCGTAATCTGGCTAAGCAATCGCGTACGTCTGGGTACCCAACAAAACGTCCTGCGTGCATATCTGTCACCGGATATGGTATAAAGGATAACTTTCTGGACAGTTCCTCCATGGTCAATAAATTACCGGAGTCGGTTCTGGTGGTAATCCACACAACGGATCTGCGGGTATTACTGCTGGAACGCAGCGACCATCCGGGCTGGTGGCAATCGGTCACCGGCAGCCTGGAAAGAGGAGAAACGACAGAACAGGCCGCCATCCGCGAAATCAACGAAGAAACCGGTTTACAGGCGCAGAATTATTCCCTG
Organism: Pseudomonadota bacterium; assembly: GCA_021795395.1. Classification (GTDB taxonomy): domain Bacteria; phylum Pseudomonadota; class Gammaproteobacteria; order Burkholderiales; family Sulfuriferulaceae; genus Sulfuriferula. The sequence goes on along the minus strand of JAJYPN010000012.1, from coordinate 54,662 downwards.
CAAAATTGGAAACACATCAATCGTTATGAAATTTACCCATGTTACCGCCACCGCTATGCTCCGGATGTTACCCATAATACGGAACATGTATTCAGTTTATGCCTGCCTGTCCCGCTCGATATCACGCTCAGCCCGCATGAACATTTGCAATACGAATGGCTACCGGCAAGCTTGGCTGCAGAAGCGTGTTTTTCACCGAGCAATCAAGCCGCAATCAGGATTTTATTAGAAAGGGCATCATGATCAATATCCTATTCGAACCCAACCGCATGGAAGCAGCAGTCATGGGCGAATTTACCCTGGCCGATTTTCATGAATTTGAAGAAAAGATACTCAATGGCCTGCCACCACAGGGAACGATCAATTTACTGGTCGATTTGCGCGACATGCTCGGATTCACGCTCGATGTCGCCTGGGAAGAAATACGCTTCAGCCGCGATCATGCAAACGATTTCGGCAAAATCGCCATCGTTACCGATAGCGAGTGGCAGACGTGGAGCGCTTTCCTGAACCGTTTGTTTACCCATACTCCCATCGAAATTTTCGGCGATATGGATACCGCGGAAGCATGGTTGAACGGCATCGAAGCCGGAAATACCGCGTAACCGCCAGCAGTGCGAACCAATATCCGGCATTTCTTTCATTGCGCGCTGACCGGCGCGAGTTTCCAGATGTCGCGATTATATTCGAGCATGGTGCGGTCGGTCGAAAAAAATCCGCTCGACGCGGTATTCATGATGCTCATGCGTGTCCAGTGTTCCGTATCCAGCCAAGCGCGAGCGACCGCCTGCTGGGCGTCTACGTAAGCACGAAAGTCCGCCAGCACCATCCACGGATCGGCGGGGTTGAGCAAGGCGTCGATGACGGGATTGAAAATACCCGGCTCATTCATATTAAAGTGCCCCGATCGGAGCAGATTGATCACATCGTCCAGTTCGTGATCGTGCTCCAGATATTCCCAGGGACGATATTCATGGCGCAGGGCATCGATCTGTTCCGCCCGCAAACCGAACAGGAAAAAATTCTCGGCACCTACCGCTTCCAGGATTTCTATATTGGCGCCGTCATACGTTCCTATCGTTACCGCGCCGTTCATCATGAATTTCATGTTTCCCGTACCGGAAGCCTCTTTTCCGGCAGTGGATATCTGTTCGGAAACATCGGTAGCCGGAGCAATGATCTCCATGCTGGAAACACAATAATTGGGAATAAAGGCGATCTTTAATTTTCCATCCACTTCCGGATCGGAGTTGATCACTTCCGCCACGCTATTCACCAGCTTGATGATTTTTTTTGCCATGCGATAGCCCGGAGCGGCCTTGCCGCCGATCAATATACAGCGGTTTACCCAATGATCGAGATTTCCGTGTTTGATACGCAGATATAAGTGGATAATATGCAAGACATTCAGCAACTGGCGTTTGTATTCGTGTATGCGTTTGACCTGCACATCGAATAATGCGGTCGGATCGAAAACAACCCGGCACTCTTCGGCAACCAGTGCAGCCAGACGCTGCTTGTTGGCCAATTTGACTGCGCGCCAGCGTTCATGAAAGGCGCGATGACTTGCTCCGGCATACGGCTTGAGTTTCTCGATCTGACTCAGATCCGCAATCCAGTCCTCGCCGATTTGCTCGCTGATCAATGCCGTCATCGCCGGATTGGCATGGGCAATCCAGCGCCGAGGCGTAACGCCGTTGGTTTTGTTATTGAACTTTTCCGGCCATAGCTGATAAAAATCGTGAAACAATCCTTCTCGCAATAATTGCGAATGCAGTGCAGCCACGCCGTTCACCGAAAAGCTGCCGACTATTGCCAGCCATGCCATGCGTATGTATCGTGTCGGACCTTCTTCGATGATGGACATGCGGTTGAGCCGATCGGTATCGCCCGGCCATTTCATCGACACAATCCGTAAAAATCGGCTATTGATTTCGTAAATGATTTCCAGCAAACGCGGGAGCAAGCGCTCGAACAGGAAAACCGGCCATTTCTCCAGCGCTTCCGGAAGCAGGGTGTGATTGGTATACGCCATGCATTGAGTCGTCACTGCCCATGCATCGTCCCATCCCAGATCCTTATCATCGATCAATATCCGCATCAATTCCGCGACGGCTATGGTGGGATGGGTATCGTTCATCTGAAACACGTTTTCCGCCGCAAACTGCTTGAAATCGAACTGCTCGCTCGGAATGCGAGTCCAGACCCGTATCGCATCCTTGATGCTGGCGGACGCCAAAAAATATTGCTGCCGCAAGCGCAATTCCTTGCCGTTTTCGCTGCTGTCGTTCGGATACAGCACCATGGAAATGTCTTCGGCCTGATTTTTGGAACGTACCGCTTCGGTGTAACTGCCGGCATTGAATTCCGCCAGATTGAATTCGTCGGTAGCCGCGGATTTCCATAGCCGCAGAGTATTGACGGTCTTGTTTCTGTAACCTGAAATCGGCATGTCGTAAGGTACGGCTATGACATCGTTACTGCTCATCCACCGAATTTTCAGTTTGCCGTCGTCGTAGAAATGTTCGGTGTGGCCGCCGAACTGGATCAGCTGGCTATATTCCAGGCGTTCGATCTCCCATGGATTGCCGTTTTGCAGCCAGTGGTCAGCGGCTTCCTTCTGATACCCGTTTTCGATATATTGACGAAACATGCCGTACTCATAACGGATCCCGTAACCCATTACCGGTAACTTGAGCGTCGCGCAACTATCCATGAAACACGCTGCAAGTCTGCCCAGACCACCGTTGCCCAAACCGGCGTCAGGTTCGTTTTCGATGACTTCCTCGAGTTTCTGACTGTAATCGAACATCGCCTGTTCGACCCCGTTTTTGATTCCCATATTCAGCAAATGATTTCCGAGGGCGCGGCCGATCAAAAATTCCAGTGACATGTAATAGGCCCGCCGGGCTCCCGGCAGCAATTGTGCATTCCAGGTATTGCGCCAGTCGACCATCAATCGGTCGCGTACGGTGTACGCCAGCGCTTCGTATACATAATTAGGCGCACATCCTTGAAAACGGCCCAAATGGTAGGACAAATAATGCTTGAAATTACGCCCCAGCGTCGCAGCGTCGGATGCGAGCGGTTCGAGACGAAAAGGGCGGTAGAAATGCGGTACAAATTTCGAAGTTTTCATGACAATTCTCTCATTTTCAACCGGGCACAGCCGGATATTGCCCACGATACAGAGCCAGGTACGCTTGCGCGCTATGCTCCCAGCCGAACGATTGCCTCATTCCGGTACGCAGCAAGGTCTGCCACAACCTGGGTTGAGCGTACCAGGCTAACGCCCGGTTCGCAGCCTCGATCAATGCTTCACTGCTTAAATCGTCGAATACGAAACCATTGGCAATTCCTGCGGAAAAATGATGTTCGGTTGCATCGACTACCGTATCCGCCAGTCCTCCGGTACGGTAAACTATGGGCGGCGTACCGTATCTCAAACTGTACATCTGGTTCAATCCGCACGGTTCGAACCGCGACGGCATCAGGAACATGTCCGCTCCTGCTTCGACCATATGCGCCAACGATTCGTCATAGCCGATAAAGACGCCTACGCGTTGCGGATAATGTATCGCATAAGCGCGTAATTGACGTTCGTATTCGGTTTTGCCGCTGCCTACGAATACGAACCTCGCTTCAGTATGTTCCAGCCAATGCGGCAACGCTGCTAGTACCAGATCCACACCTTTTTGTTCCACCAGCCTGCTCACCATCCCGAACAACGGGATCTGCAGCAATGCTTCGCCTGCCACCATGCCGAAACGTCGCAGCAAAGCCTGTTTATTCAGCGCCTTGCCCGGCTGGCGCCGGCTGGCCGAATAACGTGCAGCCAGATACGGATCGGTCGCGGGATTCCAGGAGTTTTCATCGATGCCGTTAAGTATACCGTGCAGTTTGTGGCGCGATACCTGCAATACGCCATGCAAACCGCAACCGAATTCGACGGTGCATATTTCGCGCGCATAGGTCGGACTGACCGTAGTCACATCGTCGGCATAAACGATGCCGGCCTTGAGCATGGAAAACCCGCCGTAAAATTCTACGCCTTCCGGGCTCCACCATAGCCGCGGCAAACCCAGCAAATTGAATTCGGTCAAACTGAAATGGCCACCATAAGCCATATTATGTATCGTAAATACGCGTTTGGGCGATTGCGGCACGTGTTCGAGCAGAGCGGGAACCAAAGCGGTTTGCCAGTCATTGGCATGAACCACATCCGGTCGCCAGTCGAGATTGAGCCGGTCTTGTGCCAATTCCGCTGCCGCCCGGGCAAAAACCGTATACCGTTCCGCATTGTCCGGCCAATCGTGCCCGTCAGCCTGGACATATGGATTACCCGGTCGGTCGAACAAAATCGGACAATCAACCAGCCATACCGGAAATGCATATTCCGCGTGTCGCGCTTCCAGTATGCGTACGCCCAGGAGGCGACCCGCTCCCATTATTTCCATCCAGCCAAGTATACGCAGGCTTTCCAGGCGCATCAACACCTCACGGTAAGCCGGCAATACCAGTCTTACGTCAGCGCCGATATGGTGCAGGGCATGCGGCAGGCTGTACATCACATCGCCCAATCCGCCGGTTTTTATCAAGGGATACGCTTCGCTTGCGACAAATAATACCCGGATCATGGCTTGCATTATTGGTCCGTTTTCAATTTCAGATAAATTGCCGCCAGCGGCGGCAGCGTCAATACCAGCGATTGCGCATACCCCATCCAGGGCATACTGTCGCTATGAAGGATTCCGGCGTTGCCGCTATTGCTGCCGCCGTAGTAGCCGGAATCCGAATTCAGGATTTCCTGATATACGCCCGCATGCGGCACACCGATTCGGTAACCCGGTCTCGGTACCGGAGTAAAATTCAGGGCAATGACGATTTGCTCGGTATCGCCGTGCCGTATCAGGCTCAATACCGATTGATCGCTGTCGTGGCAATTGATCCATGAAAACCCCTGCGAACTGAAATCATACTGATACAGCGCGGGTTCGGTACGATAAAGCCGGTTCAAATCCCGGATCAGGCGCAACACGCCTTCGTGCGCAGGAAATTGCCGTAACAGCCAGTCCAGTTCGCCGTTGACCTGCCATTCATTCCATTGGGCGAATTCGCTACCCATGAACAAAAGCTTTTTACCCGGATGCGCGTATTGCCATGCGTAGAACACCCGAAGATTGGCGAATTTCTGCCAATAATCTCCCGGCATTTTATCCAGCATGCTGCCTTTGAGATGCACGACTTCGTCGTGCGACAGCGGCAGGACGAAATTTTCCGTATAGGAATAGATTTGACTGAATGTTAATTGATCGTGATGGAATTTACGATGCACCGGGTCTTCTTCGATATAGTTCAGATTGTCGTTCATCCACCCCATATTCCATTTCATCGAAAAACCCAATCCTCCCAATTCCACCGGGCGCGATACCATCGGCCACGCAGTCGATTCTTCGGCTATCGTCAGCACTCCGGCAAACCTTCCGTGGACAACGGTATTTAGCTCGCGCAAAAAGGCGATCGCTTCCAGATTCTCCCGGCCGCCGTATTGATTCGGCGCCCATTCCCCGGCCTTGCGGGAATAATCCAGATAAATCATCGATGCTACGGCGTCCACCCGCAAACCGTCGATATGGTATTCTTCCAGCCAGAATACCGCGTTGGCCAACAGGAAATTTTTGACCTCGTTGCGTCCGTAATCGAAAATCAGCGTTCCCCAATCCTGATGCTCGCCGCGCCTCGGGTCGGCATGTTCATACAGCGGTTCTCCGATAAAACGCGCCAGCGCGAAATCGTCCCGGGGAAAATGCGCGGGCACCCAGTCGAGGATGACGCCGAGATCGGCTTGATGGCAGGCATCGACAAACGCCCGAAAATCATCCGGCGAACCGAAACGCGCAGTAGGGGCATAATATCCGCAAACCTGATATCCCCATGATTCGTCCAGCGGATATTCGGCGACCGGCAGCAGTTCGATATGCGTATATCCAAGCTCCTGCACGTAAGGAATCAACTGCGCAGCCAGTTCCGTCCAGTTATAAAATCCGCCGTCGGCATGTCTGCGCCAGGATCCCGCCTGCAATTCGTAGATGCTCAGAGGCTGATGCTGCCAGTCGAATTGTTCGCGTTTGCCCAACCAGACGCTATCGTTCCAGCGATGCCGACCCGAGGCCGGAATGCAGGAAGCGGTTTCAGGGCGCATGAATGTTTGCCGGGCGTACGGATCCGCCTTGATAGCCAATTGACCATGCGGCCCCAATATTTCGTATTTGTAAGCCGTGCCCGCAGCAAGTCCGGGGATAAAGAGCTCCCATACTCCGCTTTCGCCGCGCGAACGCATGGGATGGCTGCGCCCGTCCCAACGATTGAAATCGCCGACCACACTGACTCTTTGCGTAGCAGGCGCCCAAACCGCGAATTGGCAGCCGGCTACGCCATCGATCACGTCAAGCCGGCTGCCAAGGATTTTCCAGACGTGATGATGCCGCCCTTCCGCCAACAGGTATAAATCGAGGCTGCCGATCTGGGCGGCAAACGTATAAGGACTGATTATCTCGTGCCATGCACCGTTGTGCTTGTCCTGCCATTGCAGTAACGGATGCAGTTCGGATCGCTCTGCGGTACGCAATTCGAATACATCGGTACCAGGCAGGCGTGCAAACTGGGTGCCGTCATGCCATCGGATCGATTCGGCAGCCGGCACGAACAGACGCAATACCCAATTACCGTCGGCTTGCATATGCCAGCCCAGCACGCTGAACGGATCATGATGTTGCCCGTGTATAAGTCGATCCAGTGTATTCATGTTTTCAAACGCTCGGTTCTTTCCAATTGGCGGTAAAGGCAGGCGGCTATCGGCTGCGGTAAATCGGTCCAGCGAAATCGCCATGACCAATTACCTTCTATGGTGCCAGGCGTATTCATGCGCGCAGTGCCGTCGAGATCCAATATATCCTGCAAGGGAATGATCGCCAGTTCCGCCCGGCTCTTCAAAACGATATCGATCATCGCCGGCATCAGCTGGTTGGCGTCGGAAATAGCGAGTGTCGACAGGACATGCGATTGCTGTTCGCTATCCAATTCTGCAAACCAGCCTTTCAGGGTATTATTGTCGTGCGTACCGGTATAATAAATTTTATCGAGCGTCACATTTTGCGGTGTGTGCGGGTTATCTGCGTGTCCGTCAAAGGCAAATTGCAATACGCTCATGCCGGGTAAATGGAATCGCTTGCGCAAGGCGACCACATCTTCCGTAATCAATCCCAGATCTTCGGCTACCAGCGGCACAGCGCCCATATCCTCGCATATTCGTTGCAATAGCGCGGCCCCGGGAACGGCTTGCCAATACCCGTCCACCGCGGTCTGATTGCTGGCCGGAATCATCCACGATGCCGACAATCCGCGAAAATGATCGATGCGCACCAGATCGAAGAGTTCAAACTGATAGCGCAAACGTTCGCGCCACCAGACAAATTCGGTTTGCTGCATGGATTCCCAGTTATATTGGGGGTTGCCCCAACGTTGCCCGGTTGCGGAAAAATAATCCGGCGGCACTCCGGCGACAAATTTCGGCTGTCCGGCTTCATCGAGCAGGAAATATTCCGGATGCGCCCAGACATCGGCGCTATCGTGAGCTACGAACAAAGGCATATCGCCGAACAGGGCGATCCCCTTTTCACCGGCATATGCCCGCAAACTTTGCCAATGAACATGCAACTGATACTGGCGGCGAACAAGATTGTTGATCTGGGTCCGATGCTTCTGCCCGAATTTCAATAATGCTTCCGGATCCCGGTGACGCAGGGGTTCCGGCCAATCGATCCAGGGCATGCAGCCGTGATGCTGTTTTATTACCATGAACAATGCGTAATTATCTATCCAGTTGCGCTGACGCCGGTACCAGAGCATGAATGCGGCATCGGTGAATTTGATCGCGGGCAATTTTTCCGGAAACAACAATGGGTTCAAAGCGAACGCGGACGCGCACTGATAAGGTGAAATTCCGGCCAGCGGAACTCCCAGCGGCAACATCTGCCAGACAGACATCCCTGCGCTGGCGAGCCAGTCCAGCCAGCGCTTTGCATCCTCATCCAGCCGGCCTGAAGGGAGCGAACTCGGATGCAGCAATATTCCCGCCTGTCGAATATCAACGCTTCCCTTCATTCGACATTCCTGCGCATCGTGCCGGCATTGGCGGCATTACCGCCGCCCAATGAAAGGGGAATTGCAAGATTGGCCGGGGGAGTTACCTTAATCAGCGCATACAATTCATATAGCTGTTCACGAAACAGACGTTCGAAATCGCGCACGCTTCCCGTCGGATTGTAATCTCCAAACCACCAGAACCAGTCGGAAGCTTCGCATATCGCCAATTGCCGGATTACTCGTGCGCGCCATTCGGTGTCAGCATTATTCGCCTGCAATGCCTGGTCGGCCGCCGTTTTCGCTGCCACCAGATAATCCCAACCGCGATTTTTGTCGGGCGATCCTATCCATGTTGAAAAGGAACCATACACCCAACTGCCCGCGCAAATATGTTGCAGAGATTTTTCTGCAAGCTTGGTTGTCGCTTCTGCGAACGTGATCATTTTGACGAACGAGGTTTCCGACAACGCCGCATACAAACCGTCCAGAAAATAATGACCGTTGTCCGGATAATACTCCCAGGCGTTCTCGCCGTCGAGAATGATGCTGATTACATTTTCGCCGGCTTTTTCGCCTAAAAATCGTGCCACGTTACGAATATGCTGGATCAGATCCCCTACCGCATCGTCAGCATGCCAATCACTATAACGAAATCCGATGAGATCGGACAAGCCATCGTCGCGGAAAAATATACGAACCTCGCTGGCTGGATGCCGATAAGGAGAGAACAGATCGTGTTTACTATTGATGATATCTTCTGCGATGCCCGATAAACGGCAACTGTTTCGCCATACGCCTTCGCCGCTCGCCGTCCAGAGGATGCCATATTCAGCCAGCAATTCCATGGCATCTTCGCTGACAGCGCCTTCCGCCAGCCAAACACCTTGCGGCCGTCTGCCAAAATAATGTTCGAAGGCCGTCAACCCCTGCTCCAGGTGCCAGCGACTGCGTTCCACGCCTCCCGGATACTGCGCGGCTTGAGGCCGCGGCGCATCCGGCGTGGCACAGGTCATGCTATCGAAGCTGTTCAGCAAGGGAATGATGGGATGACCGTATGGCGTCATCGATAATTCGATTTGGCCACGCTCCGCCAGCGCCCGATATCGCGGTATCAGATTTTGCAAAACGTCGTGGATCACGATCAGCAATTGCCGGCGCTGCAGCGCTGTGAAATTCCCTCCCTGCTCGAACATTGCCTGCACCGTCGGTTCCTCACGCAGGCTGAATCCCAGCCAGACCAGATGATACCAGGTTAGCAAATCCAGAAAATACTGATCATTCAAATAGTTGTAGGAATATGTCAGGCTATCCACGCTCAGGCTTACGTCTTCAGTCGCACCCACCATACGCAACAAACGTCTGAAAGCAGGATAAGGATGTATCATGCGCGGCGCATGACAACGCTGGCAATCCAGTATCAATTGAGCGCGTTCGGCCGGATTGTCCGGGATCGGCTGTACTCCTGCCAATATATTCAGCAAGCGATCCTGAATAGAGGTGCCGGCGTTCAGAAAACGACCGATCTGACACGAATAATCGTCGATCTGTTCAAGCAGTACCGGCGTGAAATTGACCACGGTCCGCATGGCAGGGTAGCGCTCCAGATGCGCTGCCATATCGCTGTAGTCCTTGATTGCATGAAGATATACCCAAGGCAGGCGATATTCTCCCGCAAGCCCGTGCCGGTAATACGGCTGATGCATATGCCAGCACAATACTACGTTTACTCGGTTATCAGCCATAATCATTCCAAGTTGATGGTGCCAGTTACACGAAACAAACGATGCTGCGATAAGACGGTTTAACGAAATTTGCGCACACTAAAGTAATTCTGCAAAAGATATCTAACGATATAAATGTTGGCCCAGCATTTCCGGCGTCACCAACACTATACCTTCTTTGGTCACATGATACCGTTTCGCATCTTCTTCGAGATCCTCGCCTATGACCATATTGTCCGGGATGACGCAGGCTTTATCGATGATCGCACGTGTGATGCGGCAATTCCTGCCGATACGGACTTTGGGAAGGATTACGCTGTCTTTTACCAGACTGAAATTTTCGATAAGGCAGCCGAAAAATACGACACATCGTTTCAAGCGTGCGCCAGAGATAATGCAACCCGCCGAAACCAGCGAATCGATCGCTTCGCCGCGACGTCCTTCATCGTCGAAAATAAATTTCGCCGGCGCCGATTGCGGTTGATACGTCCAGATCGGCCAGTCCCTGTCGTATAGATTCAGTTCCGGATCGATCGCGCATAATTCCATATTGGATTTCCAGTAGGAATATACGGTCCCGACATCGCGCCAGTACCCCGGCTCTCCCGTTGCCTTGCGAAAGGGATACGCCATGGCGAGCGAACCATGAATGTTTTCAGGAATGATATCCCGGCCGAAATCATGCGACGAATCACGATGTTCCGCATCGGCAATCAAAGTATTGAACAAAAATTCGGTAGAAAATACATATATCCCCATGGAAGCGAGCGCAGTTTCGGGCTTGCCGGGCATGGCTTCCGGCTCCGCAGGTTTTTCAGTAAATTTGGTGATGCGCATGGTATCATCTACGGACATGACGCCAAACTCCGACGCTTCTTCACGCGGCACCTCGATACACCCTACCGTGAAATCCGCGCCCGATTCCACGTGTCTGAGCAGCATGTCGGAATAATCCATGGTATAAATATGATCGCCGCCCAGTACGATGACATAGTGCGGGTCATGGCGGCTGACGATATCCAGATTCTGGAATAGCGCATCGGCAGTGCCCTGATACCATTCCTTTTTATTGGTACGCTGTTGCGCAGGCAGAATTTCGACGAATTCGCCGATCTCGGCGCGCATGAAACTCCATGCGCGTTGTAAATGGCGGATCAGGGAATGAGATTTATACTGGGTCAGGACGCCTATGCGCCTGAGACCGGAATTGACGCAATTCGACAAGGCAAAATCGATGATGCGGTATTTTCCGCCAAACGGCACCGCCGGTTTGGCGCGCCAGGCGGTCAGATTTTTCAGTCGAGATCCTTCGCCGCCCGCCAGCACCAGAACCAGGGTTCTACGGGTAAGCTCGGTCACCATCTTGGGTTCGGTGTAGTAGCGATATAATTTTTCCTGCTCCAGTTTCGTTATTGTCATTCCTCGGTCTCCTTCATCAGTCCTGCCCGTTTCAGCTCATTGCAATTCGTACTGCTCCCAATACGCCCAGTCGCGGCTCGGTAATCAAATACATGGGGATATTACGCACCACGTCCGACATTCTGCCCTTTTCCGACGCAAGCCGCGTAAAGCGCTCTGCGGTCAGCCAGGACTGCAAATGTATCGCCATGCCTCCTGCTATATACAATCCGCCCTGCGGCCGGTACAGCAAAGCCAGATTGCCAGCCCATGCCGCATAGATATCGGCGAATAACTGTACGGTATCGCAAGCAACGGTTTCCTGCCGCAATGCTGCCGCATGAATTTGAGCTGCATTTAGAGGGAATTCAACAGTGTGTCCGCGATGACGTTCGCGATTGAATTCGTATAAGGCTTCAAGACCGTGACCGGAGAGTACGCGCTCCCAGGATACGTGAGCATATGTTTGCCGTAACCAATGCAGCAAATCGCTTTGCAGGGCGTTAGCGGGCGCAAAATCGATGTGGCCGCCTTCCGTGGCAAACGTCCGATAATTGCCGTTGAGTCCAGCTTGCATCCACGCCAATCCCAGACCGGTTCCCGCGCCGGTAATCACGCGGGTTGCACCCGGACGCATCAAGCCCGGATTCAGCACGAGCATATCGCTTTTCTGCAATACGTCCACGCCAGCAGCTGCCGCCTGAAAATCGTTGACGAATCGAACATCGGCGATATGCAGCTCGCCGGCTATCGCATCGGCATCGACGGTCCAGTTCAAATTGGTCAATTCGACGCGGCGCTGATTCAATGGTCCGGGCAAGGCGAGGCATAACAGGTCCGGCGGTGTTTCGCGCTGGGCATCACTCATGAATTGGCGCAACAGGGCGGATGCGTCGGCAAATCCCGCGCTTTCGTAATTGCGCTCGAACAGGGTCTGCAAAGGCTGCAGGAAAGGTCGAGCAACCCATAACAAACGGCTTTGGGTTCCTCCTATGTCGCCGGCTATCATGCTCAGAATTTTCGTTTCAAGCAAATTCCGGCTATCTTGCCATTGTGCCATACGCCGCATAAAACCCTCTTGGTCCGCTACCACAAAACGAGCCTTACCTATATACGATAGCGCTCTCGGTACACAGGCTATCATTTTTAACTGTTTTGCGCATCCGGATGGGAGCCATTAACGCCAATATGATCCATTCTACCCTGCAATAATGACTGTTTTGCGATATATGACGAAAACAGACGTTACCGTAACCGTCAATCCGGTTCTTCACGACCGCCAAGCAATCGATACGTCACCCCGAGATCGAATCCGCGCATCTGCAAAAAACGAATTTGTTGAGCGCGCTCTTTGGCAGTTCCGGCCGCTGCGCCAAATTTTTTCTCCCAGACGATACGTGCGCGTTCCAGCTCCGTCGCTTTTAATGTCTCCAGCGCCGCCTCCACCAATGCCTCGTCTACGCCTTGCTCGCGCAATTCGCTAGCGATTTTCCGGCTGCCGTAGCGTGACTGACGCGCATGCGCTACCTGCTCGGCGTAGCGCGCATCGGATAACCAACCGCGCGCTTCCAGATAGTCGAGCAATTGCGTCAATTCGGCCTGATCGCCACTATGGACCGACAGTTTCCGCTCCAATTCGGCGCGGCTATGTTCACGCCGGGCCAACGCATCGAGCGCGCGGGCCCGCAGCGATTTTTCCACGACGTGTCCGCCCGCTTAGAATTCTTCTGCCGGCACGCCGGTTATGAATGCGGTATGAGGAACGATACCGATGATGGTGCGCACCTTGTTTTCGATCTCGCGTGCGATTTCCGGATGTTCGCGCAGATAATCGCGCGCATTGTCTTTGCCCTGTCCGATCTTTTCGCCATTGTAAGCATACCAGGCACCTGCTTTGTCAACGATCTTGTTCGCCACGCCCAGTTCGATAATCTCGCCCTCGCGCGAAATGCCTTCGCCGTAGAGAATATCGAATTCGGCTTGCTTGAAGGGCGGCGCGACCTTGTTTTTGACCACCTTTACCTTGGTTTCCGAACCGATGACCTCTTCGCCTTTTTTAATCGCGCCGGTACGGCGTATGTCCAGGCGCACAGACGAGTAGAATTTCAATGCATTGCCGCCGGTAGTGGTTTCCGGGTTGCCGAACATCACGCCGATTTTCATCCGGATCTGATTGATGAAAATCACCAGCGTATTGGTACGCTTGATATTGCCGGTCAGCTTACGCAAAGCCTGGCTCATCAGCCGCGCCTGCAGGCCCATGTGCGAATCGCCCATTTCGCCCTCGATCTCGGCCTTCGGCGTCAGTGCTGCAACCGAATCGACCACCACGATATCGACGGAGCCGGAGCGTACCAGCATATCGGCAATTTCGAGTGCCTGCTCGCCGGTGTCGGGCTGCGATATCAGCAAATCCGACACATTCACGCCCAGCTTTTGCGCATATTGGGGATCGAGTGCATGTTCGGCATCGATAAACGCAGCGATGCCACCCAGTTTTTGCATTTCCGCAATCACCTGCAAGGTCAGCGTGGTTTTACCCGACGATTCAGGGCCGTAGATTTCCACAATGCGTCCGCGCGGCAAGCCCCCTACGCCGAGCGCGATATCGAGTCCCAGCGATCCGGTCGATACAACTTGAATGTCTTTGACCACCTCGCCGTCGCCCAGACGCATGATCGACCCCTTGCCGAAACTTTTTTCGATCTGGGACAAAGCCGCTGCGAGTGCCTTGCTTCTGTTTTCATCCATGTTTATTTCCTTTTGCGTGCGTGTCTGTAACTGAAATTACGAATCTGCGATGATGCCTGTTTTTGATGACTGTATTAAGAAACCAGCTCTAACACGCCGCGCAAGGCGGCCGCTATCGCCCGCGCGCGAACTTCCTGCCTGTCGCCGTCGAAGCGGCATGTCGTCGCCAGCCGGGAACCATCGGTCGCGGCCCAGGCGAGACAGACTGTGCCGACCGGTTTTTGTGGCGTGCCGCCACTCGGACCGGCAATTCCCGATATCGCCAGAACGATATTCGCATGACTTTGCCGCAATGCGCCCTGCGCCATCTCGCCGGCCGTTGCTTCGGAGACCGCGCCCCAACGCTCCAGCGTAGCCGCTGCGACACCTAACATTTCCTGCTTGGCCTCATTGGTGTAAGTGATAAACCCGCGATCGTACCACGCCGAACTGCCCGGCACTGCCGTCATGATCATGCCGGCCCAGCCGCCGGTGCACGATTCGGCCGTCGCCAGCCTGAAACCGCGCTGCAGCAAGGCCTTACCGGTTTCTTCCGCCAGGCGGTACAACGCATGATCGCCGTAATTCATGTCAGCCAATATTGGATTCCTTCCAGTGTGCATATCGTATAAATCGCCGCCAGGCCGTCGTCGAGCATGACGCCGTAGCCGTTTTTAAATTTCGCATCGAACCAGTTTATCGGAAACGGCTTCCAGATATCGAACAATCGAAACAGTATAAATGCCGCCGCTATCCAGACTGCGGTGCCTGGGGTAAAGAGAAGTACGCACCAGAATGCCACGATTTCGTCCCAGACGATACCGCCGTAATCTGCCATGCCCAGATTACGGCCGGTAATATCGCAAATCCGGATGCCGGCGACGGCAGCCAGTCCGATTACGCCGTAGAGCACACCGAGTGGCAACAGGGCAGCCAATAAATAATACAACGGGATAGCGGCCAGCGTACCGAACGTTCCGGGGGCGGCCGGCGCCAGACCGCTGCCGAAACCAAAAGCAAAAAAATGCGCAGGATGCCGCAGGACAAAACGCCAGTCAGCCGGCAAAATGGTCGTACCCCGTCATTGTCGCGGCCATGAGCCGCCCAGCGCTATCGAGCCATTGCAAGCCGGACCCGGCGACGATACGGCCGATGGCGGTCAGTCGCACATCGAGCCGGGCGCCGATAGCGAGAATTTCGGCTTCCGCTTCGACGGGCGCGGTAAAACACAACTCGTAATCGTCGCCGCCAGCCAGGACGCAAGAATCGAATATGGGATGCTGCGTCAGTTCACGCACTACCGGGCTCAGTGGCAATAGTGCGTAATCGATTACGGCGCCGCAATGTGAATGTGCCAAAACATGCCCGAGGTCCGCTGCCAAACCGTCCGAAACATCGATCGCGCCATGCGCCAGTCCACGCAATGCCAGACCCAGGGACACCCGCGGCGTCGGCGCATGCAAACGTGTCTCCAGCATCGCTCTATCAGCTTCATCCATTTCCACTCGTCCCTGCAGGGCGGCCAGCGCAAAGGCGGCATCGCCCAAGGTTCCCGAGACCCAGACAGCATCTCCGGTTCGCGCGCCGTCCCGCCGCAATGCCGAATCGTACGGCACTTCACCGATAACCGTCAGCGTCAGACTGAGCGTGCCGCGGGTCGTATCGCCGCCAATCAGGCTGATGTCATGTGCCGCGGCACATCGATACAAACCGTCGGCATACGCTGCCAGCCACGATTCATTCGCTGCAGGAACAGTCAGCGCCAGCGTCGCCCAACGCGGTTGCGCGCCCATCGCCGCCAGATCCGACAGGTTCACCGCCAGCGACTTCCAGCCCAGCAATGCCGGATCGGCATCGGCAAAAAAATGCACGTCGCTCACCAGCGTATCGGTAGAGACCGCCAGCAGCATTCCCGCCGCCGGTTGCACCAAGGCGCAATCGTCACCGCCCCCCAGCACCGTATGCGCTGCAGGACGGGAAAAATAGCGCCGGATCAGATCGAATTCGCTAATCATCAAAGTTAGTCGTCCAGCTCCCCAGGAGCCTGTCGGAATTAAAGGAAATCGGCTGCGAACAACCGCTTTGCGGTTTGCCTGCTTGAAGCATTACGCTACGATTCTTCAAGTCCGACAGGCTCCTAGCGACGCGGTTTGTTCACTTCGCCGCCGCGCACTGCGGCAGCGAGCTTGTCCATGACGCCGTTGACGTATTTGTGCCCGTCGGTGCCGCCAAAAGTTTTGGCCAGCTCTACCGCTTCATTGAGCACGACCCGATACGGCACTTCCGGATGATGCAGCAATTCCTCGGCACCGAGCAGCAGGATGGCATGCTCGACCGGGCTCAGTTCGGCGACGTTACGGTCCACGTACAGGGCCAAATGCCGGTCCAGCTGCTCGTTGCCGTCGACGACGCCTTTGAGCAGCGCCAGAAACATCATCTCGTCCATATCGGCAAAACCGTCCTGCTCGCGCAATTGTTTGACCAGATCGGCGACCGGCTGCCTGTTCAGCAGCCACTGATAAATGCCTTGCACCGCGAATTCACGGGCCTTACGCCGGTTTCCACTCATAATGTCTTTAACAGGTTAGCCATTTCAATCGCACACGCAGCCGCTTCCGTCCCCTTGCTGCCGGTGCGCGCGTGGGCTTGTTCGTCGGTATCGGTGGTAAGCACCCCGTTCGCTACCGGTACGCCGGTGTCGAGCTGAACGCGCGTAATGCCACTCGCCATTTCATTGGATACCAGTTCAAAATGGTAGGTATCGCCACGCACGACGGCGCCTAGCGCCACCACGGCATCGAATTTTCCGCTCATCGCCATTTTCCGTATTGCCAGCGGAATCTCCAGCGCTCCCGGTACCGTCGCCAGCAGTGTGTTCTCCCGCCTGACCCCGTATTTGGCAAGCGCATGGACGCAGGCGGCCAGCAGACTATCGCAGATATCGCGATTAAACCGGCTCATCACTATGCCTATCCTTAACGAATTACCGGTCAGATTGACATCCAGTTCATTGATTCCTTCATAACTTGCCATGCTTGGCCCTTAATCGTTGATAGTATCGTTAAAGTTGCGGCTGTCAGGCGCCTCGTCAAACCCCGTCACTTCCAGATCGAAACCCGCCAACGAAGGCATTTTACGCTGAGCAGCCAGCAAACGCATTTTACCTACGCCCAGATCTTTCAATATTTGCGCACCGATGCCGTAATTGCGGGCATCCCATTTCTGTGCCGCCTTGACCCCGCCTTCGGGTATCGCATGCGCGAGCAGATCGGCGGCAGTCTCGGGGCGATGCAGCAAGACGATCACGCCCTTGCCTACCTCCGAAATCTTTTGCAGGGCCCGGCTCACGCTGTAAGCATGCGCCGAACTGTCCAGTTCCAGTATATCCATCACCGAAACCGGTTCGTGCACCCGCACCAGGGTTTCCGCAGCGTACGTAATATCGCCCTTGACCAGCGCCAGATGCGCCGCGCCGGAAATCTTCTCGCGGTAAACTACCAGTCCGAATTCGCCGAACGCAGTGCTGATCGGTCTGCCGCCGACACGTTCGATCAGGCTTTCGTTCTGGCTGCGATAATGAATCAAGTCGGCAATGGCGCCGATTTTGAGGCCATGTTCGCGCGCATAATCGATCAAATCGGGCAATCGCGCCATACTGCCGTCTTCGTTAAGAATTTCGCAGATCACCGCCGACGGCTCCAGTCCCGCCATTCCCGCCAGATCGCAGCCGGCTTCGGTGTGGCCGGCGCGTATCAGAACGCCACCTGGCTGCGCGCGCAGCGGGAAAATATGCCCGGGCTGGATAATATCGGTTGCCTTGGCATGTTTGGCGACCGCAGCCTGTATAGTGCGCGCGCGATCTGCGGCAGAAATGCCGGTGGTGACGCCGCTCGCCGCTTCTATCGATACCGTAAAGGCCGTACTGTAAGGCGTCTGGTTATCCGCTACCATCTGCCGCAAACCCAGCTGTTTGCAACGTTCGTCGGTCAGCGTCAGGCAAATCAGCCCCCGGCCGTGGGTGGCCATGAAATTGACCGACTCCGGCGTGGCGAATTCGGCGGCCATGACCAGATCGCCTTCATTTTCGCGATCCTCTTCGTCGACCAGTATCACCATTTTACCGGATTTGATATCCGCGACGATTTCTGCAATAGGACTCAACTTCATTTAGGCAGCCTTGCTTCCTGGTAATAATTCAAAATACGTTCAGCGTAGCGCGCCATCATGTCGACTTCCAGATTAACCCGACTTCCGGCCTTCAAATCCGCCAGATTGGTCTGTGCCAGCGTATGCGGAATCAGATTGATACCGAACTCGTCGTCTGTCACATAATTCACCGTCAGACTGACGCCGTTGACCGTCACCGACCCTTTGGTCACGATAAAACGCATAATTTCCGACGGCGCGCGAATAATCAATCCCATACTGTCTCCGGCCGGAAGGAAACTCGTCACCGTACCGACTCCGTCGACATGTCCCGACACCAGATGCCCCCCCACCCGGTCGGCGAGACGCATCGCCTTTTCCAGATTGACTGCGGCGCCCTGAGGGAAACCGGCGCTGCAGCGAAAGGTTTCCGCGGAAACGTCGACGCCAAACCCTTCCGGCAACACATCCACCACCGTCAGGCAGACGCCGTTACAGGCTATCGAATCGCCCAGACTGACATCGCTGAGATCCAGACTGCCGGCTCGTATCGTCAAACGGGCATCTTCATCTTTCTGCACTACCGCCGCCACTGAGCCGACCGCCTGAATAATCCCCGTAAACATACGCTGTCCTTTTTATAACCGGGCTTTGCGCGATATTGCCAAGCCCGATACTTCGTAAAACGGTTAATCCGTATTTCCTTTACCACCCGTTTTGTATCTTGTTCCGGCAAGCGCTCGTTCCCGCTTGCAACCCGATTCGGTAACCAGCCTTATTCCGCCATATTCAATACCGCCGATGTGTAGACTTCCTGCACGTCGTCAAGCGATTCCAGCGCATCGAGCAATTTTTGCATTTTAATCGCATCTTCGCCGACAAGCTCGACTTCATTTTGCGGCTTCATGCCGACTTCGCCGAATTCCGCTTTAAAGCCCGCCGCTTCCAGCGCCGATTTGATCGTATGCAATTCATACGGCGGCGTAATCACTTCGATACTGCCGTCTTCGTGCGTGAAGATATCGTCCGCGCCCGCTTCGAGCGCGGCTTCCATTAACGTATCCTCGTTCAAGCCCGGCGCAAACAACAGTTGTCCGCAATGCAGAAACTGAAACGCCACGCAACCGTCGGTGCCCATGTTGCCGCCGAATTTGCTGAAAGCATGGCGCACGTCGGCGACAGTGCGCACCTTGTTGTCGGTCATGCAATCGACCATGACCGCAGCGCCGCCGATGCCGTAGCCTTCGTAGCGGATTTCTTCGTAATTCACTCCTTCCAGATCGCCGCAACCACGCTTGATCGCGCGCTCCACCGTATCCTTGGGCATATTGGCGTCGTACGCCTTGTCCATCGCCAACCGCAACCGCGGATTCGTGCCGGCATCGCCTCCGCCCAGCTTCGCCGCAACGGTGATTTCCTTGATCAATCGCGTGAATATCTTGCCGCGTTTCGCATCGGTAGCGGCTTTTTTGTGTTTTATATTCGCCCATTTACTATGTCCGGACATACGCAACCCTTTTGGCTTGAAAATAAATTTTTATGGAAACAAAGGACACGATTTTACCACTAGGCGCTCGCTTGCGCTCGTCCGCAAAGCAGGAAGAGGGCTAGCCGTCGGGCAAACGTATCGTAGCACCCGCCGGACATACCCATCGAGGATATTCGCGTGTAGTATCGATACAGCCGCCCTCTTCATATATGCCCTGCTCGTCCCTGAAACGCAGCATTATTTCCAGTATACGCTCGAGTTCATCGGGATCTTTCAAGGTTTTCCCGACACGCGCTTCGACTTCCGTCTCGTCGATTTGCAGTTTGCCTTGCGCATCCAGATACGTAGCATTGCGCCAATGGTACAGTTCCAGACATTTAGTCGTTAAGGTATAGGGCTCGTCGCGTTTCCAGAAATTGGTAAACAATCCGCCGCCCAGATAAAGCACCCACGAACCTTCGTAGCCGATGACGTCGGAAGACGATTCGTCGGGATTGCGAAACCACAAGCGGTCTCCAGGCACATAATATTTCGGCGGCAAAGGCGCATGCATGGAACCGTATTCATATAAAAACGCGTCATGAAACCGGCCGGACATGATCGCCTGCCGCTGCCATTGCTGTTGCAATTGCTCAAACAGCTCGGGATTGGTCGTCACCAGTTCCTGCGCCATCCCCAACAGGATCACGTATTCGGTCGCGCGATAACAGGAAAAGGAGTAGATTTCGCCAGGATTCTCAGGCTGTGTCGCCTTCCGCAAGGCCTCGATCAGAGATTTGCCCGGCTTTACAACAAATCCGCTTTCTTCACCATACGACCAATATTCGGCCGGCCGCTCGGCTTCTTCGGTATCGAAGGCCAGTGCCGTATTGCGCCCGGCAACGACTATGTTTTGGCGTATGCGCACCGCCGCAGCCCATTCTTCGTATCCCGGAAAAACGAAAGCGGTCGGCGCCAGCAACATCGCCAGAATGATTTCACGTTCCAGATCGTCCGCACGGCGGCGACTATCGAGGCCGAACTGCTGCGCCAGCTGCAAGGTATCGCCAACGGTAATTTTTGCCGCGGCCGCTGCATTCAGTCCGAAACCGCACACGAAGTGCGCGCCACACTGACCATAAACCTGCTTCTGCAATGCGGGTTCAAGCGCTAGCGCGGCGAGATGGGAACAGAACGACTGTTGCATGATTTGCAGTTCGGCTGCGGTTTCGGCAAATAACAGTATCCCGCCGGGATCGCATCCCAGCTCAGGCCACAAGGTAGAAAACGTCAAAATTCGGTTCCGCCGGATCGGTCATTAACTTAAAACATCATACCATACTCTCGATCGGCCATATTTGCCGCCAGTGATGACGCCCTCATTTGAGCGTCTTTTCAAATACCGCCGCGGATACCGGTCTTGAAAACAGATAGCATTGCGCATAGTCGGGACTGACATGAGATTGAAAACTTTCCGAGACGCGCATGCTTCGCTGCTGTCAGGAACCGGTCACCAGGTCAAATCCTTCGGCTTGCCAGCATTCCAGACCGCCAGCGAGCGAATAGGCGTGCCCGAACCCCATCTGCCGCAGCGTCCATGCAGCCATGGCGGAACGGCCGCCCGACTGGCAATAGAGCAACACATTTCGATCCTGCGCCTTGCTGAGGATGGGGTGCCGATGAGGTGTCGTAACATCGGCCGCCGCTTCGAGCACCCCCCTGGGAATGTTGACAGCCTGCGCGATATGCCCGCTCGCAAATTCGTCGGCTTCGCGTACGTCCACCAATAATACCGGTTCGCCGGCGAGTTTTTCGTGCGCCGTTTCCGCGTCCCATTCTTCTATATGACTACGCGCTTCTTTAATGAAGCATCCAAGCTGTTTAGCCATTATAATTCTCCTTTTACCTGTCGAATATCGGCGTAATCGCGATATCCTCGAGCGATCGCTATCGAAAGTCTATCATGTCCTCTATCCTCGACGGCTTAAATCCGGAACAACTCGCGGCGGTGACACTGCCGCATCAATCTGCGCTGATCCTGGCCGGGGCCGGCAGCGGAAAGACCCGCGTGCTCACCACCCGAATCGCATGGCTGTTGCAAACCGGGCAAATATCGCCATCGGGTATACTGGCCGTCACCTTCACCAATAAAGCCGCCAGGGAAATGCAGGCCCGCCTCGGCGCCATGCTGCCGCTCGATCCTCGCGGCATCTGGATAGGCACGTTTCACGGCCTGTCGAACCGCTTGCTGCGTACGCATCATCGCGAAGCCGGATTGCCGCGCTTATTCCAGATTCTCGATAGCGCCGACCAGCTTTCCGCCATTAAACGGCTGCTCAAATCGATGAACGTCGATACGGAAAAGTTCGAGCCCAAAAAAGTCCAGAATTTCATCAACAATAACAAGGATTCCGGACAGCGCGCTGACAAAATCGAGGTTTACGACCCGTATACGCGCCGTCTCGCCGAATTTTATGCCGCCTACGACGAACAATGCCAACGCGAGGGCGTAGTCGATTTTGCCGAATTGCTGTTGCGCAGCGATGAAATGCTGGCCCGGGACAGTTCCTTGCGCCAGCATTATCAGGACCGGTTTCGTCATTTGCTGATAGACGAATTTCAGGATACCAACCGCCTGCAATATCGCTGGCTCAAACATTTTGCCGGCGCTGCTTCGGCGCTGATGGCGGTCGGCGACGACGACCAGTCGATTTATGCATTTCGCGGCGCGCATACCGGCAATATGAACGAATTTCAGCGCGACTATGCGCACGACAACCTGATCAAGCTCGAACAGAATTATCGCAGTCACGGCAACATACTCGATGCCGCCAACGCGCTGATCAGCCGCAATCAGGCGAGGCTGGGGAAAAATCTGTGGACCGCCGCCGGTCCCGGCGAATTGATACGCGTTTATAGGGCGTATAACGATCAGGAAGAAGCGCGGTTTATCGGCGAAGAGGCGCAGCTCTTGCACCGGGAAGGAATGGCGCTGAACGATATCGCCGTGCTGTATCGCTCCAATGCGCAGTCGCGAGCGCTGGAGCACGCCTTGTTCAGCGCCGGGATTCCTTATCGCGTTTACGGCGGTTTGCGCTTTTTCGAACGGCAGGAAGTCAAGCACGCGCTGGCGTATTTGCGCCTGTTGGCCAATGCCGACGACGACAGCGCTTTCACGCGCATCGTCAATTTTCCCACTCGCGGGATAGGCGCGCGTACGCTGGAACAGCTTCTCGATACCGCGGGGAATACGCAATCGAGCCTGTGGCGAGCCGCCAGCGGCAGCCCCGGCAATAAGGGCCTGAGCGGTTTCGTCCAGCTCATGCGCGCCATGCAGGACGCCGTCATCGGCCTGACCCTGCCGGAGGCGATCGCGCATATTTTACAGGCCAGTGGTTTGATGGCGCATTATCAGGCGGAAAAAGACGGCCAGGACCGGATCGACAACCTGAACGAACTGGTCAATGCCGCCGCGGTGTTCGTCAACGACCCCGACGCGCTGACGGAAAACGGCGACAACGACGGCATGATGGCGAATTTCCTGGCGCACGCCGCGCTCGAAGCCGGCATGCATCAAGCCGGCGCTGGAGACGATGCCCTGCAACTGATGACCGTGCATTCGGCCAAAGGGCTGGAATTTCAGACGGTATTCCTGAGCGGACTGGAAGAAGGACTGTTTCCGAGCGAGCAATCGGTGGCCGAGCAGCACGGCATCGAAGAAGAACGCCGCCTGATGTACGTCGCGATCACCCGCGCCCGTCAGCGGCTGTACATCAGCTATGCTCAGAATCGCATGCTGCACGGACAGACCCGTTACGGCATCGCTTCGCGATTTTTAAGCGAATTGCCGACCGGATTGCTCAAACCCATCAATACCTCATACCCAGCCGCCGCAAGCGTTGCGATGCCGCCGCAGACCCGGCAAGCGGACGATACGCCCTGGCGCATGGGCATGAACGTACGGCACGCCAAATTCGGTACCGGCGTCGTCGTCAATCTTGAAGGGCGGGGAGAAGATCTGCGCATCCAGATCAATTTCGGCGGCTCGCACGGTATGAAATGGCTGGCGCTGGCTTACGCCAAACTCGAAATCGCATGAATCCCGCCGCCATATATATCCTGTCGTCCGCCAGACGGTCCGGTCACGCCGACACGGCGCACCATATCCCACTCCTTCTACCGACTGCATCATGAATTTACTTCGCACCCTTGCCAAAATCAGCAGCATGACCCTGATATCGCGGGTGCTGGGCTTTGCCCGCGATGCAATCGTCGCGCGCAGCTTCGGCGCCAGCATCTATACCGACGCATTCGTCGTGGCGACCCGCATTCCCAACCTGCTGCGACGTTTATTCGCCGAAGGCGCGTTTTCGCAGGCTTTCGTGCCGATACTCACCGAATATAAAAACCGGCGCGGCCACGCAGATACGCGCCTGCTCGTCGATCATGTCGCCACCCTGCTATTCGTCACGCTTTGCATCATAACGCTGCTGGGCGTGCTCGCGGCGCCGCTGGTGATCTATTTCAGCGCGCCGGGTTTTGCTGACATGCCGGATAAATTCCACGTCACGGTGCACATGCTGCGCATCACCTTTCCGTATATTTTAATGATCTCACTGGTTTCGCTATCTGGCGGCATCCTCAATACCTATAGCCAGTTCAGCATCCCGGCGTTCACTCCGGTTCTGTACAATGCGGCCATCATCGCCGCGACACTGTGGCTGGCGCCGTACATGCATCCGCCGGCAATGGCGATGGCCTGGGGAGTGGCGCTCGGCGGTCTGCTGCAACTGGCGCTGCAATGGCCTTATCTGCACCGTCTGGGCCTGTTGCCACGGTTTCGTTTCAACCGGCATGACGAAGGCGTCTGGCGGGTGTTGAAACTAATGGGACCGGCGGTGTTCGGCGTATCGATCGCGCAACTGTCTTTGCTCATCAATACCATTTTCGCATCGTTTCTGGCTACCGGCAGCGTATCGTGGCTGTATTACGCCGACCGCCTGATGGAGTTCCCTACCGGTCTGCTGGGTGTCGCGCTGGGCACGATATTATTGCCCAGCCTCTCCAGGCATTACGCCGACAACGATCCTGCGCAATATTCGCAATTGCTGGACTGGGGGCTGCGCCTGACATTAATGCTGGCGTTGCCGGCGGCCGCTGCACTGGCGATACTGGCGCTGCCGCTGATCAGCACGCTGTTTCTGTACGGACATTTCAGCATCCACGACCTGTGGATGACGCGGCAGGCTTTGATCGCATACAGTCTGGGTTTGTTGGGCCTGATCATGATCAAGATACTCGCTCCGGGATTTTATGCCCGGCAGAATATCAAAACTCCGGTTAAAATCGCTGTGATCACCCTGATCGCCACGCAACTGATGAACCTGCTGTTCGTGTGGAAATTGCAACATGCCGGCCTGGCTCTGGCGATCGGTCTGGGGGCTTGCCTGAACGCCAGCTTGTTGCTATGGAAATTGCGCAGCAAGAAAATTTTCCAGCCGCAACCCGGCTGGTATGCGTTCATGATCAAAATCGGCGTCGCTACCGCCGTCATGGCCACATTGCTGGCCTGGGCTACCGGTAGCGATGCCGATTGGCTGCAAGCATATTTCGTATTCCGTATCGTGCGTCTCAGCGCTCTGGTCGGTCTCGGCGCTATGACCTATTTTGCGGTATTACTGCTGCTGGGCATACGGCCGCGACAGTTCATCCGTCACGTGGCATGATCGCAACCATAACCGGTTGCCGCGGCAAATAAGACGATCTTGCAGCATCGCGGCCATTGTGTGCTCAGCCTAAAACCGGATCGTCGTCGCAGTAGAGATCGGAAAGACGATGGAGAATACCAGGTTAAAGAACTTTTGCAGTTGCGCCACCGGGGCGTCCGATACGTAAACGACATCGCTGTTATTCAGGATGAATGATTGAGCAATAAAAAAGCTGGCGGGATCCCTGAAATCGAAGCGGTAAATGACCGGCACTTTCCCTTCCGGAGTGGTAAGTATGGGTTTGCTTGGCCATTTAAGCGCGTTCCCGGCTTCGAAACGGAAAATGAAAACGCCTTTCACGTCGGCGCGATTATCGTCCAGACCGCCGGCACGCGCCAGACCTTGCGCCAGACTGATACCCTGCGTTTCAAAATTGATTTCCTTGCTTTTGCCGGTCGCGCCCAAGGCATTAAAACTCAAAGGTTGATATAAGGCCGTCAAGACATCGCCGGGAAACAAAGGAATATTTTGCCTGGGATCACGAATTATATTATCCAGCGGCATGCTGTAATACTTGTCGCCGCGCGTCAGCTGTATCGTCACCTTGCCGACCGGTTGCCGAACCCCGCCAGCTGCGGCCAGCGCATCGAGCAAATGTTCGCCGGCCGCGGTCACCGGCATGCGTATGCTTTTGGTTACTTCGCCGACCACCGTGACATTGGAAGAAACATTGTTTGCGATAAGCACCATTGCACGCGTCTTGCTGGTATTGTGCAGCCGCTTGACGATTTCCGCCTCGACTTCCTGTGGAGTCTTGCCCGCAGCCATGATTTCACCGGCAAATGGCACGTCGATTTTACCTTGATGATTGACCATCTGGTCGGGTAGCGTGGTAATGTGAGCGGACGATGGCAGACTGCGCGTTTTGGCCTCGCTGGAACCGAATAGCGTCACCGGCGGCGCTTCCCAGATCGACACCTGCAACGTATCTCCCTTGCCTATGTATTGCTGTTTGGGCGGTTCCATCCCCAATGTAGCGGAAAAGTCGTGGAGTTTTCTTTGGGCGAGTAATTGTTGTATCACATTTTCATTGACATCGACAATCTCTATGCTTTTGGCGACCATCGCCTCGCTGCCGCTATAATTGCTATTGTATATCGCCGCCCGGCTGGGGCCGGACGAAGGAATGTCCCCGCATCCTGCCAATGTCAACGCGCTTAAAACCGTAATCAGATATTTGTTCATAGTCAAGACAACCGGTTGCAGATTGGAGCCGATCAATACGCCATGTAAGAATTATCACATATCCGTGACAAAAATCCGAACATCGAAATTATCGTATCTAAATCACCGACCTGCATGCGGTCAGGCGCCATTTTATTGAGGTCTGTCATTTTTTGGCTGGACGGAGTTCGATTTATATGCGATTTTAGCACCCGGTTCCGCCTTATATGTTTAAACGATGAATGAATATAACACGCTTGCCGCAGTAGATCTGGGTTCGAATAGTTTCAAGCTGCAAGTAGCACGGGTCGTCGACAACCAGATTTATCCGCTCGACGCGCTGAAAGAACCGATACGGCTGACAGCGGGCATAGGTAGCGACAAACGCCTGGACGCCGAATCGCAGGACCGCGCCCTGGCCTGCCTTGCCCGCTTCAACGAACGTTTGCGCGGCCTGCCTCGCAGCGCGGTGAGATGCGTAGGCACGAGCGCATTGCGCGTCGCCGAAAACGCATCGTCGTTTCTGCAGCTGGCCGAAGAGGTTCTGGGATACCCGATAGAAATCATCTCCGGCCGTGAAGAAGCGCGGCTGATTTATATCGGAGTAACGCACAGTTTACCTACCGCAACGCATCCGCGACTGATCGTCGATATCGGCGGCGGTTCGACCGAATGCGTAGTCGGGACAGGCATGATCCCTCACTTGATGGAAAGCCTGCAGGTCGGGTGCGTCAATTTTACGCAGCAGTTTTTCGGTGATGGACAGATCACCAGAAACAAACTGCTGCAAGCCGAAATCGCCGTCCGCACCGAAGCCCAGACCATCGCCGCCCGGTATGCGGGAAAATGGCAGGAAGCGGTAGGTTCCAGCGGCACGGCGCGGGTCATCAGCGATGTGCTGCTGCAAAACGGCTGGGCCAGACAAGGCATCACCCGCGACGGGCTGGCGCAGCTACGCGAACAAATGATCTTGATCGGGGATCAGGGCAAATTGGAATTGGCCGGCATGAAAGCCGATCGCAGGCCGGTATTTGTCGGTGGTGTCGCGGTCATGAGCGGTATTTTTGCCGAATTCGGCATCACGGAAATGACGGTTGCCGACGGAGCCTTGCGCGAAGGGGTACTCTACGATCTGTTCGGACGCTTTCATCATGACGACATGCGCGCCGCTACCGTACAGCAATTCATGCGACGCTATCAGGTCGATGCCAAACAGGCGCGTCGCGTCGCCGACATGAGCAGTTATCTGTTCGGACAAATGACCGGCGCAGCCGAAGTGGATATGGAACTGAAGTGTTATCTGCAATGGGCGGCGCAGTTGCACGAAATCGGCTTGTCGATCGCACATTCGGGCTATCATAAACACGGCGCCTATATCCTGGCGCATGCCGACATGCCCGGTTTTTCGCAAAAAGACCAAGCGCATATCGCCATGTTGGTTCGCGCCCAGCGAGGCAGCCTGGACAAACTTGGCGACATCCCGGGTTTCCTGCTGCCGCTGATACTGATCATGCGTCTGGCCGTATTGTTTTGCCGCAGCCGGCATGTCGTGCATTTGAATCATGGCCGCTTTACGCTGGACCGGGAACAGGCCCGTCTCGAACTCACGCAGGACTGGCTGGAAGCCAATCCGCTTACAGCAGCGGCATTGACGGATGAAAGCAGGACATGGAAACAAATCGGCTTTCATTTCA
The DNA here is from genome assembly GCA_021795395.1 of Pseudomonadota bacterium. Taxonomy (GTDB): domain Bacteria; phylum Pseudomonadota; class Gammaproteobacteria; order Burkholderiales; family Sulfuriferulaceae; genus Sulfuriferula. The sequence goes on along the minus strand of JAJYPN010000012.1, from coordinate 26,428 downwards.
GTCTGACTATCGTGGCCGATTAACGCGACATCATTTTTATTCACACGAGCGAGATACCATGCAGACCAAACAACACATCAAGGTATGGGATTTGCCGGTACGTTTGTTTCATTGGGGAGCCGTAGCCTGTTTCCTCGTTTCATGGGCCAGCGCCAGTTGGTTTGACAATGCGATGGAAATTCATCTTTATTCGGGCTACGCGATGCTGACACTGGTCTTATTCCGCATCATCTGGGGGTTTGCTGGCAGCACTACCGCTCGCTTCAGCAACTTTGTCCGCGATCCCCGGTCATTGGCGGCGTATGCCCGGACGTTACGACATCGGGCACCGAGCCTTTATCTCGGGCATAATCCCGGCGGCGGCTGGGCGGTGGTAATCATGCTGGCGCTGCTGTTATTTCAAGTGCTGACAGGACTGTTTTCGACTGACGACTCCGGCAGCGTCAGGGGGCCGCTGGCTCATTTGATCAGCGACGACGCCAGCGATACGATCAGCGCCATCCATTCGGTCGCCTTTGACTTTCTCATCGCCGTCATTGGTATTCATATCGCCGCGGTATTCTTTTATCGCATTTTCAAACACGACAACCTTATTACCGCCATGATCAACGGAACCAGGAATATCATTCCGGGCATGACGATACCCGAATTACGCTTTGCCGGTTTGCGCCGCGCCGCAATTATTTTCATTTTGGTCGCCGTCACCGTTATCGTTCTGATAAGATTCAATTGATTTGGACCATTAACCGTAACCCATCTCTTTCAGGATTGGATACTACCTACCATGAGCCAGGTTCTCCGTGCAGGTAACATCAAGCTCAAACGCGCCTACGAACCGGTCGGCACGGATGATGGCAGGAGAATACTGGTTGACCGGTTATGGCCGCGTGGCCTCAAAAAGACCGACGCAGCGATCGATCACTGGATCAAGGACATCGCCCCGAGTACCGAACTGAGGCTTTGGTTTGGGCACGATCCCGACCGCTGGCAGGAATTCCGTCAACGTTATATCGAAGAATTGCGCCAGCAGAAGGAACAAATCCGTTTTTTACGCACGTTGGCGCGGAATGAACGGATTACCCTGATATTTTCCGCCAGCGATACTCTACGTAACAATGCAGTAGTGCTGAGGGCATTCCTGTTACGCCGCCACCCGAACATTTCGGATACAAAAACGGTGCCGGAGATTTGAATCGGCATACTGCGAGACTACCGCGGTAATTTCGCTATGGTTTGCCTAGGGTTTGCATGGCGAAACATCATTGCCGAAGCCGGTTTTATTGTCCCAAACCGGGTAACGCATGTACGATCCGGCTATCGACAGACGGTTCGTGATCGAAACGGGAGACGGCAGCCGACACCGCAAACGATGCCGCCGTTGCCAGCACCATCACCAATATGCTGCGGGCGCGGCCGGATGCAATATCCCGATCGTCCAGATAGCGTTTCAGCCAGTAGGATGCCGCAAAAAAAGCAATGGTGGACAGTATCAGATCAAGCATGCCGATACCCAGCGCTGCCGTTAATGCGGAATCCCCCTGAATTGTTGATGGCACGCCTTGCAACTCTGCTCGACCCCGGCAAAATCGGGCCGGATCACGTCCAGATTGCCGGTTTGCGCCGAGCTGACCAGCTTGTTCGTGGCAGCGATAAATTTCTGCTGCGCCTGCTTGAATTGTGCGGGTTTATCCCAGACATCGGGCTTTGCCCGAGTCGGCGAATAATTGCTGTCGGGGGTAAAATATTTCCAGGGTTGCGTACTCAGGCTTTGCAGCTTCATCGCCTGCTGCAGAAATTCCGCCTGATTGTAAGGCTTGCGGCCCCGCATGACCTGCCCCATCGGTTCGACGGTACGGAGAAATTGCTTGAATATGGCCTTGCGCTTCGTTACAGGCTGACCCGGATGAGTGTCGGTCTGACCGCACGAAGAAAGCATAAACACCATCATCAGTCCGGCAATACTCGATAATTTAATTATTTCAGCGCACTTTTTCATGTCAAATCCGACCTGGTATTGGGACAACTTCATAATAGTCTGAGGCTACATCATGCCATAACCGCGATAATGCCGGGTTAGACTTACAATGACCTTACTGTGTAACCGACACGCTCAACATAAGCGCAATTTTGTAGAGAAATCCCCTAAAAATCACTGTTATTAGGTACAATAGCATTTATTTCATTTTTCGGGGATTCATTATGCCTATCTATGCATACAAATGCGCCGCTTGCAGTTTTGCTCAGGACGTCATGCAAAAAATGGCCGATGCCGAATTAAGCGTGTGTCCCGAATGCGGCAAGGAAACGTTCAGCAAACAGCTCACCGCCGCCGGCTTTCAGCTGAAAGGCAGCGGCTATTACGCCACCGATTTTAAAACATCCGGTTCAGGCGCTGCTCCCGCATCCGGCAGCCCCTCCGAACAGGCCGCGCCTGCATGCGGCACCGGCGCCTGTCCGGCGTGCGTATAACCGCTTTATGAAACGCTATTTTGTCACGGGACTATTGCTGTGGGTACCGTTGGGCATCACCGTCTGGGCGTTGACCCTGATCATCTCCACGCTGGATCAGAGCCTGTTGCTGCTGCCCGAACAATGGCGTCCCGAAGCCTGGCTGGGTATGCGCATCCCCGGTCTAGGCGTGATTTTGATGCTGATGGTGATTTTTCTCAGCGGCCTTATCACGGCCAACGTCGTAGGCCAGCGCCTGCTGGGTTACTGGGAAGGCGTACTATCGCGCATCCCGGTCGTCAAATCCATTTACTACAGTGTCAAGCAGGTATCTGACTCATTGCTTTCCGGCACTGGAGATGCATTTCGCAAGGTACTGCTGGTTCGCTACCCGCATCCCGACGCCTGGGCAATTGCATTTCAGACGAATCTGCCCGCCGAAGTGTTTCCGCATTTATCCGCCGAACATATCGCCGTATTTATTCCCACTACCCCCAGTCCGGTAAACGGCTTTTATTTTTTCGTCAAAAAAAGCGAAACCATCGAACTTGACATGGGTATTGATACGGCATTTAAATACATCGTTTCGATGGGCGTAGTCAGCTCGTCGGAGAAGATCATTACCGCAATTCCACTTTAACATCGATCTTACATCATCATGCGCACTCACTACTGCGGCACGATCAATCGTGCGCACCTTAATCAAACCGTAACCGTATCCGGCTGGGTTCACCGGCGTCGCGACCACGGCGGCGTCATTTTCATCGATCTGCGCGACCGCGCCGGCATGGTGCAAATCGTCTGCGACCCCGACAATCCCGATACCTTCGCCATCGCCGAAAACATACGCAGCGAATTCGTCCTGCAAATCGCAGGCTCGGTCAGACTGCGGCCGGAAGGGACGAACAACAGCAATATGGCGAGCGGCGAGATCGAAATTCTCGCGACGGCCATGGAAGTGCTCAATACTTCCGCTACCCCGCCGTTCCAGATCGACGACGAAAACCTTTCCGAAAACGTGCGCCTGACTCATCGCTATCTCGATTTGCGTCGACCGGTCATGCAAGCCAACATGCGCCTGCGTTACCGGGTATCCAAAAATCTGCGCGATTATCTCGATACCCACGATTTCATGGAAATCGAAACGCCGATGCTGACGCGCTCGACGCCGGAGGGCGCACGCGATTATCTGGTGCCGTCGCGGGTCCATGCCGGTCAATTTTACGCCTTGCCACAATCGCCCCAGTTATTCAAACAGCTCTTGATGGTGTCGGGTTTCGATCGCTATTTCCAGATCACCAAATGCTTTCGCGACGAAGACCTGCGCGCCGACCGGCAACCGGAATTCACTCAGGTCGACATCGAAACCTCATTCATGAACGAAGATCAGATCATGGCTCTGGTCGAAGACATGATACGCAGACTGTTCAAGCAACTAATGGACGTCGATCTGCCAGCTCCGTTTCCGCGCATGCCCTACGCCGAAGCGATGAATCGTTACGGTTCAGACAAGCCGGACCTGCGCATCGCGCTGGAATTGACGGAACTCACGGATTTGATGAAAACCGTCGATTTCAAGGTTTTCCGCGCGGCGGCCGACATGGAAGGCGGCCGTGTTGCCGCGATGAGAATACCGGGAGGTGCCAGCCTGTCGCGCAAAGATATCGACGATTACACCGATTTCGTCAAAATTTACGGCGCCAAAGGTCTGGCTTACATCAAAGTCAATGATGCAAGCCAACTTAGCGAAGCCGGCCTGCAATCGCCTATCGTGAAATTTCTGCCGGAAGCGGCGCTGGCTGAAATCCTGCGCCGTACCGGCGCAGTAAACGGCGACCTGATCTTCTTCGGCGCCGACAAGACCAGAATCGTCAACGATGCGCTCGGCGCTCTTCGCCTGAAAGCCGGCAAGGCGGCCGACGAATGGCAACCGTTATGGGTGGTGGACTTTCCCATGTTCGAATACAACGAAGACGAGAAACGCTGGGATGCCCTGCATCATCCGTTCACCGCGCCGAAAACCGGTCACGAGGAATTGCTCGTCAGCAATCCCGGGGCGGCGCTGTCACGCGCTTACGACATGGTGCTGAACGGCTGGGAAATCGGCGGCGGATCGATCCGTATCCACCAGCAGCATATTCAGGATGTCGTCTTCCGCGCTCTGGGCATCAGCGCCGAACAGGCGCGCGAAAAATTCGGCTTTTTGCTCGATGCGCTGCAATTCGGCGCACCGCCCCACGGCGGACTGGCCTTCGGCCTCGATCGTCTGGTGGCATTGATGAGCGGCGCCGAATCGATCCGCGACGTCATTGCCTTCCCGAAAACCCAGCGCGCCAACGATCTCATGGTTCAAGCGCCGAACCATGTGGACGAACGGCAACTGCGCGACCTGCATATACGCCTGCGCCATATCGAAAAAAACAATCCGGAAAAAAACGGCCTGGAAAAAAGCGATGCGGAAACGGCGAAAGCCGGCTAGGATATCCCCGCAAAAAACCATTCGGGAATCGGAACCCGGACGGTATGCGCTGCCGTCCGCGCAGTCATGTATCGTCTCAGGTGGCAAAACCGCAAAAAACATCGCGCATCAGGCTGATCAGACGCAATGTCCGCGTATCGCCGACGCGGTAATAGACACGATTGGCGTCCTTGCGGGTACGCAGGACGCCTTTATCGCGCAATATGGCCAAATGCTGGGAAATATTGCTTTGTGACGTACCTACCTGATCCACGATATCCTGCACGCTTACCTCACGATCCCCCAGGACGCATAAAATTTTGAGCCGTAGCGGATGCGACATCGCCTTCATCGCGCGCGAAGCCTGCTCGATATGTTCATCCTTATCGATCAGGTCAATATGTTCGAGGTTAAGCACAGTTCCAGACATAGTCCACCAAATAGCAATATGACAATATTATTATAATGCATCGGGGTGCAAAATATACTAAAATCGCCGCGATAAGCATAATATAATCGGTTTCGCCTCCGTAAAGTCCAACAGAAAGAACATGACAGTGACCCCTGCCCTACTCATCATCCTCGACGGCTTCGGCTGCCGTAAATGCAGAACGGACAATGCGATCGCATTGGCCGCCAAACCTAACTGGGATCGTTACTGGAACCAGTATCCGCACACCCTGCTGCAAGCTTCCGAATCCGCAGTAGGCTTACCTTCCGGCCAAATGGGCAATTCCGAAGTCGGCCATCTCAATATTGGCGCGGGTCGCGTCGTGTACCAGGAATTTACCCGCATCGATCTGGCGATCAGGGATCGCGCCTTTTTTACCAATCCTGCGCTCAAGAACGCGATTTCGGCGGCAAAACAGCACAGCGGTGCATTGCACATATTGGGGCTGCTTTCCGACGGCGGCGTCCACAGTCACGAGAGCCATATCCATGCCATGCTGGAAATGGCCGCGCTGGAAGGTCTGAAAGACGTCTATCTGCATATTTTTCTCGACGGCCGCGATACCGCACCCAGAAATGCGGAAGTCTATCTGCAGCGTCTGCAGGCCAAAATCGATGCGTTGCAAACCGGCCGGATCGCGACCATGATAGGCCGTTACTATGCCATGGACAGGGATCATCGCTGGCAGCGCATCAAAGCCGCGTACGACCTGATTACGCAGGGCAAGGCGGAATTTACCGCAACGGATGCGCTGACAGGCTTGAAATCCGCTTACGAACGCGGCGAATCGGACGAGTTTGTCAAAGCGACCGTCATTGCCGGAGCCAACGAACCGCCGGTACGGATAAACGACGGCGACAGCATCGTCTTCATGAATTTCCGTTCGGATCGCGCCCGACAAATTTCACGTCCTTTTATCGAACCCGATTTCGCCGAATTCAAACGCGAATATCTGCCCAAGCTGGCGGATTTTTGTACGCTGACCGGATACAGCGACGATTTTAAAGTGTCCGTCGCCTTTCCGCCGGCCCGCATACGTAACAGTTTCGGCGAATATGTATCACGGCTTGGCTTGAAGCAATTGCGTATCGCTGAAACGGAAAAATACCCGCATGTGACCTTTTTCTTCAACGGCGGCGAGGAAACGGTGTATCCGGGCGAAGAACGCATCATGATCGCATCGCCGGATGTCGCTACTTACGACCTGAAACCGGAAATGAGCGCCTACGAGCTTACCGAAAAACTGGTCGCCGCCATCGAAAGCGGGCAATTCGACGCCATCATCTGCAATTATGCCAATGCGGACATGGTCGGGCATACCGGCAATCTCGATGCTGCCATTCTCGCCATCGAAGCGCTCGATCGCTGTCTGGGTCAAGTCATACCGGCCATGCTGGCGCGCGGCGGCGAAATCCTGATTACCGCCGATCACGGCAATGCCGAACTGATGAGCGATGCGCACACGCATCAGGCTTATACCGCGCATACCACCAATCTGGTTCCCTTGCTGTACATCGGCAACCGGCCGGCCACTTTCGATGATAATGGCGCGCTGGAAGACATCAGTCCCACCTTGTTACGCATCATGAATGTGCCGCAGCCCGCCGAAATGACCGGCAAGGCACTTATCCATTTCGAGTGATAGCTATGCCATCCGCATGCCGCAGACTGGTCGCGGTGGTGCAGACCGAAAATCGAGGCGGCATCCCAGCTCCGGCTGCGCACCTGCGCTTTGCCCGGGCATGTCGCCTGATTGTGGCCGCATCGGCCGCGCTGCTCGCCGTATCGATTGCAGCGCGGGCAAATCCTCAGCCTACGCCCGACGATCTATACGCGATACATACCCAACTGCAGCAATTGCGGCAACAGAATACCGCCGCCCTGTCGAACAAAAACCATGCCGCCGATGCACTGCAACAATCCGAACGCGCCATCAGCATCGCCAACCGCACCCTTCTTGAACTCGATCAACGCCACCAGCAATCGGAACAGGCCTTGGCGCGCTTGCATGACCAAAAGAAAAACCTGAGCACCGCTGTCCTGCGTCAGCAAAACGATTTAAGCAATCTGATACGTCAGCAATATTTTTCCGGATCGGCGGACGACATCAAATTGCTGATGAGCGGCCAGAATCCCGGCCAGATTTCGCGCAACCTGATTTATTTCGGCTACATCGGGCGTGCGCGCAATCAGTTGATAGCCTCGTTGCAGCAAAATCTCAACCAGCTCGACCAGATCACTCAGGCCGAACGGCAACAACAGGAAGCGATTACCCAGCAACGCGAACAGCGCCAAAAGGAACGGCAATTGCTGCAGGCGGAGCGCCAGCAAAAACAGCAGGTTCTCAAACGGCTGGGAACCGAGATACAGATGCAGCGTCAACAAATCGTCACGCTCGAACACAACGAAAAACGCATCACCAATTTGCTGCAGTCACTGGCACGCGCCGCAGCCCGAAAAAAAGCCCGGGCTGCGGCGCAACGCACTGCCCGGCGCAAACATGTCCGGACTCCGGAAACCCTGCCCGAAGAACATTTATCGCAACCCGAACTGCCCGGAAGCGGCCTTGGCAAACTGAAAGGACATCTGCTTATGCCGACACGCGGGGAACTTATCCACCGTTTCGGTACTCCACGGGAGCAGGGCGGAACCCTGTGGAAGGGAATATTCATAAAGGCGCCCGCCGGTCAGGCCGTGCGCAGCGTCGCCGCGGGCGAAGTGGTTTTTGCGGATTGGCTGCGCGGATTCGGTAATTTGATTATCATAGATCACGGTGACGGCTACATGAGCCTATACAGTGATAATGAAACCCTGTATAAACGAGTCGGGGACAACGTAAAAGCCGGAGATGTCATCGCCGGTGTCGGCAACACGGGCGGCAATAGTGAAACAGGGTTATATTTCGAATTACGCTATCGAAGTCAGGCTTTTGACCCGAGCAACTGGATAGCACGCTAGACGAGGATGTCAGGAATGCGCAACAAACTACAAAAATTCAGCCTAATACTTTTCGGCGTCCTTATCGGCGTCGCATTGTCCTTGAATCTTCCCGCCATTGCCGAACACGGCGCGACCCAATCGCTGCCGCTGGACGAATTGCGCGAATTCACCGAAGTCTTCGGCAAGATCAAAAGCGATTACGTAGAACCGGTTTCCGATAAAAAACTGATCGACGATGCCATCAACGGCATGCTCTCCGGTCTGGATCCTCACTCCGCATACATGGACGCCGACGCTTTCAAGGAACTTGAAGACGGCACCCAGGGCGAATTCGGCGGTTTGGGTATAGAGGTCAGCATGGAAGACGGCTTTATCAAGGTCGTGTCGCCCATCGAAGATACTCCGGCGCAGAAAGCGGGCATTAAAAGCGGCGATCTGATCATCAAGCTCGACGATACACCGGTCAAGGGGATGACGATCAATGAGGCGGTAAAACGCATGCGCGGCGCACCCAATACGCCCATCACGCTCACCATCGTACGTAAGGGCGTACCCAAGCCGTTCGCCATCACGCTGATGCGCGCCATCATCAAGGTGAAAAGCGTCAAGTACAAATTGATCGAACCCAATTACGGCTATATCCGCATTACTCAATTCCAGGAGCGTACCGGTGAAAATCTCGCTCAGGCGATACTTGCCCTGGCCAAACAGAACAAGGCGCCGCTCAAGGGCATAGTGCTGGATCTGCGCAACGATCCCGGCGGCCTGCTCAATAGCGCCGTCGGCGTCGCGTCGGCGTTCCTCAAACCCGGTGCGCTGGTCGTATATACCGAAGGTCGCACCGAAGACGCAAAAATGCGGCTCACCGCAAGCCCCGACTCTTACCTGCGCGGCAATCAGAGCGATTATCTGAAGAATCTGCCTGCCTGGGTCAAAACCGTGCCTATGGTCGTGCTGATCAACGGCGGCTCCGCTTCGGCATCGGAAATCGTCTCCGGCGCCTTGCAGGATCAGAAACGGGCCGTGATCATGGGAACGCAATCGTTCGGCAAGGGCTCGGTGCAGACGATATTGCCGCTGGGCAACGGCACCGGCATCAAGCTGACCACAGCACGTTACTTCACGCCTAGCGGCCGTTCCATCCAGGCGAAAGGCATCACGCCGGATATCATTGTCGAAGAAGCCAAGGTCGTCAACAGCAAGGAAGACAATCTGCTCAATATCCGTGAAGTCGATCTGGAAAATCATTTGAGCAATCCGAACAAACCCGACGCCAAGGCAGGTATTACGCCGCCGGTTATCGTCGAACCCGGTAAATCCGCCCAGCCGGCCCCTGCCGGCAAAGGCGGCAAAAAAGCCAAAACCAATCCGGACGAAATCGTGTCCAAGGACGATTTCCAGCTGAATCAGGCCTTAGGCTTGTTAAAAGGAATCAACATATTCAAGAACGAAGCAAAATAAGCCTGTGAACGATGAAGAACTGCTGCGCTACAGTCGTCATATATTACTTGACGAAATCGGCGTAGCAGGTCAGCAGGGAATACTCGATGCGCACATTCTGATCGTCGGCGCGGGAGGGCTGGGGTCGGCGGCGGCGATGTACCTCGCTGCCAGCGGAGTCGGCCATCTGAGCATCTGCGACGGTGATACGGTAGACCGTAGCAACCTGCAACGGCAGATCATTCATCGCAACGATGCAGTAGGACGGAATAAGGCCATATCCGCAGCTGACACACTGGCCAATCTAAATCCGGCTGTCTCGGTTACTCCGGTTACCGAGTACTTATCGGCACAGGCGCTGGAACACGCCGTTGCATCCCATCACATTGTAATCGACGCCAGCGATAATTTCCGTACCCGTTACGAAATCAACCGGGCTTGCGTACGCCATCGCAAAGCGCTGGTGTCGGGCGCGGCGATACGCTTCAGCGGTCAAATCAGCGTATTCGATTTACGCCATCCGGACAGCCCCTGCTATCAGTGCCTATTCCCCGATACCAGTGCAGATGAGGAAACAAGCTGTGCGCAAAACGGAGTATTTTCGCCGCTCGTCGGCATCATCGGTGCGACGCAGGCGGCCGAAGCACTCAAGCTTGCCGCGGACATCGGCACGACATTAAAAGGACGTTTGTTGATGCTTGATGCGCTCGACATGCGCTGGCGCAGTATCGATCTGCAACGCGACCCGCAATGCGCAGCATGCGGAATTTAAAGGCCGTGCGACAACACGGTCCAGTATTGCGCGAAGTCTGCCGCTGGGAAACGTTTGAAACCGCTTTTGGCAAACAATTGCCAGCGCCCGATCACCTGGCATAACAACACGTTTGCGGCAATATTCGATTCGGCACGGATTTCGCCTTGCGCCGCAGCGATCCGCAAGGATTGTCGCAAAGTTGCTTCTATCCGGTCGTGCACCTGATTGATACGCGCTTGCAGCCGCTCGTTTTCATTGACCAGGGCATCGCCGGTCAGAACCCGCGTCATCCCCGGATTTTTCTCTGCGAAAGCCAGCAATACGGAAACGATCGCTTCCGCCTGCGCCAGCCCGCTTTCATGGCTGGCGGTAATTTTATTGATCATGCCGAAAATCGATTGCTCGATGAACTCGATCAGCCCGTCGTACATTTGCGCCTTACTGGCAAAATGCCGGTACAGCGCCGCTTCCGAAAGCTGTAATCGCGCCGCCAGCGCGGCCGTTGTAATTTTTTCCGCAGCGGGCATTTGCAGCATCTCCGCCAGCGTTTGCAGAATCTGCAACTTTCTTTCCCCCGGTACAGCCACAACTCCCCCTTTAAGCCTGATTGCCGTCAAACCTGCGGATGCGCGCGTTCCAGCTTGTTATATAAACCATTGAGCGCATCCAGATATGCTTCGGCGGAAGCCACGACGATATCGGTATCGGCTCCCAGCCCGTTGACTATTCTGCCATCCTTGGCCAGACGTACGGTCACTTCGCCCTGTGCATCGGTGCCTGTCGTTATATTGTTGACGGAATATAACTGCAATTCCGCATGGCTGTCGATGATCTGCTCCAATGCCTTGAATGTGGCATCCACCGGCCCGCTGCCGCTGGCGCTGGCCGAAGCTTCCTTGCCGTGAGCGCTGACGACAACCTGAGCAAAAGGCGTCTCGCCGGTTTCGGAACAGACCTTGAGCGACACCAGTTTATAGGCTTGCTGCGTATTGGACGACGCCTCCTCGCTGACCAGAGCGTGCAAATCCTCGTCGAAAATTTCGTGTTTTTTGTCTGCGAGCTCCTTGAACCGCGCGAAGGCGGTGTTGACCGCTTCTTCCGTGCCGAGATCTATCCCCAGCTCGGTCAGGCGCGAGCGAAACGCGTTGCGTCCGGAAAGCTTGCCCAGCACCATCTTGTTGGCGCTCCAGCCCACATCTTCGGCGCGCATGATCTCGTAGGTTTCCCGGTGTTTCAGCACGCCGTCCTGATGTATGCCCGACTCGTGCGCAAAGGCATTGGCGCCGACGATCGCTTTATTGGGCTGTACCGCAAAGCCGGTAATGCTGGCGACGAGACGCGAAGCCGGCACGATTTGCGTCGTATCGATGCGCGTCGTGCAACCGAATACGTCAGCGCGGGTGCGTACCGCCATCACCACTTCTTCCAGCGATGCATTGCCGGCTCGCTCACCCAGTCCGTTAATCGTACACTCGACCTGGCGCGCGCCGTTCAACACCGCCGACAGGGAGTTCGCCACCGCAAGACCGAGATCGTTGTGACAATGCACGGAAAAAACCACTTTATCCGAATTGGGGATGCGCTCGCGCAACCGGTAAATCAGTTCGCCGAACTGTCCCGGAACGCTATAGCCGACCGTATCGGGTATGTTCAGCGTCAGCGCGCCGGCGTCGATCACCGCTTCGAGCACGCGGCACAGAAAATCCGGATCGGAACGCCCGGCGTCTTCGGCGGAAAATTCCACATGATCGGTATATTGCCGCGCCCACTTGATGGCTTTGACCGCCTGCTCTATCACCTGCTCGGGCGTCATGCACAGTTTTTTTTCCATGTGGATGGCGCTGGTTGCGATAAAGGTATGGATACGCGAGGAAGCGGCATCCGCCAGCGCCTCGCCGGCACGCTGGATATCCCGCTCCAATGCACGGGCCAGGCCGCACACCGTACTGTTCTTAATCGCCTGCGCTACCGCCTTGACCGAGGCAAAATCGCCGTTCGATGCGGCCGGGAAGCCTGCTTCGATCACGTCCACCCGCATACGCTCCAGCTGTCGCGCAATCCGCACCTTCTCTTCGCCGGTCATCGACGCACCGGGACTCTGTTCGCCGTCGCGCAGCGTCGTATCGAATATGATTAAATGGTCATTACTCATGAATTTTTTCCTCCACATCAGCCGTGGCCGCCGACCGTTATCGAACAGCGGCGCAAGCATTGCAGAAACAGCTAAAGTCCCCCGCGGCATCGCCGCGCAGCAGCGATGCAAGCATACCATTAAACCGATTTATTATTGTTCCTGTGCAACCACATCCATCCCGTCATGGCATATCCCGACAAGGCATACAGCGCTACCACCGTGAACAGCATTTCCGGCGGACTGTAGGCGATGAGCACGAAGCCCATGGCGATCAAAAACACCACCATGAAAGGTACGCTGCGCCGCAGATTGATATCCTTGCCGCTGTAGTACCGAATATTGCTCACCATGGTCAGGCCGGCGAACAAGGTAACGATGAAAGCCAGCCAACGCGCTTCACTGCCGCTCACTCCGTATTCGTTCATTACCCATACCAGGCCGGCAATCAGCGCTGCTGCCGCAGGGCTGGGCAAACCCTGAAAATACCGTTTATCGGAAGTCTCCATCTGAGTATTGAAACGCGCCAGGCGCAAGGCAGCGCCGACGCAATAGACGAAAGCCGCCATCCAGCCGAGCTTGCCCAATCCTTTCAGCGCCCAGACGTAAGCGATCAGCGCCGGTGCGACGCCGAACGACACCATGTCGGACAGGGAATCGTATTCCGCGCCGAATTCGCTCTGCGTATGCGTGAGCCGCGCCACCCGGCCGTCGAGTCCGTCGAGCACCATCGCCACGAATATCGCTATGGCGGCGAGTTCGAACTGGCCGTTCATCGCCTGAACGATCGCAAAAAAACCGGCAAACAAGGCAGCGGTGGTAAACAGATTCGGCAGCAGAAAAATGCCGCGCCGTTGCGCCCGGCGACCGACAAACGGATTATATTTATAAGGATCTGACATAGGTTTGCCGGGCAGTTATCGTCCCGATTGCAGAGAAGTCCAACGCTGCAATTCGGGACGGATTTCAGTTTTTGGTTTGATCGACCAATTTGTTCTGCTTGATCCACGGCATCATGTTACGCAGCTTTTCACCGACGATTTCTATCGGGTGCTCTGCATTCTGCCGCCGCTTGGCGTGCATGCCCGCAGCGCCTGCCTTGTTTTCAAGGATGAAGCTTTTGGCGTATTCACCGTTCTGGATATTGGCCAATGCCTGTTTCATCGCAGCACGCGCCTCACCGGCAATGACTTTGGGACCGGTGACGTATTCGCCGTATTCCGCGTTATTCGAAATTGAATAATTCATATTGGCGATCCCGCCCTCGTACATCAGGTCGACGATCAGTTTCAGTTCGTGCAGGCATTCGAAATATGCCATTTCAGGCGCATAACCCGCTTCGGTCAGCGTCTCGAAACCGGCTTTGACCAGTTCTACGCAACCGCCGCACAAAACGGCCTGTTCGCCGAACAGATCGGTCTCGGTTTCTTCGCGGAACGAGGTCTCGATCACGCCGCCCTTGGTGCCGCCGTTTGCCGCCGCGTACGACAAGGCCAGATCGCGGGCCTTGCCCGAAGTGTCCTGATGTACCGCGATCAGCGACGGTACGCCGCCGCCCTGCTTGTAGGTGGAACGCACGAGATGGCCCGGACCTTTGGGAGCTATCATCACTACGTCCAGGTTTTTGGCCGGCACGATCTGGCCGTAATGAATATTGAAGCCGTGGGCAAAAGCCAGCGTGGCACCTGGCTTGATATTGGGAGCGATATCCTGGTTGTAGACATCCGGTTGCTGCTCGTCGGGAACCAGCACCATGACCAGATCGGCATTCCCGACCGCGCTGCCGACTTCCTGAACCTGCAGGCCGGCGGCTTCGGCTTTGCTCCAGGACGCCCCGCCCTTACGCAAACCGACGATCACCTTGACTCCGGAATCCTTGAGGTTGTTCGCATGGGCGTGACCTTGCGAGCCGTAACCGATGATCGCCACGGTTTTACCTTTGATCAATGATAGGTCGGCATCTTTGTCGTAATAAACATTCATGTAACTTCCTTTTAATTAATTGATTTTAATGTAATCAGATTTTCAATATGCGCTCGCCGCGACCGATGCCGGAAGCCCCGGTCCGTACCGTTTCCAGAATTACCGCAGGATCGATCGCCTCGATAAAGGCGTCAAGTTTGGCGCCCGGTCCGGTCAATTCTATGGTGTAGGTTTTTTCGGTCACGTCGATGATCCTTCCGCGGAAAATATCGGCCATGCGCTTCATTTCCTCGCGGTCCTTGCCATAGGCGCGTACCTTGACCAGCATGAGCTCGCGCTCGATATGGCTGCCGTCGGACAGATCGAGGATTTTAACCACATCGATCAATTTGTTGAGCTGTTTGACGATCTGCTCGATGACTTCTTCCGATCCGCGCGTCACGATAGTCATGCGCGATAGGGTGCTGTCTTCGGTCGGCGCCACTGACAGGGATTCGATATTGTAGCCGCGCGCGGAAAACAGCCCGGCCACGCGCGACAAGGCTCCCGCCTCGTTTTCCATCAACAGGGAAATGATATGGCGCATGGTCACAGCTCCTCCGCCAGGATCATTTCCGAAATTCCCGCGCCGTTAGGCACCATCGGAAATACGTTTTCGGTCTGATCGGTAATGAAATCCATGAACACCAGACGATCTTTCAGCGCAAACGCCTCCCGCAACGCAGCTTCGACGTCCTCCGGCTTTTCGATTTTCATGCCGACGTGGCCGTAGGATTCGGCAAGTTTGACGAAATCCGGCAACGAATCCATGTACGACTCGGCGTAACGATTGCCGTAGAAAAACTCCTGCCATTGTCGCACCATGCCCATGTAACGATTGTTCAGATTGATGATTTTTATCGGGATATGATACTGGCGGCAGGTCGAGAGTTCCTGTATGCACATCTGTATGCTCGATTCGCCGGTCACGCAGGCGACATTCCTGCCCGGCTGCGCCAGCTGCACGCCCATCGCGGCAGGCAGGCCGAAGCCCATCGTGCCGAGACCGCCGGATGTTATCCAGCGACGCGGCTGGTCGAACTTGTAAAATTGTGCCGCCCACATCTGGTGCTGGCCGACGTCGGTCGTAACGAACGCATCGCCTTGCGTGACCTGCCAGAGCTGTTCGATCACCCTTTGCGGCTTGATGATGTCGCTATGCCGGTCGAATTTCAGGCAATCGAGATTGCGCCAGCCTTCGATCTGCGTCCACCATGCGCTCAGCGCAGCTTCGTCACGCGGCTCTTTGGCGGCCTTGATCAGTTTGATCAGCTCATCGAGCACTGCCGCAACATCGCCGACGATAGGCACATCGACCCGCACCCGCTTCGCTATGGACGACGGATCGATATCGATATGGATGATACGGCGCGCTTCGCGGGCGAAATGCTCGGGAGATCCGATCACTCTGTCGTCGAACCGGGCGCCGACAGCCAGCAGCACATCGCTGTGCTGCATCGCCATATTGGCTTCGTAGGTGCCGTGCATGCCGAGCATGCCGACGAACTGCTTGTCGGTGGCGGGATATGCGCCCAGCCCCATCAAGGTGTTGGTACAGGGAAATCCCAGCAGGCGGGTCAATTCAACCAGCTGCGGGGCAGCATTGCCCAGCACCACGCCGCCGCCGCTGTAAATCATGGGGCGTTTCGCCTCCAGCAGCATTTGCGCCGCTTTCTTGATTTGTCCGCCATGGCCCTTGACGCCGGCGTTATATGAACGCATGTTCACTGTAGCGGGATAGACGTATTCGAATGCCTGAGAGGTAATGTCTTTCGGTATGTCGACCAGCACCGGGCCGGGGCGTCCGGTAGAGGCGATATAAAAGGCCTTCTTGATCGTCGCCGCCAGTTCCTTGATGTCCTTCACCAGGAAATTATGCTTGACGCACGGCCGCGTGATACCGACCGCATCGACTTCCTGAAACGCATCCAGACCGATGGCATGGGTAGATACCTGGCCGCTGATCACGATCAGCGGGATGGAATCCATATAGGCGGTAGCGATGCCGGTGACCGCATTCGTTATGCCGGGACCGGAAGTGACCAGTGCCACGCCGACCTTGCCGGTCGAGCGGGCGTAACCGTCCGCGGCATGAACGGCGGCCTGTTCGTGGCGTACCAGAATATGCTTGAAACCGTCCTGCTTGAATATCGCATCGTAGATATTGAGAACGGCTCCGCCCGGATAACCGAACACAAATTCGACGCCTTCTTCCATCAGGCAACGTACCGTTATCTCAGCGCCTGTCAATTCCATTCCCGTTGCCTATCCATATAATCCGAAGAACTTTCGATATTAATGCGAAACCCGTCTCAGGTCAAAAAAATCGCTACTTTACGGGTAGTTCGCCACTTTTTACAGACAAAATCGCTATGACCGCGCTTACGGCATCTAATGAGCGGCTTCCCAATTCTTGCCGGTTCCCATGCCGACCTTCAACGGAACATTCAGGGCCGCTATCTTGCACATCAGATCGGGCAAAGCTTTCTGAACCTGCGCCAGCTCACTCTGCGGCACTTCCAGTACGAGCTCGTCGTGGACTTGCATAATCATGCGCGATTGCAGATTTTCGCGCTTCAACCAGCCGGCGACCGCAATCATGGCGAGCTTGATCAGATCTGCCGCGGTGCCCTGCATGGGCGCATTGATCGCCGCGCGCTCAGCCGCTTCACGGCGCTGCTTGTTGGCGCTGTTGATTTCCGGCAGCCATAGCCTGCGGCCGAATACCGTTTCCACATAACCCTGACTGCGGGCCCGTTCGCGAGTCGCTTGCATGTAGGTCGCCACGCCAGGATACCGCATGAAATAGCGATCAATGTATGCTTGCGCGGCAGAACGCTGCAAACCGAGCTGATTGGCCAGTCCGAACGCCGACATGCCATAAATCAGACCGAAGTTGATCGTCTTGGCTACCCGCCGCTGATCGTTGCCGACTTCATCGTGCTCCATACCGAATATTTCCGCCGCCGTCGCGCGATGGATATCAGCGTCTTCGGCGAACGCCTTGACCAGCCCGGCGTCGCCCGACAGATGCGCCATGATGCGCAACTCGATCTGCGAATAATCGACCGAGACCAGCACGCAACCGGGTGGTGCGATGAACGCTTCGCGTATTCGCCGTCCTTCGGCGGTTTTTACCGGTATGTTCTGCAGATTGGGTTCCACGCTGGACAGACGTCCGGTAACCGCGACCGCTTGCGAATAACTGGTATGCACCCGGCCCGTGGCAGGATTGACCATTTTCGGCAGTTTGTCGGTATACGTCGACTTCAGTTTGGCCAGGCTGCGATACGCCAGCAAAATTTTGGGTAGCGGATAATCTTCGGCCAATTGCGCGAGTACGTCTTCATCGGTGGACGGAACGCCACCCTGCGTTTTCTTGATCACAGGCAATTTGAGCTGTTCGAACAGGATGGTCTGTATCTGTTTGGGCGAATTGAGATTGAACGGCTGACCTGCGAGCATATGAGCATTCTGCTCCAGATCGCGCATGGCGTGACCGAGTTCGTGGCTTTGCGCCTTGAGCAGTTCAATGTCGAGCAATACCCCGTCGCGTTCGATCTGCCACAGAATCGGCAGCAAGGGAATCTCGATCTGCCGGTATACGTAATCGAGCCCCTGTTCGGCACAGACTCGGGCATAAAGCGATTGATGCAATTGCAGGGTAATGTCCGCGTCTTCCGCGGCATATTCTGCGGCCACGCTCAGCTCGACCTGGTCGAAACCGATTTGCGACGCGCCTTTACCGGTCACCTGTTCGTAACTGATCGTCTGCACGCCGAGATGCCGCTGCGCCAGGCTGTCCATATTGCGCGACATATGCGATTCGGCGACATAGGATTGCAACAGGGTATCGTGCACGATACCGGCCAGCGTAATGCCATGGTTCGCCAGCACATGACTGTCGTATTTCAGGTTTTGCCCGACCTTGCAGCGCAGCGGGTTTTCCAGCCAGGGTTGCAGGCGCGCTAATACGGTTTGGAGATCGAGTTGCTCCGGCGCGTCCGGACCGTTATGCGCCAAGGGCAGGTATGCGGCCCGATGCGGCGTTATGGCGAACGACATGCCCACCAGTCGCGCCGCGAACGGATCGAGACTGGTGGTTTCGGTATCGAAGCTGATCAGTTCTGCCGCTTCCAGTTGTTGCAACCATGCGTCGAGTTGGGTCAGGGTAAGCAGCGTTTCGTAACTTCTGCCCGGTTTTTCCACTGGGATAACGGGCTCGTCATGCCGATCGGGGGGTTCCAAATCCGTTAGCTCGCGCAACCAGGTACGGAAATGATAGCGTCGGAAAAATTCCGCCAGCGCTACGCGATCGGGCTGACGCATCATCAGGTCCGGGACCGTCTGCTCCAGAGACAGGTCGGTGCGTATGGTGATCAGCTTGCGCGCCATCGGTAGCCAATCGAGCGCCCGGCGCAGGTTATCGCCGACTGCTCCCTTGATTTCAGCCGCATGTGCGATCAGCGCATCGAGATTATCGAATTGCGCGAGCCATTTGACAGCCGTCTTGGGCCCGACTTTCTCCACTCCGGGCACATTATCCACGGCATCGCCGACCAGGCTCAGGTAATCGACGATACGGTTGGGCGGCACGCCGAATTTGGCCAGAACCGCCGGTTCATCCAGTATTTCGTTCGACATGGTATTGATCAGGCTGATGTGCGCGTCGACCAGTTGCGCCATATCCTTGTCACCAGTCGAGATCACCGTCTCTATGCCCAGCTTGGACGCCTGGCAGGCGAGCGTGCCGATCACATCGTCGGCCTCGACGCCTTCGACCGTCAGCAGCGGCCATCCGAGCGCCCGTATCGCATCATGCAATGGTCCGATCTGGCACGCCAGATCCTCCGGCATGGCCTGCCGGGTCGCCTTATATTGCGGATACCAGTCGTCGCGGAAGGTTTTTCCTTTTGCATCAAACACGCAGGCGTTATAATCCGCAACGATGTCCTGTTGCAGTCGCCGCAGCATGTTCAGTACCCCGTAAATCGCGCTGGTCGGTTCGCCTGCCGGGTTCCGCATGTCGGGTAACGCATGAAAAGCACGATACAGATAAGATGACCCGTCCACTAACAGCAATTTTTTAGCCACAACTTACCTCGATATGTTTAAACAAAAATTACCCAATCTGATCGATCCCGAACTCGCCAATCATTCCCGCTACAATGCGCGCGAATCCTGGCGCATGTTCGAGATTATGTCAGAATTTGTGTCCGCCACCGAACGGCTGAGCGAAATTCGCCCGGCTGTCAGTATTTTCGGCAGCGCGCGCACGCCTCCCGACCATCCGTATTATCTGCTTGCCGAGCGCATTGCCCGCCAATTGTCCGACGCAGGGTTTTCCGTCATTTCCGGGGGCGGTCCCGGCATCATGGAAGCTGCCAACAAGGGTGCCTTTTTCGGCAAATCCCCCAGCGTCGGACTCAATATCCAACTGCCGCACGAACAGCATAACAACGCTTTCCAGGATATTTCGCAAAGCTTCACCCATTTCTTTGTGCGCAAGGTCATGTTCGTCAAATTTGCGTCGGCTTACGTCGTCATGCCCGGCGGTTTCGGCACGCTGGACGAACTGATGGAAGCATTGACGCTGGTGCAGACCGGCAAAACGCGACGCATACCCATTATTCTGGTCAATGAGCCGTTCTGGCGCGGATTGATCAGCTGGTTCAGCGATACTCTGGTAACAGCCGGGGTAATCAGCACCGATGACCTCAATCTGATCAAAATCATCGACAACCCCGATGACGTGGTCCAAGCCATTTTCGACCATTATGAAAAACAGGGGTTCGAACCGACGCCACACGATCGCGAAATTCAACTATATTTATAAAATGGATCGCAGCAGATTTGCAGCCTCTGCTAAAATCCAGCCATTACAAAATCGAGGAGATCCCGTGCGCACCTATATTGCCGCTTTTTTATTCAGCTTGCCGATACTCAGCTTGGCGGGAGAGCCCAGCGACCTACAGCCTTTGCCGACAGTACCACCCTTGCCCGGCGCCTCGAGCAACGATTCCGAGCCGCAGATTACAATCAGGAAAAAGGGCACCAGCAAGGTGGAAGAATATCGTATGCACGGCCGGCTTTACATGATCAAGGTCACCCCGTTCAAAGGTCATCCGTACTATCTGGTCGATACGCGCGGCGACGGCCATTTCAGCCGCCAGATCAGCCTCGATCCCGGAGTCAAGCCGCCGATGTGGGTAATCCATCAATGGTAATCGCATCATCGATACGTATGCAATGATTCCGCCATTTTCATGCTTTTCCGTAACAGGCAAGGCAATCACGATCTTGCCGCAGGGCTTTATTTATGTCTGTATTCACTAGCGTCACCGAGTCCGATGCACGCGCTTTACTCGAACGATATTCCATAGGAACGCTGGTTGCCCTTCAAGGCATCGCGGCCGGCATAGAAAACACCAATTACTTCCTGACCAGCAGCGAAGGGGATTACGTATTGACTCTGTTCGAAAAACTGAGTCCGGCGGAGTTGCCTTATTTTCTTAAGTTGATGGATCATCTGGCAAAACGCGGAGTGCCTTGCCCTCAGCCAGTCGCCAATCGGCACGGCAGTTTTCTGGATGAAGTCAATGGCAAACCCGCCAGCATCGTCAGCCGTCTCGAAGGCGGCTCGCTCACGGCGCCGAGCGTCGCGCATTGCCGAGCCGTCGGTATCGTGCTGGCGAACATCCATCTGGCCGGCCGGGATTTCCCTGTGGCACACGAAAATCCGCGCGGCGCTCACTGGTGGAAAACTGTCAGCCACGAATTGATTCCCCACCTGAGCGAGGAATCGGCGGCCTTGTTGCAGGCGGAGATCCGCTACCAGGCGCTGCATCGCTGGCAGGATCTGCCGCGCGGAATAATTCATGCGGATTTGTTTCGCGATAACGTATTATTCAGGGACAATGTCGTATCCGGCGTGATCGACTTTTATTTTGCCTGCACCGATGCGTGGCTCTACGACCTGGCGATCACGGCAAACGACTGGTGTACCACGGCAACGGGCGAACTGGATACCGCGCTCACAGAAGCCCTGTTGAGCGCTTATCACAGCATCCGGCCTTTGCTACCCATCGAACGCGGGGCTTGGCCGGCGATGCTGCGCGCCGCCGCATTGCGCTTCTGGGTATCGCGTCTTTACGATTTGCATTATCCTCGGCCCGGTGAAATGACGCATGCCAAGGATCCCACCCATCTGGAGCGGATTTTACAAAGCCGTATCAACGCATTGCAACGAATCTGGATCGATCAGGATTACTCATGAAAGCACGTGTTGTTTCGGCCGGTCACGGCTGGCTATGGATCAAACAGGCTTTTCTTCTGTTCAAGGCAAATCCGCTCATGTGGATTGCCCTGTGCGTCGGCATAGTGCTGACCGGTGCAGTGATCGGTATGATCCCGGTGATCGGGGCACTGTTTTTCCAGCTTATCGCCCCGGCACTGACAGCCGGACTGATTTTGGGCTGCGACGCGCAAAAAAAAGGCGAACCGCTCGAAATGTCGCATTTGCTGGCCGGCTTTAAAAACCACGGCACACCATTGATTACAGTCGGCGGCATCTATTTGACCGGCATGTTGATCATTGCCGGTATTGTCGGCATCCTGGGCGGTGAACCGCTGATACTCGCCTTGACCGCGGGTCACCCTGACGCGAAAACCATCGCCGATACGCACGTGATGAATATCGGCCTACTGCCTGTGCTGGTGGGATTGACCTTGCTGCTGCCCTTGCTCATGGCTTACTGGTTCGCTCCCGCGCTCATCGTTTTCGCCAACATGAGTCCGCTGGCCGCGATGAAAACGAGCCTAATAGCAGGTTTAAAAAATTCTGCGGCGTTTCTGGTCTACGGACTGATTACTTTCGGCTTGATGTTGCTGTCCACTCTGGCGCTGATGCTCGGGTTTCTGGTCATGATCCCGCTGGCGTTCATTAGTTATTATACCTCTTATCAGGATATTTTCGGTCCGCAAGAAACCGTAGCGCCGATAAACGTATAACGCGGCATTATGTCCTGCGTAAGATCGTATCCACCGCGACGGCATCGGTCTGAGGATAATCCCTGCTCATATGCAAGCCGCGACTTTCATGGCGCAACGTGGCGCAACGTACGATCAGATCGGCAGTCGTCACCAGATTGCGCAATTCGATCAGATCGTTGCTGACGCGGAAATTCTGGTAATATTCGCTGATTTCGTCGGCCAGCAAAGCAATGCGCCGAGCCGCGCGCTGCAAGCGTTTGTCGGTGCGCACGATACCAACGTAATCCCACATGAAACGGCGCAGCTCATCCCAATTATGCGCCAGCACGATTTCTTCGTCGGTATCAATCACCCGGCTTTCGTCCCATTCCGGTATCTTCGTATACGCAATCGCCGGCTTGACCAGAATATCCCGCGCGGCGGCGCGGGCAAACACCATGCACTCCAGCAGGGAATTGCTCGCCAGACGGTTGGCACCGTGCAACCCGGTACACGTCACCTCGCCAACCGCATACAGCCGATCGAGGTCGGTACGCGCCGACAAATCCGTAATCACGCCTCCGCAGGTATAATGCGCGGCCGGCACTACCGGAATGGGTTCGCGTGTAATGTCGATGCCCAGATTGATACAACGCTGATAAATATTGGGAAAATGACTAACGATAAATTCGGCGGGTTGATGGGAAATATCGAGAAAAACGCAATCCAGACCGCGCTTTTTCATTTCGGCATCGATCGCCAGCGCGACCACGTCCCGCGGCGCCAGTTCCGCACGCTCGTCGTAATCCGGCATGAAGCGCGTACCGTCAGGCAGTTTCAGTAATCCGCCCTCGCCTCTGACCGCTTCGGAAATCAGATAAGATTTGGCTTGAGGATGATATAAACAGGTAGGATGAAACTGGACGAATTCCATATTCGCCACACGGCATCCGGCACGCCACGCCATCGCCACGCCATCGCCTGTCGCCACATCGGGGTTGGTGGTATACAGATACACCTTGCTCGCCCCCCCGGTGGCCAGCACCGTATTTCCGGCGGCGAAGGTCTTGACCTGCCCGCTCACATTGTCGAGCGCGTAACAGCCGTAACAGGCACTGTCGCCGTAACCGAGCTTGTCGCCCGTAATCAGATCGATTGCAATATGATGTTCGAGCAAGCTGATATTGGGATGCTGGCGGATCTTTTCGCACAGGGTACGCTGCACTGCCCGGCCGGTGGCATCGGCGGCATGAATGATGCGCCGTGCACTGTGTCCGCCCTCGCGGGTCAGGTGGAAACCGGTTTTGTGGCTGATGTCGAGCGTGAACGGCACGCCCATCTCTACCAGCCATTGCACGGCAGCCGTGCCGTGTTCGACGACATACCGGACCGCCGCCTCATTGCACAAACCTGCACCGGCGATCAAGGTGTCCCGGACATGAGCTTCCATCGTATCGTCGTCAGCCAGTACGGCGGCGATTCCTCCCTGTGCCCAGGCGCTGGAAGAATCCTGCAAGGACTTTTTGGTCAATATCGTGACTCGCAGCGTATCTGCCAGATGCAGCGCAGTGGTCAACGCCGCCAGACCGCTGCCGATAATGAGTACGTCCGTTTGCTCCATGAATCCGCCCGAATCCCGATAGCGTTCAAGAATACCAGAGCAAAGCCTGTTTTGGGAGCAAATGTGCAAAAATTACCGAGATCACTATACACCTTGAAGCCGCTGCCATTCTACCGGTGCCAACACAAGGAATCCGGTTTCCTGAACAATATGCCGATTACTTCGTTACCGGCTGGCCATTTGCGGCCCACGCTTCAAACCCTCCGCGTATCGAATGGGCATTGGTGTAACCCAATTGCTGCAAGCTCAAGGTCGCCAGCGCCGAGCGGTCACCCGACTTGCAATACAGTACTATGGCAGCATTCCTGTCAGCCAGTCCCGGATGGCTGGCGATTTTGAATTCGAGCAAGCCTCGAGGAATATTCATCGCATCGGGCAATTTTCCGCCATCGTATTCCGTGGGCTCGCGAACATCGAGCACCAGCGCACCGGCTTTGATTGATTGTGCGGCGGCTGCAGGCTCAAGTTCCCTGATTCTGCTTTTGGCGTCTGCTACTAATTCTTGTGTGGTCATGGTCATATTCCTCATTAAACAGTTTATTAAGACATTACGCTTCCGCGCGGTTACGCATATGATCCGCCACTTTAACCAAAGCGGTCGATATTTCCAGTCGCAAAATATCATCGTCTACGGTTTCCGACAAGGCCTGATCCATACAGCGCATCCATTGGTCGCGCTCGTCCTTGCCTATGTCGAAAGGCATGTGCCTGCGACGCAGCATCGGGTGACCGTATTCCTCAACAAACAATTGGGGGCCGCCCAGCCATCCCGATAAAAATTTGAACAGTTTTTCTTCCGAATCCGACAGGCTCTCGCCATGCAGCTTGCGTACCGGATGCACTTCCGGCAATTCGTCCATCAATTCGTAAAATCGACGCACCAGACGACGAACCGCCTCGGCACCTCCTATGCGTTCATACGGTACCGCACGCCGATCAGCTTGCATGAGTCGCCTCATCGCCGCAATGCTGGTTGGCCGGGACCGCCAGATCGAGCAGCCGCGGTTGAGGCAAATTCAATTCGCTCATGAGCGCGATGAACTCATCGCGGCTTTTGCCTGCAAGGCGAGGATTGGTCTCACGCTCCTGCGCAACGCAGGAAACGTGACGATGATTATAATCGTGCGCCGGGTAAATCAACGTTTCATCGGGCAATGCCAGCAATTTCTGCGTAATGCTATCGTACAGCATACCGGCATCGCCGCCCTGGAAATCGGTGCGGCCGCATCCGCCAATCAACAAGGCATCGCCCGTAAATACGCGATCGCGCCATAAATAAGACACCGATCCCGGCGTATGTCCGGGCGTTGCAATGACGCGTATGCGTTCATTACCGAAACTCAACTCTTCGTCGCCCTGCAACTGGATATCGGCGCACACCGCTCCGCAAAATTTACTGATCGCGGTTTTCGCCCCCGTCGCTGCGCGCAACGCTGACGCACCGGTAATATGGTCGGCATGCACATGCGTCTCCAGCAAATAACGCAAACTGAAACGCTCATCCACCAGCAATTGCTTGTATAAATCGTCGTAGCCTCGTACCGGATCGATCAGCACGGCCGTATTGGTCTCGCGCTCCCCCAATAAATAAGTATAGGTCGAGCTGACAGTATCGAATAATTGACGAAAATAAACCATTTTGCGCCTCCTCGGCATTGGGAATTCAACATCTTATACCTTGCGGCCAAAACCGAAATTACAAGTCACTCCAGACAAAAAAACACAGTTACCATCATTCTCTTAGCGCGACAAAAAATAAATAAAAACAGGGATTCGTTATCAATAAATTCACTCATCCCTCTCGCGAGACACGGATAATTCCGACTTATTCTTGACTTGGCAGCAGAATATGGACATAATTTCGCCTCATTGCAGATTCAGACCCAGCAATGCAATTCCCTGATAGCTCAGTCGGTAGAGCGACGGACTGTTAATCCGCAGGTCCCTGGTTCGAGTCCAGGTCGGGGAGCCAATAAAATCAAGTAGTTAGCTTAAATGGCTAACTATTTTTTTGCCAAAAAATCATTTTTGCTGCAATTTTGCTGCAGTGATAGCTATACCTTGTCCCAACCACTATTTTTTGGAGACACAGTATGGCTACAATTAGCAAACGCGGTTCGTATCAATTTCAGGCCAGTATTCGCCGCAAAGGCTACCCCACTCAAATCAAGACATTCGAAACCAGACGTGACGCCGAAGCTTGGTCGCGCTCTATCGAAGCTGAAATGGACACTGGCAGGTTCGTTCCGACC
>JAJYPN010000056.1 GCA_021795395.1 Pseudomonadota bacterium | reverse complement strand
TCTGTGTTATCAATGACAGCGAGCGAAATGCTGCAGTCACATAATAAGACGTAATGAGCGGTTCTATTGTGACAGCAAGCTGGGAACAAGAACTATTTTCACGGCAAAGTACGCAATGTTATCAGCGCCAATTTGTCCGGATTCCGTACATGCAGAATTTCCCGCACGTATTTTCCGTCGGTAATTACCGAAGTTGCGGCATCCAGCATACCGTCGACATAACGCAATAAGCCCGGGGTGCCATTTATCCCGGCAATGCGAAATGTCATTCGCCCGTCCAGCATACGCTTGATGGCGTGATATAGGCGCGATACCCGCTCCGGCCCGTGCAATATTTTCCTGACGGACATCACCTTGCCGCCGCCATCGCTGGTAAGCGTAATGTCATCGGCGAACAGTGCTTTTAATTGATCACGATCCCCAGTGCGCGTCGCTTCAATGAATTTTTCCAGCAAAAGAAGATGCGTTTCCCGATCGACCGAGAAACGGGGACGATCCTGCCTGACCCGCAGTCGGGCACGATGGATCATCTGCCTGCAATTGGCTTGGCTTTTACCGAGCATCTGCGCAATGTCCGGATAAGAAAATTCAAAAATATCATGGAGCAGAAAAACGGCACGCTCTTCGGGAGCGAGCCGTTCGAGCACCGCCAGAAACGCCAACGACAGATCACCGGCCAATTCCAGCGACTGCTCGGCTGAGCATTCATATTCCGTAACCCAAGGCTCAGGCAACCATTGGCCGATGTAGTTTTCCCGTTCCTTTCGTACAAGCCGGAGCCGATCGATACTCAACCGGGTCACTACCGTAACCAGCCAGGCTTCGGGGCTGCGCAATTCGGATATATCTGCCCGGAGCCAGCGTATATACGCCTCCTGCAAGATGTCTTCGGCATCCGCGCGCGAACCCAGCATGCGATATGAAAGTCCAAACAGCCTGGACCGATGTTGATTGAAAAGCGCGGGCGATGAGTTCACGTATTCTCCTTGTCCATACATTACCGTTCCATGCATAGACGTGCTTGCGCACCGGTTTGTGACCCTGTCTCCCCAGATTGGCTATATTTCTTGCCGCTACCTCAGATTAAGCGGGATAAATATATTGAGGCCGGGCGCCGGCTGCGGCGGATAATAGACCGGCGGAGGAACATAAACGGGCTGCTCGTAACCGTAAGGCTGCCGGTAATCGCGCCAGTGCCTGCGATCTTCTCCCCGATCGTGTCCCCGGTGGCGGCCGCGATCTCCGTGCCAGTCCCGACCATCCCCGTTATCGTGCGGATCCGCAAACGCCGGCGTACCCGGCAGGCCGCCGAGCAGAACGGCCATAAACAACCCCATTACCGATTTCATTACAGTCTTGCCTTTCCGGATATCAAGATTCATTATTGTTTAGGCTTTTGAACGGCATGCTGTTTATCGCTATTACGAAACATGGTGTCGGCTTCGTGTTTTTGTGCCGGAGACATGCTGGCATACAGCGCGGAAAAGACCGGAATCAGTTTTTTGGCGCCTTCGGCACGCGCTTCCGTAATCTTGCTGTAGGATTCGAGGTCTTCGACAGCATTCATGCTTTTGCTATGATCGATTCTGGCCTGAATCAGCGCGTCCATGGTTTTTGCATCCTCGCGCATGACCTGAGCCATTTTGTTCCATAACGCTTCTTCCGCGGGCGTGATTTTGAGTTTGTCGTGCATGGCCTGGATACGCGCATTGGTACTATCCTGATGAGGATCGGTACCGGCGGCAAATCCGCTTGCAGAAGAAAGAGCCAGAGCGGAAACGAGCGCCGCGGCCGCTAAATTACGTATGCCTGAAAAATCGAATGAGTTGCTTTTGAGTGTCATCTTCGTCTCCGTCATTAATCGAAATTATGCCCAGTTTCTGGCAAAAAGGTTGCCAAAATCAAGTATATCATTCCTGCTTAAGTCCGCCGGACGCTTTATCGTGTACTCGTCCAAAATCAAACAGGAAAAACCAATGCCGAATACTGTTGCAGCGTAATATCTGAAGTCAGCAAGTTCAACGGTTCGCTTATCGCTTGCGCCACCAGTAAACGATCGAACGGATCTCTATGCAAAGCGGGTAAATGGCGAAGCGCCAACGTATGATGAAACGTGACGGGGAGTTCGAGAAAGCCGCTTGCCGCTACCGCGTCAACGAGTTTTTCGGGCTCGATGTGCAATTTACCCAATTGGTATTTAATAGCGACTTCCCATAAGCTGGCGCTGCTTACATATACCTCATTTGCCTTTTCTATTTTTGACCAGGCCATATCTGATAAACGCGCATCGTCGTCCAGTAGCCAAATGAAAATATGAGTATCCAGCAGCAGTCTCACATTTTACCTTCAAAAGCATCAAGCACATCACTAGGAAGAGGCTCGTCAAACTCCGCACCCAGACGGATTTGTCCTTTCAGCAAGCCGCGGATTCTGGCCGGCTTGTTACGTTTGACCGGACCCAGTGTCGCTACCGGTTTGCCTGCCTTGGCGATAATAATTTCTTCGCCTTCTTCTACAGCGGCGATAAGTTTGGAAAAATTACTTTTAGCATCATGAATATTATAAATCAACATGGCATGCCTCACAGAATAAACTTGACTTAGCCTAGTCTAGCCCATACCCCCCCTCATGACAATCTATTTTATTTACTCGCAATCAGCAATCGAACCGGGAGTAGCGTGCCGGCCGAATTCATCGCATTCATACCGCCCGTTTCTCAATCAGGCTTACGACCTTATTTCGCTAACCACACGGCGACCAAAATTCTTCTCAAAATCGTCTTAAAAATGACCTGTTCCGTAGGTATGCTGATTGGGCATTCGGTGATTTTATTTAATCTATACGATTGAATTGAATTTTTACGTTGTTGTGGCGATACCCTGATAAGTGCGGAGCTGCGCATCATGCATAAACGATACGTGATAACCTGGCCGATAGGCATTGCACTCATTCTGGCGCTCAGCGCCTGCGGCGGCGGATCTTCGGCTTCTGCACCGGATATGTCAACCCCCACTTCGTTGGCGAGCGCCATTCTACAAGCGGAGTCTACCGGCGCCGTACCGGCCCTGAACCACGACAACACCGTGCTGGGGCCCGATGTCAACGGCAACGGCATCCGGGACGATATCGATATCTATATTGCCGCACAACCTGACTCGACAACGCAAAAAGCGGCGTTGAGCCAGATGGCTGCTGCACTGCAAGCATCCCTGGTGGTCGATACGACAAACAGTGCGGCGTTATTTGCCGTGACAACAAAAATAGATAAAGGTATCGACTGCTTATATTCGGTCTACAGCGAGGCAGCATATCAAAAAGTGAATGACTTCCAGAAAATAACGGTTGATACGATGACCAGGCTGCATGCTTACGAAAAATACAATCAGGCCATGAGTGGTTCCACGGGTGGTTTAGTGACGAAAGCCTCTGAAGGGAACAGTTGTGGCAATTAACAGATCATGGCGTGTCCGCGTCTCGATCGCGCTTCTCTTGCTGACATTATTCCAGGTAGCGCAAGCCGGTTCAAATTCACTGTGCAAGGCGGCTGGCTACACGCTTGGTTTTTTTAATGGCATGTGGAACACTCGCGCAGATGCCAAAAATGGCTTGGATTTGCTATTGGCTGTAACACCGTCGCAATACAACGGCTCCACTGTATCGGGTGAAGTGTTTTATAACCACACCGGCTGCGGCCGCCCGGGATCATCCTGCCTCGAAGATATCGCTGAGGTGTTCGAGCAGCGCGCGCAGGAGCTCGACTCAACCGGAACGCTGGGCAGCCGCCTTGAATATTTCTGGGAATCCATTGGCGCTGGCGATGCCTCCCTCACCGGCCAAATCGAAAGTCTCTTTCAAGCGGCGGCGTCTTTATTTGCCGATTTGCGCGCAAAAGTCATTGCACAAATTGCAACGAGCATCGCCTATTCATTAAGCAATAGCTCGCCCACTTCAGCCGACTATGCGGCGCAAAATACCCGATTGGACGCCTTGGCAACCGAAGGGCAGATGCTGTTACTGGTGGGACATTCGCAAGGCAATCTGTTTCTCAACCAGGCTTACGACCATATTTTGCCGACCGTCGGTAGCAGCGGGGTGGATGCGGTGCAGATCGCCCCCGCCTCGTCGACCCTGCGCGGCCCTTATTTGCTGGCAGACATAGACCTGGTCATTAACGCGCTACGCATCCAGGGCAGTTCAACCGTCCCGGCGAATAATATCGCTTTGCCGGTGTCGCTGTCCAACCTGACCGGGCATTCGTTGACAGGCACTTATCTCGATGCCGCCCGTCCGGCGCGCGCTCAAGTCGTCGGTCTGTTACATAGCGGATTTGCTACACTCGTGCCGGCAGCCAATCCGAATGCGGCGGTCGGCGCGTTCACCGTTACGCTGACCTGGAGCGGACTGGGCGATGAGGACCTGCATGTCTTCGAGCCGAATGGATCGCATGTATTTTATGCGGCCAAACAGGGGGTAGTGGGTTATCTGGATAAAGATAATGTATACGGCTATGGCCCGGAGCATTATTATGCGTCCTGCGACCCGGCGGTGATGCAAGCCGGAACCTATCAGGTGGCTATCAATAACTTACAATCAGGCCGACTATGAAACGGCCACCGTTCAGGTGGCGACTTCGAATGCGGGCGTGCTGCT
>JAJYPN010000055.1 GCA_021795395.1 Pseudomonadota bacterium | reverse complement strand
TGTGCAGATCGCCATCCTCGTCACAGCCCTGCTGCTGATGCTGGGCTTGACGCTGCTGGTGCAGCGCACCCGCCTCGGCCGCGCCATGCGCGCTACCGCCCAATCGCCGCAACTTGCCGGGCTGATGGGCGTCGATGCGAACGCCGTCATTTCGCTGACCTTCATCATCGGTTCCGGACTGGCCGCGATCGCCGGTTTCATGGTAAGCGCTTACTACGGCCTCGCGCATTATTACATGGGCTTTCTGCTCGGCCTGAAAGCGTTTACCGCTGCGGTGCTGGGGGGCATAGGCAAAATCGGCGGCGCGATGCTGGGCGGGCTGCTACTGGGTGTCATCGAAAGTCTGGGCGCGGGATATATCGGCGATTTTACTCATGGTTTTTTAGGCAGTAATTATCAGGATGTGTTTGCCTTTTTCGTCCTGATCGCCGTCCTCATTATCCGACCCTCGGGTTTACTCGGCGTCGCCGCCGGCGAGCGGGCCTGATCGTGGCGCGGCGCAAACGTTCGGCATGGGTGAGCTTTACTTTGCTCGGCGCAGGCCTGGCGATCCTGCCTATACTCATCGAAACGGGCATCGGCCGCTCGTGGGTGCGCGTGATCGACTTTTCGTTGCTATACATCATGCTTGCGGTCGGACTTAACATCGTGGTCGGTTACGCCGGCCTGCTCGATCTGGGCTATATCGCATTTTATGCAGTGGGCGCTTATTGTTACGCGCTGCTGGCATCGCCGCAGTTCGGGCTGCATCTGCCCTTCTGGGCGATATTGCCGATAGGCGCTGCCGCCGCCGCATTGTTCGGCATACTGCTGGGGGCGCCTACGCTCAGACTGCGCGGCGATTATCTCGCTATCGTCACGCTGGGCTTCGGCGAAATCGTGCGGATATTTCTCAACAACCTCAATACCCCGGTCAATATCACCAACGGACCGCAAGGCATTACCCTGATCGATCCGATACGCATAGCAGGATTTTCATTCGCCGCCAAACATCATTGGCTCGGCCTGACCTTTTCTTCGCCGCAGCAATATTATTATTTGTTCCTGACTCTGACGCTGGCGCTGATTTTTGTTGCGCTGCGTCTGCAGGATTCCCGTATCGGCCGGGCCTGGGCGGCGATCCGCGAAGACGAGCTGGCGGCCGCCGCCACCGGCATCAACGTACGTAATCTGAAATTGCTCGCTTTTGCGATGGGCGCAACGTTCGCCGGAGTGGCCGGAGGGCTGTTCGCCGGCTTTCAGGGCTTCGTCAGTCCGGAAAGCTTCAACCTGATGGAATCGGTCATGATCCTGTGCATGATCGTGTTGGGCGGAATGGGTAATATCCCCGGCGTGATTCTCGGCGCAACCCTGCTTACTGTACTTCCCGAAGCCTTGCGTTACCTCGGTGACTGGCAACAGGCGTGGCTGGGCCGCATCGTCGTCGACCCGGACGATTTGCGCATGCTTCTGTTCGGTCTCGCGCTGATCGTCATGATGCTCTACCGCCCCGCCGGTTTATGGCCCTCGCGTTTGCGCAGACGGGAATGGGAGGATCAGCGCACATCATGAACGATATCGTCCGCATCGAAGAGGTCAGCAAGCAGTTCGGCGGCATCCGCGCCCTGAACAATGTCTCGTTGTCCGTACTCAAAGGCGAAATCCTCGGCTTGATCGGCCCCAACGGCGCAGGCAAAACGACTTTGTTCAATATCCTGACCGGACTGTACACGCCGAATAGCGGGCAACTCTGGCTTGGCGAACGCTCGATGCTGAACCTGAAGCCGCACCAGATACTGCAATTGGGCATTGCCCGCACCTTCCAGAATATCCGCGTATTTCCGGAAATGACCGCGCTGGAAAACGTCATGGTCGGCCGTCACGCCCGTACTCGGGCAGGCCTGCTGGGCGCTGTCTTCCGCAATCGCCGCACGCGCACGGAAGAAACGCAGATCCGCACCCGCTCGGGCGAATTGCTGGAAACGGTCGGCATAGCCAGACACAGCCATACACTGGCAAAAAACCTGTCGTACGGCGATCAGCGCCGGCTGGAAATCGCCCGCGCGCTGGCGACTGAGCCTCAACTGCTGGCTCTGGACGAACCGGCGGCGGGAATGAATCCGGCCGAGCGCGATACGCTGAGCGAACTGATCCGCACCTTGAGAGAGCAATTCAAGCTGACTCTGGTTGTCATCGAACACGACGTAAAACTGATGATGAACCTGTGCGACCGCATCGCCGTACTCGATTTCGGCGAAAAAATCGCCGAAGGCGCGCCTGCCGAGATCCGCGCCAATCCCCGCGTAATCCAGGCCTATCTTGGGACCGAAGCATGAGCGCGCTGCTCGCCGTCGAAGCCCTGCGCGTCGCCTACGGCAAAATTCAAGCCGTGCAAGGCGTCGATCTGACTGTCGCGGAGCATGAGCGCGTCTGCCTGATCGGCGCCAACGGCGCAGGCAAAACTACCCTGCTCAAAGCCATCGCCGGCATGCAGCCCAGCGCCGGCGGCAGCATCCGTTTCACCGGCGACGCCATCGCCCACAAACCGTCCAGCCAGATCGTGGCGCTGGGCATCGCGCTGGTGCCCGAAGGTCGCGGCATCTTTTCGCGCCTTACAGTCGCCGAAAACCTGGCGATGGGTGCGTACATCCGCCGCGACAAAGCCGCGATCCGCCGGGAAATCGACATCATCTACCAGCAATATTCCCGCTTGGGCGAACGCCGCGACCAGCCCGCAGGCCAGCTCTCCGGCGGCGAACAGCAGCTCCTCGCCATCCACCGCGCCCTGTTATCCAAACCGCGCCTGCTATTGCTCGACGAACCGAGCATGGGCCTCGCCCCGCTGATGGTCAAAGCGATATTCGCCACCCTCGCCGACGCCCACAAAACCGGCGTCGCCATGCTGCTGGTTGAACAGAACGCCCACCTCGCCCTCGCCCACAGCGACCGAGGCTACATCATGGAGACCGGCAAAATCGCCATGACCGACAGCGCCTCCGAACTCGCGGCGAACAGCGATATCAAAAGAGCGTATTTCGGGGTTTAAAAGGCATATGGAAGTTTTGGCGATCAACCAAACCGGAGTCCCTGCAGCCTCCCGATAAATTGTGCAATAATGCACCAATACTTTATCCTGATCGCCACCTTGACAACCTTGGGTTAACGCTAGAGCAAACCTCATGAACCTGAATACCGATCACCTCAAACGCTGCATCCAGACCCTACAATCCTCGCTGGATTTTTATGCGCAAGCGGCATCCGACAGCATCGATCAGGAAATCTACCGGAACGCTATCATTAAAGGCTATGAATTGACGCAGGAAACCAGCTTCAAGTTGATCAAGAAAGCACTGCGCGATTTCGGTTACGGCGCAAAAAAACTGGATGCGACGCCCGTCAAGGAGTTGCTGCGCCTGTCGGCCACGCACGGGCTGATGACGCTGGAAGAAGTCGAACGCTGGTTTGCTTACCGCGATAACCGCAATAACACTGCGCATGATTACGGCAAAGGCTTTGCCCAGCAAACCCTGAAACTGCTGCCCGATTTCATCGACGATGCGACGCGGCTGGAAAACGCATTGCGCGACCGTTACCTCCAAAGCCTGGAAAATGCCTGAGCTTCCGCTGCAACAGTTAACCATGCAACCGCGGCATCTGGCTATGCTGCGACTACTGCTGCAACAGCACCTGCCGCATGCCGAAGTATGGGCTTACGGCAGCCGGGTCAACGGCAACGGTCATGAAGCCAGCGACCTTGATCTGGTAGTCCGGCATCCAGCTGATTTAAAAAAGGAAACTTCTGAGCTTTGGGAGATGAAAGAAGCCCTGGTGGAAAGCAATTTACCCATACGGGTAGACATCATCGATTGGGCGTACATTCCGGCCAGCTTCCGGCATGAAATCGAACGTGCGTATGTAGTGGTGCAAGCGGGGAATGATCATAGAGTTGCGATTCAAAAAAATGGCGGATGAATGCAATAATGTTAAAACTGTCTTTTTTCGCTCACTTTTTCTCTTCAGAACTGCAAGCTAGCAGGATAATTATTAGCGCAAAGTGGAATAGTACCGAGGGTCAGGCCTTACATTTGACATGGAGAACCAGGTTAGACATCTGGATAATTGAGGAAATGAAAGTGTCTTTGGCGTTTGTATAAGCCTCACGATCGTCAGCGTACTTGATAGCGAGTTGCTGCTTTAAAGAATTGTACTTTGCCGCGAGTGCAGGATTTTGACGGAGCGCATCGCGGAATGCCAGATGTTCATGCCAAAAAGTGCTGCCAATTACCACGGCATGAAGATGAAAGTGTCTGGTGCCAACACGCGGCTTGACGAAGTAGCGACGCGCCGGCATGAGTTGTTCATATTTAGACACATACTCATACCCAATGCGCTCCAGACTTTGAACCCATTTGTCAATCTGCTTTAGTGAGCTCGCGCCGAGCATCATGTCGATGATGGGTTTTGCTAACAACCCTGTATTTATATATTTATATGGGGTCAGACTCGATTAAACTTAATTAAAGTGCCATTCGAGTCTGACCCCATTTTACCCTATGCCGTCTTTTTAATAATCGAGTCTGACCCCCATTTAGACCTCCCATCGAGTCTGACCCCATTTTAGGAATTTACTTGTGCCGCCACACCAGATCCAGCTCCCGCGCTGCTTTTACGTCGTCCAATCGCCGCACCGGCTGGGTATAAGGTGCACCTTTCACCAACTCGGGATTGCTG
>JAJYPN010000040.1 GCA_021795395.1 Pseudomonadota bacterium | reverse complement strand
CAAGCTGCGTAGCGCCGACACCGTCTGGCGCGTTGCCCGCGGATACCGCAGCACGATTGGAAAACGTTCGCGCCCCTGTACCGTCTCGCCGACCGGATCACCGCCGACAGCCGTGGCAATGATGCCCTGCAGATCCGCCTGGGTCAGCCCGTAACGCGCCGCGGCGTCAGGGCGGATGTGTACGTTAACGTAGCGACCGCTGGCAGTGCGGTCGGCTGCTGCCGAACTGACGCCGGGCACGCTGCGTGCCACACGTTCGATAGCATCGGACAAGCGTTGCAGTACCACCGGATCGGGGCCGCCTACCTTGATGCCGATAGGACTCTTGATGCCGGTCGATTGCATCTCGACACGGTTGGCGATCGGCGGTACGAACAGGTTAGTCAGACCCGGTACCTGCACTGCCCGGTTCAATTGGTCTTCGATCTTTTTCATCGTCATGCCTGAGCGCCATTCGCTGCGTGGCTTGAAGGTGATGGTGGTCTCGAACATATTCATCGGCGCAGGATCGGTTGCGGTTTCGGCACGGCCGGCTTTGCCGAAGACATGCGCGACTTCGGGCACAGTCTTGAGCATGCGATCGGTCTGCTGCAACAGTTGCCCAGCTTTGCCGATCGATAGCCCCGGCAGCGCGGTCGGCATATATAACAGCGTGCCCTCGTTCAGAGACGGCATGAACTCGCTGCCCAATCGGGATAATGGCCACACGGTCACAACCACGAGCAAAACAGCACTCAGGAGCACGATAAGCGGATGCTTCAGCACGACATCCAGCAGGGGGCGGTAGCCTGCGATCAGAACCCGGTTCACCGGGTTCCGCAGTTCGGCGGGTATACGCCCGCGCAGCAGATAGCCCATGAGGACAGGAATCAGCGTTACCGCCAGAGCGGCAGCGGCGGCCATGGCATAAGTCTTGGTGAATGCGAGCGGCTGGAACAGGCGGCCCTCCTGTCCCTGCAGCGCGAAGACCGGCACGAACGACAGCGCGATGATCAGCAGGCTGAAGAACAGCGCGGGCCCGACTTCGGTGGTCGATGCGACTATCACCTGCCAGCGATCCTCTCCCTGCGGGTCATCGCCATGGGCGTCGCGCCAATGTTCGAGATGCTTATGCGTGTTTTCTATCATCACTACGGCGCCGTCCACCATCGCGCCGACGGCCAGTGCGATTCCGCCTAGCGACATCAGGTTGGCGCTGACGCCCTGGTAATACATCACGATAAAAGCAGCCAGCACGGCTACCGGCAGGGTAATCACCGCCACCAGCGACGAGCGCAGATGCCAGAGGAACAGCGCGCACACCAGGGCCACGACCAGAAACTCTTCGATCAGCTTCTCGCGCAGATTGTGCACGGCATCGAGAATCAACTGAGAGCGATCGTAGGTTGGCACGATCTCGACACCCCTGGGCAGGCTGCGCTTGAGTTCGGCAAACCGCGCCTTGACAGCCTCGATCGCCTGCAGTGCGTTTTTGCCCGAGCGCAGAATCACCACACCGCCGACTACTTCGCCCTGACCGTCCAGATCGGCGACACCCTGGCGGAAGGTAGGTCCGCGGCGCACCGTGGCGACGGCAGCCAGGGTCACCGGCACGCCGTTGGCGCCGGTGCCGACGATTAGCGGGATGCGTTCGAAATCCGCGCGAGTACGCAAATAGCCTATGCTTTTAACCATCAGATCGGCTTCGCCCTGCTCAATCACCGAGCCGCCGGTAGCGCCATTGGCGGCGCGCACGGCGGTTTCCACCTGCGGGACAGTGATGCCGTAGGCGGCGAGCTTCAGCGGATCGAGCACGATCTGCCAGGCGCGCACCATGCCGCCGATGCTGGCGACCTCGGCCACGTCGGGAACGGTTTTCAGGCGATAACGCAGAAACCAGTCCTGCAAGGCGCGCAGCTGTCCCAGGTCTCTGGTCCCGCTACGGTCGACCAGCGCGTACTCGTAGATCCAGCCTAGTCCGGTTGCGTCCGGCCCCAGCGTCGGATTAACCCCGGGCGGCAAGCGGTCGCGCGCCTGGCTCAGATACTCGAGTACGCGCGAGCGCGCCCAATACGGATCGGTGCCTTCATGGAAAATAACGTAAACGAACGAATCGCCGAAGAACGAATACGCGCGTACCGTCCTGACGCCCGGCACCGACAACATAGTGGTAGCCAGCGGATAGGTGAGCTGATCTTCGACCACTTGCGGCGGTTGTCCCGGCCAGTTGGTACGGAGTATCACCTGTGTGTCCGACAGGTCGGGCAGCGCGTCGAGCGGCATATGCAACATTGCCCACACGCCCCAGCCAGCCAGCAGCAGCGCGCCCATCAATACCAGGAAGCGGTTGCGGATCGAACCCTGTATCAGGCCGGCGATCATGGTTGTAGTCCTGCAGAATCGGGAGCCGAGGCCGGCGTATTGCCGTATTGCGGCACCAGATCCATACTGGGCATGAGGGGAGAGGGCCCGCCATGACTGTAGTGTTTGGCTGGCGCCATCGGGTCGTACCAATACAATATCTTACGCTTCGATGGCGCAGTAGGGGCAACAGGCACGGTCAGGCGTTTGAGAGCACCGTTCATATCGGCTTCGGAATCGAGCAGAAATTCGCCCGATGTCACTACGCGCTCGCCGCCATCGAGCCCGCCTAGAATTTCGGTGTAGCCTCCGGCAGATCGGCCTGGACGTACATTGCGCGGTTCGAGACGGCCTTTGCCCAGATCGAGTATAACCCGATTATCCGTACCGGTACTGATCAGCGCGTTATTCGGCACCAGAGGATAGGCCTTGCCGACTGCCGGATACAGGCTGACCGAGGCAAACATGCCCGGCGCAAGCTCGCCGTCGGGATTATCGAGCACGATACGGGCGGTTTGCGTGCGCGTGCGCGCATCGACTTCGGGCAGCATGGCGGCGACGGTTCCCTTGAACAGCTTGCCCGGCAGGGCATCGATGTCGATTTGCGCTCGTGCGCCGGCATGAATACCGGCGATTTCCGCTTGCGGTATCGCGGTGTTCAGCCATAAACGGGTCGGGTCGTCGATGCGCATCAGCACCGTGCCTGCTGTCACGCTTTGACCCGGCAGAACGTTCAGCGAACTGATCACGCCGCTGACCGGAGCGCGCAGGATTACGCCTGCCGAAGGGTTTGCACGTAACTGTTGAATTTCCGAGTCATTCATCCCCAATACGTGTAGACGCTCCAGCGCCGCAGCGTGCAGCGACTGCATTTCGCTGTTGCTCGTATCGCTTATTGCACCCAGTTCCGCGGCGGCGGCGCTCCATGCCGGGGCTTGCAATACGCCGAGCGCCTGCCCTGTGCGCACCGTTGCATACGGCACTCTCACATATAATTGCGTGAGTACGCCGTCGGCACGTGCGCTCACCACGGTAGCACGATTGCGGTCCCAATCGAGAATACCGGTAACGCGCAATTCGGGCGCAAGCGATGCAACGCGGACGAGGGCGGTGCGCAAT
Organism: Pseudomonadota bacterium; assembly: GCA_021795395.1. Lineage (GTDB taxonomy): Bacteria > Pseudomonadota > Gammaproteobacteria > Burkholderiales > Sulfuriferulaceae > Sulfuriferula. The sequence goes on along the minus strand of JAJYPN010000040.1, from coordinate 16,884 downwards.
CCGAGGTTTTGCTCAATACGGGGATCGATACGGAGTATCGGGGCGGAACCGGCATCATTGCTTTGCCCGGCGTATTTGGGCACCAGATCCATGCTGGGCATGAACGGCGATTTGCCGGGGTGGTTGAAATGCTGCGCCGGCGTCATGGGATCGTACCAGTACAGAACTTTACGGCCGGGCGGTGCGGCAGTTATTGCTGTTGCATGCGTTTGACTGTGCAATCCCCAGTAATAGCCGCCAGCCAGCATTGCAGCCAACGCAAGGCTCACGATCAGAACGAGCGGTAATTTTTTCATGGTGCTGCCTCCGGGAGCAGATAAGCCAGCTCGGCCCAGGCGCGGGCACGGGCGGCCAATGTGTTGGCATAAGCGATATTGGCGGAAATTTCGGCGCGTCGCGCTTCGAGCCAGGGTTCCAGCGAACCGCCGCCGCGATAGGCCGCCAGTGCAGTTTCGGCGCGATCGGCGGTCAGCGGCAGCAATAGGCTTTCGTCGCGTTGCAGTTGGGCATTGAGGCTTTGCCAGCGGGCCAGCGAGCGCTGTACCGTTTCGGTCTGGGCGCGGCGGGCGTCTTCCCGATCCGCGACCACGGCTTCCAGATCGGCGTGGCGCGCATCGATGTCCTTGTCTTCGCGGTGACCGGGAAACAAGGGAACTCTCATTCCCACCTGTATCGAGGCTAAGGGCGGCAAACCGGGTGCGCGTATGCCGTAGCTGGCTCCTACGCTCCAGTCCGGTTGTCGGCTTGCTTCGGCGCGGCGCAAGTCGGCTTCCGCCAGCTTGATCCGCGGATTCCAGGCCAGTAGCGGCGCTTGCTGATCGGGCATTTGCAGCAAACGGCTTTCGCGCACCGGCAACGTCGAGAAATCGGGAGGAGCGGACAACGCCGCATGACCGGCAGCACGTCCGATCCAGCGCGTCAGCTCGGCAAACGCCTCCTGTTCGGCGCCGCGTATGGCTTCGATCTGGTTATCCAGATCGACTTCGGCAGCCCGCGCCGCAAGGACGTCGGTTGCCGATCCGGTTGCGCCGGCGAGACGGGCGCGAGCAGCCGCAATCGCCAGGGTATTTTGCGCGGACAATTGCGCCAGCAAGCTATCTGCGCGCTGCGCGGCCCACAAGTCCACCCAGGCAGTCGCTGCGCTGCGTTGCGCGAGGAAACGCGCCGTTTTGGTATCGGCCGCGGTCAGCGCCTGGTTTGCTCGCGCCTTATCCCGTTCCGCATTACGCGCCGCCGCCGACGGGATATCCTGGCTGACGCCGACAAACTGCATGGTCATGAAATCGCCATTCGGGTTGAAAGCGCCGGGACCCTGCGTATCCAGATTCTGTATGCCGAACTGCAATTGCGGATCGGGCAGGCGTCCGGCACGGTCGCTATCGGCCGCTGCCGCCGCCTGCTTATATTGTCCCGCTTCGACTTGTGGGGCACGCCGCGCGGCAAGTTCGACCGCCCGCTCCAGGGAGAGCGTATCGCGAGTTTGCGTTTCTATACTTATTAATGGGTCCCGACCGGTATTTGCTTGCGCAAAATTCGCCGTATTGTTTAAGCTCGCCTGACCGGCAAGCGCGGATACCGAGCAGAACAACAGCCCTGAAAAAAAGATACATCGAATCATTATGACCACTCCAACAGCAACATTAACGTAACGGCATGCCGGGACGATATCGTCGTACCGGCAGTTAACGTAAACAGCGGAGTTTAATTGCGGAAGTTCTGGAGGAGCAGGTACAACGGTGGCCCGCCGGAAGAAACGTGCAGGGACAAGGGATGGAATCGTACAAAAAACGATACCATGGAAATTGCGATCGTCAATATCGCTACAGGTAAAATCGCCGGCACGTTCAATCCGGCATGATGCATATCCAGCGTCTGGTCGTTGGCGGTACAATGGACGAAACAGGCGTTGGGATTCAAGTTGTCCGAATTACCCTGCTTGGCGGTATTATTATTGTGGAGGGTGCAATCCGGCATTGCATGAGCGGCAAACGCCATCGCCGGGTGTACCTCGGTGATGCACGCTTGCGACGCCAGCGAATATTGCATGAACAGGATAGCCGCCAGCAGCAAGCGGGAGATCAGGGTCAGCAATTTATGATTTAGGAAATGCATGCGGCAAGTCTAGAGGAATATTTCCGTGGTAGCAAGTTCTGATTCTGTATTATGCGATATCCCTGAATACAGCGGCGGGCAATAGCAAACTGCCGGGTTTCCCCGGCAATTCCACAAAACCGAAATGCCGATAAAAACTGGCGGCAGTTGCATCTTTAGCGTCCACCACAATTCCTGTCACTGCCAGCGTTGCACTGGCATGCGCCACTTTTCGGCAAGCATCTGCCAGGAGAATTGCACCCAAGCCTTTTCCCTGGAAATCGGCAGATACGGCAAGCCGTCCAATAAACGCCACCGGTACGGGATAGCGGGGTAATTTCTTCGCAAGCGCGGCGGGCAAATCACTGCAACTTACGCTACCTGCACTCAGTGTAAAAAATCCTGCCAAGTGGCGCGCATCAAGTTCCGGCGTAGCCATAAATACGCGCGCCACATTTCGCCGAATATCCTGAGATGCATAGCGACGAATGTATTCGTCGAGCAAAGGCTGTCCGCAATGAAAGGAAGTGGCATCTATGTCTTTATCGAAAGCGCGAATACGGTATGGCTTCAATCTGAAATTTGCTCTTTATGCCGTTTAAATGCCCGCTTTAAAGCTGGATTAGGTGGGGCGGGCGCATCAAGCGCAGTCAGAAAGGCATGGAAATCTTCCTGCTTCAAAGTAATGCATTCATTTGCCTGTACTATTTTCTCTGCGGAACTTAGCACGTGGGTAAGGACAAATTCCGAGACGCTGACATGCGCATACGCGGCAGCCTTGTCAAGCAATTCGCGCGCATAAGCATCACAGCGAATATTTAAGCGGCTTTCCTTAATACTGGTATTTTCCATACGATACTCTCGGATGAGGTATTTATTATTGTGCACCATTCGTGAGTACGTTGCAAATGTTATTTTGCGAATACGTTTTACTGAAGCGCTTGCGAATGAATGTCATCAGCATACGATCCAGTTTGTCATCGAATAGGGTCAGGGTGCCGAGATTTGCCGCGAGCGCGTTCTTGAACGCAACCGGTCTGCGGCTCCAGACCTACACAATCATGGGTTAACTGGACGGGATCGCACTCGCGTGACCCGCAATAATTTGCGGAGATTATCGGAAGAAGTTGACCATCAGTTACTGCAATAGTCCTTGCCTCTGCGATATTTGCCATTATTGCGTATTCCCGTAACCGCCCCCCAACGCCTTCACCAATAATACACTGGCTGCCATGCGGCGCGATTGCACTGCGGTGAGCTGTTGCTCGGCCTGCAACACCTGTGTTTGGACCAGGACGACGCCGAGGTAGCTGCCTCCGCCGCCCTGATAATTGAAATTGGCTTGTTTCGCAGCAATGCTGGCGGCCTGGAAAGCTTGAAGTTGTGCTTGATGTTCCATATTCAACTGATTGATTGCGCTTAAATTGTCTTCAACTTCACGATAAGCATTCAGTACGGTTTGGCGGTAATTGGCGACGGTTTCTTCATAATGCTGCCGCGCCTGTTCGGTTAATGCGGCGCGCTGTCCGGCGTCGAATACGGTGACCAGCGCGCTCGCGCCCAGCGCCCAGAGTTCGCTGGGCGCGCTGATCCAATTGGCGAACTGGCTGCTTTCGTAGCCGCCCTGAGCGTTCAGGGAAAATTGCGGGAAATAGGCGGTTTTGGCGACGCCCACGGCCGCATTGGCGGCTTGCATCTGTCTTTCGGCGCTGGCGATATCGGGGCGCCGTTCCAGCAGGCTGGAAGGCAGCAGTGTGCCCGACCAGGGCTGCGGTTCGCCGCTTTCGGTGCGCAGTACAAACCCGGTAGCCGGTTTGCCGAGCAGCAATGCGATGGCGTGCGTCAACGTTTGCGCCTGTAATTCCGCTTCCTGTTGCTGGCTTCTGGCGTTCTGCAATACGACATCGGCTTCGGCGATGTTCGCTTCCGGCACTGCCCCGCCTTCGTACATGGCCTTGCTCATTTGCAGATATTGATCTTCGTTGTCGACCAGATCGGCAAGGATTTTTTGCTGGCGTTGCTGCGCTTGCAAAGCGAAATAGTCGACCGCCAGTTCGGCCTGTATCGATAATTGCAAGGCGGCGAGATCGGAGCGCGATACTTCCATTTGCTGGCGGCTGATTTCCACTTCGTTGGCCAGACGGCCGAATACGTCGGGCTCGTAAGCGACGTCTGCCGTTAACAAGTTATCGCGATATTGCTTGGGAAAACCCTTGAAATAAAGCGGCCGGTTCGTCGACAGGCCTATCTCTTGCGAACTTGCGCCCACAGTCAGGGTAGGGAAGAGCGTTGCGCGTTGCGCCTGCAATGCGCTTTGTGCCTGTCGCAGCCGGGATAATGCGGCCTTGACATCCTGGTTGCCGTTTAATTGCTGCTCAAGCCCATCGAGGGTTTTGTCGCCGTAGATTTTCCACCAGTTTCCTCTGGCCAGGGTATCGGCGGGTTGCGCCCGGGTAAACGGATTGTGGTCGCTGAAATGATCGGGAGACGGCACCTCCGGCCGGTGATAGGGCGGCGCCAGCGAGCAGGCTGCGCAAAACAGGCCTATCAAGGGTATCGCACGAGCGACGAGCTGTAGCCGTTTCATCAATTTTCTCCGGCTTTCAGTGTGCGCATCGATGCGATCCGAACTGGTTCGCCGTCGACGATCGAGTCGGGCGGATTGTCTACGAGAATGTCGTGCTGGTTGATGCCGGACAATATTTCCATGCTTTTACCGAAATCCCGGCCGGGCACGACGGTCACAAGATGGACATGCTGTCGAGCGCCTATCAGCGCCACCTGCAACCCGTCGCCACGGAAAATCAGCGCCGTCACCGGTATGCGCATGTCCGATCGGGGCATGGGCATGGTGAAGCGGATATTGGCGAAATCGCCCGGGCTCACCTGATCGTCCGGATTGTCGTAGAGCAATTCCACCATGACTGTTCGGGTTGTCGTATCCAGCGCTCCGGCAATTTTAATCACCTGGGCTCTGAAATGTTTGCCAGGATGTTCGGGCACGGTCATGTCGGCATGATCGCCCGGGATGATATACGGAGCTTGAGCCTGCGGCACCTGGGCGTAAATCCGTAATGCATGCTTGTCGACCAGATGAAACAATTCCCGGCCGGCGGTTCCCGCCGAAACCAGATCGCCGATATCGACGTTACGCACGGAAACGGTGCCGGCAAACGGCGCGCGTATCTGTTCGAAGGCCTGGAGGGCTGTCAATTGCTGAAGATGCGCACGCGCCGCTTCGAGTAGCGCTTTTTTGGCCGCCGCATCGCCGAGTTTGTTTTCAAGGTCCTGTACCGAAACGGTGCGGGTCTTGATCAATGCCTGCCAGCGTGTAGCGGTCGTTTGCGCCAGATCGTAATTGGCCTGCGCCGTGGTCAGGTCGGATTGCGCCTGGCGCACCTGCGCATCGAGCTCGGGGGTTTCGATCTCTGCAATCAATTCGTTCTGTTTGACTTTGGTGCCGATATCGGCAAACCAGCGCTTTAGATAACCCGGACTGCGGGCATAGAGCGACGCATCCTTGAACGCAATGACGTTGGCAGGCAATACCAATGGTGAGGTAGCGGCTTCGATAAGCGGATGAAAGCCTATCACTTGTTTCACCGAAGTGGCACGGGCTTCTTTTTTCAAGGTATCCAGATGCTGTCGCCGATGATAAATGCCGATTCCCGCCACGATCGCCATGACCAGAATGACTGCGAGGAATATCCAGGGCAGGGAAGAGGTACGATGTCTGGAGGTCATGGATTATTCTCCGCATTATGCTGCTCATCGTGACCGGAACGGCGATGAATCAGGGAAAAAACTGTCGGTACAAAAAACAGGGTGGCGACTGTCGCCAGCATCAGGCCGCCGATTACCGCGCGCCCCAATGGAGCGTTTTGTTCTCCGCCTTCGCCCAGGCCCAGCGCCATCGGCAACATACCGATGATCATAGCCAACGCGGTCATCAAAACCGGCCGCATTCGGGCAAAGCCGGCTGAAAGGGCAGCTTCCTGGGAATTCTCGCCCATATTCATGCGTTCGCGGGCAAAACTTACGACCAGGATACTGTTGGCAGTCGCGACGCCCATGCACATGATCGCGCCGGTCAGCGCCGGTACGCTGATATGCGTGCCGGTCAAGAACAGCATCCAGAGTATGCCTGCCAACGCCGCCGGCAGCGCAGTGATAATGATAAAGGGATCAAGCCACGACTGAAAATTGATTACGATAAGCAGATAGATGAGTACAATGGCCGCCACCAGACCCCACGCCAGGCCGTGAAATGCCGCTTGCATGGTCGAAACCTGCCCGCGTACGTTCAGCGAGCTCCCCTTCGGCAGCGCCGGCGCTTTGGCCACGATGCGCTCGATATCGCTCGCAACGCCACCCAGATCACGACTGGCGACATTGGCATAAATATCGAAAACGGGTTTGACGTTGTAGTGCGTGACTACGGCAGGCGCAACGCTGCGGTGGAAATCGGCGAGATTGGACAATAATTGCGGGGGATGGCCCTTTCCGTTGGTAACCGGCATCCGCGCCAGATCGTTCAGATTTTGCATGCGATATTGCGGCGCTTGCGTAGCGATGCTGTATTGCACGCCGGTTTTCGGATCTACCCAGAACGTTGGGTTGGTCTGAAAACTGCCTGACAGGGTGATCAGCAAATTGCGCGCGACATCGTTTTCGGTCAAGCCTAATATGCTGGCTCTGGCGCGATCGACATCGACATTGATCTGGGGATAATCGTAACGCTGCTGGATACGCTGATCGACCATGCCTGGAACCTGACCCATTGATTGCAACAAATGATCGGCATACAAATGGTCGGCCTTGACGTTAAAGCCCGCCACCTGGATATCGACCGGCGCCGGCAGGCCGAAATTGAGTATCTGGCTGACGATGTCGGCTGGCAGGAAAGCGAATTCGGTATCGGGAAACTGGCTGTTCAGTTGCCTGCGCAAAACGCGGATATAATCGGCAGTGGGCCGATGTCCCGGACGCAAGGAAATCAGTATGTCGGCGTCACCGGGGCCGATCGGACCGGACGTGCTGTAAGCCAGATTGATACCGCTGTACGGCAAACCGATATTGTCGACCATGCTTTCGCGCTCGCTTGCGGGAATGATTTTATCGATGGCCGATTCGACATGATCGCAGAGTGCCGCGGTCTGTTCTATGCGGGTCCCGGTGCGTGCTCTCAAATGCAGTTTGATTTGCCCGGTGTCGACCTGAGGAAAGAAATCCGAGCCGAGAAACGGATACAATCCCAAACTCAACAATACCAGCAGCAAAAAACCGGCGATAAATAATTTTGGCGTTTGCAGTATGGATTGTAACCCGCGATGATATCGTTCGCGCAGATTTTCGAACCGGCGCTCGAATCCCTTTTGAAACTTGCCCGGCCACGAGCCCGGTGCGGAATCATGCTGATGGATTTTCAGCCAATACATCGACAGCGTGGGCACCAGTGTCCGCGACAGCAGGTACGACGCCAGCATGGCGAACACCACGGCCTCCGCCATCGGCACGAACAGAAAGCGCGCCACGCCGCCCAGCAGGAACATCGGGGCAAAGACGATACAAATGCTCAGCGTCGATACCAGCGCAGGAATGGCGATCTGGTGCGCGCCGTCGAGGATGGCCGCATGCACGTCCTTGCCCTGTTCCAGATGTGAATTGATGTTTTCTATCGTCACCGTCGCATCGTCGACCAGGATGCCGACCGCCAGCGCCAGGCCGCCCAGCGTCATAATATTGATGGTTTCGCCCAACCATGACAATAAGGTGATGGAGGCCAGCACCGACAGCGGAATCGAGATCGCGATAATCAATGTGCTGCGCCAGCTGCCCAGGAACAACAAGATCATCGTTGCAGTCAGCGCAGCCGCGATCACGCCTTCGCGGATGACGCCGGACACCGCGGCGCGGACGAACACCGACTGGTCGGCCAGCAGGGAAGTATTGAGATCCTTGGGCAGTCCGGCCCGGATTTTCGGCATTTTCGACTTGACGCCGTCAACGACATTCAAGGTCGAGGCGCTACCGGTTTTCAGTACGCTCATCAATACCGCCCGCTGCCCGTTCATGCGTACCATGTTGGTTTGCGGCGGATAACCATCGCGGACGTGAGCAACGTCACGGACGTAAATAACCGTGCCGTTGACGCTTTTGAGCGGGATATTGTTCAGCTGTTCGATTTTGTCGGGAGCCGCATTGAGCTTGACGTAATATTCCAGATCGTTGATTTTTTGCGTACCGGCGGGAATGATCAGATTCTGGTTGCCGATGGCGTTGGTCACGTCCAGCGCGGATACCCCGTTCGCCTGCATGGCCGCCGGATCGATGTCCACTTGTACCTGTCGCTGCTTGCCGCCGTAAGGGAAGGGCAGGGAAGCGCCTGCCACTGTCGATAATTGGGTGCGTATGAAGTTGTTGCCGAGATCGTACAGCTGCATTTCCGACAGTTTGGCGCTCGACAGGGCGAGCTGCAATACCGGTACGCTCGACGCATTATAAGCAAGGATGAAAGGCGGCGTGGTTCCTGCCGGCATTTGTTTCAATACCGTCTGCGATACCGAAGTAATCTGCGCCACTGCCAGATCTTCATTGACGCGCGGCTGAAAAAAATACTTGACGACAGCAATTCCGTTAAGCGAATTGGACTCGACATGTTCGATATCGTTGACCGTTGTGGTCGCGACCCGCTCGGTAAACGCGACGATGCGATTGGCCATGTCCTCGGGCGGCAAACCGCTGTAATTCCATACGACAGCGACGACGGGAATTCGTATCGTCGGAAAAATATCGGTCGGTGTAGTGAAAAGAGAATACGCCCCCATCAGCACGATGACCAACGCCATCACGATAAACGTATAAGGTCGCTTTAGCGCGATCTCAACTATCCACACACAGATTCTCCAAAGACGGCCAGATAAACAGTTTTCGAATGAAATTTCCGCAATCGCTCAAATTCAAACGATATCGGAAACGATTACGCAAACAAATTTTGATAGTAAAACAGAGGGATGGTAACGTCAGAGATAGTACCTGTTGTTATTATTTTTTGTCAATCAAATAAATTTTTTCAAAAAATGGAATAATCGGAGTCATGCAATTTTTTATATAAGTGATTACTTTAATTTTTGAATATCCGGTTAGGACTTCAATTCATTTCCGACAAGTTATGCATTATGCAATGCCAAAATGCAAGTAAATATTCATAATAATGACATCAAAATGTATTATGACTGTAATATGACAATAAATCATTGGGTGCCGCAATTACCGGCGACTTATCACAATGAGTTTTATGAAAATTTCGGCGGGCATGCCTATCGATCTTATACCCAATAAATTCATATCCAATAAAAAAGGCAATACAAATCATGACATTAGCCGTGATCGCAGAAATATCCAGCATGGACGATCAAACGCTGATCTGGCTGAATCAATATATGACCAGATGGCCATTGCTGGATAAATCGGTCGCATGGTTGCTCGCTGCCAATACCGTCCAATTTGTTCCGATGCTGATTGTGGGATGTTGGTTCTGGTTCGAAAAAACGATCAGGCAGTTTTCTAACCAACGTATTTTGATGGAATCGGTAGTCGCCAGCATAGCCGCATTGATCATCGGACGAACCCTGGCGTTGACGTTGCCGTTCCGCGACCGGCCATTTCTGAGGCCGGAGTTGCATTTTGTTACTTCGTTACAACCCTTGTTACGAAACTGGAGTTCCTTTCCCAGCGATCATGCGGTACTTGCGTTTGCCCTTGCTGCTTCGCTTTTCCGGATATCGCCAAAGGCCGGTATATGGGCGATATTTCATGCTGCAATTATTATTTGCCTGCCGCGTTTGTATTTTGGCTTGCATCATCCATCCGATTTGGTTGCCGGAGGCGTGCTCGGCTTGCTCGTAATCGTCCTTGTTTCCCAAATTCATATTTTGAATCCTGCCACCCATTACTTATTGGAAATGGAGCGTAAAAAACCCGGTAAATTTTATGCGATCGGCTTTTTTGTTCTCTACAACATGGGCGATATGTTTTTCAGTTTCCGTATCGTTGCGAAATATGTGTTCAATATAATAATGCGATGGATGGGAAGTTGAAAGGTTGAGAAGCCGTATTTTCAAACTCAACCGAAGAAAAAAGTTGAGTGATGTTATAAACCGTATATGCCGGAGCGAAGAAATGGATTGCCAGAAGCAAATCGCTCTCGGATTGTGTGCGCATAGCTCCCAATCCTCCACCCAATCCTCCATGAGTTCGGCACGATGTTCCTGCGCTCATTCAAGAATCAATGCGAGGGCTCGTCTGGGGATCCCGCCTTCCACGATACCCAGGGTCTGGATGTCGATCAGCACCTCGTGCTCGGTAGAGCGCAGGGAAGTGCGGTGACGCGTGATCGCTCCAGTACATCTGAATCAGGATTCCGTAAAACGTGCTGATAGTTGGCATTAAACGCTCTTTCCTTCTTTCTTACCTGATTTTACTGCCTCGTCTTTCCCCAAGTTGAATGTCATTCGATACGGATTGTGATCCGATTTTTTTAATCCGATTGACTTCGCATAATGTATATTATGTTAAATAATATGAAACAGGAATAAAACTTTATGAATGGCGTTATAAATAGTTAACCTGAAAGCCCGGTTATGATTTATAGTAGGCATATGGTAATGTCTCTCAATTCATTGCTCAATGAATCCATGATATTCCCGGGATTTGATCAAACGAATTACCGGGTTATCGAGATTGAGAATGGCATCAATTCATCGCCTCTGTTTTTCCTGCCAACAACAATAAAATTTAAATTCAGGCGAATACTTGAATTAATGCCGAATGGCAGAATCTAACCGGTAGTTCAAGTAAACCTTGATCAGCCCAAAGGAGATACCATGTTTAAAAAAGTCGTTTCCGTGTTCTTGTTATTCAGCGCAGCGCTGGTTATCACCTTGCCCGCTCATGCTGACAATGTCCCTACCATCCATCAGGTTTACCTTGCAACGAAAGCAGGGAAACTGGCTGAAGCTGAAAGAATGATGGATATCGTGCTCAAGGCACATCCCGATAGCGCAAAGGCTCATCTGATCGACGCAGAAATTCTGGCAAAAGATGGTCAAATGTCTCAAGCTCAGGCGGAACTGGATGCTGCGGAAAAAATTGAGCCGGGACTACCGTTTGCTAAACCGGCCGCGATTCATGAACTCCAGGCCAGAATCGCCAGCGGCAGATCGGCTGCTCCCGTCACCGAAACCACTGTCAGCAAACCTGCCCGCCCCCATTTTCCCTGGGGACTGATGTTGCTTGGGCTATTGGCGATTGCCGGAATTTATCTGGTCGTCCGGGCAATTTCCGCACGTAACGCTCCTGGCGGATCGGGACGTTATTATCCTGCAACCGGCATGCCCGGCGGCTCGGCTCCTCCTTATGGAGGTTCGGCCCCGATGATGTCAGGAGGAGGCGTCATGGGCGGCGGTATGGGTTCGGGTATCGTTTCCGGCCTGGCCACCGGCGCGGCGGTAGGCGCCGGTATGGTAGCGGGTGAAGAACTTGCGCATCACTTTCTGGACGGCGACCGTAACGGCGGTAATTCCGATAACAGCGGTAATTGGGATCAATCTGCTGCCACCGATGACGATATGGGCGGGACGGATTTCGGTATCAATGATAATAGTTCGTGGGATGACAGCGCCAATGTCAGCGATAGCGGGTTCGGTGGTGGAGACGATTGGACTTGATACGTCGAATCTGATCCGTACGGATCACTTGTCAGGCAGTCCCATTTATTATATTGTTTTCAATTATTAGTGTTCGATATCACCCTGGTTCACAGAAAAATTCTGTGTCCGGGGAGATTTTTTATCATGGTTGCGTTCATTTCACAAAAAATCCTGCTTTAGCGCGTTAACCCTGGATTTCCTTATGCCGCTTACTGCTTCTTTGCAATGGAACGATACTATCGATATAGCATGGCTTCCTACGGTTCTGGACGGCTCCTTTAGCGAGATCTATTTTGTGGATTGCCTGACCCAACGTTTTATTAAAGCTAATCGCGCCGCTCTTAATAATCTTCAATATACTGCGGACGAATTAAAAACGCTTTCTCCGCTCGACATCGCCCAGAATATGACATCCGCTTCCATGCTGGCATTGCTCGAGCCTCTGCGCCTCGGCAATACCGCTTGCGTCAATTTTGAAACACGGCACAAACGGCGCGATGGAACTTCTTATCCAATTTCATTTCGGCTGTTTCGTTCTCCCGACGATAGCTCGCCTGTATATATCGCCATAGGCAACGATATTACGCATGACCAGGATGCTGCCGACGCCCTGAGATTAAGCGAATCGAGATATCAGGCTATCGTTGCCAATATTCCCGGCCTGGTTTTTCAATGCACATACGAACCGGAAAGCGTCGCCAACTTTTTGTATGTCAGCGAACGATGCGAAGAAGTATTAGGAATAAAAGCAGCTAATTTGCTTTCTAATTCACAATTGTTTCTGAATTTGATCATGGCGGAAGATATACCGGATTATCGGGAATCCATCAGGAATTCCATGCAACGGCAATTGACCTGGAACTGGCAAGGCAGAATCTGGATCGAAGACTGGCAGGACATCAAATGGATCAGCATACGCGCCACCCCCCACCAATTATCCAATGGTACGACCGTCTGGGACGGGGTGATCACGAACGTCACCCATACTAAACTGGAAGAAATAGAAATCAAACGGTCCAAGGCGCAACTGGCGGAATTGTCTTCGCATATCCAGCAGGTCAAGGAACAGGAAAGGACCAAAATCGCACGCGAAATCCATGATGATCTGGGCGGCAATCTGACCGCCATCAAAATGGCGCTGGCTCTGCTTAAGCGGCGTATGCCGCAAGCCGATACCAAATTGATCGAAAAAATCGATTACATAAACGATCTGGCAAATCGAACCATCGAATCGGTGCATCGTATTGCGGGCGATCTGCGCCCGAGCATACTCGACTTCGGTATCGTTGCCGCAATCGAATGGCAGGTCAAGGAATTCGAGCGGCATATAGGTATACCTTGCCGGTTTTCCAGTTCGAAAGAAGATATAAGCCTTAATCTGGATCAGGCGACGACGGTATTTCGTGTATTTCAGGAAGCGTTGACCAACATCAGCAAACATGCCATGGCAAGTCTTGTGACCGTCGAATTGAAACAGATCGGTTGTAATGTCATGTTGAATATTGCTGACAATGGCAAAGGTATGGAACAATCCGATCGGTTAAAACCGAATTCGTTCGGATTGCGTGGCATGCTGGAACGTGTCGAATCCTTGCGCGGCACCTTGTCCATAACTGCCGAAAAGAATGCCGGCAGCTTTATTTCAATTCAAATCCCTTTAAATTAATTATGATTTCCTTAGAAAAAATTAGAGTTTTTATTGTTGATGACCATGCTATCGTGCGTGAAGGTTTGAAGCAGATACTGGCGGATACCACGGATCTGATTGTTGCGGGAGACGCCGATACCGGGCACGAAGCGATCAAACTGGCGCGTGAAGACGGCTACGATGTGCTGTTGCTCGATATTTCCATGCCGGACCGTAGCGGCATAGAAATATTGAAACAGATCAAAAAGGAAGTGCCGGATATCATCGTCCTTATTTTATCGATGCATCGGGAAGATCAATACGCCATCCGGTCCCTCAAAGCCGGGGCTGCAGGATATCTCAACAAACAAAGCGCACCGGACGAGCTGGTGGGCGCCATCCGCAGCGTCGTCGCCGGCCGTAAATATATCAGCGGAGAACTTGCGCAGGCATTGGCGGACCAGGTCAGCGGCAATCATCAAGTCTCGCCACATGAAATTCTGTCCGATCGCGAATACCAGACACTCACCATGATCGCATCGGGTATGTGCGTGAGCGATATCGGCAAGGAATTGAATCTGTCAGTCAAAACAGTCAGCATGTATCGCGCGCGCCTGCTGCAGAAAATGAAATTGAAAAATAATGCCGAACTCATGCATTACGCAATGAAAAACAAACTGGTGTAGAGCCGGAGGCGGTGTGATTGTAATCAACTAGCCTTTATATGGAAATTTAATTCTAAACCCTAAAGTAATTCATTTTTATGCCGTTAATTATCTGATCACTGTACTTCTGACCGCGGTATCATACTCATGCAATGAGCGCATACCTGTAGACAGAAGAAAGCGTGACCATGAAAGATAAAGCTGAGAATCCGGTCAATCCGGCTGAAATCGCCCGCGAAACGATACGGCGTCTGGCAGCAAAACGCGCTGCACCGACTCCCGATGCGTATCGAACTGCTTATAATGAAATTGCCGGCATAGACGAGAGGCATCAACCGGAAGCCATCCTGACCCGGCTTGCGACACAACTCAGCCAGGCTACCGGCGAAACCTCCTTGTTCGGAAAACGTCTGCGCACTGCTGCCGAAGCACAAAACTGGCAAGAATACGAACACAGCCTGACTGCATACCTACGCGAACAGAGCGCGCAAGTCCCCTTCCCCCCCTCCAGTACCGCCGTTCCCGCAAAAGCTGCGGTATCGGCCGATACCGCAGAAACTCAGCAAGCGAAATTGCTCAAGGACTTGCTTACACGTACGCTGACCTTCGCCGTAGCTTCCTTGTTGACCAGCATTCCGGAGCTGGCGGCAGAAGCGGAAGCGATCAGCACTGCCATCAAGACTGTACGCACCGATACTGAACTGAACGAAATCGGTAATCGGCTGAAACAATTGTGTTTTCGCATTGAATTGAAAAGCGGCGACATCAATGAACAGCAGGAAATGATGCTGCAACTCTTTCGGCTATTGCTGGACAATGTGAATTATCTGCTGGAAGACGACAGTTGGTTGCGCGGCCAGATCGATGTCGTGCAATCGCTGATCAATGGCCCCATCAATCATCGCTCGCTGGAAGAAGCGGCGCAAAGTCTGAAGGAAGTCATCTATAAACAGGGGACGCTCAAAGGCAGCTTATCGGAAGCCAAGGCCACCGTAAAAAACATGATTGCCATTTTTATCGACCGGCTCAGCGCCATGGCGACCAGCACCGGCGATTATCACGGCAAAATCGACACTTATTCCCAAAAGATCGTTCAGGCCGAGCATATCGGCGAATTAAACAGTATTTTGAACGATGTCATGCGTGATACCCGATCGATACAAGCCGAAGCGCTACAATCCAGGGACCAAATGCTGGCTGCCCGTCAGGAAGTTCAAAATGCCGAAGCCAGAATTCACGAGCTGGAGGCCGAACTGGCGCAGGTCAGCGCGTTGGCCAGCCACGATCAGTTGACCAACAGTTTGAACCGGCGCGGGCTGGACGAGGCTTTCGAACGCGAACGGTCTCGCGCGGAACGCTATGGATCGACATTAAGCATTGCTTTGCTCGACCTGGACGATTTCAAAAAATTCAACGATGATCATGGGCATGAAGCCGGCGATGAAGCATTGGTCCACATCGTTAAGATCATACGGGAAACCTTGCGCTCCATGGACATCATAGGACGCTTCGGCGGCGAGGAATTCGTCGTTCTGCTGCCCGATACGCCGGTATCGGAAGCGGTAGCAGTAATCAGTCGCCTGCAAAAAGAGCTCACCAAACGGATTTTTGTCTACGAAAATCAGCGTTTTTTTGTTACCTTCAGCGCCGGGGTCGCCGTGCGCAATACCGATGAAACCCTGCAGGAAATGATAAAACGTGCCGATGCCGCTATGTATAAAGCGAAACAGCGCGGAAAAAACCGGGTGGAAGCGGCACAATGATCCGCTGTCAACAAATCCGGCAAATTCATGTGCGCTCGAATTGTCAATCGATTACTAAAGTTTATCCAAACCGAGCCGAAAACTGGAAACGGAGCTTGACTTTTGTTTTTGGCTAAAGAAATTAAATTATCAATAACCGCTAAATTTCTTGTGACAAAAGCCGATAAAGTAAATAACGGCGGAATTAAGACTTCAACTTACCAGAAGTTAACCGAAGTTAACCGAAGTTATAAGCCTACCCATCGACCAGTCATCAAGGAGATACAACATGGATTCCATTAATACCAACCTGGGCTCGCTGTACGCACAAAACAACCTGTCCAAATCACAATCTTCCGTAGCCACTTCGATCCAGCGCCTGTCTTCCGGCCTGCGCATCAACAGCGCGGCTGACGACGCTGCCGGTTACGCCATATCGCAAAACATGACCACCCAGATCAGCGGCGATAACCAGGCTTCGCTGAACGCCAGCAACGGTGTATCTTTGGCTCAGACGGCTCAAGGCGACATGTCAACCATACTCACCAACCTGCAGACCATGTACGGTCTGGCCGTAGAAGCATCCAACGCCACCAATACTTCGGCCGACCGCGTCGCGCTGAACGATCAGATGCAACAGTTGCTGCAGCAAAATAACCTGACTGCGCAATCTTCCAATTTTAACGGTGTGAATCTGCTGGACGGTTCGTTT
Organism: Pseudomonadota bacterium; assembly: GCA_021795395.1. Taxonomy (GTDB): domain Bacteria; phylum Pseudomonadota; class Gammaproteobacteria; order Burkholderiales; family Sulfuriferulaceae; genus Sulfuriferula. Next base: position 337 of record JAJYPN010000040.1, on the reverse strand, counting down.
AACGGCGAAACCTTCCAGGTCGGCGCGAACAATTCCACCAGCGATCAGATCTCGATCTCCGGTATCTCCAGCATGCTGAATACCGCGTTGGGCGGCAGTGGCACGTCTTATCAAACCTCGGTAACGGGCGCCACCGCCACTACGGCAGCCCTGCTAGCCGGCGATCTTACCCTGAACGGGTTCCAGGTCGGAGCCAGCACGATCGGTTCCGGCGCAGGACAAACTGCCGACAGTGCCTATTCCATTGCGCAAGCTATCAATGCCGTATCGGCGCAATCCGGCGTGCAGGCGACGGCCAACGCGACCATCAGCACATCCACCCTGACGGCTACTACCG
>JAJYPN010000054.1 GCA_021795395.1 Pseudomonadota bacterium | reverse complement strand
TTTATTACCATTTTATTGCGGCGATAGCGGCTTCGTTCAACCAGTACTTCGCGCAAAACGGGAATACCTAATATTAAGTTAGACATAAAATGGCAAGAGTCGCTAAAATGAACCCATATTCTGGAGATTTAAACTATGACCAACGTTCAATTGATTGAAGATCAGATTCAGCATCTCGACAACGAGTCATTTGCTGCGCTTCGCAACTGGTTTATCGAATATGAGCATACGCGGTGGGATCGCCAGATTGCGACCGACTCAGAAGCTGGCAAGCTCGATTTTCTGATTGCCGAAGCCCTTACCGAACATCGTGCCGGGAAAACAAGACCTCTGTGAAGCATTCGACTGCCAGCCGATTCCGAAAATGCTATGACGCGCTTCCCGAAGATATCCGCATACTCGCAGGCAAAAATTACGAACTACTTAAAAACGATCCACGACACCCATCACTACATTTCAAGAAGGTAGGAAAAGTATGGTCTGCTCGAGTCGGCATTCATCACCGCGCAATTGCAATTGAAGTTGAAAATGGGTTTCTATGGGTGTGGATTGGATTGCATTCCGAGTACGACAAACTCATTACCTAAAAATGGACACTGGGCTTGTGCCTTCTGGATCACCCGTCTGTCTTCGGTTTCTCCTCGCCATATAGGCCTGCTACCTTCAGTACTCAAAAATTGTAGCCAGTTTTGCCAGCACTTCCTCCATGATCAATGCTGGCAAGGTATCCACCTTGCTGGCATTGCGGGCACCGAGATCAAGTACACTGGGCTGATCGCAGCGAATGACGCCGGTTGTTTTGATGCCAGTCACGGGAACGGCGAACCCGATGCGACGGACGAAGTCGCCGCTGTTCGTGATCGGACAGATCACCGGCAACCGGGTAGCCTGGTTGAACTCGGCAGGCGACACGACCAGGACGGAACGGCTGCCGCGTTGCTCGCGCCCTTCGGTCGGATCAAGCGAAACCAGATAAATGTCGCCGCGCTTCATATCAACTCACCGCCTACTGCGGGCGCATCGACCCATTCACGATCTTCGGCCGGTTGCGGTTGAGAATAGTCCGAGGCTGCCAGCAATTCCGCAAGCGTATAACGCGGTCTGGGATTGGGATCAATCATCAGGCAACCATCCGTGACGGTCACACCCACCGTCGCTCCAGCGTGCAGGTGCAGTTGATCGAGGAACGCCGGGGGAACGGCCAGCATGACCGAGCCGCCGACCTTACGCAGATTGGTTGTATGCATGATGCACCTCCATTCAAGAAATTATATTAAAGTATAACATCGCCTGACCAAGGATGCAAAACACAAGGCCTGAAATGGGGCTAGCCCAAAATTCCAACAAACCGGAAAAAGCAAGTGGAGGCCCTATCTGTTCGTGCGCCCAGTGTCAGTAAAACATCGCGGAACCGGAACCAGGCACTCTCCATTGATTTTCTTCTACGCCGCCCGACACCCCTTGTTGTAAACCCGACAATCGCGACACACAGGCTGCGCGCCACCTGTTTAGGCAAGTCGTCAAGAAATATGCAAGACCATGAAAAATATAATTTAAATTATAAACAACGATCTGGCACGGCTATTGCTGAGGAGTATCCGAAGTCCTATTCAGTACACGCGCAGGAGCCACAGACATCATGGTTACGATCAACGACACCACGCTCAGAGACGGCGAACAAACTGCCGGCGTCGCGTTCAGCGCAGACGAGAAAATCGCTATTGCCCAAGCGCTCGCGCACGCCGGGGTGCCGGAAATGGAAATCGGCATTCCGGTGATGGGCGGCGCCGAGATCGAACTGATCCAGGCCATTGCGGGACTCCATCTGCCGTCCCGCCTAATGGCATGGGGCAGGATGTGCGAAGCCGATCTGATCGCCGTCGCGCATTGCAACGTCGATATCGTCAATCTCTCGATTCCGGTTTCCGACATCCAGATCCAGCACAAACTCGGACGCGACCACGACTGGGTACTGGCGCAAATCCGCGCATTCGTGCCCCGCGCGCTGGATCTCGGTCTGGAAGTGTGCGTCGGCGGCGAGGATGCTTCGCGGGCGGATATCACTTTTTTGCAAACAGTCGCCGAAACGGCCCAACAAGCCGGCGCCCAGCGCTTTCGCTTTGCCGATACCCTGGGTTTGCTCGACCCCTTCGCCACTTACGCACGGATAGATCTGTTGCGCCAGGCCGTAGACATCGACCTTGAGATGCACGCCCACAACGATCTGGGGCTGGCTACGGCCAATACGCTTGCCGCCGTACGCGCCGGAGCCAGTCACGTCAACACTACGGTCAACGGCCTGGGCGAACGCGCCGGCAATGCTCCGCTGGAAGAAGTGGTCATGGCATTACGCCACTTATACGGCATCGAGAGCGCCGTGGATACGGTCCAGTTCCCCTCCATTTCGCAACTGGTGGCATCGGCTTCCGGCCGCCCTGTCGCGCTGAACAAAAGCATCGTCGGCGCTGCCGTCTTCACCCACGAAGCCGGTATCCATGTCGACGGTTTAATCAAGAACCCGCTGAATTACGAAGGATTCAGTCCGGCCGAAGTCGGCCGCGAACATCGTACCGTGCTGGGCAAACATTCCGGTTCGCATTCCGTGATGGATGCCTACGCCAAAATCGGACTGGTGCTGTCGGATCTGGAGGCGCACTCTCTTCTCGGCATGATCCGCATCCATGCCATTTTGACCAAAAGCACGCCCAGCGTTGACGATTTGAAACGGTTTTATCTCGAAAATGCGGCCTTTACCGGCACGCCGTCATGATAAGCGGGGAAGCTGCCGCTGCCTTCGTCTCATCCGGACATCCCTGAGGAAAATCCAATATGAATAATATGATCAAGCAACTGACCCAATTTTCCGCGGCCGAGGAATTTTTGGATTATTTCGGTATTCCCTACGACGAAACGGTGGTCAATGTGAACCGGCTGCACATACTCAAACGTTTTTATCAGTATATGCGCCAGGAAAAAAATCTGGGTTCGCTGGATGAAGCCGCCATGACCGTACAGTACCGAGCATTCCTGTTGCGCGCCTACGAAGATTTCGTCCACTCCAACGCCGCACAGGAAAAAGTATTCAAGGTATTCCAGGATGCCGACGCCAAGAGCTTCGGCCTGGACAAATTGAAATCCACCTTGCCCGTGAGCAGCCAGGAGCCGCCATGCACATAGTCGTCTGTATCAAACAGGTACCCGACAGCGCGCAGATACGCGTACATCCGGTGACCAATACCATCATGCGTCAGGGCGTACCCGCCATTGTCAATCCTTACGACCTGTTCTCGCTGGAGGAGGCGCTGCGTCTCAAGGACAAGCACGGCGGCAGAGTGACCGTGATCAGCATGGGGCCGCCGCAGGCGGAAGGCGCATTGAAGAAATGTATCGCCTTTGGCGCCGACGCCGCCATACTCGTCACCGACCGCGCTTTCGCCGGCGCCGATACGCTGGCGACTTCGTTTGCACTGGCTTCCGCCATCCGGCAAATCGAGAAAGACATGGTGGTAGACATGGTCTTCGCCGGCAAACAGACGATAGACGGCGACACCGCGCAGGTCGGCCCCGGCATCGCCAAACGATTGAACATGCAACTGCTGACTTACGTGTCGCAAATCGATGCGCTGAACATGGACAAACGCGAAATCCAGGTACAGCGCCGGGCCGAAGGCGGCGTGCAGGTATTGCAGACCCGATTGCCCTGCCTGATCACCATGCTCGAAGGCAGCAACGAAATGCGCTTCGCCACCATGGAAAACATGTTCCGCGCCGTGCGTTATCCGGTTCAATTCTGGAACAAGGATACGGCCGGCATCGAAGATGTCAGCAAAATAGGATTGAAAGGTTCGCCTACGCTGGTGAGCAAGGTATTCGCACCGCAGCCCAACACCCGGCCCGCGGAACTGATCGACACGGAGAGCCATGAACCGCGCGATATCGCGCTGACTCTGGTGAGCAAGCTGTTTACCCAGCATCCGAAACTGCGCGACGGCATCGTCAAACAAGTCGCCTGATTCGGCGCACCGAGAACGTTGCGAAACATAAATGAGGTACAACCATGAGCAACACCACTGCACCATCCGAAGCGCCCGCGAAGAAACCAGCCGGTCGCGGCAATTTCGAACTCGACGAACGACTGAAGGCCTATAAAGGCGTCTGGGTTTTCGTCGAGCACGAACGCGGCGAAGTCCATCCGGTTTCCTGGGAACTGCTGGGCGAAGGGCGCAAACTCGCCGACAAACTGGGCGTCGAACTCTCCGGCGTCGTCATGGGCGCGCCGGGGTTGCCGACGCGGCGCTTCTGCGAGGAAGCCTTCTTCCACGGCGCCGACACGTGCTATCTGATCGAAGACGCCGTGCTCGGCAATTATCGCAATGAAGCCTTTACCAAAGGACTCACCGACCTGGTCAACGCTTATCAGCCGGAAATATTGCTGCTCGGCGCAACGACCCAGGGCCGCGATCTGGCCGGCAGCGTTGCCACTACCCTGCAAACGGGGCTCACCGCGGACTGCACCGAACTGAACATCGATTCCGATAACCGCGGACTGGCGGCCACGCGCCCGACTTTCGGCGGCAGTCTGCTCTGCACGATCATCACCAAGAATTACCGGCCGCAAATGGCGACCGTCCGGCCGCGCGTGATGTCCATGCCGGACCGCGACGGCAATCGCACCGGCCGCGTTATCGAGCATCCGCTGGGGCTGGTGGAAACCGGCATCGTTACCAAAGTGCTGGCGTACATCGCGGACGAGAATCAGAACAAACCGCAATTGCCGTTTGCCGACATTATTATCGCCGGCGGTCGCGGCATGAAAAAACCGGAAAATTTCCAGCTGATCCGCGATCTGGCGCGCGTGCTCGGCGCCGAAGTCGGCGCGACGCGGCCGGTGGTGCAGGCCGGATGGGTAGAAGCCGAACGCCAGGTCGGTCAGTCGGGCAAGACGGTGCGGCCCAAGCTCTATATCGCGGCCGGAATTTCCGGTGCAATTCAGCACCGCGTCGGGATGGAAGGATCGGATGTCATCATTGCCATCAACAACGACCCGACTGCGCCTATTTTCGATTTCGCCACTTACGGTATCGTCGGCAATGCCATGAGCATACTGCCGGCGCTGACGGAAACCTTCAAGCAACAATTAGCTGTCACCCGCATGGCGGGTTAAGGAGAACATCA
>JAJYPN010000039.1:9645-22283 GCA_021795395.1 Pseudomonadota bacterium | reverse complement strand
CCGGAATACTGACGATGGGGGCGGCGGCAAAAACATAGTTCATTTGTCGAGCCTTTTATTTAAATAGAGACCTTACACGATGTAGCGAGCGCCGCTCAGATAAGGCGAAAAAGGGAGAGAAGCCGGAATGTACAAATAGCCCATGAGGATTGAAGCACGGCGCTTTATCATGCCCGGGATTGAGCGCGATACTTAAAGCCGCCGAACGCGTCTCTTTCCTGTGCAATATCATAAAATCGCGCCGGGAATCGCGCTCGGATACGATGCGCCCGACATCGGACCGCGCCCCGGCGCACCGGGTTCGGCGGTCAGCATAAATTCGACACGTTCGCTCGCTTCCAGCGCCCCTTCCATATATCCGGCCGCATAACCCGCCGTCTCGGAGCCGCAAAAATACAGCCGCGACGACCACCACGGCCGACGCAGCGAAGGGTCGTCATACGACGGATGAACGCGGAGCGGCGACTGATCCAGCGTGCTGCTGGTGTATATTTCGGTGGCCCAATCGTGCCTGTGCTGCGTACCATCTTCGGCCTCGCGACCGAAAAGCTGTACCAGCTGACTGGTAATCAGCAACGATAATCCGGTCTCAAACGAAGCACGCAATGCCGGCGATAAAGCGATAAAGCCGCCGAGAGCTGCCTGATCTCCGGCGGCATTGCATGCATCGAACGTCTCGTACAGCACGGCTTGTTCGTGGCCGACAAAAGCGTTGCCGGCCAGGGCCGCCCCTCGCCAGAACGATTGCGGATAGGTAACCACCACCTTGGCCTGGTCGGCCATCCAGGTACAAGTCGAACGCATGCTCTGGACCAGCGGCTCGGACAATGGCGGCTCGAAGCGCACATGCTCTTCCAGCAAGCGCGGCGGCACCGCCAGCACGACGCGACGCGCTGAAATCTGCCGGATGCTGTCGCCGCAGCGGAAATGCAGTGCCACATGATCGCCCTGTTCGATTACCGCTATCAGCACATGGTTCAAATGCAGCGTACCCGCCGGAAAATTGGCTGCGAGCGCCTGGATCAGGCTCGCCATGCCGCCTTCCAGCCGCCGGGCGCCACCATGAACACCATCGGTCGGATAAGCTTGCGGTGCTTTGTCGGGATCGTTAAGACTCAGCACCGTACCCTGATCATGCTGGGGAAAATGCGTCAAACCCAGTTCTGCGATCAGGCGCGCCATGCGTGGCTGGCTTTGCGGCCAATACCATGCCGGACCGAGATCGAGCGCCATGCCGTCGACAGGCACGCTCAAAATTCGACCGCCCAGGCGATCGCGCGCCTCGAATACCGCGCACTCGCGTCCCTGCTTTTGCATGCGCCGGGCTAAAGCGAGCCCGCTTAAACCGCCACCTACTATTGCCGTATCCAGCATGACGCTACTCCAGATAACGAATCTTCAAGAAAAAATCTCAAAATAAATCCAGCAATTATCGTTCCCCGTACCCTGATCAAACGGCAAATGCACTACCACTGCGCAACAGCGTCTGAATATGACCCGAAAACATATCCGGCTTTCTGTCGTTTTTACGACAATATAGATAGTTTTGCGACGAAAAATGTAGCGTCACTATGCATTTTCATCCCTATTATCAGCGGCTACCTGTTTGGAAACCGCAATAATGCATGCTTGCCGCCGAATTTCAGAAATGGCACGGTTTATGCTCCGACACCACTATGCATACGCATGTAACTATCGCAGGAGACTAAAATGTACGCAACCGTGGAATCATCATCGATCCGTATCGAAGGCCAGGATGCCTGGATTGCTTCGTCCGAAAACATAAGCAGTGGCGTCAATGCCGCTAATGCCGTATTTGCCCGCCATAACGTCGATCCGCTCAAGTGCGCGCAAGCCAACGACAAAATGTTTCGGGGCGAAGAACTGCTGTCGGAAGAAGAAGCGATGTTGTGCCTGATCTGGGACGAAGCCGATTACGCCGCATTCCTTGCCATCACGGTCGGTTGGTTAAGCCGGGATATCGATATCCAGATTACGGCGCGATAATACTGATAGACTTGAGACGACATCCAGCGGCACAGGGCGCTTGCATACAAGTCTGCAGGCTCGGTTTAAACCGGACAAACAAAATACGGGCGGACATGCTCATCGGTGCCTGGCCATTGCTCCGGTCATCCCTGCTCGTTCTCCAGACCAGCCCTGCAGCCGCTTGATCCGGACAATTGCGCCTGCCGCAGGAGAGCTTTCGATGCATGTCGTTATTCTTGGCAGTGGCGTCATCGGCGTAACCAGCGCCTGGTATCTGGCGCAAGCCGGTTATCGGGTGACTGTCATCGATCGTCAGCCCGGTCCCGGGATGGAAACCAGTTTTGCCAACGCAGGGCAGATTTCGCCGGGATATTCCACGCCCTGGGCTGCGCCAGGGATTCCTCTCAAGGCCGTGCTATGGCTGTTGCAGCGTCACGCCCCCTTGTCTATCCGGCCGGACGGGACGCTATGGCAACTGCAATGGATGGCGATGCTGTTACAAAACTGTTCCGCCGGGCGCTATGCCATCAACAAAGAGCGCATGCTCAGACTGGCCGAATACAGCCGCGACTGCCTGCGCGAACTGCGCGAGCGCACTCACATAAGCTACGAAGAGCGCGCACTCGGCACCCTGCAGATTTTTCGCAGCCAGCAACAGCTCGATGCAACCGCTAAAGATATCGCCGTGCTCGCCCGATACGGCGTCGACTATGAATTATTGAGCCCCGACGGTTGTGTTCGAGCCGAACCTGCTTTGGCACTAGCGAAAGACAAACTGACAGGCGGGTTGCGTCTGCCCGGCGACGAAACGGGCGATTGCCAGCTATTTACCGCTCGCCTGACTCTGGCGGCGCAAGCGTTGGGCGTCACGTTCCGCTACGACTTGCCGATCGGCCGCCTCCTCAGCGAAAACAATAGCATCACGGGTGTAGCAGCCGGCCGGGAGCGGATTGCCGGCGACCATTACGTGGTTGCACTGGGCAGTTATACGCGCGGACTGTTGCAGCCAGCCGGACTGAATATCCCCGTCTATCCGGTAAAAGGCTATTCGCTGACCCTCCCGGTCAGCGATGCCGCCGCCTCGCCGCTTTCCACCATCATGGACGAAACCTATAAAGTCGCCATCACCCGTTTCGACCAGCGTATCCGTATCGGCGGCATGGCTGAGCTGTCGGGGTATAACCTCGATCTCGATTTACGCCGGCGACAGACGCTGGCCATGGTCATGAACGATCTGTTTCCGCATAGCGGCCATATCCCCAGCGCCAGTTTCTGGGCGGGATTGCGGCCGATGACGCCCGACGGCACGCCCATCCTCGGCGCCACTTCCTACGACAATCTGTGGCTCAATACCGGCCACGGCACTCTGGGCTGGACCATGGCCTGCGGCTCGGCACAGATCCTGACCGACCTGATTGCACGACGCAAACCGGCGATCCGGGCCGACGATTTTTCCCTCGCACGTTACACTTGAAGATTAATGTCGATCAAATTCAAAGGCTTATTATCGATTCAAGTAGCGCCGGGAGTCTTTTTCGCCAGCGTATCCAGCGGTTTGATGCCCTGACAGTCGGCACCGAGAAATTTCATTTGCGATTCGCTTTGTATCGTATGACTGCCCTGCGCATCGGTAGTAGTCATATCCAGATGAGTACTCAGCATATCGTTGCCGATGGTACTGACGCCCTTGCCGACCGTCGTCCTGCCGTCTTTGCTGCAATTAAATGCAAAATCGACCTTGTTTCCCGTGCGCGTCACCGTACCCGGTTCGCATCGGCCCTGCGGATCGACCATCGGCTTGCCGCGCGCCGCCATCGCCGGGCTGACGCAAATACGAATGCCGCTGGCGTCGGCGGACACTGCCTTACCCATCATCGCCTGCACCTGCGCGCGCTGAGCCGTCGACAGATTCGCCATCGCTTGCTGCAGATTGGCCTGTACGAAAGACACTTGAGATGAAATATCGTGACCGTCGACGATTTCGCTGACCGGCGTTATCACCCACAAACCGGGCTTCAAGCCGTTATCCTGCGCATAAGCCGTACTGCTCGCCATGACGACCATCGCTAAAACCGTTTTTTTCATGCCTGTCTCCCGAAACTCGATATTCAATAATAAACGGATCCTGATGCTAACCGGCTTCTATCAGCAAAAGGATTACGAAATCTTATCATCAATCGCGCCGCGAACGTAACGGCATGGGTTGGGAAGCAAGCCGCTCAAACAAAACTCAGCAATTCCACCGTAATGTTTTCCGTGCCGACCACCGCCTGACAGGCCAGACGCGAACTGGAACTGACGCCGACGATGCTGTCGAGTTTTTCGTTTTCCGCACGCTGTATTTTGGACAGGGTTTTGCGGCCTTCCTTGACATAAATGTGACACGAGCCGCATTCGGCTTTGCCTTCGCATTTATGCATTATCGCTACGCCTGCGGCCATGATGGCTGAGAGCAAGCTTTTGCCGGATTCGGCTTCTACGGTTTTTCCGCTGGGTTGCAGGGTTAACATGGGCATGATCGAGATTCCTTTCAGGTTGTAAATGACGCATGCACTTCCAGTTTTTCGCCGGTTAGCAACGCGACGAATTGCTGCAGCGGCATGTTTATAGGCTGGATATTTTGCTCTTCGAGAAAGCGTAATTCGTTACGCGTGAGTTCGCCCGGCAATACCGCCCAGTGATGGTCCGATGAACGTTTCATGATCTGGCGGGCGAAGGTGCGTTGCAACTGGTCGTTGAAGCGGCAGCCGAGGAACAGAAAATGCCGGCCGGTGCGCAGCTCCTGCACTTTGGGCGGAATAGGGGTCTGAATGTCGATTTCGGTGAGCACTTCGACGTAGTCGGTATCGGAAACCAGGAAATTGCCGGCGGGACGCGAACTGCCGATAGGCTTATAGAGCAGGGTGTTCCAGCCCGCGGCGTCGACTTCGGTCGCCGGCCCGCCAGCCGCGTCGTAATAGCCGGTCCAGGTGCCGAAATGTTCCGATTGCGACAAACCCTGCACCTGGCCCCAGTCGCTGCGACCGGCAAGCGCATTTTGCGCGGCGTCGTCGTACCAGGCATCGACCCACAACGGCAGGCTGGACAAAGAGGCGACGTAAGCATGCAGCGACGACGGCGTTACCCGTGGTGCAAATGCTACCCCCATGTAAGTGGTCAACGTTTTGCGATGCTTGAAGTTCTCGATGAATTGCGCGGCGGCGGTCAGCCGGTTGCGTATTTTGTGCGGCACGGTGACTTTGCCGGCCAGTATCGCCGCCAGCGCCTCGGGAGCGGACGGCACAGGCGCACCGCCTGGAACCAGATCGAGTACCCCCGGGCCGAAATAAGGTATGATCCGACCGCTGGTCAGGCCATCGATCAATTGCGGATGTAGTGTCGTTTGCATAGTCATGTCCAACTCCTGGGGTTCTGATTAACCGGCTTGAATATCTCAGTAAATGGCCGCTCCGGCGCCGACATTGATGGATGAGTCCTTGGCGGTGGTAACGATAAAATGTACCGTGTCGCTGTCGAGATGCGCATGAAACGGCAGCGCCAGCGAGCGATCGGCGACTTTTTCGGTGACGAACAGGTCGCCTTTCCTGTGCCCCAGCGTGCCGTAGAAATATTGCAGGTGCAGCGGGTTGCAGTAAGGCAGCACCTCCACCCGCTCGGTCGCCAGATCGTCCACGATCTGGTTGCGTCCGCTGCGGGTAAAGCGGGTGCCGAGATGGACGACAAAGCTCATCCAGTGCACTTCGTCGACATCCGGTGCAACGTACGACGGCTTGATGCCTTCGAACGCGAGGATGTGCTCCTCGTAAAATCCTTCGACCCGCTTGCGCCGCGCCAGAATTTCATCGAGCCGATCGAGTTGCGCCAAGCCAAGCGCCGCCGTCACATCACTGATCGATGCCTGATAGGGTACGCGACTGGCGATGGCGATGGAGAAACGCTCGTCGAGCCCGCGACTGCGGCAGTAGCGCAGCTCGCTGGCAAGGTCGTGGTCGTCGGTCACGATCATTGCGCCCTCGCCGCATACCAGCGCGGACGGTTGCGAAAAATCGAAGATGGCCAGATCGCCGAAGGTACCGACCGTCTTGCCTTTATAACGCGAACCGATCGCCTCGGTGGAATCCTCGATCAGGGTTATGCCCCGGCCCTCGGCCAGTGCGATAAACGCCTCCCAGCTGGCCGGATGGCCGTTGGTATTGCCGACGAGTATAGCCCGCGTTTTCGGCGTAATCCTGGCTGCTGTCTTCTCCGGCGACAGCGTACCCGACCAGTAATCGATATCGGCGAATACCGGCGTCGCTCCGACCAGGACAATGGCATGGGCGATCTGATGCCAGGAATAAGCGCTAGCGATCACTTCGTCGCCCGGTCCGATACCGAGCGCGCGTAAACTCACCATCAAGCCGATCGTGCCGCTGGATACTGCGACGGCGTAAACCCGGCCCAGGCTTTCGGCAAACGCGTCTTCAAATTGCTCGACCAACGGGCCGGCCGAGAGACGCGACGATTTCAGCACGCTGGTGACGGCAGCCAGCTCATGCGTGCTGATATCGGGGTCGGTCAATGCAATCCAGTCGTCTTCCATGATATTGTTCCAATATATTGCCCGGTAGGGTTAATTGCTCAGGGCAATAATAAAGCCCGTTGCGGCAGCAGGCTCGTCGATAATGCGCCAGCAATGGTTGCCGGTATCGACCAGAAATACGTCGAAGTCGCCGACGCGGCAAAATGGCGTCTCATCTCGCATGTCTTCCGCATCGCAATGCACTACCGCCAGATCCGGAAAGCTAGCGCGTACTGCCGGTACGGGGTTTGCTCCGCCGGGCAATACGTTCAGCACGCCGGCAAGGCTTTCGACCTGATCAAGAGAAATAGCCATATCAATCCTCCTGGAAACGGTAATGGAGCAGGTTTAAAGGTGTTTTCATCGGACTCGTCATGATAAATAACAAAATAGCGGTCAATTGCCGTTTCCCGGATCGACTTTTCGCGCCTCTACCGTAATCGGCAGGCGGGTGTCCGCCGCCATGGGCGGCAGCTCCAGTCGCCAGCCGTTCGCCAGGGTGATCGTGCCGCCCCACATGCCGGGATTTTCCATAGTCGAAATAGGTTCCTCCAGATCCTTCTTGGGGACATAGGCGGACAACTCGCCTGCTGCGTTCTTGCGGATCATGATTTTCATGTTAGGATTCCAGTAAAGTTGATTCAGGCGGCATCACGCTGCCATTCCGGCCAGCGGTCGCACGATTTCCGGTAATACCTCGAGCAGGCGATCCACCTCAAGCACGGTGTTATAACGGCTCAGGGAAAATCGCACCGCAGCCAGTGCCTCGGCGCGCGACTGACCCATCGCCAGCAAGACATGCGACGGCTCGGTACCGCCGGCGGTACACGCCGAACCGCTGGCGGCGCAGATACCGGCCTTGTCGAGCCGGTTTAGCGTAATTTCGGCATCGATTTCGCCGAAACGGATATTGCTGGTATTCGCCAACCGCAACGCGCCGCTACCGTTAACAGCCGCAAACGGCAACTGCTGCAATATTCCCTGTTCCAGCCGATGGCGCAGCGCCGCGACATAGATATTGTCTTCGCCCATCCCCGCCATCGCCAGTTCGGCAGCGACGCCCAAACCGACTATCGCCGCAACATTCTCGGTGCCGCCGCGCCGGCCGCGTTCCTGATGCCCCCATAACAGCGGCGGCAACTTGCAGCCCTTACGCATAAAAAGCACGCCGATGCCCTTGGCCGCATGTAATTTGTGACCCGACAGCGACAATAAATCTGCCGGCACGCGGCGCATATCCACAGGTATGCGGCCAATCGCCTGCACTGCATCGGTGTGAAACAGTACGCCGCGCCCGGCAGCCATGGCCGCCGCCTCGGCTACCGGCAAGATCGCCCCGGTTTCATTGTTCGCCCACATCATGCTCACCAACGCCGTCTGCGGCGTAATCGCCGCCTGCAGCGCCGCCAGATCGGGCAAGCCGTCGGCATCCACCGCGATTTCGCTTACCCCGACCCCTTCCTTCGCCAGCCGCGCCAGCAATAAACGCGTGGAAGGATGCTCTACCGCACTGGTCACCAGATGCCGTCGCGCCGGATCGAGACTTAACGCCCCCAATATCGCCAGATGGTTGCTCTCGGTCGCGCTGCCGGTAAAGACAATCTCGGCCGGCGCAGCGCCGAGCAAAGCTGCCACTTTACTGCGCGCATCCGTTACCATTTGCCTGGCCATAGCGCCCGCGCGATGCTGGCTCGACGGATTGCCGTAGCAATCCGCCAGACACGCCGTCATCGCCGCCAAGACTTCCGGAGCCAAAGGCGTCGTCGCATTATTATCGACGTAGACCACATCTGCCGCGCTCATTGCCAGAACACCCGCAATGGGTCCTCGTTCAGCAATAACACCAACACCTTCAGGCTTGCCGCTACGGAATGCCGCTGCCACCGGCCCCGCCTATGATCCTTGCAATACAGCCGCCATAATTTCTCCGGCAAGCTATATTCCAGCCGGGCAATGTCTATCGTGCCGCCGCTGGCGTCGATATTGCGCGAACAGCAAGGGCTCACTATCAGATAACCGTCTGCCGTGGCCCGCACTTCCGGTTCGACGTAGCGATAACGTAGCCGCTGAGCGAGCCATCGGCTTATGCGCCGCTGGTCAAATTCGTTCGGATGCGGGCCGCCGGCGAACGGCACGGAAAAATTCGCGTCGTATTTCGATCTTGTCATCGTGCGCCTTGCCGCCTGTCCGTTATTCATGACGACCTCCGCATAAACCGTCAGACCGGGGAAATTTCTTCTTCCAGACAACCCACGACGCAACCGCTCCTGGCGTCGGCGCCGAACTCGACCAGATAAACCGGCGTATCCGAATCGACATGATGACCGATCTGAACCACCTCGCCCACGCTGCCTTGCGCAACCAGCAATGCATTTTCTGCACATTCGGGATAGGAGCCGTCGTTGACGAGATCGATCCCCGCCACGACGCGCTGACCCCACTGAAATTTAGCGACTCTGGGCTCTATCATGACTGTCTCCTTTAAAACGGTACTTCCTGATCCTGCGGCTTGACTTCGTCTACCGACTCCAACTCTTTACCGCGCATCCCGACGCGATATCCGTGTTCCACGAACTCGACGGCATAAATATAAAACTGCTGCAGAAAGGTGCCGATGCTGGTGACATAGCCGTAATCGCCCTTATTGACGAGAATGTCGCCGATCTCTCGCCCCTGGAACGTGCCGTCGTTACGCACGGTTTTCAGGCTCTTGACCTTTTGCCCGTAATTAAAATCGGGCGGTCCGCTTAATTCGACGATATTGTCGTCGCGACTGATTTTCATGATTCCGCTCCGCACCGGATTAATTGACCTGCCGACCTCGATAGCGCGAGACGCTGCCGAATCTGTACTATTTCGCGCACGGCTTCGTCATCGTCGTCCCGCAAGTTCGATAATTGCGCCTCGTCGATACGCTGCGCCACCTCATAACGAACGCGCCAGTCTTCGTCATTCAGCAACATGCCCAATTGACCTGCTGGCAAACGATGGACCGCGACCAGCCGGACCCGCACTTCCGTATCCAGCGCCATCTGCCGCAGGCCCTCGATGCCGATGCGCTTGGCGACTTCCGCCCGCACTTCCCGATCGGGGTCGTGTATCATCATTGACAGCATGCCGGCTGGCAATCGGCGCGCAACGATAGTGCGTACGTAATAATCGGTATCGTGCACCATGGCTTTCAATTCCGTTTCCGGCAGCCGGGTGGCGACGCGTATGCGCACTTCCCGGTCAGTATCCGTGCATAACAGGCGCAACTGGCGCAAGCTCAGCCGCTGCGCTGCGCTCCAGCGCACCGTCTCGTCTACGTCCGACACCAGTTGCGGCAAGTAAAAGACTTCGACGTATTTTGCAGCGATGGCGCGCACTTCGAAATACGGATGTTTAAGATAGGCCTTGGCCAGAGCCGGATTCCAGCGGAAGAAACGATCTATGCGCAACGCATAGCGGTCAAACACACAGGCATGCTGCGATTTGCACTGCCCGGCCGCGAGCAGGTCGCGATGCTCGCACGTTCCGCAATCCACCGGTTGCGCCTGCCAGTCGAGCGCCGCAAAAGAAGCGGCGGCTTCATTCGTCTTCATCGTTTTGCCCCACTCTGTCAAGTATGCCGCGCAATACCGATCCGCCCAGCTTATCCCGCGGGTCCAGCAGCATCAGTTTGGCTACCATGGCGGCTCCCGATTCCAGATCGCCCAGCCGCATGATGAGATAAGCGCAGCCTTTCAAGGTGAACAGATAAAACCGGGGGGCCGCAGCGAAACTGTCTGCATGATCGGCAAACACCGCATGGTTGGCTTCGATGTCGCTCCAGTCCTCCGGCAAGCCCAGATCGGCCGCCGTTTTCGCGAGACAACGCTGCGCCACAGCCAGCGCCTCGCTCAGCCGGTTCTTGTAAAAATAAAATCGATATAACGCGATATGAACCGCGGGATGTTCGGGAGCGCGGGCATAAGCCTGCGCCAAATAACTTTCGGCCATCTCATCAAGATGGTAAACAGCCGCCGCATGCTGCAGATCGGCAGCCGCTGCCGGCGGCAACGCCCCGCCCAGACAAGCGTTGTCCAGCCAGTCGTCGAACCCGGCCAGCCCGGCATCGTCACCGTTCAGAAACGGCGGCGGCACGAGAGAATTCCGGTTGAGCGCAGCGGGAGACATGACAAGCTCAGGCGCGCTTGATATCGGCAATGCTTACGGTCGCCTGAGCCGGTTTACCGGGTGCTTCAGCCGAACTGCAAGCGCAGGACGCTGCATTGGGGTTAATAAAACTCAACCCGGATTCCAGCGCCGTATCGATAAAATCTACGGTTACGCCATCCAGCAGCAAACGGCTTTCCGCCGGCAAAAATACCTTGAGGCCGTTCCAGTCCAGCGTGACATCACCGGGCTTGGGTTGGGCTTCCGACGAGAATTCGGCCGCCAAGCCGGAGCAGCCTCCCGCCGTAACCGTCAGCCGAAACCCGGAATCGGCGGGGCCTCCGCCGAAACGAACGATGCGGCGCATAAATTTTTCAGCTTTGGGGGTAATGGTAATATTCATTAAAAATTCTCCATGTGGCTGCTTCACGCAGGTGATTTCTTGTCCGCATGCAGCGGACCGTTGTCATATGTACCTGCTTCAAGCAGGAACTTGGTAACGAGGAAAAGCATTATCGATAACACAGGTCAAATCAACCGGGCAAACCGCGACGCATTGCGGTTCGTCGAAATGCCCCATACACTCGGTGCATTTTTTCGGGTCGATGATGAATACGCCGTTCTTTTCGCGTATCGCCACGTTCGGACATTCCGGTTCGCATGCGGAACAGCCGGTACATTGGGATGCAACAATTTTATAAGCCATGATTTTTCCTTAACGATAATTTCAAACTGTTCATGCCGCCGAAATGTAAGCGCCCTGACGGATATCCGCATCGCCGCGCACGGTATGCACGATCTCGCGACTGCGCACCCTGGCGAGGTATTCCTTGAAATAGCTGATCGCCGATTGTCCGATAAACTCGTGGGCGAAACGGTCGACCGGATCGATACCCGCCTGCTTCAGTTCGTCGCGCGGACAACCGCCGATTTTGGCGACGAATACCGCATGACAATCGTTGATGGCGCGCACCACGGAAGGCAATGTTTCTTCCTCGCCGTAACCGCCCTGGCAATACAGATCCACCCGCCGATGACCGACAAATTTGGAACCGGCCGTGCCTACTTCGTAAATCTGGAATTCGGTAGCGTGGCCGAAATGCTCATTGACACGCCCTTGTCCCTTAGTGGCGACAGCGATCATGATCTTGATATCGGACATCCCTTCATCGGACATGTCTGCCAGCGCCGCATCCTTGGCGGCCACTTTTTCCAGCCGTTCGGCTTCAACCAGCTCCTGATAGGCTTTGCGCGTTTCCGCGTCGTACACCACTTCGCTCATCTCGTCGATTTTCTCGGTAGTGAATTCGGCGCTGCGATCTTCGCCCAGCAACCCTACCGCATCGGCGCGGCACTGGCGGCAGTGGCGCATCATATTCATTTCGCCTTCGCACGAATCCTGCAACACTTTCAGTTCCTGCGCGCTCGGGCCGCGCTGTCCGTTCAGGCCGAACACGGTGCCGTGCTCGGGCGCCGAAATCAGCGGCATGATATTGTGCAGGAACGCTCCGCGCGATTTGACCGCTCGGTTCACTTCGACCAGATGCTTATCGTTGATGCCGGGGATCATCACGGAGTTGATCTTCGCCAGCACGCCGGCGGCGGTAAGCATTTCCAGCCCGAGCAACTGACGCTCGGTGAGGATGCGGGCTGCCTCGATCCCGGTGTAGCGCTTGTTTTTGTAGTAAATCCACGGATAAATATGCTGACCGATTTCAGGGTCGACCATATTGATGGTAATCGTCACATGATCCACATTGAACGCCTTGATAGTATCGACGTGGTCGGGCAGCGCAAGTCCATTGGTCGACAGGCAAAGCTTGATGTCCGGCGCGGTTTTGGCGATCAGCTCGAATGTTTTGAACGTCTTGCCGGGATTGGCCAGAGGGTCGCCGGGCCCGGCAATGCCGAGCACGGTCATTTGCGGAATCGCCGATGCCACCGCCAGGAC
>JAJYPN010000039.1:0-9545 GCA_021795395.1 Pseudomonadota bacterium | reverse complement strand
TGTCCGGCGCGGTTTTGGCGATCAGCTCGAATGTTTTGAACGTCTTGCCGGGATTGGCCAGAGGGTCGCCGGGCCCGGCAATGCCGAGCACGGTCATTTGCGGAATCGCCGATGCCACCGCCAGGACTTTTTTCGATGCCTGCTCCGGGGTCAGCTTCTCGCTGACCACGCCCGGCCGCGACTCGTTGGCGCAGTCGTACTTGCGGTTACAGTAATTGCACTGAATATTGCAGGCCGGCGCGACCGCTACGTGCATGCGCGCGTAATGGTGATGCGCCTCTTCGCTGTAGCAGGGATGGTTTTTAACTTTCTCCCAGACTTCGGGAGCCATGTCCGCCGGTCCGTCCGACGAACCGCAGCTCGCCTTGCCGCCATCGCTGGAAGTACCGCATCCTTTGTGGTCGGCGATTTTCTCAAGCAACTGTTCCAGTGGCTTGCCGTTCTCGATACCGATATGTGCTATATGTGCTCGCATGAATCGCCCCTGATAAAAGTAGCGGAAAGAATATCTTTACGCTACCTATCTAAGCCAGAAACATGCCAGCAAATATTATTTTTAAAATCAAAAAGTTATATATTTTTATAATTGTAGCAACTATAACAGCGCAGGCATAACTTGTGGGGAATTGTCGCAAAACGAACATACATACCTTACAAGCTTCGGGAGCTTGCATATCGTCTTTCATGAGTTGGTTTTGAGTCGACGATGTAATTTATGTATTTTTAGCGAACAGACGGCTTTTGACCAGCGTCACGCAGAACCTTGGCCGGATTTTTCTTGAAGTCGGACATGCTGATGGTCAGATCGGTAAAGAGAATTTGCATGATGGGCTCCTGTATATGAATTTAGCTTATACAGCCTGAATCAGCGCCATAAAACAGTCTTGTTCTGGCAAGCCTTGGGACATGGTCTTGCATCCCGCCTGCTCGTTCCGGCTATCTTAAATCGAGGATTAAACGCTTATGCGATGTATCTGCAAATCAACCCCGACTCCGCTTCATACCCTAAAATTTCTTGACCTCGATATTGTATTTCAACAGCGCATAACCCATCTGCCTGGGCGAGATATTAAGCAGGCGCGCGGCTTTTGCCTGTACCCAGCCGCATTGCTCCAGCGCCCAGATCAGGCGTTCGCGCTCGGTGGCGGGTGGCGTGGACTGGCGCTCGGCGGAAACGGTATCCGGCTCTTGCCCGCCGGAACCCTGTGCCACCGCCGCTTTTTCACGATGCAAGGGTTGAACGACCACAGGTATGGAAACCGGTTCGCCGTGCAGCATCTGGGTCAGACATTTGGCATGCTGGCAGGGGAAATCCAGTTCGCGTATGACGTTGGCACGCGTCATGGTCGCCGTACGCTCGATGCAATTTTCCAGTTCGCGCACATTGCCCGGCCAGTAACAGTTAACCAGTATTTGCATGGCCTCCACCGACAAGCTCAGTTTACGTTTATTTTCCTCATTGAATTTATTCAGGAAACGCTCGACCAGGTAGGGAATATCGTCGCGCCTTTCGCGTAACGGCGGCATAAAAATGCTGACGACATTAATCCGGTAATACAGATCGGCGCGAAACTCGCCTTGGGTAACCGCCTGTTCGAGATTGCGGTTAGTCGCCGTCAGCAGGCGGACGTTGACTTTAATAGATCGATTGCCTCCGACGCGCTCGAATTCGTGCTCCTGCAAAACCCGCAACAGCTTAGCCTGAAACGCAGGGGAAATGTCGCCGATTTCATCGAGAAACAGCGTACCGCCGTTCGCCTGCTCGAAGCGGCCCTTGCGTTCCGCCTGGGCGCCGGTAAACGCGCCTTTCTCGTGCCCGAATAATTCGGATTCGAGCAAGGTTTCGGTCAGGGCGGCGCAATTGACCTTGATGAACGGCCCATCTTTGCGCGGACTCAGGAAATGAATACTGCGGGCAATCACCTCCTTGCCGGTGCCGCTTTCGCCCCGCAACAATATGGTGGCGTGTCCGGGGGCTGCCATATGGGCCTGCGCAAAAACCTCCTGCATCGGCTTGGAAAAACCGACGACGTTGTCCAGGCTGTATTTGCCGTGCAATTCGCTTTTCAATCGGCGCTGTTCCTGAATTAGCTGCGTACGATCGGCGGTAACGCTGCGGTGCAGGCGTACCGTCTGCGCAACCAGAACGGCTATCATTGTCAGCAATTGCACCTCGTTGTGGAATTTACCGCGTCTATCGTCCGCCACCCGGTCTATGCTCAGGACGCCGAACGTTTCCGCGCCGGATTTAATCGGCACTCCGATAAAAGCGATAATGTGCTCCCCGACTTCGTCCAGTGAGCCCGTCCGGTTGAGAAACAGCGGTTCCTTGGCAATATCGTGCACCACAACCGGCATGCCGGTTTGTAAAATGCGTCCCGTTATCCCTTCGCCGGACTGAAAACGTCCGCGCTTGAACTCCTCGGCGGACAAGCCGCTGGCACCGGCAAGCTGCAATTCGCCGGACTCCTGCACCAGGCTGATCATGCCTCGCCGCGCGTCCAGATTGACCGACAGCAGATTCAATACTTCACGTAAGGTTTTAGACAAATTGAGCGACGAGCTCAGGATTTTTCCTACCTCATAAATCGTGGCCAGCTCCAGGTGTCTGTTGCGATCTGTTGTTTCGGCCATTTTGCTCTCCAAAAATCAATGCGGAATACATACGAGTACAAAACTCTCTTTTGGATTACGAAAACGATGCATCAAACCATAAGAAAAGCGATGTACTTATAAGTTCATCCTCGGCAATACGTAGCTTACACCTAAAAACATTATGCAAATAACGTACCCGGTTTCTGCCGGCAAACCGGGTTTTACAACAAAACTCCCTGTATTTCTGTCAGGCCGGAATGCTATGCAACTGTTCCGCCAGCTTTTTTATCTGTATGCCGGACGGAAATGTCCCGGGACAAAAAATCGTGCTATCGACGCCGTCATAATTTTTACAGGCACTTATTTTGCTTGTACCTGCCGCAAGCAAACATTTTGTAAGTAAGCCTACAGGAGGATATATGCCTATCTACGATTATCATTGTAATCATTGTGACAAAATTTTCGAGCTGCTGGTCAGATCGACTACGATAGTAAGTTGCCCGCATTGCGGCAGTTCCCTGCTGGAAAAGCTGGTATCGATGCCGGCTCCCAAAAGCAAGATTGATGTACTGCGCAAGCGTGCGCGGAGCCAGGCGGCACGCGAAGGCCATTTCAGCAATTACAAACCTTCGGAAATACCACGCAGTTGAAACGGCTGCAGGCAGCTTCTCCACGAAGCGGCTACCAACGCCGCTCCAGAAAAACTCCATTCTTTTCTTTAGCCTTCGATCAAAATTTTTTCCGTTCCCTGTTTTGCGTGCCTGTACCAAACACGACAAAAGCCACATTGCGAATTCCCCTTATTTTTTAAAATATTATATAAAAATCAATAAATTATATGATAATTAATTTTTGGTACGCAACTTGCTACAGGATCAATGCACACGTTATTAACCGATAAATCCTTTTGGCGATAAACGACATTATGCTTAAGTCAACGATCTATCTCGATTATTCCGCCACTACGCCGGTCGATCCGCGCGTAGCGCAAAAAATGATTCCTTATCTGACGGAAATGTTCGGCAATCCCGCCAGCCGATCGCACGTTTACGGCTGGGATGCAGACCAGGCGGTCGAAGAAGCGCGCGAACACGTCGCCCGGCTGGTCAATGCCGACTCCAAAGAAATAGTGTGGACTTCCGGCGCGACCGAATCCAATAACCTGGCGCTCAAGGGCGCAGCCCATTTCTACAAAGCCAAGGGCAAACATCTGGTCACAGTAAAAACCGAACACAAGGCGATTATCGATACCTGCCGCGAACTTGAACGCGAAGGCTTTGAAGTCACTTATCTGGACACCCGGGAAGACGGTCTGATCGATCTGGAAGTATTCAAACAGGCGTTGCGTCCGGATACTGTTCTGGCGTCGGTCATGTTCGTGAATAACGAAATCGGCGTCATCCAGCCGATTGCCGAACTGGGCCGGATATGTCGTGAGCATGGCGTTATTTTCCACGTCGATGCTGCCCAGGCGACGGGCAAGGTGGAAATAGACCTGGCCACGCTCAAGGTCGACCTGATGTCGTTCTCGGCGCACAAGACTTACGGCCCCAAAGGCATCGGCGCGCTTTACGTGCGCCGCAAACCGCGGGTCAGGCTGGAAGCGCAATTGCATGGAGGCGGTCACGAACGCGGCATGCGCTCGGGAACGCTGGCCACCCACCAGATCGTCGGCATGGGCGAAGCTTACCGCATCGCGGCGGCGGAAATGACTGTCGAAAACGAACGCATCCGTCAGTTGCGCGACCGCCTGCTGGCCGGCTTTATGGAACTGGAAGAAGTCTATATCAACGGCGATATGACCCAGCGCGTACCGCATAACCTGAACATCAGCTTCAATTATGTGGAAGGCGAATCATTGCTGATGGCGATTAAGGAAATTGCCGTCTCCAGCGGTTCGGCCTGCACCTCCGCCAGCCTGGAACCGTCCTACGTGCTGCGCGCACTGGGTCGCAACGACGAACTGGCGCACAGCTCCATCCGCTTTAGCCTGGGTCGCTTTACGACGGTCGAAGAAGTGGATTTTACGATCGCTCTCATCAGGGAAAAAATCGGCAGGCTGCGAGAACTGTCGCCCTTGTGGGAAATGTACCAGGACGGCATCGATCTTAATTCGGTGAAATGGGCAGCGCACTAAATTCAGGAGAACAGCATGTCATACAGCGACAAATTAATAGATCACTACGAAAACCCGCGCAACGTCGGCTCCTTTGCCAAAGACGACGACAGCGTCGCCACCGGCATGGTCGGAGCGCCGGCCTGCGGCGACGTAATGAAACTGCAGATCAAGGTCAATGCCGACGGCGTCATCGAAGACGCAAAATTCAAGACTTACGGCTGCGGTTCGGCGATCGCATCCAGTTCACTGGTGACCGAATGGGTCAAAGGCAAGACGCTGGAACAGGCTCTGGATATCAAGAACACCGCCATTGCCGAAGAACTGGCCCTGCCGCCGGTAAAAATACATTGCTCCATACTCGCCGAAGACGCGATCAAGGCAGCTGTCGCGGATTACCGCTCCAAACACGAAGCGGGCGTAGCGAGCTATCCGATTTGCACACCCGTCAATTAAGTTTCGACCTTTATTTATAAACAGGAGCCGACCATGCTGGAAACCCTCTCTGATACCGCTGCGCAGGAAGCCATAACCGGATTAGCCAGCCCGATTCAATTTTCCGAAAGCGCTGCATTAAAAGTCAAAGACATGATCATCGAAGAAGGCAACCCCCGGCTGAATCTGCGCGCTTATGTGACCGGTGGCGGATGTTCGGGCTTTCAATATGGTTTTGCCTTCGACGAAACCATCAATGAAGACGACACCTGCATCGAAAAGCACGGCGTCACTCTGATCGTGGACGCGGTCAGCTTCCAGTATCTGGCGGGCGCGGAAATCGATTACGAAGACGGCCTCGAAGGCGCGCGCTTTCTGATCAAAAATCCGAACGCGGCGTCCACCTGCGGGTGCGGCAGCTCGTTCTCGATGTAACCCTGCCTGGAGACCATCATGACCGTCACCCTGACCGAGAGCGCGGCAAAACGCGTCAGCAATTTCATAGAAAAACGCGGCAAAGGCGTAGGCTTGCGGCTTGCGGTAAAAACCAGCGGCTGTTCCGGACTGGCTTACGCCATCGAATTTGCCGATGAAACCGCGCCGGACGATCTGCTGTTCGAAAGTTACGGCGTGACCGTACTGGTCGACCCGAAAAGCCATGTTTTTCTTGCCGGCACCGAGCTGGATTTCGTCCGCGAGGGTTTGAACGAGGGGTTCAAATTCAACAACCCCAACGTCAAGGATGCCTGCGGCTGCGGCGAGAGTTTCAAGGTCTGAATCCTTATTGAACCTGGAAACAGCAACTGACCGCCGGCAAGACTGGTCAAGTGCTTGATGATTAACTAATGGAACAATTTTCGCTCACGCGCTGGGTGAATACGCTACGCGTTGAAGCACAACTACCGGTGATTTACTATGGCACTGCTGCAGATATCCGAACCGGGCCTCTCCGCCGCCCCGCACCAGCATCGACTGGCGGTCGGCATCGACCTCGGCACCACCAACTCGCTGGTGGCAAGCGTCATCAGCGGCTCCGGCGCCGTCATCCGCGATGAAGACGGTCGCAGCCTGCTGCCGTCGGTAGTGCGCTATCTCGCCGATGGCGATATCGAGACCGGCCATATCGCGCTGGCGCAACAAAGCGGCGATGCGCTGAACACCATTGCCTCCGCCAAGCGGCTAATGGGACGAGGTCTGGCCGATGTAACCGATGCGCACCAGATTCCTTACCGATTGGTCGACTCGCCGGGCATGGTCGCCATCGACACGGCGGCGGGCATCAAAACACCCGTCGAAGTCGGCGCGGAGATACTCAAAACCCTGCGCCTGCGCGCAGAAGCCGCATTAGGCGGCGAACTGACGGGTGCGGTCATCACCGTGCCGGCCTATTTCGACGACGCCCAGCGTCAAGCGACCAAGGACGCCGCCCGACTCGCCGGTTTGACCGTATTAAGGTTGCTCAACGAACCTACCGCCGCAGCGATCGCCTACGGCCTCGACAACGCCGCGGAGGGCATATACGCGGTTTACGATCTCGGCGGTGGCACGTTCGATATTTCCATACTGAAGCTTACGCGCGGCATATTCGAGGTGCTCGCCACCAACGGCGATTCGGCTCTGGGCGGCGACGATTTCGATCGTGCCATCGCAGGCTGGCTCAGCGAACAGCTTGCCCTGCCGCCGCTGGATGCGCAGGATATGCAGCAATTGCTCACGCACGCGCGCGCCGCCAAGGAAGCCCTGTCCATTGACAGCGTTGCCCATATCAATGTCACCTTGGGCAACGGCCGTATCATCGATGCCCTGCTATCGAGGGAGGTGTTCGAAACCATGACTTCCGAACTCGTGGCGCGCACGCTTAAACCCACGCGCAAAGCCTTGCGCGATGCCAGATTGAAGATCGAAGACGTCAAGGGCGTGGTGCTGGTCGGCGGCTCCACCCGCATGCCGCATGTCCGGCATGCGGTAGCCGAATATTTCCGCCAGACTCCACTCACCAACGTCGACCCGGATCAGGTCGTGGCACTGGGCGCCGCGATGCAGGCCAATGTACTGGCAGGCAATCGCGGCAACGACGACTGGCTGTTGCTGGATATCAATCCGCTGTCGCTGGGCATAGAAACCATGGGCGGGCTGGTGGAGAAAATCATCCCGCGCAACGCTGCCATCCCCGTCGCGCAAGCGCAGGAATTCACCACCTTTAAGGACGGTCAGACCGCAATGAGCTTTCACATCCTGCAAGGCGAGCGCGAACTGGTGGCGGACTGCCGTTCGCTGGCGCGTTTCGAATTGCGCGGCATTCCGCCGATGGTGGCGGGCGCGGCGCGCATACGCGTGACGCTGCAGGTAGACGCCGACGGCCTGTTAAGCGTCAGCGCCCGCGAACAAAGCACGGGCGTGGAGACCTCGGTCGTCGTCAAGCCGTCCTACGGCCTGAACGACGCCCAAATCGCAACCATGCTGCAGGACGCTTACGGCAAAGCCGACAGCGATATGCAAATCCGCATGCTGCGCGAAGCGCAGGTCGACGCCCGACGCCTGCTGGACGCCACGGCCGCCGCAATGCGCCAGGACGGCCAAGCATTGCTCTCGCCCGCCGAACGCGCCGCGCTGACGCACGCCATGCATCAGTTGGCTGAAGTCATAGAAACCGGCGACTCGGAGAGCCTGAAACCGCTCAAGCAAGCCAGCGACGCGCTCAATCAGGCAACGCAAAATTTCGCTGCGCGACGCATGGATGCGAGCATACAGCGCGCTCTGACAGGACATAAGCTGCAAGACCTGGAAAGCCGCGTCTAATTCAGCAAGAGGAGAGTTCAGTATGCCCCGCATTACGATTATGCCCCATGACACGCTCTGCCCGGACGGTGCCTCATTCGATGCCAAAGCCGGCAGTTTCCTGTGCGACGCCCTGCTTAAAAACCGTATCGCACTGGAACACGCTTGCGAAAAATCCTGCGCCTGCGCTACCTGCCACGTCATCATCCGCGAAGGGTACGCTACCCTGACACCGGCTGCCGAGGACGAAGAAGATCAGCTCGACAAAGCCTGGGGACTGGACCCGCTCTCGCGCCTCTCCTGTCAGGTTGTCCTGCGCCAGGATAACCTGCTGATCGAACTGCCGCGCTATTCGCTTAATCTCGCGCAAGAAGAACATTGAGGCGGCTCTATTTCGGGCGATATAACGTTATCACTTTTTCAAACTATCGAAGAACGGGTGTACCCTAACATTCTTGGCAGGAATTTATGCGCTACCGCATCTTTACAAGTTAAAACATCATCAAGCTGCAACAAGCCTTATGTACGCTGGCCGTATCTTGTCGCGCAGGGTAAAGCGGTATGAAGTATTTCTGTGCATGCCTGACGCTGCTCGCAAGCTTATTGAGCCTGTTTGCCCATGCCTCCGGCGAACCGGTCTGGCAGGAAGTTCGAGGCCAGACGGGCGCCGACCCGTATTCCGCCTGCCGGGCCGGCACAGCCGCGCTCGATGCGCTATGGTATCTGAAACAGGTAGAGTTTAACTACGTCGTTTACCGGATGTATAACATAGCCGACTGCTATGGCACCTCCGTTCTGTCGGGTTTAGGCAAGCCGGAACCTCAAATGGGGTATTTGAACAGCGCCGATTGCATCGCCCACTGCGAGCCGCCATTTATACCGCCCCAGTGCCGGAATCATGTGCCATGCATTCCCGGCGTGCCGGTACAAAAGAATGTCGGCGTCTCCGCCGGCAATCATCCCGACGACGACTCCAGTCCCTTATGTAACGGCAGCGATCCGATCAACGGCGCGACCGGCAATGTAGTCCTGCAAGAAACGGATTACCGGCCGGCTAACGGGCAGCTGGTTTTCCGGCGTACTTACAACAGCGCGCTCGGCATCGCACCGATACGCACTTCCTCGGTCGGCACAGCCTGGCGGTACAGCTACGATCAGGCGGTATATCAGTCGTCGCCAACGCTGCTTACGGTCACCCGGGCCGACGGCAAGAGCTACGCGTTTCATCGGATCAAAGATCTCTGGGTCGGCGACGCCGATGTAATGGATACGCTGGTGCAGCTCAGCCGCTCCGGGCATCCCGACGGCTGGCGATACACGACCCAGGATCGGGCCGTGGAACGCTACCATGCCGACGGCCGGCTGGTTTCCTTGACCCGGCCCAACGGCTATGCCCGGACATTGACTTATAGCGACGGTACTGCGGGAGAAGGCGGCGGTTACGTGCTGACCGGCACGGGAAAAACTACTTCAACCGTGCTTCCGGCAGGGCGGCTGATCCGGGTCAGCGACAGCAGCGGGCGCAGCCTGCAATTCGGTTACGACAGTTCCGGCCTACTGGTCAGACTGGTCGATCCGGCCGGAGCGGTTTATGGATACGAATACGACAGCCATCGTAACC
>JAJYPN010000038.1 GCA_021795395.1 Pseudomonadota bacterium | reverse complement strand
GGTCAGGCGACCGTCGTCGAGCACCTGCAGCAGGACGTTGAATACG
This sequence comes from Pseudomonadota bacterium, assembly GCA_021795395.1. Lineage (GTDB taxonomy): Bacteria > Pseudomonadota > Gammaproteobacteria > Burkholderiales > Sulfuriferulaceae > Sulfuriferula. The sequence goes on along the minus strand of JAJYPN010000038.1, from coordinate 22,546 downwards.
TCCGGATGCGCTTTTTCCACCTCGTCGAGCAGGATCACGCTATAAGGCTTGCGCCGCACCGCTTCGGTCAGCGTGCCGCCCTCCTCGTAGCCGACATAGCCGGGCGGCGCGCCGATCAGACGCGACACGGTATGCTTTTCCATGAATTCGCTCATGTCTATGCGCACCAGATGATCTTCCGAATCGAACAGGAATCCGGCCAGCGTTTTGCATAGCTCGGTTTTACCGACGCCGGTCGGGCCCAGAAACAGGAACGAGCCGTAAGGCCGGTTGGGGTCACCCAGCCCTGAGCGCGAACGACGTATGGCGTCGGCTACCAGACTTACCGCCTCGTCCTGGCCGATGACGCGCCGGTGCAATGCGTCTTCCATCTGCAGCAGCTTGTCGCGCTCGCCTTCCATCATTTTTGCTACCGGTATCCCGGTCGCGCGCGACACCACTTCGGCGATTTCTTCCGCGCCGACCTGGGTGCGCAACAAGCGTTTCGGTGTGGCCTGTTCGGTGTTTTCGGCGATTTGCGCCTGATGCAATTGCGCTTCCAGTTGCGGCAGACGACCATACTGGATTTCCGACATTTTCTGCCAGTTTCCCTGACGTTTGGCTTCTTCCATTTCCACCCGCGCCTGATCGAGCTGTTCCTTCACATGTTTGGTGCCGGCGACCATCGCCTTTTCCGCCGTCCAGATTTCTTCCAGGTCGGAATATTCGCGCTCCAGCTTGGCCATTTCCTCTTCGAGCATGGCCAGGCGTTTTTTCGACGCTTCGTCCTTCTCTTTTTTCACCGCTTCGCGTTCGATTTTGAGCTGGATCAGGCGGCGATCGAGTTTATCCATCGATTCTGGCTTGGAATCGATCTCCATCCGCACCCGGGACGCCGCTTCGTCGATCAGATCGATCGCCTTGTCAGGCAGAAAACGGTCGGTAATATAACGATGACTCAATTCCGCCGCCGCCACGATCGCCGGGTCGGTAATATCGACGCCGTGATGCACTTCGTAGCGTTCCTGCAAGCCACGCAGAATGGCGATGGTATCCTCGACGCTGGGTTCGTCGACCTGAACTTTCTGGAAACGCCGTTCCAGTGCGGCGTCCTTCTCGATGTATTTGCGGTACTCATCCAGCGTGGTCGCCCCTATGCAGTGCAGTTCGCCGCGCGCCAGCGCCGGTTTGAGCATGTTGCCGGCATCCATCGCGCCTTCTGCCTTGCCTGCGCCGACCATGGTATGCAATTCGTCGATGAAGAGGATGATCTGCCCCTGATCCTGCGCCACCTCTTTCAATACCGATTTCAGGCGCTCTTCGAATTCGCCGCGATACTTCGCTCCAGCCAGCAATCCTGCCATGTCCAGTACCAGTACACGTTTGTTTTTCAGCGTTTCGGGCACTTCGCCATTGATGATGCGTTGCGCCAGCCCTTCGACGATCGCGGTTTTGCCGACGCCGGGTTCGCCGATCAGCACCGGATTGTTTTTGCTGCGCCGCTGCAATACCTGGATTGTGCGCCGGATTTCGTCATCGCGACCGATGACGGGATCGAGTTTGCCCAGCCGCGCGCGTTCGGTTAAATCCAGCGTGTATTTGTTCAGGGCTTCGCGCTGGCCTTCGGCTTCGGCACTACCTACGGTTTCACCGCCGCGCACTTGCGTGATTGCCGATTCCAGCGCGGTTTTGGTGATACCGTGCTGCTTGAGCATGCTCCCCAATTGATATTTATCATCGCATGCCGCCAGTAAAAACAGCTCGGTAGCGATAAACTGGTCGCCGCGCTTTTGCGCTTCCTTGTCAGTCAGATTGAGCAAATTATTCAAATCGCGCGAAACCTGCGTTTCGCCGCCATGCCCTTCGACTTTGGGCAGTCGCTCTATCGTCGTCTGCAATGCGCTTCTCAAGGCGCGCACATTGCCGCCGGCGCGCGCCAGCAGCGAAGAAGTGCCGCCTTCGCTATTATCAATTAATGCCGCCAGCAGATGCACCGGCTCGATGAATTGATTGTCCTGGCCGATAGCCAGGCTTTGAGCATCCGCTAGCGCCTGTTGAAATTGGGTTGTAAGTTTATCGATACGCATTTTTTGCCACCCTTGAATTTTGAATTTGTGTCAAGTATATGAGGGAGGCAGATCGAATTTCAACGACCGGATACCGAAAATACCTGCCGATCCGCCGGCCGAATTAATTATCATAAATATTTCATATATTACTAACTGAAAAATGTTAATATTTCACAATATCATTATTTGTATATGATGCCCTCATGAGGTGTACATGAAAACAATTTACCACCAGGCTACGCTGATTATCGTGTTGTTTGCCAGTACGCTGGCCATTGCGGATAACGGCAGTTACTCCAACCCTTACGGCAGGGATTACGGCCTCGCCCACACGCACGGCTACCTTATCCAGAAAAGAGCCGCCGGCAGTCCCTATACGTCAGGCAGCAACCGGACAGACGATCCGAATCCCGTCTTGAGGCCGACGGGCATGCGGGGATCGCCGATCTCCGATCAGGAAGCACGCTTGCGTGCACTGGGGAGCGACGACAAGACCGGATCGGCGGATCGAGGCTGGATCCGGCAGGAAACAAACCGGGTCGACAAAAACCGGGCATCCAACCCTAATTTGATTTACGGAAATACCGGGCATGCCACAGCCAATACCGTGCGCAATCCGCCGTGGAATAATCCGTCGCAAAATACGAATCGCTATTCAACCGGACAGATCTACCGGCAACCTTGGCACTCGGCATCGAACAGGCATTAGTCCTTTTTAACATCGACAGAACGCATCCTGTTTCAAATAAAAATAATTGAAATTCTCGCATGAAAACCGGGCGCTTGTCGCCCTCAGATCCGGAGCTATCATGAATAGATTACGCAGTATCATCCTATGGATTTTTATAGCCCTGCTTTCCGGTCAGAGTCTGGCAGACAATTATGGCGGTAATAGCGTTTATTCCGGCAATAATTCATATAATCGGCAAAGCAATTCGCCTGGCAACAGCCGCAGCAATTACAGCCAGAACAGCAGCAATCTCAACAGTCACGGCTTCCCCTATGCGGTCGGCAACCGTCACAATCGCGAGTATTACAGCCAGAAAAGCAGCCAAAGTGCCGACCCGGACAATTACAATCTGAATCACCGCAGAAACCTCAACCAATACAGCGCCTACCCCACCAAATACCAGAACACCTACTACGGTAACAGGGTGGATCCAAGAATTAATAAGGAACGCTTGCCCAATACACTGAAGTATTGGCCGGTTAAAAAAGGCGATAATTTCCCGCCCGCCGCTACCGTAGGCCGCAATTTCAGGCCGACCCATGATATTGTCAACCCGGCACAAATTACTGACCGGAAACAGCCTGGTTACGCATTCAATCAAGGTTACACACGGGAAGCGGACCGCCAAGTCCGTCTACGCGAACTGGTCAATGATCCCAAGCTGGGCCGCGCGGATCGCGGCTGGCTCAAACAGGAGATCAACCGCGTCGATCTCAAGGATCCGAGAAACGCACAGCTGAGCAATGCGGGGAAAAGAAAAGCCCTCAACGGGAAAAACAAGTTGCGCAACCCTCCCGGCATACAGTTGGCGCATGCCCGCGGCAATGAGCATCACAAGGGGTATAGCTATTCTTACGCCGCCGTGCAGCACACGGATCTGCATTTACTGCAACACAAGTACGACAATTTCGGTGCAGCCAACCCCGAACGTGTACCGGCGGGCTATTCCAGCGCGATTCCTTCACCAGCGAATGGATCAGCTATTCAGCAATAGTACCGGACACAAAAAAATGGTCCGATTTGCCTACTTTGAACTGTGATTAGTTGCGCCAGCTAGGGTTGCGCAACCATCTCTTTATCGTTCCACCAGCCGCCGCCCAAAGCCTGGAACAAAGCCGCAGTATCGCCGAAACGCATGGCTCTGGCTTGTACCAGGGCGATTGCCGCCTGTTGATAGGTTTGTTCCGCATTCAATAATGCCAAATAGTTTACATAACCCAATTCGTTTTGCCTGCGGGTAAGATCCAATGCCCTCTTTGCGGCTTGTTCTGCATTGGCGGCCGCTACCAGAGCATTGGCATCGGTTTGTATCGCATGCAGGGTGTCGGCAACATTCTGCAATGCGGTCAGCACCGTACTGCGATATTGAGCGGCCGCCTGAACCAACGCCTGATCGGCTGCGCGTTCCCGGTGCAACAAGGTATTGCCGTCAAAGATCGGCTGGGTAACATTTCCTACCAGACTCCAGAATGGCCCGCCTGGCTGAAACATCTGATTAAATACCGTTGCCTCGCCACCTATCGCTCCGTTTATCGAAAATTGCGGCAAACGCGCGGCAACGGCAACGCCTACATCGGCACTGGCGGCATGCAGTTGGGCTTCAGCAGCCAGTACATCGGGACGCTGACGCACCAATTGTGCAGGCAAACTTAACGGCAATTGAACAGGAAGATGCAAATCGGACAATTCGAATGTTTCGGACACATCCTCGTCGGGGGTATTTCCGACCAATACCCGGATCAAATCGCGCGTCTGCTCAAATTGTTTTTCCAGCGGAGGTAATAACTGCTGCGCCGCGGCCAGCGCCGATTCCTGAGCAGCCAGGTCCACCCGCATGATATAGCCAAGCTGAAATTGCCGTTGAGAAATTTCCAGTGATTTGACGTTATCCGCTATCACATCCTTCGTTGCAATGATCTGTGCTCTGAGCGATGCCTCCTGCAATGCGGCTGCGACCACATTGGAAACCAGCGTGATTCGCGCCGCTTCGAGCTGATAACGCTGCATTTCGGATTGTGCCTGCAGCGATTCAACCTGCCTGCGGTTCGACCCGAATACATCGGGCACATATCCGACCGTCAATTGAGCAGTGTGAAAGGTATAAATAACCGGTTCGTTATAAGGAGGCCCGTTAGGATTCTGATAGGGTGCAATATCCGTACCGTTACCTTGCAGGCCTGGCGCATTGCCGCTCATATTGCCGGCCAGTTGTTGCCGTGAGGGCGAATAACTGAGAGCCGCCGTCGGATAAAAATATCCCTGCTGAGCATATACCGATTCCTGTGCCTGTTTTAACGCTGCTTGCGCGGCAGCCAAACCGGGATTGGACTTTAAAGCCTTTTCTATCAATGTATCGAGCTGTTTGGATCGAAACAGCGTCCACCATTGCGCCGATATGTACGCGTTAACGTCGAAATGTTGCGCGGCGCCTGCAGCATCCGGCGCCGTCGAGGTAACGTCCGGTAACGGCCGCGGGGAATAGCGCTGCGCGCTCGGCGGCGGCGGCGTTTTGAAGTCCGGGCCGACCGCACATCCGGTCAATGCCAGCACGATGATCAAGGACGCCGGGACCAGCGAGCGGCGCCATGCCTGCGTCTTGTTTTTATGCCTGTTCATGGGTAGCATCCTGCGCAGTTTGCGATTTTTTACCGAGAAACATCATCTGTAATGCCGGCGCTACCACCAGCAGCATGATAGGCCCGAGCAACATGCCGCCGACCACGACCACTGCCAGCGGTCTTTGTACCTGGCTGCCGATACCTGTGGATATGGCGGCGGGCAATAAACCGATACAGGCGGACAGTGCCGTCATCAGCATGGGACGCATACGCTGAGACGCCGCATTGAACATGGCGGCATGCGGCTCCTGCCCTTCGTTGCGCAATTCGTTGAAATAGGTAATGACCAGAATTCCGTTCATCACCGATACGCCGAACAGCGAAACGAACCCGATGGCTGCGGATACGCTCAACGCCAGACCGGAAATGTATAATGCGACGATGCCACCGGCAATGGCGAACGGAATCGCAGCCAACGTCAACAGGCTGTCTCGCAGGGAATTGAACAGCGCGTAGAGCAGCACCATGATCAACCCGATCGCGATCGGCAGTATCACCATCATACGGTTTTTGGCCTGCTGCATTTCGTCGAATTCGCCAGCCCATTCGATGCGATAACCTTGCGGCAATTTAACGTTTTGGCTGATGCGCTGCTGCGCTTCGGCCACCGTACTGCCCAGATCGCGTCCGCGGACGCTGAATTTAATAGGGATAAACCGTTCGTTGCGCTCATGATAAATGTATGACGCGCCGGTATCGAGCGATATCGTCGCCAATTCGCTGAGCGGGATATACGACGTTCCTCCAGCCGGATTCTGATAGGCGACCCTGATTTTGCCGACAGCGTCCATATTCCTGCGATATTGAGGCGCCAGCCGCACCGTCAAGGCAAACTGGCGGTCGCCCTCCAGTACGGTGGTGGCCTGTGTGCCGCCCATCGCCGCCTGAATAACGGTATTGACATCGCCGGAATTAAGTCCATATCGGGCCGCCTTGTTGCGATCCACCGTAATATCGAGATTAGGTTGACCGAGCAGATGAAAAATGCCGAGATCCTGTACGCCCTTGACTTTGGACATCTGATACAACACCGGTACAGACAACCGTTCCAGCTCGGCAAGATCGGGCCCGATGATCTTGATGGAATTGGCCCCCTTGATCCCGGACAAGCCTTCTTCGATGTTATCCTGTATATATTGCGAGAAATTGAATTCCGTTCCCTTGAATTCATTGGTAAATTGTTTTTGAAGATCGGCAATCAACTTATCCTTGGTCATGCCCGCCGGCCATTGCTCGAAAGGTTTCAGCGGGCAGAAAAATTCGGCGTTGTTGAATCCGGAGGCGTCGCTGCCGTCGTCGGGACGGCCGTGCTGCGACACGACAGTGATCACCTCGGGATAGCTTTTGATGATTTCGCGCATGCGATTCACCTCGGCATCCCCTGCTTTCAGCGAGATAGTAGGCGGCATGGACGCGCGTATCCATAGATTGCCTTCTTCCAGCGACGGCAGAAATTCCGTACCGATACGCGGCAGCAACAAACCCGCAAAGGCAAGAAAGACGACTCCCAATAGCACGGTAGTGCGCCGATGCGACAGCGCCCATTGCAGAACCGGCGTATAGGCGCCGCGCAACTTGCGCACGAGCCACGTCTCCTTTTCCTCGACATGTTGCGGCAGCAGGAATGACGTGAGTACCGGAGTAATAGTAAATGTGGCAATCAGCGCACCAGCCAGCGCATAGCCGTAGGTACGCGCCATCGGACCGAATATCTGGCCTTCGACGCCTTGCATGGTAAATAAGGGCAGGAAAGCGGCAACCGTGATGACTGTGGAAAAAAAGATGGCCCGGTCAACCTGCAATACGCTCGCGCAAATCATGCGCATGCGCTTTTGCCAGCCCAAGGCCGTATCGCGGACGCCATGTATGCCGATATCGGCGTATTGATCGAGCAGTTCAGTCTGTTCGCTCTGGTTCTTCTGGAAATTGCGGAATATGTTTTCGACCAGGATTACAGCGGAATCGACGATAATACCGAAATCCACCGCGCCGACCGACAGCAGATTCGCCGAATCTCCCGCCAGAACCAGAATGATGATACTGAAAAACAGGGCAAACGGAATATTCACCCCGACGATGATCGCACTGCGCAAATCGCCCAGGAATACCCACTGGATCAGGAATACCAGCAAGCAGCCGAAAATAAGATTATGCAATACGGTGTGCGTGGTGACCGCCACCAGCGCCGACCTGTCGTAATACGGATCGATCTTGACGCCGGGCGGCAAGGTGCCGTCGCTGTTGATCCTGGCGACTTCCTTCTTGACGGCGGCGACAACCTGATTGGTTTGCATGGTACGGTTCATCACGACTATCGCCGTGACCACATCGTTTTCGCCGTCCCTGCCGGCCTGACCGAGCCTCGGCGCGAAACCGATCTTGACTTCTGCCACATCCTTGACGAGCACCGGAGTGCCGTTGTTCTGCGACAGCACGACATTGCCGATGTCGTCCACGTCCCGGATCAGTCCGACGCCGCGCACATTGACGGATTGCTGGCCGAACTCGACGGTGCGGCCGCCGACATTGATGTTTGCGTTACCCAGAGCGGCGAGCAACTGCGGCAAGGTGACATGATATGCTTCGAGCTTGTTCAGATCGGCTTCTACATGATACTCCTTGGTCGTGCCGCCCCACGACACGACTTGAACGACGCCGGGCACAGTCAGTAAACGACGCTGCAATACCCAGTCCTGCAGGGTACGCAAATTGGTCAGACCGAAGTGCGGCGGTCCTTTCAGCTGATACCGGTAAATTTCTCCGACCAGGCTGGATGCCTGAATTTGCGGCAATACGCCGTTCGGCAAGGTGACGTTTTGCTGCAGGCTCAAGGCAGCCTGCGTGTAGGCAAAATAGTAATCGATACCGTATTTGAAGGTGACACGGACAAACGACAGCCCGTAAAACGAGGTCGAGCGTATGCTGTCGACGCCGGGCGTAGTGGCCAGGCCGACTTCCATCGGTATCGTATAGTAGCGCTCCATTTCCTCGGCCGACAAACCCGGTGCCTGAGCGGTAATCTCGAGGATCACCGGCGCCGGGTTAGGATAAGCCTCGATATTCAACCGGTAAAAGGCGGCGATCCCGGCGCCTACGAATACCAGTAGCGCCAATAAAATAATGGGACGACGCGTTAACGCGAACGTAATGAGGCCTTTTAACACAATGGGGCTCTTTCCAGAATCATGATTTTTGCTGCGTAATACCTATTTGGCTTCCAAATTGTAGGCATTGCTGATAAATAACGCACCATCCGCTGCCACCAGTTCTCCCGGATTCAGTCCGCTCAATATCTGGTTCTCGCCCTGTTGCCGCAGACCGATTGTCACGGTGCGCGGGCTGAAATGACGCCGGTCCCGAGTCACCCATACCGTCATGGTGCCGTCGCCCTCACGCACTACGCCGTCGTAGGGCACAGCCGGCGATCGCATGCTTATGCCGGTATGCACGGTAAAGGTAGCCAGCATTTGCGGCTGCAACTCGTTTTCCGGATCGGCGATTTCAATCCGGATGACGCCGCGATGGGTATTGGGATCGACACCAGCCGAAATATACGAAATCCTGCCCTGGAATATACGGTCGGGAAATGCCATCAATCTGATATCGACCCTTTGCCCCAGCCGCATCATCGGCATATTACCTTCGGAGACATCCCCGATCAGCCATTTGGTCGATAAATTCGACACCACGAAAGGCACCGGCGTAGCGCCCGGCTGAACCAATGTCCCCAAGGCGGCGCTTCTGGCGGTGACGACTCCGGCCAGCGGGCTTGTCACCTGCATTCTCGCATCCAGACGATGCTGCCGGATTATCGCGTCGATCTGCTCATTGCTTTTACCGAATATCCGTACCGCATCGCGCGCCGCCTTATACGCGGCCTCGGCAGCCTGCTGGTCGGAGACCGCCTGATCGTAATCCTTCTGCGCCAGACCCTGCGCTTCGTACAACAGCCTGCTGCGTTTCAATACACCGGTCGTCAGTTTGTATACACCTGCAGTGGTCAACAGCGTAGATTCCGCCTGCAGCAAATCAGGACTGTCGATCGTAAACAGAGGCTGGCCCTTGGTGACGGTATCGCCTGCTTTGGCATGCAACGCAACGATACGGCCGGGATAAGGCGGCGATATCTGCACCGATTTGTCCTCATCGAAATCCACGGTGCCGACCGCATCACGATCTACGGTAAACACATGCATCTCTACCGGCGCAATCGATATAAAGCGGAGCTGCGCACCCGTCAAGGTAACTACACGGCCATCAGTCCAACCGGATTGCCGGCCATCGGGATGTTGTATTTCGTCGGCAAATACCGGCGTATTCAGTACGCAGGTCCCCGCGAGCAAAATTCCGGCGGCGACCGCGCGCCTGACCCCGTATGCCTTAATGCACCTGAATTGCATGAAATCTCCTGTATATCGCGTGAATGGACTGACGTTGTCCTTGCATTGCTTGCAACAATGCACGCGCATTCTAACCGAAGCCGCCCCGCCAAAACCTAACCAATGGATTACAAATTGGAAAGGTTGGCAAGCAGTCCACGCAAGCGTTTGAATCCTATATTGATCGGCAGCAGTAACCGGATTGAATTATCTGGAAATAGTTGCTGCATCCGTATGCGGCAGGACAATCCGGGCTATCAGCCCGCTTGCTGCGCTCTCAAGCATCAATTTTCCGCCATGCAGCGTGGCGATGGCGGAAACGATGGAAAGACCGAGACCGTTTCCTGGCAAGCTGCGACTTTGATCGACACGATAAAATCGCTGAGTGACTTTGGATAATTCCGCCGGTGGAATGCCCTTGCCATTGTCGCGCACTTCCAGAAATACTTGACTGGGATCCGAATAAGCCCGAACTTCGACGCGTGATCCCGCACCGGCGTACTTGATCGCATTGTCGATCAGACTGGCCAAAGCGCTTCCCAATAAATTGCGGTCGCCCTTTGCCAGCACCGGCAATCGATAAAACGCCTGCAATTGCACCGCCTGTTCGTCGGCCGTCGCATCGTACAATTCGACCATATCGCGAATTACCTGGTTAAGGTCGATGGTTTCGAAGGAGCCGGTACGCATGCCCGACTCCGCTTCGGCAATCTGCAACAGTTTCTCGAAAATCAGCATCAATTCATCGATATCCGCAATAGCCGAATAAGCGGTATCCGCTAACACTTCCACTGACATACTACGACTGACGGCATCGTCCAGTTTGCCGCGTATCCGGCTCAACGGCGTGCGCAAATCATGAGCAATCGCATTCGAGACATGGCGCACGCCATCCATCAACTGCTCTATCCGGTCGAGCATACGATTGATATCGGTATTCAACAGCCCGAATTCGTCATTGCTCAGCACAGGAATACGCTGGGTCAGATCGCCGGCCTCGATTCCCATGGCGGTTCGCCGGATATCACCGATTCGCCGTCCGATCTGATAGCGAAAAAAGACCGCCCCCCCCGTCACCAGCAATAACGCCAGCACAGCGCCCGACGCCAGCGATCGCCATACCAGATGGACTATCAATTCCTGCTCGGTCAGATCGCGGCCGACCATCAATCTGCCGCCGTTAGGCAATCGCGCAATCATGAGCCGAGCCAGCGACGGCTTGTCGTTACGGATGACTTTGGTGGTGATCAATCGATCGACAGGCGCGGATGCATCGGGCCATACTTCGAGATTTCCCGCAATGCGTTGACCGCTGGCCGATAAAACCTGAAAGATTTCGGTATCGCTATTGATGCTGTCCGTCAACTGGCGGTTGATTTCCTGCGCGAGTTCGCTCAGGGGAAGCGCGCCGTACGCTTTCGCTTCCCGGTACTCGATCGATGCGATATTGCTGTCGATGCCTTGTTGCAAGACGCCTATCGTGCCGAAATAGAAAACGACCGATACGAGCGCGATCGAAATCGATACCAGCAAACCGTAACCCAGCACCAGCCGGGCAATAATCGATTGGCGAATTTCAAGCATCTGCCGTCGGCATGCCCGCGCTCAACATGTAACCGGTACCGCGCAAGGTATGTATCAATACCGGAGTGAACCCCCTGTCTACCTTGTTGCGCAATCGGCTGATCTGTACGTCGATCACATTGGTCTGCGGATCGAAATGATAATCCCATACCGCTTCGAGCAACATGGTGCGGGTGACGACACGCCCCTCATGACGCATCAGATATTCCAGCAGACGAAATTCGCGCGGCTGCAATGAAATGGCTCGCGAGTTTCGCGTCACGCGCATATTACGTTTATCGAGCACCAGATCGGCAACCTGCATTTGCGTAACTTCGGCACCCGCAACCGGCCGACGCAGCAGTACTTCGACTCTCGCCAGCAATTCCGGAAAAGCGAACGGTTTGGACAAATAATCATCGCAGCCGCTGCGCAGCCCGCGTACGCGCTCATCAATACTGCTCAATGCGCTGAGTATCAGCACGGGCGTATGCTTACCCTGCTCGCGTAATTTGCGGACGATCGAAATCCCGTCCATCTGTCCGGGCAGCAAACGGTCGAGAATCACGATATCCCAGGCATCGCCGGTCGCAAGCCGCAAAGCTTCGAAGCCGCTGGAACACGGCGTCACATCATAACCGGCTTGTATGAGCCCGTTGCAAATATAACGAGAAGTACTGATATCATCTTCGATGACCAGGCAGCGCATGAACACTCCAGCAATTGACAGTTGGGATAAGGACACCAAAATATAGGCATCCAGGCGATCAGTGCCAGATCAAGAACCTTTTGGCTGGTTGTCGCGGCGACATGGCATTTGATCAACATTTGACCCTTGTAAATCAGGATTGTAGAATTTGCAAGGTCGAGCCTGCCCGGAGCAAATTCAAACTACCAAAGTTGTCACATTCCTCCTTTATATTTTACCTGCTAACGGAAATTCTTTCCCGGTTTCTCACTATCGTCTCATGGATGGGGAATCCGACCGAAGGAATGCGTCAGGCCGGCACCGGCCTATCGGTTCGCTCGTAATACCGTTTCTTTTTGATGTATTTATGGCAAACAGTTTTCATTATCATGAATGGTAATCCCATGCAGTAATCGAATAACGAAAAGAGCCTATAATGAAACTCGATACTTCCCTCCTGACCCATTTTTTTACCATGCTGCCCTGGCTCACCACCAAGAAAAACAATACCGCCACCAGCACCAGCCTGGTTTCCGCAAGGCTGATCGATCTCGCCCGACTGTCTGCCGATGCGGTACTGGAAAAACTCGACAGTTCTACCGACGGTTTGCTGGATCGGGAAGCGGAAGATCGCCTGAACCGGTACGGCGCCAACACCGTCCATCATGAAGCGGTAAAAAGCATACCGAGGCAATTGCTCGATCGTTTCAGGAATCCGCTGAATATCCTGCTGCTCACGCTGGCAGCCATTTCCTTTTTCATGGGCGACAGGGAATCCAGCGCCATCATTTCGGTGATGGTGCTGCTCAGCGTGATCCTGTCGTTTCTGCAGGAATACCGTTCCAGTAACGCGGCGGAAAAATTGCGGGCGATGGTCAGCACCACTGCCACCGTGCTGCGCAAGGACAAGCGCGCCGGCATACCCAAGGAAGTGTCGGACGCCTTCAATATCCGGCTGACTCCGCAAGCTCCGGTCAAAAAGGAAGTACCCATCGAAAAACTGGTGCCCGGCGACATCATCCGCCTGTCGGCAGGCGACATGATACCCGCCGATGTACGGCTGCTGTCCGCCAAGGATCTGTTCATCAATCAATCGTCGCTGACCGGCGAATCGCTGCCGGTAGAAAAATTCGCCGTTCCCGCCAGCAAAACTATCGAAGACGCACTGCAACTCGAAAATATCTGCTTCATGGGAACCAACGTCGTCAGCGGCACCGCCACCGCAGTCATCGCGGTAACCGGCGCCGACACCTATTTCGGAGGACTGGCGAGCATCGTTGCCGCCGAACGGGTACTGACCAGCTTCGACCGCGGCGTCCAGCGTTTCACCTGGCTGATGCTGCGATTCATCATGGTCATGGTGCCGCTGGTATTTCTCATCAATGGTCTTACCAAAGGCAACTGGCCAGAAGCCTTTTTGTTTGCGATGGCCGTCGCCGTCGGCCTGACGCCGGAAATGCTGCCGATGATCGTCACTGTCAATCTGGGCAAGGGCGCTATCGCCATGTCGCGAAAAAAGGTGATCGTCAAGCGTCTGAGCGCGATTCAGAATTTCGGCGCCATGGACGTACTGTGTACGGACAAGACCGGCACCCTGACGCAAGACCACATCATCCTGGAAAAACACCTCGATATCTATGGCGAACCGAATCAGGCCGTGCTCGAATTCGCTTATCTCAACAGCTATTACCAGTCCGGCCTCAAGAACCTGCTCGACGTGGCCGTATTGAAGCACGTGGAAATGCATCAGCAACTGCATGTCGAAAATCAATATCGCAAAATCGACGAAATTCCGTTCGACTTCGTCCGCCGCCGCATGTCGGTGGTGGTCGAAGGCCACGGCAAACATTTGCTGATTTGCAAGGGCGCCGTCGAAGAAGTATTCAGCGTCTGCAGCAACAGCGAAGCGGAAGACACCATTTTCGACCTGGAAGAAACGCATCTGGCGCGTCTGCGCGAAGTCACCCGCGGACTGAATGAAGACGGCTTTCGCGTCATCGCCATCGCCTACAAGGAAATCGACAGCGCTCAGACTACTTACTCCGTCAAGGATGAAACCGAACTGACGCTGGTCGGATATATCGCCTTTCTCGATCCTCCCAAGGAAAGCGCCGCCGCCGCTATCGCCGCGCTCAACAAGCACGGCGTCGCAGTCAAGATCCTGACCGGCGACAACGACATCGTTACCCGCAAGGTTTGCAAAACGGTGGGCATGCACGTCGATCGTATCGTTCTCGGCAGCGAAGTGGAAGCCATGTCGGAATCGGAACTGGCGAATGTCGCCGAAACCGTGGAAGTGTTTGCCAAACTCTCACCTACGCAAAAGGCAAAAGTCATATCGGCTCTGCATCTCAAGGGACATGTCGTTGGTTTCCTCGGCGACGGCATCAACGATGGTCCGGCGCTCAAAGCCGCAGATGTCGGCATTTCAGTCGATACCGCGGTCGATATCGCCAAGGAATCGGCCGATATCATACTGCTGGAAAAAAACCTGATGGTGCTGGAAGAAGGCGTCATCGAAGGCCGCAAGGTGTTCGGCAATATCATCAAATACATCAAGATGGGCGCCAGCTCCAATTTCGGCAACATGTTCAGCGTACTCGGCGCCAGCGCCCTGCTGCCTTTTCTGCCGATGGCGCCGATTCAGATCCTGACCAACAACCTGCTCTACGATTTCTCCCAGACCGCCATCCCCACCGATAATGTCGACGACGAATACATCGCCAAACCCCGGCAATGGGATATCGGCAACATTACGCGATTCATGCTGTTCATCGGCCCCATCAGCTCGATTTTCGACTACGTGACCTACTTCGTCATGTACTTCGTCTATCATGCCGATACCGTGGCGCACGCGCCGCTGTTTCAGACCGGATGGTTCGTGGAATCCCTGTTCTCGCAAACACTGATCATCCACATCATCCGCACCGGCAAAATTCCGTTTTTCGAAAGTCGCGCCAGTCTGCCGCTGATACTGACCAGTATTACCATCTGCAGCATAGGCATGTGGCTGCCGATGTCGCCGTTTGCGCAAGCGCTGGGCTTCACCGCTCTCCCCTCGAGTTACTGGCTGGTGCTAAGCGCAATCATGCTCAGTTACATGCTGCTGACGCAAGGGGTTAAAAGCTGGTTCATCAAGCGCTACGGACTGAATTAAACTTTTAGGCGCTCAGGTTTCGTAAGCCGTGCGCATCGATGACGCTACGCGCAACAGCCCTTCCGGCGACAGGTCGTCGAGAACGACGGACGGTGCGGTATCGATTGCGGGATAATTTCGGAGTATGGCGCGGCGATAAGACGGATCGTAATGGTTGCGCATCAGCCTTTCGAACAGCTCAGGCATCCGGCGTTCCTGAGCCAGCGCTTCCCATGCCGAAAACTCTTCGCCGCCGACCAGCGGCCGCAGAAACTGCAAGCGTTCGAGCATGCCCTGCGGATCTTGCTCAAAATGGCGGTAATCCTCGCGCCACAATCGAACGCGCTGCGTCATGGCGGCGTCTACCCGTATCGTCAGGCCGGTTCTCATCGTCGAGAGCAGGGTTTCCGGCAGCTGGACGTTGCCGATTTTCTTGCTTTCCGCTTCCACCCAGACCGGATGCGCCGGATCGTAGCCCGACAGCTGGCGCAACAACAGCGAATCGAACAATTTCTGCGTCGGCTGCGGCACGCCGGGTATCGAACCCAATACCGAACCGCGATGCTCGGCGATGCCTTCCAGATCCAGAACCTGCGCACCGGCGTCGCGCAAAGCGTACAACAGCCGCGTCTTGCCGCAACCGGTGGGGCCGCTCAGGATATGGTACCGGTATTGCGCCGGAATCACGGTCAATTGCTCGTTCACCCAATGCCGATAAGCCTTCCAGCCGCCCTTGAGCTTCTCGACCTTATAGCCTATCGTCTCCAGCGCATCGGTCCAGAGTTTGCTGCGCTTGCCGCCGCGAAAACAATACACCAGGATACGGCTGCGTTCCGGGTAATTCGGCAAATCTTCTTCGATGTGCCGGGCGATATTCTTCAGCGAATACTGTACGCCGATGCGGTAGGCGCCCATTTTGTCGGTGCGGTGCAACGTACCGACTTCCGCGTATTCTTCATTATCGACCACCGGAAAATTCACAGCGCCGGGAATATGATCTTCTTCGTATTCGCGGGGCGAACGGGCGTCGATGATCAGATCGTAATCGGAAAAATTGTACATAGGGTTACTGAGCGAATAAATTTCTTATTTTACTGGAAACCGGCAGTCGAGATCACGGCTTCATTCAGCTGCATCGATGTGGTCAGTCTAGCGATTGGTGTCGATGATCAATCCCATTCTTGCCCTTTATGAGTGAGCGATGCCAGGCTCTCGCTGATATCCTGTTCAAAAACGGCAATATCGTCCTTGTCCAGAGGCGGCAAAGTAGCGAACCAATAGCCGAGTTCCGAGGCTTTTAGTCCTGAAATCGGCCCTGCGGATATTCTGACGCTAGTCAGAACATTTTTTACCTTCGCTACCACATCGCGACCTCGGCTATATCGAAAGTAGTTCCTTGATTTGACTTGATTGAGTGCATCAGAAAAATTTCTTGCCGCTTCCGCTCCATTGATCGATCTGAATTAGTCATTTTTTCATGGCTCCATTTTCTCAGATATTGGAGTCTCCTCAAAACCCGGGGCGATTCAAAATTATGCTGTTTTGTGCAAAATAAGGTTACTAACTTAAAAACTAAACAACCATCGGCTAAAGCCGGTGGGTTTGAATTACGGACTGAAAGTCCGGATACGCGTCGCCTGAACGACGCGTCTTAATCGGGTTCCATTTTGAATTCATCGTTTAGATTAGGCTCAAAATGATGCTCCAAATACTCTTTAATCATAGCTTCCGTCATTTGCCCCACTGTGCAGAAGTAGCCCCTTGCCCAAAAATGCCTACCCCAATATTTCTTCTTCAAGTGCGGAAATTCTTCAAACAGCTTACTCGACGTGCGTCCTTTAATCCGTCTCATAATCTCGCTCGGCGCCATGGTCGGCGGACAACTGGCCAGTATATGCACATGATCCTTGCTCACCACGCCTTTCACAATCCGAATCTCAAAAACTTCGCAGGTTTCTCTCACCAACTCTCGTATGCGCTCCGCTACCTCGCCTCGAAGCACCTTGTAGCGATATTTCGTAACCCATACAAAGTGATACTCAATTTGAAATACCGTATGACTGCCATATCTGTATTCCATGCCGCACCTCCTTGATACAGCATAGTATCGCAGCTAAAGCCGGTGGTTTAAACCTTCTGATTGAAAATTAAACTATCGCGCTTTTACTTGTACTTGTTCAGGCCGGGTAAAGCTAAATTTCTACCTATATGGATCCCGCCAAGTCCGTAAAGAATTTGGCGACCTCGGAGTCGGAATGGCTCTCTGCTAGAAGCCGCTGAGACTCTTTAATGTGATAGAAAGGTGTCGCGGATCCTGATGCTTGACGCTTTTGAGTAGTCCGCAAGAATCCATTTTCATCAAGGACGCGACTGAGTAATGGCCAGTGGACATCCCGCAAGATTCTTTCAGCGAGCACATCGTCAGCACCATCTCGAAGCCAATATTGGCGCATTCGGCATGCTCTGCCAAGCAACGAGTAAATGCCATGTGTCTTGACCTTATCAGGAACGATAGTGTTTGTCATTGGTTTCGCAGATCGCCCTCGTTCGTCTAGCCACTGAGTTATCTTGTCCACATCGGTGATCTGGAGCCCACTTTCGGTATTCAGAATCTTTGGTATCGGAATGCTGGAAGGGAATCTTGAAATGTCATTCGCAATTATGCTGATGATGCTGGATTCCTTGAAGACCAGCAATCTTAAGTCAGCTTGCCTGCAGTCTAATTGATTAATGATCACTTCGTTAATCGTAGCTGGCCCGGCAGTTCCGCGAATCACTGCGTCGTCAACTTGGAAACCAGCAAAATAAGCCTCATCATCGGCGTTAACATTCTGGAGTGAGGCTAGAAGCAGAGCACCGATGTTTCTGGTGCCTCTATCGATGTGAGGGTAAGTTTGGGCGAGATTTTGCGCGCGACTGAGAAATCTACTAATCGGAGACGAAGGTGACGACGAATACTCAGATGCAACGTCGACAAACGTTGAAAGAAATTCTGATCCTAAGATGTTTCGCCTGATAAATTTCGGCGTGTCGCCGTTCGTGATTGCCGCGATGGCGACTTTCGCCAGATAGTAGTTCTGAATGTATGTGTGAACGAATGTTTTGTACCCGGGACGATCATCGTTCGCTAGCAGAGCGCTTACGACAGCTCTGTTTTTAATTATGCCGACTATGTTCGATGGATATCCGTCCCCTAGTGCAGCCTCAGCAATCCAGGACAGCGTGGTGCCATCAAGTGCTTCCGCCTGCATATCAGCCATCTCCCGAGCTGACTCCAACATGAAATTTGTGACAAACGCTTCTATTTGAGGCGGCGGAATGACAGCTTGGACTACCTTTCCAAACAATTTTGCTTCTCGGCTGATAATATTATTTAGCAAGAAGGGCGTCAAAAATCTCTCATGTTTACCTTTGATCTCTTTTGGCTTAATCTGCTCTGCAATCAGCTTTAGGAAAACAGGACGCAGTGCAAAT
Organism: Pseudomonadota bacterium; assembly: GCA_021795395.1. GTDB lineage: Bacteria > Pseudomonadota > Gammaproteobacteria > Burkholderiales > Sulfuriferulaceae > Sulfuriferula. The sequence continues at coordinate 3,910 of JAJYPN010000038.1, read as the reverse complement.
GAGCCTTCTTCCAGTAGTACAGCAACAGAAGGGATACTGAAGTCCGCTTCGGCCCAGTTGTATCTTTGCAGCCATTCCATTGCTTGTTGAGGAGATGGTAGCAGCAGGGTCAGGCCATATACGACGTCAACATCTTCTCGCAAGGAGTTAACATCTTTTAGCAGGCGTCCGCGGCTGATAAAGGTATCTCGGCCAGCAAGAATCAAGGTTCCTTTACCCCGTACGGAGGCAATGAGTTCACTCAATTGGGCCCAAGCTGTGTCATAGCCATTGGGGTCGCCAAGCTCGTCAAACCCGTCAATAGCTGCAACGATTAGTCCATGTCGCACCAAGACGGGAATTTGGTCATATGTGACAGAAGAACGAATGGTCTGAAGGCTGAATGCCATCAAATCCTCAAGGTTTGAAAGCACACGGCCACGACTCTTGATATGAAGTACTAGTGAGGTTGGATTTGCCTTGTAGGATTCGGCTCTCTCCAAAGCGAGCTGATTGATGAGGTTTGTCTTGCCAATGCCCGCGGGGCCATCAATGAGCAATATCTCTGCAGCGTCGATAGTCCGCGCGCTTGAATCAAGCAAGCTGCTGATATCATTTATATTTTTAATGGAATCATCCAAGTGTGTCTTAGCATTGATGGGAATCATTCGGCGAGGATCAAGCTCTTTCGCTAGTAGCTCTCGTTGGATTTCGGCCCAACGGCGCAGATTCGCAAACAAGTCGGACGCAAGAAGAGTCGCTATTGAAGTGTGTTTCTTCGTAGTGCCCCTTTCCAGCGTAGACTTAACAGTACCGGAGGCAGAATCAATACTTAGCTTCAAGACACGCCCATCTCGTGTGAAGCTGACAGTGAATATGCCATTGTTCTCGGATATTCTGGGGGCCTTTTCACCGATATCAGCAAAAGGGGAAAAATCAGCAAGTAGTTGTTCGCGATTCATTTAGTCCTCGGGCTTGCGTCTAGGTCGTCAAGTAATAACATATTATTGCGCCGTATTCGTTTGCTGAGAAGTAAGGCTCTAGCTTGTAATGAATTAATTATGGATTCCGCAGTGAACAAAGGCGGGATAAGGTCGTCATCTTCGGTGACCAAGAGAATCCACTCGTCAGGATCCCTGTAGGCGCAAACCACCAGGTCCGCAGCGAGTGCGGTGTCCACCATTTTCTCTTCTTGTCCCAAAGAGTCCTTTTTGTCACGCAAAGTGTTCGGAAGGTGAATACGCAGTTTTTGATGCATACGCCGAGGAAGAGCTGAAAGAAGGCAATCGCCGAACTCAACATTGGCGGAAAAAGTAACCTGGGTTTTATCTGATGCCGTTGAGAAATCTGTTTCGGCAATAACTGTACGAATTGCCCTCAAATTTGGTGTCGGTTCGTATCCCTTCCTCCAGCCATGGTATAGGCGCAAATGGACTAGAAAGTTCGCACCAGAATCGACTCTCACCAAGCAACCCGCTATTTGTTTTGCAACTTTCCTGAAAGCAGCATTTGCCGCGTCCACAGGCTTATCTCTAATTTCAATCCCGGTGAGCAATAGTTGAGAGTTCCAGTCCACGAAGCAGGTCACATGAATGAGCACTCGACGATGGGAACGCGACGCACTTGCGTTGCTAAGGGGAGATATCATAACCATGGTTGTGCAGTTTGCAGAGTGTTCTCGACTGGATGCAGGGCTATTTCAGTTGCGTAGATGCAGGCGCAGTTGTGGCTATGCTGCCGGATTAGCGGTGAGAGATTGTTGATATAAGTCTGTGAAAGGCGAAGCATCTAGGAACAATAGCATAGCAACTTGAATATTGCGAGCCTACTTCATGCACCCCCGATTCAACGATCCTGCTGAGGCATAGTTTGGCCGCGATTAACCGTACGAAGTGACTGATTTATTCTGACACATGCCGTTTAACCTCTGAAGGCGCGACAGGCAGATCAGGGTCGGGTGCTGTCATTGGCCACCGACAAACGAAAGTCTCTTATTTAAAGCCTAAGCAGGCATTGGCACAGCGTGCTCAATTTTCCAGCCAATTTATAGTTTCAAGAAAGTTGTGGATAAGATGCTGAATCCAACGTTGGCCGTGTTTTCATTTTCATACAGATTGGACTCCGAAATCTCGTCATCCAACCTCAGAATGCAAATATCCTATAAATTTAATAGGCTGTACCTGAAATTCAATACACCCGGTCTTTCGGGGCAAACGCCGCGACCGTTTCCGGGCTGAGGTTGACGGCCTTGGTCGCGATGCGATCCTGCTGCCGGTAATACAGGGTATGTTTCAGCCAATTGCTGTCGTCGCGTTGCGGAAAATCCTCGCGCGTATGCGCGCCGCGGCTTTCGGTGCGCGCCAGCGCCGAGACCAGGGTCGCGCGTGCGACCGGAAACAGGTTTTCCAGTTCCAGCGCTTCGATCCGTTCGGTATTGAATAGTTGCCCGTGATCGGTGATTCTTGCGTCAGGCAAACGCGCTTCCAGTGCATCGAGTTCCGCCAGTCCCTCACGCAACAGGGCGTCGGTGCGAAATACGCCGCAATGGCGCTGCATCAGTTTTTGTACGGAGGTACGCAATTCGGCTACCGACTCGCCGCGCTCGCGCCGGTCCCATCGGGCAAGACGTTCCAGACTGCGAGCGCACCAGCGCTGTTCGAGATTCGCGCTCTTCGCATCCCGGCTCGACCGACGCGCCAGCTCCGCCTCGATATGCTGTCCCGCGGCGCGCCCAAATATCACCAGATCGAGCAGCGAATTGCCGCCCAGACGATTGGCGCCGTGTACCGATACGCAGGCGCATTCGCCGACGGCGTACAGACCGGGCACGGTATCGTCGGCCAGAACCTGGCCGTGCATCGTGGCAGGAATGCCGCCCATCATATAATGCGCGGTCGGCACGACAGGGATCGGTTGAGTGACCGGGTCGACGCCGGCAAAACGCATGGCGAGCTCACGGATGCCCGGCAAGCGCGAATTAATCACCGCCGCGCCCAGATGATCGAGTTTGAGATGAATATGATCGGCATGCGGCCCGCAACCGCGTCCGGCATGGATTTCCATCGCCAACGCGCGGGCGACGACATCCCGGCTCGCCAGATCGCGCGCATGCGGCGCATAGCGCTGCATGAAACGTTCGCCCAGAGCGTTGACCAGATAGCCGCCTTCGCCGCGCACGCCTTCGGATATCAGACTGCCGGAGCCGGGCAGCCCGGTCGGATGAAATTGCCAGAATTCCATATCCTGCAACGGCAATCCCGCCCGCAACGCCATCCCCAGACCGTCGCCGGTATTGATATGGGCATTGGTCGAATGCTGGAATATCCGCCCCGCGCCTCCGGTCGCCAGCACCGTCATGCGCGCGCCGAACGCCGTCGCCGCGCCGGTGGCGATGTCCAGCGCAAACACGCCGCGCACGGCGCCGTCTTCGTCCGCGATCAGATCGAGAGCAAAATATTCGTCGAAAAAATGCGTGCCTACGCGCAGATTCTGTTGATACAACGTATGCAGCAGCGCATGGCCGGTACGGTCGGCTGCCGCGCAGGTACGGCTCGCCTGTTCGCCGCCGAAATTCATCGACTGGCCGCCGAAGGCGCGCTGATAGATCCGGCCGTCGTCCAGCCGCGAAAAGGGCAGACCCATATGTTCGAGTTCGATCACCGCCTGCGCGGCATGACGGCACATGAATTCGATCGCGTCCTGATCGCCCAGATAATCCGAGCCTTTGACGGTGTCGTACATATGCCAGCGCCAGTCGTCCGCGCCGACATTGCCCAGCGCGGCGGTAATGCCGCCCTGCGCCGACACGGTATGCGAACGCAAGGGAAACACCTTGGACACCACGGCGACCTGCCGGCCGGCGCCGGCCAGTTGCAAAGCCGCGCGCAATCCCGCTCCGCCGCCACCGACGATGACGACATCGTAAGCCTGT
>JAJYPN010000011.1 GCA_021795395.1 Pseudomonadota bacterium | reverse complement strand
TATCGCCAGTATATGGGAAATTGCGATCAAATATGCTTAGTCTCGCGGCGATATCCCGGTTTCGGGCCGTGACGCCATGCATTATTTTCTGGATTCGGGTTATCGGCTACTGCCGGTCGAAGCGGAACACGCGGTAGCCGTAGAGGGCTTGCACTTTCATCACCACGATGAGACGGGTTCCAAGGCGGGTATCCGCCCCGATCACGCGCCTCGATTAAAACGGATATTGGGTATATTGGATACAGCAGAGGCGATCGGGCAGATCGATGTTCCGGGTTTCAAATTGCACAAACTCAGCGGCGATATGAACGGTTTCTGGTCTATGTCAGTAAATGGAAACTGGTGTGTCGTTTTCCGTTTTGAAAATGGGGAAGCCAAACTCGTAGATTATCTGGATTACCATTAGGAGAAGTATCATGCGCATGCATAATCCGCCGCATCCCGGCGAAATTCTGAAGGAGGATGTATTGCCGGAACTGGGTCTTACCGTAGGCGCGTTTGCCGCTCATCTGGGCATAACCCGTCCGCATCTGTCCAAGCTGTTGAATCGGCATGCCGGCATCACAGCAGAAATGGACATCCGGATTTCCGAGGCGCTTGACCAGCCGCCCGGCGTGTGGCTCCGTATGCAGGCGGCTTACGATCTTTGGCAAGCCGAACAGCAGCCTCGCCAGCCTGTGGCGTCATTGCGCGTCGCCGCATGACGCGAACTGGTTTCAAGGCGCTGCAAACGTCTTTTCTTCACTGAAGTGCGAGCCGTTTCGAGAGGCGGCTTACCTTATACGCCCAACAAGCTTTCATAGGGGATTTGCAATCCATCGTGCAAACGTTTGATCATGCGCAGGCTTAAAGGGCGTTTGCAGTTAAGCACCTCGGATACCCGGCCGCTGGAGCCGATGTAAGGTTCCAGATCGCGTGGAGTCAGGGCCTGCTGCTCCATTCTGAATCGAATTGCGGCTATCGGTCCGGGTGGGGTAACAGGATAATGCTTATTTTCGTACGCTTCGATCAGTGTCACCAATACTTCCATTTCGTCTGCTTCTGCGCTGCCTGCGGCGGCCTGAAAAATACTTTCCAGATGACGGAAAGCTGCTTGCAAATCCTCATCGTTACGAATTGGTTTAATATTCATTGACAGTCTCCGCATTGATTTTGTCATATTGGGCATGCGTACCGATAAATTTCACCCATGCAATGCCTGCTCTATATTGCATTTCCACAACTAAACGATACTGATTGCCGCCAATATTGAATACAATGCGATTGTTGCCGCAGATACTCGCATTCCGGTATTGATTCTTTACTGCTTGCGGCGATACCCCAGCTGAATTTATTGCTTCCTCATACCAACTTTCCAGCGGCTCCTGCGCATCGTTGTAAGCGGATTGTTCCCAGAATTTTTTTAATGTGCTTTTTGCGATAACACGCATATTTCATAATTCTCCCGAATTGGGATAATTATAGGCTTGCGTTCCTGATTGTGCAATGCGATGCATGAGCGCGTAGCAAGAGCAAGATAGCTAGCCGTATACTAATAAGTCATCGGGAGGGAGGAGATCTATGGCGCTGGAACCCATCGAATCGCCGTTTCGAGATCACCTTTTGTGATTTATCGTATTCTTAAATCCAAAAACGGAAGAGTTACCAGGTGACGGGTAGAATAATGCCTTGGCTTTTATGGTTTTTTCAGCGTGGCAAATGCTGAAACGGCAAGGGCGCGATTGCTCGCGCCCTGTTTGCTGGACAATATACTTGCAGGAATCCGGCAGCGCCGTTGGAGCGGCGCTGCCGGACTTTTTGCCTGATTGCCTTAGTTCACCACGGCTTCCCGCATGGCCTTCGCTGCCGCCACCATGTGCGCCAGCGCGGTCTCGGTTTCAGGCCAGCCGCGGGTTTTGAGGCCGCAATCCGGATTGACCCAGAGATGTTCAGCGGGGATGACTTCGCTGGCTTTTTTCAGCAGGCGCGCCATATCGTCTATCGACGGCACGTTGGGGCTGTGGATGTCGTAGACGCCAGGTCCGATTTCGTTCGGGTAGTTGAACTGGCCGAATCCGCGCAGCAATTCCATGTCCGAGCGTGAAGTCTCGATGGTGATCACGTCGGCGTCCAGCGCGGCGATCGCCGGCAGGATGTCGTTGAATTCCGAATAGCACATGTGCGTGTGGATCTGCGTTTCGTCGCCGACGCCGGAGGCCGAAATGCGGAATGCGCGACCGGCCCAGTCGAGATAATGCGCCCAGTCCTTGCGGCGTAACGGCAAGCCCTCGCGGATCGCCGGTTCGTCGATCTGGATGATGCCGATACCGGCTTTTTCCAGGTCCACCACTTCGTCGCGGATGGCCAGCGCGATTTGTAGCGCGGTGTCGCTGCGCGGCTGGTCATTGCGCACGAAGGACCATTGCAGTATCGTCACCGGACCGGTGAGCATGCCTTTCATCGGCAGGCTGGTGAGGCTTTGCGCATAGCTGCTCCATTCGACCGTCATGGCCTGCGGACGCGATACGTCGCCGAAGATGATGGGCGGCTTCACGCAGCGCGAGCCGTAGCTTTGCACCCAGCCGTTCTGGCTGAAGGCGAAACCGGCAAGCTGTTCGCCGAAGTATTCCACCATGTCGTTACGCTCGGCTTCGCCGTGCACCAGCACGTCCAGACCCAGTTCGATCTGTTTATCGACGGCGTAGCGTATCTCCTGCTGCATCGCCCTGGTGTAATCGGCCGCGCTCAACTCTTTGCGCTTGTAGGCGGCGCGGGCGGCGCGTATCGCTTTGGTCTGCGGGAACGACCCGATGGTGGTGGTGGGGAAGGCAGGCAGTTTGAAACGCTTGCGTTGCACGTCTTGCCGGACTTTGAACGGGGAATGACGCTGGTCGGCGTTGCGCGGCAGTTCGGCGATGCGCCGGGCTACTGCCGGATTATGTACGCGCGGGCTGTTGCGGCGGCTGATCGCGGCATTGCGCGAGGCGGCGAACGCCGTTTCGGCTGCCGCAGTGCCTTGCACCATGGCGATTTTGAGCGCGCCGAGTTCGTCCAGTTTTTGCACGGCATAAGCCAGCCAGGAGCGTAATTCCTCGTCCATGGCGGTTTCGGTAGTCAAATCGACTGGTACGTGCTGGAGGGAGCAGGAAGGCGCGAGCCAGAGGCGATCGCCCAGTTTCGCGAGTACATTTTCAGCCAGTGCCAGCGCCTGATCGAGATCGGTGCGCCAGATATTGCGGCCGTCGATCAAACCCAGGGACAGGACTTGCTGTGGAGCCAGGCGATCGGCGACGGCTTGAATTTGCTCGGGAGCGCGCACCGCATCGATGTGCAGACCGGCGACCGGCAATGCGCAGGCTATGCCCAGGTTGTCTTCCAGACCGCCGAAGTAGGTCGCCAGCAGCAGTTTGACGCCGGCGGCGGCGAGCTGGCGGTAGGCGGGTTCGAAGGCCGTTTTCCAGGCTGCGTCCAGATCGAGGCAAAGGATGGGTTCGTCGATCTGCACCCATTCAACGCTCAGGTCTTTCAGTTTGCGCAGGATTTCCGCATACACAGGAACGAGTTTGTCGAGCAGGCTCAGACGGTCGAGACCGGCGGTTTTTTCCTTGCCGAGATAGAGGAAAGTCAGCGGGCCGATCAGGCTGGCCTTGACTTGATGGCCGAGCGCCCGGGCTTCGCGCACCTGGTCGAACAAGCGCTCGGAATTGAGCCGGAACTGCGTTTCGGCAGTGAATTCCGGCACCAGATAGTGATAGTTGGTATCGAACCATTTGGTCATTTCCAGCGCCCAGCTGCCGTGTTCGGTGTGTATTTGGCCACCGCCGCAGCAGGCGGCGGTTTCGTTGGCGACGCCGCGGGCCAGCGTGAAATAGCGGTCCAGTTCGGACGTCTTTGCGTCGAACTGGAAACGCGCGGGTTCGCAGCCCAGCAACTGGATGTGGTTAAGCATTTGATCGTAGTAGGCGAAATCGCCTGCGCTGACGAAATCCAGTCCGGCATTTTTCTGTATCTGCCAGTGCTCGGCGCGTAGTTCGCGGCCTTTGGTTTCGAGGGCGGCAACGTCGATTTCGCCATGCCAGAATTTTTCCAGCGCGAATTTCAGTTCGCGATGCTTGCCGATGCGGGGAAAGCCTAAACTATGTATAGTGGTCATTGATTACTCCAGGTAAATTTAGATTGAGACCTTTGCACGATTACTGCGCTTGCTCATCTCGTAAAAAATGGCTCAAAATCCTCATGTGCCATTTGGTACACTCCGGTTTCTCGCCCTGTTTCGCCTCGTCCGAGCGGCGCTCGCTACCTCGTGCAGCGGTATCGGATAGCATAGCCAGCGTGCATCTTGCGATAATATCCACTATGATGCAAACGAATTGTTTTGCTGAATTCCATGAATTATATTCATGAAGATGTACGCGATGACGGTTTTACAAGCAAGGCAGAACGAAAAGGGAAATGGTGGGATCAATATGCTTGCGCTCAAACATCTGCGCCTGATCGAAGCGATACACGACAGCGGCAGCATTACGCGCGCCGCCAGCCGTCTCTATCTCACGCAGTCGGCATTATCGCATCAACTGGTGGCGCTGGAAACCTATTACGGCGTGAGCCTGTTCGAACGCGGCCGTCCCTTGCGCCTGACTGCCGCCGGGGAAATACTGCTGGCCCTGTCGCACGACATCATGCCGAGAATCGAAGCGGCCAAACGCGAGCTGTCGCGCCTGGTGGAAGACAAGCAGTCGGGCAGATTGCGCATCGCGGTCGAGTGTCATACCTGCTACGATTGGCTGATGCCGGCGATGGATGCGTATCGCACCAATTGGCCCGAAGTCGAAATGGATCTGGTGGGCGGATTTCATACCGATCCGATCGCCTTGCTGGCGGACGACAAGGCGGATCTGGTGATCGTGTCGGAACGCGGCAAGCACAAGGGGGTGGTGTTCAATCCCCTGTTCCGTTACGAAATGCTGGCGCTGATGGCGAGCGCCCATCCCCTGGCGGCAAAGTCGTATCTCACCGCCAGGGATTTCGCCGCCGATGTTCTGATTACGTATCCCGCTCCGGATCGCCTGCTCGATGTCGTACGCCGCGTACTTAAACCCGCCGGGATCAACCCCGAACGGCGTTTTGCCGAATTGACCATCGCCATCGTCCAGCTGGTCGCCAGCCGAAAAGGACTCGCTGCCTTGCCAGCGTGGGCGATACCGACGTACCTGGAGCGCGGCTACGTCGTCGCCCGTCCGATCACCAAGCGCGGTTTGTGGAGCGGATTGTACGCCGCTGCGCGCGAGGCCGATGCCGGGCGCGCATTTCACAAGGATTTTGTCAGCACATTGCGGGAGCAGGCATTCATGAGCCTGCCTACCATAGAACCGTTGGCGTAATCGGGTTAAGCTAATGTTTCCGCACCGTTATCGTTACTCAAGGAGCCCATCATGAATCCCGAACCCAAACTGGATGCCGTTCATCACCTCGCCCTTTCGGTGACCGATATCGCCGCCAGCGTAGCCTGGTACCGCCAGCAGTTCCATTGCGCGGTCGCCTATCAGGATGCCACATGGGCGTTGCTCAAATTCGCCAACTTGAGCATTGCTCTGGTGCTGCCCGAGCAACATCCGGCGCATGTCGGCGTTACGCGTGAGGACGCCGAACGCTGGGGGGAATTGAAAACGCACCGCGACGGCACCCGTTCCATTTATATTTCCGACCCCGACGGCAATCAAATCGAAATCATGGATGCGGCCAGCCTCCAATAAACTTCGTACCAGAAGCGCTTTTTGCGAACGGGCTGTCTGATACATTCTGACATTATTGCAGCGTGGTTTTGCGCTAGAATCGTGTCTGTCTGAATGATCGATCCGGTACCGGGCGTCGATTCAACATAGCAGGATCGCCCATGGGGGTCTGGAAGGAATCATGCGCGTAATGAAACGCAAGCCGCTAGTAACAATAGCGATATTGATAGTTTTGGCCGGTATTTTTGTTATCTGGCAGAAACACCGGACGGTGGCAACCCACCGTCACTCCGATTACAAGAATACGGCGGACAAACCGGTTCCCGTGGTCGTGGGCATGTCCCGAACCGGCGACATCGATGTAATCGTCGATGCGTTGGGAACCGTGACTGCGCGCAAAACAGTCACGATCAAATCGCTGGTTGACGGGCAGCTGGTCCGCGTGGCGTTTCGCGAAGGGCAGCCGGTAAAACCCGGCGATCTGCTCGACGTGATCGACCCGCGCCCGTTCCAGGTGGCGCTCGATCAGGCAATTGGCCAATTGATGCGGGACCAGGCCCTGCTGCAGGATGCGCAGCTCGATTTGACGCGCTATCAGGGATTGCTCGCCAAAAATTCCATACCGAGCCAGCAGGTCGATACGCAGCTGGCGCTGGTGCGGCAATATCAGGGCACCGTATTGACCGATAGGGCCGTGATTGCCAACGCCCGTCTGCAACTGGTGTATTCGCGCATTACCGCGCCGGTCGCCGGTCGCGTGGGATTGCGGCTGGTCGATCAGGGCAATATGGTGCACGCCAGCGATACGACCGGTCTGGTAATTCTTACGCAGACGCAGCCTATCGATGTGGTGTTTCCGATTCCGCAACAGGACCTGGGCGAAGTCGAGCAGCAGTTGCACGCCGGCAGATCCTTGCAGGTCGATGCCTATGATCAGGCGGATCAATTGAAGCTGGCAACGGGCACGCTGCTGGCCGTCGACAGCCAGATCAATGTCACTACCGGTACGGTCAATCTGAAAGCAGCGTTTGCGAATGTTGATAATGCGCTGTTTCCCAATCAGTTCGTCAATGCGCATTTGCGCGTCAAAACCCTGCGTGATGCGGTGCTCATTCCGGTCGCCGCCTTGCAGACCGGCACGCAGGGCACCTTTGTCTTTGTCGTCGATGCTGCGAACAGCGTACGGATACAGCCGGTCAAGACCGGGCCGGAAGTCGGCGAGACCGTGGCGATACTGCATGGGTTGGCGCCGAATCAGCGCGTGGTGGTGGACGGTACCGATAAATTGCGCGCCGGTACCAGGATCGTCCCCAATCTGCCGGGCGCTGCCGCCCAGCCGTTGCGTTCCGGCAAGAAACAGCATCGCGTAGAGGTGACGGATAAGCGCAAAGGCGTGGCATGAATCCTTCCCGCCAGTTCATAATGCGGCCGGTGGCGACGTCGCTGCTGATGCTTGCCATCTTGCTGGTGGGTTTGCTGGCGTATCATTTTCTGCCGGTGTCGGCGCTGCCGGAAGTTGATTATCCGACCATCCAGGTCGTCACGCTGTATCCCGGCGCCAGCCCGGATGTGATGACCTCATCGGTGACGGCGCCGCTGGAACGCCAGTTCGGGCAGATGCCGGGACTCGACCAGATGTCGTCGACGAGCTCGGGCGGCGCCTCGGTGATTACGCTGCGCTTCGATTTGAGCCTGGGCATAGACGTGGCCGAACAGGAAGTGCAGGAAGGCATCAACGCCGCCAGTTCATTTTTGCCGGTGGACCTGCCGATGCCGCCGATTTACAGCAAGATCAATCCGGCGGATGCGCCGGTGGTGACCCTGGCGATCACGTCCGACACGCTGCCGCTGCCCAAGGTGGAAGATCTGATCGATACCCGGCTGGCGCAGAAGTTATCGCAATTGCCGGGCGTGGGTCTGGTCAGCATCGCCGGCGGCTTGCGGCCCGCCGTGCGGGTGCGGCTCAATCCGACGTCGCTTGCCGCCTACGGACTCAATCTCGACGATGTGCGCGCCGCGATCGGCAACGCTAACGTCAACATGGCGAAGGGCAGCTTCGACGGGCCGACGCGTTCCGCTACCATCGACGCCAACGACCAGCTGGAATCGGCAAAGGATTATCGCGCCATTATCGTTGTCTGGCGTAACGGCGCTCCCGTCCGTCTGGGAGATGTCGCCACGGTCATCGATGGCGCGGAAAACGACCGTCTTGCGGCGTGGCGTGACAGGACGCCGGCGGTCATCCTCAATATCCAGCGTCAACCCGGCGCGAATGTGATCGCCACGGTCGACCACATCAAGGCGATGCTGCCGAAATTGCAGGCGACCTTGCCGGGCTCGGTGCGCGTGCAGATACTGACCGACCGTACCGTGACGATACGCGCGTCGGTGGACGACGTGCGTTTCGAGATGATGGTGTCGATCGCGCTGGTGGTGATGGTGATTTTCCTGTTTCTGCGCAGCGTGCCGGCGACCATTATTCCCAGCGTTGCGGTGCCGCTGTCGCTGGTCGGCACCTTTTCCGTGATGTATCTGGCCGGTTACGGCATCAATAACCTGACCTTGATGGCGCTGACGGTGGCGACCGGTTTCGTGGTCGACGACGCCATCGTCATGATAGAGAATATTTCGCGCTATATCGAACAGGGCATGCCGCCGCTGGAAGCGGCACTTAAAGGTTCAGCGCAAATCGGTTTCACGATCATCTCCCTGACCGTTTCGCTGATCGCGGTATTGATTCCCTTGCTGTTCATGGGCGACATCATTGGCCGGCTGTTTCGCGAATTCGCCGTGACGCTGGCGATTACCATCCTGATTTCGGCGGCTGTGTCGCTGACCCTGACGCCAATGATGTGCGCGCGGACGTTGCGCCGCGAGCCGGAAGAACGGCAGTCCCGGTTCAGCCAGTACAGCGCGCGGTTGTTCGATCGTCTGGTTGCCCGTTACGGCGCGATGCTCAGCTGGGTGCTGGACCACCAGCCTTTTACCTTGCTGATCGCAAGCCTGACAGTGGCGCTGACCATCGTGCTTTATGTGCTGATACCCAAAGGGTTTTTTCCGTTGCAGGATACCGGCGCCATCCAAGGCATCAGCGAAGCGCCGCAAACCGTTTCGTTCGCATCGATGGCGCGTCGCCAGCAAAGCCTGGTGGATGCGGTATTGCAGGACCCGGCGGTGGCGAGCGTATCGTCGTTCATCGGCGTCGACGGCACGAATCTGACCCTCAATACCGGGCGGCTGATGATCAACCTGAAACCGGAAAGCTTGCGCAAGCTCACCGCTGCGGCGGTCATACGCAGGCTGGAGCCACGCGTTGCGCAGGTAGCAGGAATAAAACTGTACATGCAGCCGGTGCAAGACCTGACCATCGACGACCGGGTCAGCCGGACGCAGTATCAGTTCAGCCTGGTCGACGCGAATGCCCGCGAATTGAACGTCTGGTCGGAAAAGCTCTTGCAGCGCTTGCGCCGCTTGCCCGAACTCGCCGATGTCGCCAGCGACGTGCAGGACAAGGGATTGCAGGCGTATATCGATATCGATCGCGACAGCGCCTCGCAATACGGCATTACGCCGGCGGCGATAGACAGCGCCTTGTACGACGCTTACGGCCAGCGTTTGGTATCGATCATTTACACCCAGTCCAATCTGTACCGCGTCGTGCTGGAGGTCCAGCCGTCGTTCGCGCAGGGCATCGCGGCGTTGCGCGATATTTACCTGGTGACGCCGACCGGCGGGCAGGTGCCCTTGTCCAATTTTGCGCGCGTCACCCAGAAGACGACGACGTTGACGGTCAATCACATCGGTCAGTTCCCGGCAACGACGCTGTCGTTCAATCTGCCGCGCGGCGTGTCGCTGGGGCGGGCGGTACAGGCGATTAACCGGGCGGAACGGGATCTGGGTCTGCCGGTCACGGTGCAAACCAGTTTTCAGGGCGCGGCGCTGGCGTTTCAGGCCTCTCTGCATAGTACCCTTTGGCTGATACTGGCTGCGATCGTTACCATGTATATCGTGCTCGGCGTGCTCTATGAAAGTTATATTCATCCGGTCACGATATTGTCCACCCTGCCGTCGGCCGGCGTCGGCGCATTGCTGGCGCTGATGCTGACGGGCAGCGACCTGAATGTGATCGCCATCATCGGCATCATTTTGCTGATAGGCATCGTCAAGAAAAACGCCATCATGATGGTGGATTTTGCCTTGCAGGCCGAGCGCGAGGAGGGTAAATCGCCGCGCGCCGCCATTTTCGAAGCCTGTCTGCTGCGCTTCCGCCCGATATTGATGACGACGATGGCGGCTTTGCTGGCGGCGTTGCCGCTGATGCTGGGTACCGGCGTCGGCTCCGAGCTGCGTTTTCCGCTGGGCGTCACCATGGTCGGCGGATTGCTGATGAGCCAGTTGCTGACGCTGTTCACCACTCCGGTCATCTATCTGAGTTTCGACCGGCTGGCGCGACGTTTCAGCGCCGGCGGCCGCTCGGGAACCGCGGCATTGTCATGAATCTGATCGAAGTGTTCATCACGCGGCGGATTGCTACGACGCTGCTGACGCTGGCGGTGGTGCTGGCCGGTCTGCTCGGTTTCGTGTCATTGCCGGTGTCGCCCTTGCCGCAGATCGATTTTCCTACCATTTTCGTGCAGGCCTCGCTGCCGGGTGCCAGTCCGGAAACCATGGCGGCTACGGTGGCGACGCCGCTCGAACGCTCGCTCGGCGTGATCGCGGGAATCACCGAACTTACCTCGACCAGTTCGCTGGGCTCGACCGGCATAGTGCTGCAGTTCGATCTGAGTCGCAATATCGACGGCGCGGCGCGCGATGTGCAGGCAGCGTTGAATGCGTCGCGCAGTCTGCTGCCGACCGGCATGCCGAGCAATCCGACTTACCGCAAGATCAATCCGGCCGATGCGCCCATCATGATTCTGGCGCTGACGTCGCCGACGATGACGCGCGGCCAGATGTACGATGCCGCCTCGACCATACTGGCGCAAAAAATCTCGCAGATAAAAGGCATAGGGCAGGTGACGGTGGGCGGCGCATCGCTGCCGGCGGTCAGGGTGGAACTGAACCCGGCGGCGCTGAGCCAGCACGGTATAGGCGTGGAACAGGTGCGCACGGCGATCGTCGCGACCAATTCGAACCACCCCAAGGGATATATCGAGGACGACAGGCATCACTGGCAAATCCTCGCCAACGATCAGGCGAGGACCGCCGCCGAATATCGGCCGCTGATCGTCGCCTACCAGAACGGCGCGCCGGTGCGATTGGGTGACGTCGCAAGTGTCGAGGATTCGGTGCAGGACATACGCAATCTGGGGGTGATGAATGGTGAACCGGCGGTGATGCTGATCGTGAGCCGGCAGCCGGGGGCCAATATCCTGGCGACGGTAGCCCGGGTACGGGCCTTGTTGCCGATGTTGCAGGCGTCGATTCCGGCGGCGATCACCATGACGGTCGCAATGGACAGAACGCCGACGATACGGGCCTCGCTGGTGGATGTCGAACGCGCGCTGGTGATTTCGGTGGTTCTGGTCGTGCTCGCCGTGCTGCTGTTTTTGCGTAACGGCAGGACTGCGCTGATTCCCGGGGTGGCGGTGCCGGTATCGCTGGTCGGCACCTTCGGCGTGATGTATCTGGCGCATTTCAGCCTCAACACCATTTCGCTGATGGCGCTGACCATCGCCACCGGATTCGTCGTCGACGACGCGGTGGTCGTCGTCGAGAACGTGACACGTCATATCGAGAACGGAATCGCCCCGTTGCAGGCGGCACTGAGGGGGACGCGCGAGGTGAGCTTCACCGTGGTGGCCATGAGCCTGTCGCTGATCGCGGTATTCCTCCCCATTTTGCTGATGGGCGGCATCGTCGGACGGCTATTCCGTGAATTCGCGGTAACCTTGTCTGCGGCCATACTGATTTCGCTGGCGGTTTCGCTGACCTTGACGCCGATGATGTGCGCGTGGGTGCTGCGACCGTCGAATACTGCGACGCAGGGCCGGTTTTACCGCTGGAGCGAGCGTTTTTTTGCCGTGCTGCTGGCGCGCTACCGCGTCTCGCTCGACTGGGCGTTGCGCCACAGCGGCCTGATGCTGGCGATCCTGCTGGCAACGATCAGCCTGAACGTCTATCTGTACAAGATCGTTCCCAAAGGCTTTTTCCCTCAACAGGACACCGGCAAGCTGATCGGCGGCATCAAGGCCGACCAGAGCATTTCGTTTCAGGCGATGCGCGCCAAACTCGTGACGCTGGTCAATATCGTCGACAAGGATCCGGCGGTAGCGCAGGTAGTCGGGTTTACCAGCGGCGCGAGCAATGCCGGTCGCATGTTCATCGTGCTCAAACCGATCGCCGAACGCAAAATCTCCGCCGATCGGGTCATCGCCCGGTTACGCCGCAAATTGGCCGGTCAGCCGGGCATCAAGCTGGTATTGCAGGCCGTGCAGGATATCCGGGTCGGCGGACGGGTCGCCAATGCGCAATACCAGTATACCTTGCAGGCCGACAAGATGAGCGAACTGCGCCGATGGGAACCGCGGGTGCGCGCAGCGCTAAGCAAGCTGCCGGAAATCACCGATATCGACACCGACCAGCAGGACAAAGGATATCAAGTGAGCCTGACGATCGACCACGATGCGATGCTCAGGCTGGGCTTGACGCAGAGACTGGTCGATACGACCTTGAACGACTTGTTCGGCCAGCGTCTGGTTTCGACCATTTACGAACCCCTGAACCAGTATTGGGTGGTGATGGAGGCCGCACCGCGCTATTGGCAGTCTCCGGAAAGCCTGAAGACGACGTATGTCATCGCGCCCGGCGGGTTGCAGATTCCGCTGGCGGGATTCGCCCGTTTCGCCAGGACGACCACCCCTTTGCAGGTCAACCATCAGGGACAGTTCGTTTCGACTACGATATCGTTCAATTTGCCGGTGGGCGTGTCCTTGTCGGCAGCGACACGGGCGATCGACAACGCCATGCTCGATATCCACTTACCGGATTCCGTGCGCGGCAGCTTTCAGGGGACGGCGGAAGCCTTCAAGAAATCCCTGTCCGACGAACCCCTGCTGATTCTGGCTGCCTTGTTTGCAGTCTATATCGTACTGGGCGTGCTCTACGAGAGCCTGGTGCATCCGCTGACGATACTGTCCACCCTGCCGTCGGCCGGTGTCGGCGCCATCCTCGCGCTCCTGCTGTTCCATATGGAATTAAACATTATCGGCCTGATCGGTATTATTTTATTGATAGGCATCGTCAAAAAAAATGCCATCATGATGATCGATTTCGCCATTGCCGCCGAAAGACAGCGTAATCTGAGCCCGCGTGATGCAATCTACGACGCCTGCCTGTTGCGGTTTCGACCTATTCTGATGACCACTGTGGCGGCGTCGTTTGCGGCGCTGCCGCTGGCGCTGGGTACCGGAGATGGTGCCGAGCTGCGGCAGCCGCTGGGTATTGCTATCGTCGGCGGCTTGGTTTTTAGCCAGTTGCTGACACTCTATACGACTCCGGTGGTGTATCTGTATCTGGACGGTTTGCGTTTGCGCGTACGCAAGTGGCGCCGTCATCATTCCTCGGCTACATCCCTGCTCAGTGAAGGCGATAACGGACATGTTTAGTGTGAAGCGGATTTTTAACGCGGCAGACGCACGGCGCACCAGATTGCGCATTTTCGGTTTAAGCCTGCTCGCGAGCCTCGCCGGCTGCGAAGTGGGTCCCGATTACCATCGGCCTGCGGTGGAAACGCCGGGAGCGTATAAGGAGCTGGGTAAATGGAAGCAGGCGCAGCCGCAGGATCGGGTCTTGCGCGAAAACTGGTGGGAAATTTACCACGATCCCGTGCTTAACGGACTGCTGGACCAGGTCGCCGTATCCAACCAGAATGTGCTGCTGGCCGCGGCGCAATACCGGCAGGCGAGGGCGTTGCTCGACGCGGCCATGGCCGCGTATTGGCCGACGGTGACCGCCGGGGTTTCTTCCACCAGCAGTCATACGGCGTCTACCCAGTTTGCGATCAAAGGCGTCAACACATTCGATAATATCGCCCTGAACGCCGGTTGGGAACTGGATATCTGGGGCCGGATTCGCCGTCTGGTCGAGGCCAGCCGCGCTTCGGCGGCAGCCAGCGCGGCGGATTGGGCGGCTGCGATATTAAGCATGCAAACGACGCTGGGCGAATCGTACATGCAACTGCGCATCGTCGACCGGCAAACAGAGTTGTTGCAGCGCATGGTAGCGGCCGACCGGACTACGCTGCAAATTACCCGCAACATGTACGAAGGCGGCACGGTCAGCAATCTGAATGTTGAACTGGCGAACACTCAATTGAAATCGACCGAGGCGCAGATGCTTGATCTCGGCGTGCAACGGGCGCAGCTCGAACACGCGATCGCCCTGTTGATAGGCAAAGCGCCGGCGGATTTCAGCCTGCCTCCCGACGGCACTTTACCTGCACTGCCATCTACACCTGTCGCCGTTCCTTCAGCCTTGCTGGAGCGCAGGCCCGACATCGCCGCCGCTGAACGCAGGGTCGCTGCCGCCAATGCGGAAATCGGCGTCGCCGAAGCGGCATTTTTTCCGACGCTGACGCTCAATGCCACCGGCGGCTACCAGGGCGTCAGTTTCGCCAATCTGATTTCGGCGCCCTATCAATACTGGTCGGTAGGACCGGCCTTGGCGGGAACTTTATTCAACGGCGGTCTGTTCAGTGCGCAAAAAGCCGAGGCCGTAGCCGCTTACGATACTACCGTGGCTACCTACAGGCAAACGGTGTTGACGGGCTTTCAGGAAGTCGAAGACAATCTCGCGACCTTGCGTATCCTCAAGCAGGAAATCGTCGTGCAGCAAGCCGCGGTCGCATCGGCCCACGCCGCTCTGGACATCGCCAATAACCAATACGCGGCCGGTACGGTGAGCTATCTGAATGTCCTGACGGCACAAGTGGCGGCATTGAACGCGGACAGCAGCAATCTGAACATGGCCGGTCGCGATCTGGTGGCGAGCGTGGGGCTGGTCACGGCGTTGGGGGGGAGTTGGTAGGCGATACTGTTTGCTGCATCATACAAAGACATGCAGTGTGTGGTTGATCGCTTGCAGATTATAAGACGTTGATGAACTCGTCTGCCGATATGTTCGCTTGACGTAAGATGCCTGCAAGTGTTTCTGTTTTGACTACGCTATGTTTAGGAATGACACAGCCTTTGGAACCGCGCTTCATGATGACGTGACTACCGGATTGACGAAGCATTACAAAGCCTAATCGTTCAAGTGTTTTGATTAGCTTGGCTCCAGAAATGTGCGGCAGTTTAGGCATGCTCTGGGACGCTGAACATTGTAATCAGCGGATGACCGGATGCATGGATAGGAAATTCGGACAAATAAAGTGCCGTGGCCTCGGTTAAGTTAGCGATGGCTGCTTCCACTGTTTCACCTTGAGTTGTGGTCCCCGTTTCGGGATTGAGGGCAATATATCCACCTTCTTCGGCAGGGGTAATTACTGCTGTCAGCTCCATGTATGGTCTCCGGAAGGGAAAGCCTGATTGTCGCGCATTACCGGCTCCTATGTCCACGTAATCTATGAGTACGGGTTGCGCCAGGAGACGGAACCCTACGCTCTTAAGCAAACTGGATGTTCTAAAATTTTTATTTGTTTTGCGTGGCTGAAGTGTTGGCTTGATTTTCAGGTGCTTGTGTATTGACGGCATCAGCGACCGGAGCATTGGTTTGGCTGGCATTCGTCGTACCGGCTTTTGTCCTGTCGGCTGTTTCCTTGTCGACGATGGAGCGGGCTTGCGTTTCGGCGCGCAGTTTGTCTTCGGCTGCGGCTTTCAGTCGTTTTTGCGCTTCCAGCTGTTCGGCGGCGATTTCTTTCCGGGAATAAGGAATTTCCTTATCGACCGCATCGAAGAGATTGGCGTAGAATTTCGGGTCGGTCACCGTTTCTCCCCGCTCCTTGTTCACGGATTTGGTCGAACCGGTAGGGATGGGTACCGACAGGAAAAGAAGCGATACGCTGGAAGTGTTTTTTGCTTCGTTCACCACGAAATCCGCTTCCTGTACGGCCATCCAGCCGTTGGTGCCGTTATCGCCATCGTTCGACGCGACTGCCGAAATCGTCAGAACGGCATTGACTTTGTCTTTTTGCCGCTGTTTGGAAGCCACGAACGCGTATTCGCTATCCGATTGCTTTTCCAGAGTATAGCCCTGGCGCAATATGACATTTTTCATGGCGGCGAAAGTGATGTCGGGCGCGGCGTCGAAATGATGCTCGAACGGCCCCTTGGTCGAGAAGTTTTCGTCCTTGTAAATTGACCTGGGAGTAGAACAAGCGCCAAGCGCTATTGTTGTCAAAATTATTACCGCTACCTTTTTTGTAAAGCTGTATCTGCCCATGAACGTCTCCTGATTGAACCGGCATGCAAATCGCTGTTGCTCGATTCGATTATTATAAATTATATAATGTTATTTATCTATTATTAATAAATGAATTATATAAGACAAGTTTGGGCGAAAATGTAAGATAAAGAGGAGGGTGTGCTACTTGTGTTAATACTGAGTCACGCGCGGATTACCAAGGAAGCCGCCGAACTATTCGGTTTCGTCATCCCCGCGCATGCGGAACCCAATAAAATCAATGATCTGGATCCCACTTTCGCGGGGATGACGATTAAATCAGCGCTTCCCAAGAACAGTCTTTGCTGGGCTGTCCCACCTTGTCGCATAATGGGGCAATCAGCTTGTGGCAAAAAGGGTAGCATTCCTTTGTTTCCAAATCTTTTTATAACACCAGGACAATTCCTATTCTTTTTTCTCTGCGGAACTTTACCGATCGTATTTGGCTTTTTCCGCCAAACTCCGACGTTCGTACTCAGCTTTTTCCGCCAAACCCCGACGGATGGATTCAGTTTTTTCCGCCAAACCCCGACGGATAGACTCAGCTTTTTCGGCGGAGCTTCGACGGATAGACTCAGCTTTTTCGGCGGAGCTTCGACGGATAGACTCAGCTTTTTCGGCGGAGCTTCGACGGATAGACGCATCCTTGTTTTCAGATAAAGATGACATATTGTAAGATTGTACAACCTGTTTCCTGGCGTCATTTTCCTGGGATCGCTTATTGCTGAGAGCATCAAGCGATGACCGAAAAAACCCGGTACTGCGGGGCGTATTATTGGAACTGCCAGTGGTGTCGGCGCTGGCCTGCACAACGCCACACACCCAGACAAGCAGCAGCAATGGTACAAATTGAATCCCGGCACGATCCATGTTCAATATCCTTATAACAATCGATTGTCTTGACAGAAACACATATAAATCTGCGTGTAATACGTTATTTTCGTCAAGTATAAACAATTAAAATAATAATATCAATTATTAATAATTGAATTAATTTACTGCAAAACGGCCTGAGCGGACGAACCGAAACAGAATCGCGATCAATATGGGAAAATAGCTACCCCAATCAGCGCCACAATAATCGACCAGAAAACGAGAAAATACCCGATTCCGGAAAAAGGGCTGCGCAACAAAATCCAATACGCGCGAATTAGGGGCATTTCTAATTTTTCAGATTCAGATTCAGATTCAGATTCAGATTCAGATTCCGATTCCCAGGATTCCGGCTTTTCGGACTTAATGTCAGGCTTGCGTCTAAGCCGACGCTTCGCCAAAAACAATTCCAAATCCGTTGGCTCATGATTATCCTGGCATGACCGTAAGATATTTTCGTATTCCAGTCTTAATTGATTCGCTTCTTCATACGTTAAAACCGCTCCATCCATGCAGGCGGCAAGTTGTAGACTCAGTTTGCGCCAATACGCATTCAGGTCATCCGCACTTCGCTTGAGATGCTCGGCTTTGAGCAGCGATTTCTCATTCGCCTCAATCAAGCTGATAACCAGCACGAACAATCCGATAAACGCAGACAGGGCAGTCAGATGGGTATCTACCGGAGAACCGGATGGAAAAACAAAAATTTTCTGGCTGACGGCAATTCCCAGACTGATGGCGGAAAACATGGCGATGCTGAATGTCGAAAATTTTTCTCGTCTCTCAAGTATGCGCGCTGCATTGAATCTTGCCCCGGCAGTTTGCCAAGCATCCTTACATATTTTTCTCAAGGATTTTTCAATATTATTCATGGCAACACTCGCACGCTATGCGTATCAAAGATTAATCGGCACCTAAGCGAGTATAAAACCCGTTGATGGCAATAGAAAGACACAATTATGGATATTCTGGATCAGCGTTACAACAAATATGATCCTATTCAGCGTTGATGGGGATTTGCACAGGTCTGAGGTGCATGAGATTCTAACAGAATCAGACAAGCGAATTTGATAGAAAAGGATGGCGGCTCATTTGTTCGCGTATCTTAATGAATAATATATATTTCATATAGTCGATTTTCATTGGGGCGAAATAGGTTTGACAGCTTTATCAAGTATTTTATTAGAATTGCTACCCATCGTTATACAGTTCTATCGACATGGTTATCTTTCAACAGGTCTTAAAGATACAGATATTATCGCTCTGCCTGAATTTTCGAAGCCAGTTCCCTCAGTCGATTCATATCGACGAAATGCAGATATTTTCTCTGGATCCTGATGATGCCATCCTCTTGGAAGCGCGCCAGAATCCGGCAAATCGTTTCTTGGGTCAGTCCAAGATAATTGCCGATATCCCTTCGCGACATGGTTAACTTATAGGTGGAAGGGGAGGATTTATTCTTGTCGATATGCCGACCGAGATTCACCAGGTATGTTGCCAGTTTCTCGGTCGCGCTCTTTTTTCCAAGCAGCAGCATCATCTGCTGGTCGCGTAGTATAGCGTGACTCATGACGACGACCAGTTGGTCCAGCAAGCCGGGAATTTTTCTGCTCAAACCCTGGAAATGCGAAAACGATACCTCGCAGACACTCGTTGTTTCCAACACGATGGCTTCGCTATCGAAGCGCCCCGCATCGATAGCGTCGAACCCAATTAACTCGCCGGATCCAAGAAAGTTGGTAATTTGCGTTTTGCCATCATCGCTGGCTATATATGTTTTTATCGATCCATGGCGAACCGCGTAGATATCCTGGAATGTATCGCCATTCCGATAGAGAAATTCCCCACGTCTCAATATGAAGCGCCGCCTGACCAGTGCATTGGAGACGCTGGGATCTTCACAGCCACTTGCCAGGCGACATAATTGGTATATACCGCAGTCTTTGCATGCTATGAGTTCGCAAGCCGAGGCGTCCCTTTTATATAGCTTAGGCATAAGTTGCTCCAGCGGGTCAAGTATATCCAATATTCTGGCCCCGGTTCAGGATAGTCTGTTGTCAGGGCTTTATTATCGCCAAAACCGAATTTCAATATCTATCGATTATTAACCGTAAAGGCAATTATAGGTACTTTACACAATTATTTATTGACAGTCTCAACATTTTTCGTTCTATTTGTTGATCCAGATCATGATTATTTTGTCATGGATATTTTAAAATAAATCCATTCAGAAGATATAAAAACCTTTTTATCGTAATGATAAGTATAAATTGATGAAGTGCAGTATGGGGGTGTTGGATACTGACTGTACGTCAGATCTATCTGACGGTCGATTCTTCAGGGGGTATGTACCATGTATTGCGGCAGGGGCCATGCAGATCAAGGGAACATCCGACAGGGACGGGAAAGGACGCGTTCGGTACGGCTAGAGCGGCCGGTTGCAAGCCATGGCATCATGAGCGTTATATCTTTTCCAGGGGCGGAGGTTTCATTTCTTCAGTCAAAACCTTCGGTCAGCCTTTCCGAAGCCGCGATGCCAGACGCAACCCCTCAGTCTGAGTGTTTTCATTGCGGGCTGCCGTTGCCGATAGGGGCAAGCTATCCTGTTATGATCGATGGAACGGCCCGCGACATGTGCTGTCGTGGTTGTCAGGCAGTGGCGCAGGTGATCGCCGGCGCGAGTCTCGGGTCCTATTACCGGAGTCGTACCAGTTTGCCCGAATCGCCACGAGAAGCGCAACGCACTCTGGTCAAAAAACTGCGTCTGTACGACGATCCCAGGGTGCAGCAAAGTTTCGTGCGCAAGGGTGCAGAGCACGTCAAGGAAGCCTCGCTCATCCTCGAAGGCATTACCTGCGCAGCGTGCATCTGGCTGAACGAGCAGCATCTCGCGAGTCTTTCCGGTGTGCTCGGGGCCGAGATCAACTATGCCACGCGCCGCGCCCGGGTGTGCTGGGACGAGGGCCGTATCCGCTTGAGCGAAATCCTGCAAGCGGTTGCAGACATCGGTTATCACGCCTACCCCTACGATTCCACCCGCTACGACGAAATGCAGCGCAAGGAGCGGAAGACAGCCCTGTGGCGGCTGTTCGTCGCCGGCCTCGGCATGATGCAAGTGATGATGTATGCGGTGCCCACCTACTTTGCCAAGGGCGATATGAGCCCCGATATCCGCGAATTTATGCGGATCGCAAGCATGGTGCTGGCGCTTCCGGTGGTATTTTATTCTGCCGGGCCTTTTTTTGCGGGAGCACTGCGCGATCTCAAACTACGCCGGGTCGGCATGGACGTGCCAGTTGCGCTGGGGATCGGGGTTGCCTTCGCCGCCAGTATTTGGGCGACACTGGACGGCCGCGGCGAAGTCTATTTTGATTCTATCACCATGTTTGTATTTTTTCTGCTGTGCGGCAGGTTTCTGGAAATGAACGCCCGGGGGAAAGCCGTTCAGGAGGTCGACAGGCTGGTGAAGCTCATACCGGCGATGGCGGAACGGGTTCCGGAGTTTCCTGCTTCCCGTGAAGTCGAGCCGGTGCCGGTATCTTCGCTCAAGGCGGGAGACTGGGTGCTGGTGCGCGCCGGAGACACGATTCCCGCCGACGGGCGGGTCGAAGAAGGTGCGAGCGAAGTGGATGAGGCGCTGTTGACCGGCGAGAGCCGCCCGGTCGTGAAGCGCCGCGGCGACGCCATCGCCGGCGGTGCGATCAATGTGGCAAGCCCGCTCTTCATGCGGGTAGAGCGGGTCGGGCAGGAGACCATGCTCGCCGGAATCGTGCGCCTGCTCGATCGCGCCTCCAGTGAAAAGCCCATCGTCGCAGTCACTGCGGACCGCGCGGCGCGCTGGTTTGTGTTCGCGGTTCTCGTAATTGCCGCCGCTGCTGCTCTGGGCTGGTATCTCGTCGATCCCTCCCGCGCGCTATGGGTGACGGTCTCGGTGCTGGTGGTGACTTGCCCCTGCGCACTTTCTCTCGCCACACCTGCCGCGCTTACGGCAGCGACCGGCACCCTGACGCGCCTGGGCGTTCTCGTCACCCGGGGGCATGCGCTCGAAACCCTGGCGAAGGCCAGTCATTTCGTGTTCGATAAGACCGGGACCCTGACGCAGGGGCGCATGAGCGTCCTCAAGATCACAGCCTTGGCAGGCTTGCCTGAAGCCGAGTGCCTGGCGCTGGCGAGCGCGCTGGAGCAAAGCTCGGAACATCCGGTTGCGCGCGCTCTGAAAGAAGAGGCGCGCCGCATCAAGGCGCCGGCCAGACTGCCGGCTGAGCACGTGCATAACGTGCCGGGAAGCGGCATCGAAGGGGTCATGGGAGGCAGGCGGTTGCGCCTCGGCACGCCGCGCTTCGTCCAGGCGCTCCACGGCAAGCCTTTCCCGATCAAGCCGGATGAATCCGGGGTGACGCTGGTCGCTTTGGGAGACGATTGCGGCTGGCTGGGCTGGTTCGCAATCAGCGACCGGGTCCGTCCCGAAGCCAGAGAGCTGGTGGCGGCGCTCGCGCGCATGGGCAAACAGGTAACGCTTTTGAGCGGCGACCGCATCGAAGCGGCGCAAGCCGTCGCCACTGCTCTTGGAATCGAGACTGTAGTCGCTGGCGTCTCTCCGGCGGAAAAGCTTGATTACGTACGCCGCCTGGAAAGGGGTGGCGCCGTGGTGGCGATGGTGGGCGATGGCGCGAACGACGCCCCGGTCCTCGGAGGGAGCGCAGTATCGATCGCCATGGGCGGGGGCACCCAACTCGCCCAGGCAAGCGCCGACATGATCCTGTTGTCGGAGCATCTGGTAAACCTGCTCGATGCGGTGGTCATGGCGCGGCGAACCATGGAGCTTATCCGCCAGAATTTGGTATGGGCGGCTGTCTACAATCTGGTCGCGCTGCCGCTTGCGCTGGCGGGACAGGTGACACCGTGGATGGCTGGAATCGGGATGTCGGCGAGTTCCTTGCTGGTAGTAGGCAACGCGCTGCGACTCACCCGATTCAAGGTTTCGAGGGCAAAGGGGGAGACGGAGCCGCAGCGCGCGGTCGCTCCGGCCTGACGATGGACGTCCTGTACTTGTTGATTCCCCTCTCGCTGGTACTGGTGTTCCTCTTCGGTACATTGTTCTGGTGGACGCTGCACTCGGGTCAGTTCGATGACCTTGTAGGGCCGGCTTACCGCATTCTGCTGGATGACGATAGCCCGGCAACGGAAGAAGCGGATATTGCGTTTGACCTTAAATCAAAAGTGAACAGGGATGAAATTTGATGATGTGGCCCGAAACGCGCTCGGAAAGCGCGCCGGTTTGGTTCTAAGCTCAGGAGGTGTTCATTGTGGAAGCACAAACGACATACAACTATAAGGTAGTGCGGCAGTTTGCCATCATGACGGTGGTATGGGGCATAGTCGGCATGCTGGTCGGCGTCTATATCGCCAGCTTGCTGGTGTGGCCGGATATGACACATATCCCGTACTTGAGTTTCGGCCGTCTGCGGCCGTTACATACCAACGCGGTCATTTTTGCGTTCGGCGGCTCGGGGCTGTTCGCCACTTCCTATTACGTGGTGCAGCGGACCTGCCAGGTGCGGCTGTTTTCGGACAAGCTCGCCGCCTTCACCTTCTGGGGCTGGCAACTGGCGATCGTGCTCGACGCCATCGCCTTGCCTATGGGCTATACCGCCAGCCACGAATATGCGGAAATGGTCTGGCCGATTGCGCTTGTGATCCTGGTTGTCTGGGTAGCTTATGCAATCGTATTCTTTGGTACCATCGTCAAGCGCAAGACTCCCCACATCTACGTGGCCAACTGGTTCTTCGCGGCTTATATTCTGACCGTTGCCGTGCTGCACATCGTCAACCACTTGTCAGTGCCGGTAAGCCTGTTCTCTTTGAAGGCTTATCCCATTTTTGGCGGTGCCCAGGATGCCATGGTGCAATGGTGGTATGGCCATAACGCCGTCGGTTTCTTCCTCACCGCCGGTTTCCTCGGGATGATGTATTACTTCATTCCCAAACAGGCTGGCCGCCCGATATATTCCTACCGGCTTTCGGTGGTGCATTTCTGGGCGTTGATCTTCGTCTATATGTGGGCCGGCCCCCACCATTTGGAGTACACCGCGCTGCCCGACTGGGCGCAAAGTCTCGGCATGGTGTTCTCACTGATCCTGTTGGCGCCTTCATGGGGAGGAATGATCAACGGTATCATGACGCTGTCAGGTGCGTGGCACAAGCTGCGTACCGATCCCATCCTCAAGTTCATGGTGACTGCGTTGTCATTCTACGGCATGTCCACCTTTGAAGGTCCGATGATGGCAATCAAAACCGTCAATGCTCTCTCCCACTATACCTACTGGGTGATCGGCCACGTACATTCGGGCGCATTGGGCTGGGTGGCGTTTATCACCATCGGGTCACTTTATTACCTCATCCCGCGCTTGTACGGCAAGACAGAGATGTACAGCCAGAGACTCATCACGGTGCACTTCTGGGTGTCGACCATAGGCGTGGTGCTGTATATCTCTTCCATGTGGATCGCCGGCGTCATGCAAGGCATCATGTGGCGCGCCACCAATCCCGACGGCACGCTCACCTACAGCTTCGCCGAAGCGGTGAAAGCGCTCCATCCGTTCAACGTCATCCGTCTTGCAGGGGGGCTGTTGTTCTTCCTCGGCATGCTGATCATGGCCTACAACGTGTGGAAGACCATCGCCGGACAGAAAGCGGCGATTGCGCCGATTCCCGCGGTCGCTCCCGCCCACGCTTAAGGATTGGAGACGGTACATGAACTCAATGCATGAAGTGATTGAAAAGAACACCGGGATCTTGATCGTTCTGATCATTCTGGTGATATCGGTGGCGGGCCTGGTGGAGATCGTCCCGCTGTTTTTCCAGAGATCCACGACGCAACCGGTGGCGGGTTTGAAACTCTATACGCCGTTGCAACTGGAGGGACGCGACATCTATATCCGCGAGGGCTGCATGCTTTGTCATTCGCAGATGATCCGGCCGTTCCGTGCCGAAACCGAACGCTATGGACACTATTCCGTGGCGGGGGAATCCGTCTACGATCATCCGTTCCTGTGGGGATCTGAGCGTAACGGTCCCGACCTGGCGCGCGTCGGCGGACGCTACTCGAATGCATGGCATCGAATCCATTTAAATGAACCACGCGATGTCGTGCCCGAATCGATCATGCCTGCCTATCCGTGGCTCGCCAGGAATGTGCTCACTGGCAACGATATTGCTGCCAGGATGCGGACCCTGCGCATCGTGGGAGTCCCTTACACCGACGCAGAGATCGCCGGGGCCAAGGCAGAAGTGGCAGGCAAGACAGAGCAGGATGCGCTGATCGCCTATCTGCAGAGTCTGGGCACTGCATTGAAAAATACGAGGTGAATGCGATGAATATGATTGCTATAGAGTCGATTGTGGAAGTAGTGTCCTTCGTTACTTTTGTCGGCATTGTGCTGTGGGCTTATAGCGGCAGGCGCAACAAGGACTTCGAGGCAGCAGCGCGATCGCCGATGGAAGACGACGGGTTCGAACGCAGCGCCGATGCCATGGAAGCGGCAAGGATGACCTGCCATGGTGAAGGAGCCCGATCATGAGTGATTTTGTCAGCGGTTTCTGGAATGGTTACGTTACCCTCATCACCCTGGCGAGCATTTTCGGCTGCGCCGTAGTATTGAAGCTGAGCACGAAGCGGGTGGCTGCGGGGGAGAAAGTGGAAACGACGGGTCACGTCTGGGACGAAGATCTAAGCGAATGGAATAATCCCTTGCCAGGCTGGTGGAGATGGCTGTTCTATATCACTATCGTATTTGCTCTGGCGTACCTCGTTCTCTATCCGGGGCTCGGAAGCTACCCGGGGCTCCTCGGATGGACTTCCAGAGGGCAGTACAACGACGAGTCGGCTCAGGCGGACGCGGAGTATGGGCCGTTATTCGACAAGTACCTCAAGCAGAACCTGAAGATGGTGGCAGCTGATCCGGTCGCGAACCAGATGGGCCAGCGGCTGTTCCTCACCTATTGCTACCAGTGTCATGGCTCCGATGCGGGTGGCGGCCCGGGCTTCCCCAACTTGCGTGACAACGATTGGCTGTATGGTGGCGATCCCGAGACCATACAGGCTACCATCGCCAACGGCCGCAATGGCTTCATGCCGGCGTGGGAGCCGATTCTGGGCGAGCAGGGAGTAAAGCAGGTGGCGAATTATGTATTGAGCTTGAGCGGCAGGCCCCATGACGCGGTGCTTGCGTCCGCGGGCAAGAACATCTTTGCCAGCAATTGTGCGGTATGCCATGGTCCGGAAGGCAAGGGCAACCAGACCATCGGTGCGCCCAATCTGACTGATCGCATATGGCTCTACGGTGGATCGGAGAAGACTATCATGGAAACTATAGCCAAAGGGCGTCATGGTGTCATGCCGGCATGGAAGAATCGGCTGGGAGAAGGAAAAATCCATCTGCTGGCGGCTTATGTCTACAGCCTGTCCCTCCAGGGGCAGAAATAGGGAGCTGCATAAGCCTGTTGCGCCATTCAGCCAGCGGGATGGCGATTCGGGTAGGTGTTCTATTGTCGACCGAAGGATTAATGTTGAGTAAGCCCATGTCCAAGATCCCGCTGATACCGGGTAACACCGGTATCGAGGCCGATCTCTACGAGATCAGGAAAACTATTTATCCTCGCGCGGTTACGGGAGTCTTTGCCGATCTCAGAGTGGTTGCAGCCCTTATTACCCAGCTGCTTTACTACGGGCTTCCCTGGTTGTCATGGAATGGCAGGCAAGCTGTTCTATTCGATTTGGCGTCGCGTAAATTTTACATATTCGGTTTAGTATTCTGGCCGCAGGATTTCATATTTCTTACCGCATTGTTGGTGATTGCCGCTCTGTCATTGTTTCTGTTCACGGCGGTAGCGGGGCGACTGTGGTGCGGCTATGCCTGTCCTCAGACGGTCTACACGGAAATATTCCTGTGGATCGAGCGCAAGATCGAAGGCGATCGTGCGAAGCGGGTGAGGCTCGACGCAAGCCCCTGGAATGCGCGCAAAATCGCCATCAAGGGCGCCAAACATGGCATCTGGATCGCGCTTGCATTATGGACCGGTTTCACTTTTGTTGGCTATTTCACGCCTATCAAGGTACTGGCATCCGAAGTGATTCGTTGGAGTCTTGGGCCTTGGGAGACATTCTGGGTGCTGTTCTACAGCCTTGCCACCTACGGCAACGCTGGCTGGATGCGCGAGCAGGTGTGTAAATACATGTGTCCTTATGCCCGTTTCCAGAGCGTAATGTTCGATCCGGACACGCTCATCATCACCTACGATCCCGAACGCGGCGAACCGCGGGGCTCCCGCAGCAAGACGGTGAACCCCAAGGCCGCCGGATTGGGGGATTGCGTCGACTGCAGCATTTGTGTGCAGGTCTGTCCGACGGGGATCGACATACGCCATGGCCTGCAATACGAATGCATAGGCTGCGCCGCATGCATCGACGGCTGCAATCAGGTGATGGACAAGATGGGATACCCGCGAGGCCTGATCAGGTATTCGACTGAAAACGCCATGAATCACGCGTACCCGGAGAAAAATCTGTTGCCCCACGTATTCCGGCCGCGGATTCTGGTCTATGGCGGCATACTTTCGATGATGATCATCGCCATGGTGGTCGCTCTCTACCTGCGGGTGCCGCTGCGACTCGATGTGATGCGCGATCGCGCGACGCTGGAACGAGAGACCAATGATGGACTGATCGAAAATGTCTATCAGCTGGAGATCATGAATACCGACGAGCAGCCTCATACCTATGTACTCTCGGTCAGCGGGATCAAGGGAGCGAGGCTAATCACCGAGCCGTCGCAGTTGCAAGTACGCGCGGCTTCTACTCTGGTGGCGGCAGGAAAGGTGCAAATCAATCCGGATGACGTCAAGCCGGGTTCGACCCCGATCGAGTTCCATCTCGAGACTATAAACAATCCGCGTCTCGAAGCGAGTGCGCAGTCCAGTTTTATTTCACGCTAAGGAGTTTCCATGGCCATTTCCAACAATCAAGCGCTGCCCTGGTATCGTGAACCGTGGCCATGGATCCTTATGGCCGGCCCGTTTGTGGTGGTGGTCGCCGGTTTTATCACCCTCTGGCTCGCGATCAAGACCAACGATGGCATGGTCGATAACGATTACTATAAACGCGGGTTGGCCATCAACCACACCTTGTATCGCGAAAAACTGGCTTCGACCCTGGGGCTGCACGGCAAGCTCGAACTCAATCAGGATCATACTCGCGCCATCCTGAAACTTTCTGCCGCCTCCGACAGGTCGCTGCCGCCGGTGCTGCAGTTGCGCGTGATCTTTCCGGCCAAGGCCGGCAAGGACCAGATGGTGCGGCTGCAACCAGTGGGGCGGGGACTCTATCAGGGATATCTGTCGCCGCCGACCCCGGGAAAATGGCAGTTGATCCTGGAAGATGCCGCCAAAAGCTGGCGGCTTAACGGTGATTTACTGGTACCGGCAGCTGGAACGGCGAATCAGCAACTACCTGTCATCTTTTAACGAATGCGACAAGGAGCGAATCATGGCGCTTGAAATTTTATTGGGAACACCAACCGGCTGGCTTAGTCTTTTCACGCTTGCTTTCATGATCGGCATGGCGGTGTTCCTGTTATGGTTTTTCAATAAGAAATCCAAGGGCCCGCAGTCGTAAGTCCAATGTATAACTATAGCCCTGAGCGACACCAGGATTGGAGAGGAGAAAGATAGAACAGTGATCCATTTCCAAGTGCCGAGGTTCGTTCGCATAAGCGATCGGGATTTCTGTAACCGATTCATGCGGTCGCCAATTTTGAGGAGAAAGGCTATATGAAATTTTAAAGAAGGGCGATGAATTCGATCGAATGTCGTTATAATGTATGCATCTTCCGTTTGGAATGCGCACCATGATAAACCCTGAACGTTCAAGCGGGCATCTGCAAGGTGAATTTTCGGTTTTTTTAATAGGGATGCGCGTTAATCGCTTATGGAAGTTTCATAAATGGGTGCCGGTGATTTCGGCGATGACGCGCATGATTAAAGAATTGCGAACCACGCCCGACGCCGGATTGCTGAGCTATGAAATGTGGTTGGGTCGGACAACCCTAATGGTTCAATATTGGCGTTCATCCGCTCAACTCTTGGCGTATGCCAAAAATCAGGATGCTGCACATTATCCGGCATGGCGAGCATTTAACCAGTCTCTCGGCACAAATGGCGACGTGGGTATCTGGCATGAAACCTACTTGATTCATCCAGGGGCTTTTGAAGCCATTTATGTGAATATGCCTGCGTTTGGGCTTGGTCGCGCCGGAGAGTTATTGCCGGCAACAGGTTCGCGAGCAACTGCTGCTAGTCGTCTGGATGCCGCCATTATCAAGCAAGAAGTGGATTAGCAGAACAGGGCATTGGTAGCGAAATTAACGGCTGCTTAAAGTTAGCCTGCTCTGTACCCCAGCATCGTTCTGAACGCATCGAACAGTTTTTGCATCACCGGCGGTTTATAAGTGAACAGCTCGACGTCGTCCATGGCGTGGACGAAGCCGCGGTTGTCGAGTTCGAATATGAGTAGATTGCCGTCGGCGGTTTCGGCGCAGTCGATGATGAAATAATCGAGTTCAATGCGTTCGTATATCGCTCGCAACGCAGCCGCATGTCTGGCACCGAAACGGGTGTCGAAATGGACCATGAATTCGGCTTCTTCGGCACGCTTGCCGGCGTTTTCGGTCATGCCTGCGTTTTTGTAATGTACCATCCAGTGTTCGGAAATGGCCATGTGGCAAGCGTAAGGCCGGCCTTCCACCAGCGCGATGCGGTATTTGCGGAATAGGCCGTCTGCACTGCTGTAATCGATGAAGCGCGATACGTAAAACTCCTTGTCCGGCGTATCCTGCAAATAGCCAGGCAAGTCCTGCGGCCCGTCGAGTTTGTACAGACCGCGTCCGGCATGCGAATCCAGCGGCCGGACGATGACGGGGTAACTGTCGTTTTCCAGGAATTCCGCCGTGGTTCGCTCATTGTCGGCAATCTGGGTCAACGACGTTCTGCCGATACGCGCGGTGATCGGCATGACGATGCCGTCGATGAACGATAGTAGGGCCGACACCCGATCGCGTGCCAAACGCAGGATTTTGTCGGGATGATTGATGACGGGCTTGGGCCAGTTCGCTGTCAGCGGATATAGCTGTTCGAGCAGGGGTTTGTTTTCAATGGCTTCGCCGATAGCGATAAAGAGCAGATCATGCTCCGGAAGAAGGTCCGGCAACGGATGTTCGGCGGAAACATAGAGCAGGTCCAGATCAACGTCGGATTGTTCCAGCAGGAAATCCAGCGGCGTATTGTCCATCATGTCGCCCGGACGCATCAGCGCCAGCAGAGTGATCGTCGCAGGAGTTTTTTGCGCGGACAGATGAAAAAGCGTGCGCCGGCTCAGCGCTTTTTTTTGAATTTCAAACGATACTTCGCGATTGCCCGTGAGCTGAAAAATCATGGACAAATTCATGAGCAGATTGGCGTCGTCCGGATTGTAAGCGGCAATATTGACCAGATGCGAGAGGTCTGCCTTGCTCTTCGCCATGCGCATCAAGCGCGCGACGCCCATTAACGGTTCGCATGCAGCAAAGTTCTCTTCGTTTGTTCCGATAGCTTGACTATCGTTGGGGAGATGGGTTTTCATGTCTGATAGCGGTGTTAATCATTTCGTATGGTGTCATGCTTATTAGTATGCCAAGTCACCTTTGAGATATTATCTTAGCCGATATAAACAGAAAAGCGCACGTATAATTGACAAGATAGTTTAGTACGTTACAATACTTACATGAACTACCTTGTTGTGTAAAATGATGGATTGCACGCATTCTCTTATTTTATTCCCAATGGCCATCCCTGCGTTAGCTGGAAAGTGATTATGTGGCGTTCGATCGGTACCTTGTTTACGGTTGCCTTGCTGACATCCTGCGCGGATTCTTCCGGCTTGCATGCGCAAGCCAGAAAAATGCCGTTGCCGGCACAATCCGCTGCACAATGGAATTCGAACTGGTGGGAGTCGTTTCATGACCGGCAGCTAAGCGACCTGATCGCGACCGCATTGACGAATTCGCCGGACATCAGGATTGCTCGCGCAAGAGTGCGGCTCGCGCAGCGGCAAGCGGATATATCGGGCGCGAATCTCGGTCCCACTCTCGATACCAATGGTTCTGCGGTGCGGGAGAAACTCAGCCCTCAGGGTCTGTTTCCACCTCCGCTCGGCGGCAGCGTTTTCAATCTCGGTCAATTAACGCTCGATTTCAATTACGAATTCGACTGGTGGGGTAAAAACCGCGCAGCGCTCAATGCCGCGCTGGCCGAAGTGGACGCTACCAAAGCAGAGACGGCGGAAGCCCGGCTGATTTTAAGTGTGGCGGTCGCTCAAAGCTATTTTAAATTGCAAAGCGATGCCGCTAAAATGGCCGTGGCGCAATCCATGCTGACAGAACAGCAAAGCCTGCTGCATTTGTTGAAATTGAGAGCGCATAGCGGCCTTACATCGGATTTGCCTATGGCGCAATATGCAAGCGGAATCGCTACGCTTAAGCTCGATATCGCCCGTTTGTCCGAACTCGACAAGCTCGATCGGAATGCGATAGCAGCGTTGATGGGTCAGCCGTCGACCGCAGGGGACGCCATATATACGACTGCCGACGCAGCGCCGACACTGCCTCAAGTGATTCCTGCCGATCTGATCGGTTCGCGTCCAGATATCATTGCGCAAAGCATGGAAATCAAGGCGGCCTCTGCCCTGGCCGATGCCGCAAAAGCGGATTTTTATCCCAACATCAATCTGGGCGCTTCGGTCGGATTCCAGAGTCTGGGGCTGAGGAGGCTGTTGCAAAGCGGCAGCGAAATGGCTACGGTCGGTCCCGCCATACATTTGCCCATATTCGACGCCGGCAGGCTCCGGGCCACTCTCGGGGCCGATTACGCGCAATACGATATTGCGGTCGAAACCTATAATCACACCGTTATCGGCGCCATGCGCGATGCGAATGCGGCGTTGATTTCCCTGCAGTCCCTCAGGCTGCAAACGCAGGCCGAACAGGCTGTGGTCACGACGCTGGAGCGTACGCGGCAGCTTGCCGAAGCGCGTTACCAGCGCGGGATGGAAGATTACTTGCCGGTATTGCAGGCGGAGTTACCGCTGCTGAACGCGCAACAGACCCGGATCGATCTCGACTCGCGACAGTTGGCAGAAACGCTTTCCCTGATTCAGGCATTAGGCGGATTACCAAATATCAAACCTGTTAAGGCAGTGGCATATGGAAAATAAGACAGATAAGGAAAGCAGCGAAAACAAACTGGCCGGCGATACCAAGCCGGCCGGCGATCAGCGCGGGACAGGCGGCGATAACGATCGGCCGGAAAATAAGGCCAAACGCAAACTGATGCTGATCATCGCCGCTCTGGTATTTGTGCTCCTGGGTGTCAGTTACGCCATTTACTGGTTCGATTATGCCCAATTCGAACAATCGACCGACGACGCGTATGTTGCCGGCAATATGGTGGAGCTGATGCCGCAGACGAACAGCAATGTGGTCGCACTGTATACCGACGATACGCAAACAGTGCAAGTGGGTCAGCCGTTGATATCGCTCGATGGCGCCCAGGCTAAGATCATGCTGGCGAAAGCCGAAGCACAACTCGGCCAAACGGTGCGCCATGTCCGGCAGCTCTACGACGCCGTCCATGAATTGCGCAGCACGATGGTTCAACGTCAGGCCGATCTCGTCAATGCGCGTCGCGATCTGGCCCGGCGTAAAAGCCTGGTCGGCGAACATGCGGTTTCGGCAGAAGAAGTCCAGCATGCGCAAACCCGGCTGACGCAGGCGCAATCGGCATTGAATACCTCAAAATATCAATTGCAGGCGGCGCAAGGCATGGTCGCCCATACGACGCTGACCACGCATCCTTCGGTTCTGGCTGCGGAAGCGGTCTTGAAGGAAGCGTACCTGGAGGTTCAGCGTATGACGATCAAGGCGCCGGTGTCGGGGGTAATCGCAAAACGTTCCGTGCAAATCGGGCAACGCGTCAGTCCGGGCACGCCCTTGATGGTGATCGTACCGCTCAATCAGATCTGGGTGAACGCCAATTTCAAGGAGAACCAGCTGGGAGACATCCGTATCGGTCAACCGGTTACCGTTATCTCCGATTTATACGGCAGCGGTGTGAGATTCCATGGCAAAGTCGAAGGATTGGGTGCCGGTACCGGCAGTGTGTTTTCATTATTGCCTGCGCAGAATGCAACGGGAAACTGGATAAAAATCGTGCAGCGGCTGCCGGTACGAATTGCGCTGGACCCGCGCGAGATCGCCAGATATCCCTTGCGGCTGGGTTTGTCCCTTACCGCAACCGTTGACACGCACGATCGGAGCGGTGCAGTGGTTTCGTCGGGTCGGCCGTTGAGTCCGATTTATACGACGGCGATCTTTACGAATAACGACCGGGCGGTCGACCGTATGATCGCGCGGATCCTGCAGAAAAACGAATGAAAACCCGATGAGCCAACAAGTACCGATACACGGTTCCGCACTCGCCCTGCTGACGGTTGCATTGTCGCTGGCCACATTCATGCAGGTACTCGACACGTCGATTGCCAACGTGTCGATTCCTGATATTTCAGGGGATCTGGCAGTGAGTCCGGATCAGGGGACCTGGGTCATTACCTCGTTTGCCGTGAGTAATGCCATCGCCTTGCCGCTGTCGGGCTGGCTGGCGAAACGATTCGGTGAAGTCAGGCTGTTTGTCGCAGCGACGCTGTTATTTACCCTGGCTTCGATGTTTTGCGGCTTATCGACCAATCTGCCGATGCTGATGGTGTTTCGCATCATCCAGGGCGCGGTCGCCGGCCCCATGATACCACTGTCGCAAAGTCTGCTGCTGGCGAATTATCCGCCGGAAAAAAAGGGCCTCGCCCTGTCTTTATGGGGAATGACCGTGGTCGTCGCGCCGATATTTGGGCCCATCCTGGGAGGATATATTACCGATAATTTAACCTGGCCCTGGATTTTTTATATCAATGTCCCGGTCGGGCTGTTGTCGACCTATTTCACCTGGAAACTGCTCAGCAAGCGTGAAACGGAAAGAATTCGGCAGCCGATAGACAAAACCGGACTGTTCTTGCTGATTATCGGTGTAGGCTGTCTGCAAGTGCTGCTCGACAAGGGTAACGAGATGGACTGGTTCGGGTCAACGTTTATCGTGATTCTGGGTATCATCTCGGTGGTTTCCCTGACCGTATTTATAATCTGGGAGCTGACGGCAGCGCATCCGGTTGTCGATCTCAGCCTGTTTTCCGTACGCAATTTCAGCGTTGGTACGACCGCCATCAGTCTCGGTTACATGACGTTTTTCTCCGGAGTGGTGGTTTATCCCTTGTGGCTGCAGACGCAAATGGGTTATACCGCTACGTGGGCAGGCCTGTCGGCCGCACCGATAGGCATCCTGTCGGTGATCATGTCGCCTATCGTCGGTAAATACATGAACCGTTTCGATTTGCGTGTGTTGGCAAGTTTCAGTTTCACGGTGTTCGCCCTGATCGCATATTGGGCTTCGACATTCAATACCCAAGTCGGGTTTTGGCAATTGACCATGCCGCGTTTTTTCCAGGGTATAGGGATGGCTACCTTTTTCATTCCTATCATGTCGATCCTGCTATCCGGCTTGCCGGCAAACCGGATTGCCAGCGCATCGGGCCTGTCCAATTTCATGCGGATACTCGGCGGCAGCTTCGGCACTTCGCTTAGCGTGGCGCTATGGGACAGGCGGGAGGCCTTTCACCAAAGCCAGCTGGTCGAACCGGTAACAGTCATGGACCCGGTTACGCAGGCGGCATTGCATACCTTGCACGCCGCCGGATTTTCTCAACCGGTATCGCTGGCTTTATTGCAACAGCAGGTGAGCAAACAGTCGTATATGCTGGCGATCAATGACGTATTTATCGCCTCGGCCTGGATCTTCGGCGGTTTGATGCTCTTTATCTGGCTGGCGAAGCCACCTTTCATCGCCAGCGGCGCTGCCGCAGCCGAATAGGGTATTATCTGGCCGTAATGATGTAATAACTACTATTTCTGTTAGAGTTTCGGTTTGGATTATCAGATAGGCGTATGCAAAAAACCAGTCGTAATGCCTTATGCTCCTGCGGCAGCGGAAAAAAATACAAACATTGCTGTATGCGTATCGACCAGGCGCCTGTCAGGCAGGAAGCCGCGATATCGGCCGCACTTCTGCGGCTAGCCTTGTCGTATCATCAAAGCGGCAATCTGCCGCATGCCGAGAAACTTTACCAGGAGATACTGAAAAATGAACCGGCTCATGCAGATGCGTTATATCTGCTCGGGTTGATTGCCCATGCGCAAGGTAAGAATGCGGCGGCTATCAATTTGATGGGCAAAGCCATTGCCGCCAATACGCTGAATCCGGATTATTATGCCAATCTCGGCGTAGTGTTGCAGCAAGCCGGCGAGCTGGAAGCGGCGACGGAACATTACCGGCTGGCGATAGTGCGCAAGCCGGATTATGTTGAAGCGCATAATAATCTGGCGAATGCATTGAAAGAACAGGGCAAGCTTGCGGAAGCGAAATTGAGCTATCGCCGGGCGCTGGAAATCATGCCCGGATCGGCAATGATCCATTACAACCTGGCAAACGTGCTGCAGGAAGAAAACGATCTGGAGACGGCGATAGCTCATTATCGCCGAGCGCTGGCGCTTCAACCGGATTATGCCGAGGCGCACAATAATCTCGGCAATGCGCTGCAAACCCGACTGGCACTGGATGATGCGATCAGCAGTTACCGGCTGGCGATCGCCTGCGACCGCAGCTATGCCGAAGCCTGGAATAACCTGGGCAATGCATTGAAGGACAAAGGCGATATGAAAGACGCCATCGCCAGCTACCGGCAGGCGCTGGCGGTACGGCCCGATTATGCCGTACTGCATTACAATCTCGGCAATGCGCTGAAACAGATGGGAAACACCGAAGATGCGGTGCTCAGCTACCGCCAGGCGGTGGCGTGCCAGCCTGCTTATGCTCAGGCTTACAATAACCTCGGCAATGCACTTAAAGATTTGGGCAGATGGGACGAAGCGGCCGTAAGCTATCGCCGTGCGCTGGATTTAAAGCCGGATTATGCCGAAGCGTACAATAATCTCGGCAGCACGTTGCATGCTCAAGGTGAATTCGAGGACGCGATCGACAGCTATCGGCGCGCCATGGTTTTGAATCCCGCTTCTGTCGAAGTGCATAATAATCTCGGTTGCGCCTTGCAGGAATCGGGCGAAGCCGAGCAGGCCATCGCCTGCTATGAGCGCGCCTTGAAGATCAAACCCGATTCGGCCGAAACGCATTATAATTTGGCCGGCATATTTCAGGCGCAAGCCCGGCTGGACGAAGCGGTCGCAAACTATCGCCGGGCGCTGGAACTAAAGCCGGATTACGCCGAAGCGCACAATAACCTCGGCAATGCGCTCAAGGAGCTGGGACGGATGGAGGAAGCCGCCGCCAGCTATCAACGGGCGCTGGTGTACAAAATCGATGCGCAAACGCTGTGCAATCTCGGCATACTGTATTCCGGAGCCGAGCAGTACGCACTGGCGGAAAGCTGGTATCGGCGAGCTCTGGAAGTCGATGCGGTTTCGGTCGTTGCGCATCGCAATCTATCGGCGATTATGGTCAACGATGGTCGGACGGCCGAGGCTCGAAAGCATATGGATCTGGCATATAGCCGTCAATGCTGGTTCAGCAACGTTACGGCGACCGCGAAGCGTACCGTACTGATATTGTTGGGGGTGGAAAAAGGCAATGTGCCCGTTGCGCATCTGTTGCCGTCGGCAACCAATAATACGATAGAGTGGATGGTTGAATACGCTGGGGCAAGCGCCTGGTCGGCATTGCCCGGTTATGACGTAGTGTTCAACGCCGTCGGCGAGCCGGATATGACCGGCAATACTTCCGCGCCGATCGCGGCATTCATCGAGCACTGTAACCGGCCGATACTGAACCCGCCAGACTCTGTTGCGCGTACCGCCCGTCACCGGATGCCGGCTTTGCTGGGCGAAGTGGAGGACGTGATCGTGCCGCCGGTATGGCGCATCGAGCGTGGCGACGGGTTTCCGGGGAATCTGCCATTTCCGGTTTTGGCGAGGCCGGCCGGATCGCACGGCGGCGAGCAAATGACGCTGCTCGCAACCGAGGCCGCGCTGCAGGAGCGGTTGGCGGCGGAGCAGGGCGAGATCATGTATGTGTCGGCTTATTATGATTATCGTTCGGAAGACGGTTTTTTTCGCAAATACCGCATGATATTCATCGATGGTCAACCGTTTCCATACCATCTGGCGATTTCGCCGCACTGGATGGTGCATTATGCCACTGCGGAAATGCAGGACGTAGCGTGGAAACTGGCAGAAGAACGGCAATTTCTCGAAAATTCCGATCGGGTCCTCGGCGCTCGGGGCATGGTCGCAATGACAGCGATAGGCCGCAAGCTGAATCTGGATTATGCCGGAGCGGATTTTACGCTGTTGCCCGACGGCAGAATTTTATTGTTCGAAGCCAACGCGACGATGCTGATCCATCCCGAAAAGGAACAAACCAGCTTGGCGTTTAAAAATCCGTACGTGCAGCGGATTGTTCAGGCATTCGACGATTTGCTGGCGCGTAAATCGGCGCTCTCGGTCTGTTGATCGGCGCAGTCGGGACTAGCCATTGTCTCCAGATCCCAGCGTGGTCTCACGGTAAACGGTCCGGCTTCGTGACCGCCGTAGCGCAGCCGCATCGCTCCGGCGTAAGCGATCATTGCGCCGTTGTCGGTACAGAAGGCCAGTTCGGGGAAATAAACCTGTGCGTCCATGGTTTGAACGCTCAGAGCGAGCGCTGAGCGCAACTGTCGATTGGCGCCGACGCCGCCGGCCACGACCAGCCGTTTGCAGTCGGCGATTTTGAGCGCAGCGACGGATTTGGCCGATAACACGTCGGTCATGGCCAGCTGGAATGCGGCTGCGATGTCGGCGCGATCGGAAATTTCCGGATATTTTTGCGCAAGATTGAGGACCGCGGTTTTCAAACCGCTGAAGCTGAAATTCAGATCGCCCGAATGAAGCATGGGACGAGGCAATCGAAAACGCAGCGGATCGCCGGATTCCGCCAACCGGGATAAAGCCGCGCCGCCCGGATATGCAAGCCCCAGCAACTGCGCGGTTTTGTCGAAGGCTTCGCCGGCAGCATCGTCGAGCGTGTCGCCCAGGGTACGGTAGCGGCCGACTGTCTGCACTTCCATCAGTTGGGTATGGCCGCCCGATACCAGTAGTGCGACGAAAGGAAAATCGGGCGGATCGGATGACAGCAAGGGTGAGAGTAAATGACCTTCGAGGTGATGAACTCCGAGTACGGGTATCGACAGAGCGACGCCGAGAGCGTGGGCGATGCCGGTGCCGACCAGCAAAGCGCCGGCGAGGCCGGGTCCTTCGGTGTAAGCAATCGCATCGACATCGGCCAGTTGCAGTTGCGCCGCTTCGAGTACACGCCGGGTCAGTGGCAGTATCCTGCGCAGATGATCGCGCGAGGCAAGCTCGGGAACAACGCCGCCGTATTCCGCATGCATGGCGATCTGGCTATGCAGTGCGTGACCGAGCAGACCTTGATCGCTATCGTATAATGCGACGCCGGTTTCATCGCAGGAAGATTCGATACCCAATACTAACATATTAATAATTGAGCTTTTAATCCGTTTGGAGACAAAATTGTCATTTTCTTGTCATTTTCTTGTCATATGATAGCGAATATTATAATTGAAACCAGGGAGACTATTCATGGCGGCGACGATATTGTTGGTTGAAGATGAGCCGGGTATACAGGAATTGGTGAAATTCAATCTCTCGCAAGCCGGTCATGCCGTCATGTGCGCCGACTCCGCCGAACAGGCCCTGATGATTACGCGCGAAACATTGCCGGA
Organism: Pseudomonadota bacterium; assembly: GCA_021795395.1. GTDB lineage: Bacteria > Pseudomonadota > Gammaproteobacteria > Burkholderiales > Sulfuriferulaceae > Sulfuriferula. Next base: position 34,033 of record JAJYPN010000011.1, on the reverse strand, counting down.
TCTCATGTTGCTCGACTGGATGCTGCCGGGAATGAGCGGAATCGAACTGGCGCGAATATTCCGCACCGACGTACGGATGAAGCAAGTGCCTATCATCATGCTTACGGCCAGAGGCGACGAGCGCGACAAGGTGCTGGGTCTCGAAACCGGCGCCGATGATTATATAACCAAACCGTTTTCGCCGCGCGAATTGTCGGCGCGCATCAAAGCGGTACTGCGCCGCCGCGCGCCGCAAATGACAGAAGACCGCGTCGAAGTGCGCGGCCTGAGCCTGGATCCCGTCAGTCATCGTGTCATCGGCAATAACGTGGCGCTGGAGCTGGGGCCCACCGAGTTTCGTTTGCTGCATTTCATGATGACGCATCCCGAGCGTGTATACTCGAGAGCGCAATTGCTGGATCATGTCTGGGGCGATCATGTTTTCGTGGAAGAGCGTACTGTCGATGTACATATCCGCCGATTGCGCCTGGCTCTGGAAGTCTCCGGGCACGAAGATTTGATTGAAACCGTGCGCGGGGCTGGCTATCGGCTTTCGGCGCAATCATAAATTACGGAATAATTGACTCGGCTAACGCAAGACGGCCTGTGTTGGGGATGGATTTGAGCGAATTCTGGTGGCGCCCGTTAATCGTGCTGTTGGTATTGGGCGTCGGCGCATCCGGCGTCGGCTTGTACGGGGGATTGATCGCAGGTCTGGCAGTGGCGATAGCCGGGTTGTCCATCTATCTTGGGTATCACATCTATTATATGTCGGTTCTGACCAATTGGCTGATGAAAGGCGACATCAGCCCGGTTCCGGTAGCAAGCGGAGCCTGGGATGAAATATTTTACGCGCTCGAACGCTTGATCCGGCTGCATAAACGCAGCAATTCCAAACTGTTTGCGGTACTGGATCGTTTTGAACACGCCGCGCAGGCCATTCCGGACGGAATCGTGATGCTCAATGAAGCAGACCAGATCGACTGGTTCAATCCCGCCGCCTGTCGTCATTTCGGTCTGGACGATAAATCGGACCGCGGCCAGTTTATCGGTTACCTGATTCGCCAGTCGGCGTTTCACGATTATTTGGGCGGCGACGATTATCGCTGGCCGTTCGTCATGAAATCGCCCTGTTCGCGGGATATGACTCTATCGGTGCAAATGGTGCCGTTCGGCGATAAACAGAAAATGCTCATTTCCCGCGACGTTACCCAGTTTGAAATGGTGGAAGCCATGCGCCGCGATTTTGTGGCCAACGTTTCGCATGAACTGCGTACGCCGTTGACGGTAGTCGGCGGTTTCCTGGAAACGTTTCTGGACATGCGCAATATATTACCCGAAGATCTATATAAATATTGCGATCTGATGCAGCAGCAGACCGAACGCATGCGACGGCTGGTAGAAGATTTGCTGGCGCTGTCGCGCCTGGAAAGCCCGCAAAATAGACTGGTGGAAAAACGCATCGACATGCCCGATCTGATCCAGACACTGTATCAGGATGCGTTGAGCCTGAGCGCGGGACGTCATCCCATTTATCTGGTCAGCGATAGCGAAGACGACCTGTTGGGCAATGCGGACGAACTCGTCAGCGGGTTGGGCAATCTCGTCAGCAATGCCGTGCGTTATACGCCGCCTGGCAAGGCGATTACTCTCGCCTGGGCCTGGCGCGAACAGGAATTATGCTTTAGCGTGCAGGACAGAGGCGACGGAATAGAAGCGCATCACATCCCGCGCCTGACGGAACGTTTTTATCGCGTGGATCGCGGCCGGTCGCGCGAAACCGGCGGTACCGGTCTCGGCTTGGCGATCGCCAAACATGTCTTGACCCGTCACCAGGGTCGGCTGGTGATAGAAAGCAAAGTGGGCCAGGGCAGCTGCTTCAGCGCCTGTTTTCCGGTTTCCAGGGTGATCAGGAAATAAGCGGGCGGTTGGAGAAAGCGGTTAAGGGTGCTAAAAGAATCCTGACCGATTAATGTCAGAAACGAGCTTGTCAGCGCTTGAGGTCGCGATAAAAGTTTTCGTGCGTTCCGACCAATAGCAACAGCCGTGAAATTGGATCGTATTCATAAGCCAGGAGAAACAGCTGATTTATGCAATTGAACTTGTAAATATAAACGCCGGAAAGATCGCCTTTCTTCGCTTCTCCTAGCGTGGGATTATGAGCTATGTCTGCAATCGCCCGGTCAACGGCCAATTTTTGGTTATTTCGCAGCTTTTTGTAAGCCCGCAGAAAACCATTCGTTTGCTGAATCAGAATCTCAGTCACGGAATTGTCCCGGCACAAATGAAGTAAGATGTTTACGATCTTCTGCCTGGGCGATCAGGATATCTCTGATGAATTCGATAGGAAGATCAGGATTATCCAGTGCCGCTTTGCCGATTTTCGCCCAGAATTCCAGTTGCCCGGCGATGGTGCGACACTCGCCCTGCGCAGTGATTTTTGCTTGTTCGTAAAGTTTATCGTCAATTCTGACTGGCATACTCATCTATTTCCCCTAGCTACATTTGTAGTAAATTGTATTATAATTCGATCGGGAAAACAAATGCTTCGTAACTTATTCGGGAATCAAGACAAACGTTGCGCCAGAGCCGCTTTTAATATCCCGGCAATCAGGTAATCATCTCGGCGGGTTGTGCTCTCGCGGCGGGGTTCGCCCCAGATCGGGTTAGGGTAGTGTTTGTCGTGCGCGAAACGCGGAATGATATGCCAGTGCAAGTGAGGCACAACATTACCCAGGCTGGCGAGATTGATTTTATCCGGCTTGAGGGCATCGCGCAGCGCGGTTTCGACGCTGAAGACGACATGCATCATGCGTTGTTGCTGCGCGGTATCGAGATCGCTCATTTCCTTGACGTGATCCTGCCAGACGACACGGCAGAATCCGGGATAATCTGCGTCTCCGGCGAGCGTGACGCGGCAGGTTTCATCCTGCCAGAGTATGTTTTCGCCGGAGGGTTGGCATAATGGGCAAACGATGTCGGTCATCTTGAGGCGGCACTAATTGACATCGCAACGACGCCGGTCGTTCAATGCCTGCGCCAGCGTGCCTGAATCGATGTGTTCGAGTTCACCGCCGACCGGAACGCCCCGGGCGATCCGGCTGACGGCAATATTGCGCGGTCGCAGCAGTTCCGTGATGGCGTGCGCCGTGGCTTCGCCCTCTATGGTGAAATTGGTGGCCAGAATGACTTCGTTGACGATGCCGTTGCCTGCGCGCTGGATCAGGCGGTCCAGATGGATTTCACGCGGACCGATGCCATCGAGCGGAGACAGTCGGCCCATGAGGACGAAATACAGGCCCCGGTAATTCAGCGTTTGCTCCATCATCAATAAATCGGTAGGCATTTCGACGACAGCCAGCAGGCTGGCGTCGCGGGCGGTCGAAGCGCATAGCTGGCAAACCGGCGTTTCGCTGAAATCGTTGCACAAAGTGCAATGGGTCATTTGCGTGAGCGCCTGATCGATCGCCGCGGCCAGGCGGATTGCACCTGGCCTGTCGCGTTGCAATAAATGATACGCCATGCGCTGGGCGGATTTGGGGCCGATACCCGGCAGCACGCGCAGAGCGGCGATCAATTCGGCCAGCCTGGTTGGCGATTTCATCATGAATCAGGGTTCAGAACGGCAGTTTGAGGCCCGGGGGCAAATTCAGTCCCGCAGTGAAACCGCTCATTTTTTCCTGGGTGGTCGCTTCGGCTTTGCGCACGGCATCGTTCATCGCCGCGGCAATCAGGTCTTCGAGCATATCCTTGTCGTCGTTCATCAGGCTGGGATCAATGCTGACGCGTCGCACATCGTTGCGACAGGTCATCAGTACCTTGACCAAACCGGCTCCGGAGACGCCTTCGACTTCCATTTCGGCCAGTTTTTCCTGCATTTTCTGCATGTTTTCCTGCATTTGTTGCGCCTGTTTCATCATGTTGCCTATGCCGCCTTTTAGCATATTATGTTGCTCCTTGATTGGTGGTGTGAGTAATCGGTTCGACGCTGACGATGCGCGCATCGAGCTGATTGATGGCATCGCGTACGAAACCGTCTTCCCGTATCAGGTTTTCTGCCGCCGCCTGACGCTGGGCTCGGGCTTCGTTTTGCTGTTTGATCGGAGTATTGGCATCGGCCTCGGTCAGACTGATTTCAAGCCGGATAGCGCGATCGAAGTGTTTGCTGAGCGCTTCGCGCAATTTGTCCTGATACGATTTGTCGATTAGATGCTTTTGGGCGACCGGCAAGCGCAAATGCAGAGTATTGCCGGCAAGCCGGTCGAATTCGCATTGCAGCGCCAGCATGCGCGCCTGTCCGCCGAGCTGGAGCTGGATAACCAGTTCGCTCCATCCCGTCTGATTGGCAACGAATTCGGGGGGCGATGGCTCGGCTACGCTGGATTGGGTAACGGTGGCGCCAACTTCGGGTGCAGGGGTATCGTTATACGGACGCTTCGTTTCGGTTATGGCGGCGATGGGCGCGGGCGTGTCATGCCGAGATTTGACGGGTAAATCGGCGGTGCGGGTTTGCGGCAAAAAGGCCAGCATGCGCAACAAGGTCATGCTGAAGCCCGCGAACTCGTCGGGAGCCAGTCCGAGATCGCGGCGACCGAGCAGACTGATCTGGTAGTAAAGCTGTACGGTTTGCGGATCGATTTGTGCAGCGAGCTTGACGATGGTTTCGCGTTCGGGCGTATCTTCGTCCAGCGCCGCGGGTACGATCTGAATCAGGGCGATCTGTTGCAGCAAAGCTGCGAGATCGCGCAATGCGGTATCGAAATCGATGCTTCTTGCCGCCATATGCCCCGCCTGATCGAGCAAAGCCGGCCCGTCGTCGGCAATCAGCGCCGATAGCAGATTGAACAGATAATGCCGGTCCAGCGCGCCGAGCATTCCATGTACCGTGTCGGCCAGGATTGCTCCGCCGCTATAAGCGATCGCCTGATCGAGCAGGGATAAGGCATCGCGCATGCTGCCCTCGGCGGCGCGAGCGATCAACTGTAACGCTGCCGGCTGTGCATCGATCGCTTCCAGCGCCAGTATTCTGGTCAGATGTTCGCGTATCAGTTCGGGCGGCATCTGCTTGAGATTGAATTGCAGGCAGCGCGACAAAACCGTAATGGGGATTTTTTGCGGGTCAGTCGTGGCGAGGATGAATTTGACATGTTCCGGCGGTTCTTCCAGCGTTTTCAGCATGGAATTGAACGCCGGTTTGGACAGCATGTGGACTTCATCGATGATATATACTTTGAAACGGCCGGCCGTGGGGGCGTATTGAGCGTTATCGAGTACTTCTCGCATATTGTCGATGCCGGTATTGGACGCGGCATCGAGTTCGAGCAAATCGACGAAACGCCCGGCGTCGATTTGCGTACAAGCCGAACAGACACCGCAAGGCGTTGCGCTTATGCCGGTTTCGCAATTAAGTGCTTTCGCCAGTATGCGTGCGACGGTGGTTTTGCCCACGCCGCGCGTGCCGGTGAACAGATACGCATGATGCAAGCGATTCTGGCTGAGCGCGTTGCTTAATGCGCGCACTACATGCGCTTGTCCGGCAAGTTCCGAGAAGGTTCGTGGACGCCATTTACGCGCCAATACTTGATAGGTCATATCGCTATTTTAACCTGAAAACGATTGCGCCGACATGCCTATCGAGAGGAAAACGCACTGGAAGAATACGGTGTGGCAGCGTACGGGTGCAGAAGCGAAAACGCAAGTTGATTGCGCTATCGGTACCGATGCCGGTACCTGGCAATCGGGTGAGTGCGTTGATATCAGGTTGCAACTCGCAATCTGGTTTATGGGAATGCCGAAAAAGCGATACCTGGCTTGAAAGTAGAATATTTTGTTTCGGTGAGCTTGGAAAAAAGCCATTGGAGGTTTATAATTCTTGTTTTTCCTCCCATTTTGGAGTTTAGATTACATGCCTAGTGTCCGCGTCAAGGAAAATGAGCCGTTCGAAGTAGCAATGCGTCGTTTCAAACGTACGGTGGAAAAAACCGGTCTGCTGACCGAATTGCGTGCTCGTGAATTTTACGAAAAACCTACCGCCGAGCGCAAGCGCAAGCTGGCCGCTGCCGTCAAACGCCATTATAAGCGCATTCGCAATCAGACGCTGCCTCCTAAAATGTATTGATCAGTAGTTTTGTCGATGTCCATGAGTTTGAAAGCAAGGATCACGGAAGACATGAAGTCGGCCATGCGCGCCAGGGAAACGGCACGCCTGGGAGCGATCCGATTGCTGTTGGCGGCAATTAAACAGCGCGAGGTCGATGAGCGGATCGAGCTCGACGATACGCAAATCGTTGCGGCAATCGATAAAATGCTCAAGCAGCGGCGCGATTCCATTTCCCAGTACGAAGCGGCGGGCCGTCAGGAACTTGCCGATATCGAACATTTCGAAATCAGTGTCTTGCAGGGCTACATGCCGGCTGCTGCGAGCGATGAAGAAATTGATCGGATGATTGAACAGGCTGTGACGGAAACCGGCGCAGCCGGGGTGAAGGACATGGGCAAGGTCGTGGCGGCGATAAAACCCAAGCTCGCCGGTCGTGCAGACATGGCGCAGGTTTCGGGCCGAATCAAGGCCAGGCTGGCCAGTTAATTCCACGTACGATTTCAGTGCGTGAATCAAAGGCAATGCTATGATTCCGCAAGATTTTATTCAGACTCTGCTAAGCCGCGTCGATATTGTGGAGGTGATCGATCCGCGCGTTCCGCTAAAAAAAACCGGCGCTAATTATCAAGCGTGCTGTCCGTTTCATAACGAAAAAACTCCTTCGTTTACGGTTTCTCCGACCAAACAGTTTTATCACTGTTTCGGTTGCGGTGCGCATGGAACCGCTATCGGTTTTTTGATGGAATTTTCCGGGCTGGGTTATGTCGAAGCGATTACCACGCTGGCTGCGATGACGGGCATGGAGGTTCCGCAAACGGCCGCGGTCGCCCGCATGCCGGGTCAGCAGGAAAGCAGTCTGGTCGATGTCATGCAGCGTGCCGCACAGTTTTATCGGCAACAACTCAAACGTACGCCCAAGGCGATCGAATATCTGAAACGCAGGGGTTTGACCGGTGCGGTGGCGGCGCGTTTCGGTTTGGGCTATGCACCCGACGGGTGGCAAAATCTCGATCAGATCGTTACATCCTATGCGGATGCCTCGCTGCAGGAGGCCGGCTTGGTGATAGTCAATGACGCTGGACAGCGCTATGACCGGTTTCGGGATCGTATCATGTTTCCTATCGTTAACCAGAAAGGCGATACGATAGGTTTCGGCGGCAGGGTGATCGATGGCGGGGAACCCAAATACCTCAATTCGCCGGAAACGCCGCTGTTTCAGAAAGGGCATGAACTCTATGCGCTGTTTTCGGCGCGCCGGGCAATACGCGATGCGGGCCGGGTATTGGTAGTCGAAGGATATATGGATGTGGTTGCGCTGGCGCAACATGGCGTAGACTATGCCGTTGCGACGCTGGGGACCGCGACGACGCCGCTGCATATACAGAAATTATTGCGCCATACCGATGAAATCGTGTTTTGTTTCGATGGCGACAAGGCGGGTCAAAAGGCGGCTTGGCGTGCGCTGGAGCAAAGCCTGGCGGTAGTGACGGATAGCAGTCGCATCGGATTTTTGTTTTTACCCGAAGATCACGATCCGGACAGTTATGTGCGTGAATTCGGGCGCGAGGAATTCGAACGCTTGCTGACCGCTTCCACCGTTCCGCTGTCTGCCTATCTGTTCAGGCATATCGCCTCGCGTCACGATCTTGCGCTGGATGAAGGTAAAAGCGCCTTTTTGAAGGACTTGCAACCGCTCATTGCGCAAGTGAACGCGCCTAATCTGGCGCTGATGCTGCGCAAACGAACCGCCGAACTGGTACACATCGAGATGGAGGAATTGACAAGGCTGTGGAAAATCGCGCCGGCGGGTGCAAGGTTTATCCAGCCGGCGCCAGTACGGCGACCGGCCCCTGCCTCCGTCAGCCATAAGTTATTGCGTATGGTGTTGTTCAAGCCGGAACTGGGGGCGGAACTGGAAAAGTCCTGGCTGATTCAGAATGACGATTATGCGCAAGCTTTATACGAAACGCTTGTAATTTTGAGCAGTCATCCCCATTTGGATACAGCAATGCTTCTGGAACAGAGCCGCAATCAATCTCATGCTGCACTGATTGCGCAATGCGGAGCGGAAATGATGGACCTGAGCGAAGATTTCGATGTAAGGCCGGATTTCGATCTGGCCAAAGAACAATTGCTCGCGACTGTCAAACAGTCGCGTATGCGGATGCTGGCGCAAAAACCCTTGCGTGATTTAACCGAAGAAGATAAAAACGAATTGCAGCGATTACGTTGACCGAACGGGTTGAGTGCAGAACAGCTGATACCAGGCAGCTTTATATTTATTTTACGCAGTAATTCATTGGATATCGTTTATGGCAATCGATCAGGAAAAACAAGACAAAAACGAACTGAGGACGAATGAGCAGGAAGGGCAGCGCGGGCGCGGCGCATCGCTCGAGCAGGACAGGATGGAAGTCCGGCAAAACGATATGGAGACGCGTCGCGCAAGGCTCAAGACTCTGATCATTCTCGGTAAGGAGCGCGGTTATCTGACTTATGCCGAAATCAACGACCATCTGCCCGACGATATGCTCGATGCCGAGCAAATCGAAGGGGTGATCGGCATGATCAACGACATGGGTATACAGGTTTACGACGAGGCGCCCGACGCCGAAATCCTGCTCATGTCGGATGCCGCGCCTGCCGTGGCGGATGAAGACGTAGTCGCCGAGGCGGAAGCCGCCTTGTCGACGGTAGATTCCGAATTCGGCAGAACGACCGATCCGGTACGCATGTATATGCGCGAGATGGGTACCGTGGAGCTGTTGACGCGTGAAGGCGAAATCGAAATCGCCAAGCGGATAGAAGACGGTTTGAAACACATGGTACAGGCCATTTCGGCTTGTCCTATTACCATCGACCAGATTTTATCGCTGGTGGACAAGGTCGAGCGCGATGAAATCCGCATAGACGAATTCGTCGACGGTATCGTCGCCAGCGAAGCGGAGCTGGAAGCAGCCGCTCTGGCCGCGGCGTCGCTGGTCGTCGTCGAAGACGAAAACGACGAGGAAGAACTGGATGAAGAAGACGACGAGGATATCGACGGTACGGCCATCGCCGCCGCCAATCTCGCCCAGCTCAAGGCCGACGCGATGGAACGCTTCGAGCGCCTGCGCAAATTGGTCAAACGCATGCAGGCGGCGCACAAAAAATTCGGTTACGGCAGCAAACAGTATGCCGAATTGCAAAGCGAAGTGTCGAATGTACTGCTGGAAATCCGTTTTTCGGCCAAACAGGTCGAATCCTTATGCAATATCATCCGTTCGCTGGTGGAAACCATACGTTCGCACGAACGCGACATCATGGAAGTCGCCGTAAAGAAATCCGGCATGCCGCGCGAACAATTCATCAAGACCTTTCTCAATAACGAAACCAATCTGGAATGGGTGGGCGAGCAGGCCGCGTCGAAAAAACCCTATGGTGAAAACATTCTGCGCCATCAGTATACGATTATCGAACGGCAAAACGGCTTGATTGCATTGCAGGACAGGATCGGCATCCCGATCCAGGCCATCAAGGAGATCAATCGCCAGATGTCCGCCGGCGAAGCGCGCACGCTGCGAGCGAAACGCGAAATGATCGAGGCCAACTTGCGCCTCGTCATCTCGATCGCCAAAAAATATACGAATCGCGGATTGCAGTTCCTCGACCTGATACAGGAAGGCAATATCGGCCTGATGAAAGCGGTGGACAAGTTCGAATACCGCCGTGGTTACAAATTTTCGACGTATGCGACATGGTGGATACGCCAGGCGATTACGCGCTCCATCGCCGATCAGGCCCGTACTATCCGCATTCCTGTGCATATGATTGAAACCATCAACAAGATGAACCGGATCGCCCGGCAGATATTGCAGGAAACCGGGCAGGAACCCGATCCGTCCGTACTTGCCGAAAAAATGGAAATGCCGGAAGAAAAAATTCGCAAGATCCTGAAAATCTCCAAAGAACCGATATCGATGGAAACGCCGATCGGAGACGACGAAGATTCGCATCTGGGCGACTTTATCGAAGATACCTCGACGCTCGCGCCGATGGACGCCGCCATTTACGACAGCCTGCAGGAAGTCACCAAGGAAATTCTCGACGGCTTGACGCAACGCGAAGCCAAGGTCCTGCGCATGCGTTTCGGTATCGAAATGAATACCGACCACACGCTGGAAGAAGTCGGCAAGCAATTCGACGTTACCCGCGAACGCATCCGTCAGATAGAAGCCAAGGCCTTGCGCAAGCTGCGTCATCCGTCGCGTTCCGACCGTCTGAAGAGCTTCATCGACAACGGCAACCAATAATTTATCTCCTGGCATCTGGCAAGCGTAGACCTGAAGTGGTAAAATCCTTGTTTCGGGTCTGTAGCTCAGTTGGTTAGAGCAGAGGACTCATAATCCTTTGGTCCACGGTTCAAGTCCGTGCAGACCCACCAATAAATCAACCGGTTAGAAGAAAATTCTAACCGGTTTTTTGTTGCGTCCACCGGTCTAAAGTTTTCCGTGCATGGATTTCTAGGCGAGCTAAATTTTTCAATGAATGTTGAGGTGAAAGCTGAAAGGTTTTTTATAAAGTCAATTAAACATAAGTACATTACTATACGAAAGTATTATTGTGTTACATGCAATGCAATTACAGCTTATTTCCGTAAATTTTAATTGACTTTCTACACAGAAAATGGCCCAAATTAAGTTGGAATTTAATTCGGTTTTGTAGGATTATACGAAGATCGAGTTATACTATTTTAACCATAACTTCCGAGTTTTATTCGTTAGGGGTGTTATGCCATGAAAGTAAACCGATCTCAATCGACTGTTGAAACTTGGGACCATACGACCGACAGCCATTTTTACGAATATTACGCGGAGGAAAGCAACAGTCAGGAAACTTTGGAGCGATTTCAGAATATTCAGAACTGCTTACTGCGAGTTCTGAATACACGCAGAGAAATCCCCTTCCCACTAACCCTGGTATCCTTCTTTCCTCAAGCACCGATACGAGAGGCTGGCTACGACCAACAGGCCGGAATTCGCAAACTATGCAAAGTATCCTGAAAAACGCCGGCTTGCAGGCCCATTTGAAACAATATGATTTCATGTTTCTGGACCGGTTCGATGTCATGAATGTCAGCAACAAGAAACTTTTGCAGCGTGTGTCGTACGATCCATCGTACTTAATTTAAAGCCAATCCGCTTTCTCGCTCATGTCGCTACTCCCTGTACTTCACTGGTAGCCATAAAAGCGCATTCAGTGAATTGATACGTTTGCCAGTTGGCATCATCATGCCAGTTCGGCATGATGATGCGCATAAATCGCTTACATCGTGTTAACGGCTTCGGACCAGGCATCGCTGGATTGTTTCGAGCCGTTAAGTTCGCATGATCATGCTGAAAAATTCGAATAGGCAATTTCTGATGCATTGTGTGTTCCGGTTTGACCGATCGGCTACTGCGTTGAATTCCTGCTCACGATTTATTTGCCGCATGCAAAGAATATTCTTGAGTCTTGAGTTATATTATTGTCTGTAAGACAAACGCTTGCATACGTATCATAAGTATAAATTCGGTCGAATTGTTTGAAGGATGGAAAAATTGAGAACTAAATTAATGGTAATGTGTGTTTTGTTAGGATGCGCATCCGCTTGGGCAAATACAGCGTTGGCTGCCGATGGGGCGTGCCCGCCGGTCACACCCAGTCCCGGACAGTTTGGTCCGTTCGATTACAATGATCCAGACAATAAGGGACATAATTTGCAGATAGTGGAGCAATATCACTTTTCGCCCGCTGTCCAGATGTTGTCGCATGGCGATTCTGGTTCGATAGGCGGTGATCTGGATTATGTGCTGCGCGCTTTTCCCAATCATCCACGTGCGCTGAATTCCATGGCCAACCTGGCTCTCAAGGAGAAAACCGATCGTCCGAACGGCGCGCATTTTACAGTCGGCTGCTATTTCGAGAGAGCGTTCGCCTTTGCGCCATCGGATGCCTTGATTCATATGGTTTACGCCAATTATCTTTATCAAAAGCATAAGGACAATGCAGCGCTGGAACAGGATGCCCAAGCGGAAAAGCTCGACCCTGAAAATGCAAATATCTTGTACAACGAAGGTTTGCTGTATTTTAATTTGAAAGATTACGACAAATCGTTGGCCTATGCACAGAAAGCCTATGCCGCCGGGTTCCCTTTGCCTGGTTTGCGCAAAAAACTGGAGAAAATAGGTAAATGGAGTCCGGTAAATTAATGTTTGCGCGATAAGGTGGGAACGGGACGAAGCAGAGCGATATACAAAAGGAGATAATATAATAATGACAAACGGGGAAAGTCCAAAATACTGTCAAACAGCCCTACCATAAAAAAACCGAGCAAGGAAGCCAGCAGCGTGGCGGAAAACAGTTCGCCGCGCTGAGCTTTTTTAAGTAATAAAATCAAGGCATCGAGATACAGCAGGATGAAAACGATGAGCCCGAATAAGCCTTGGTCGAAATAGACATTGAGCGCAAGGTCTTTCGCGTGCCAGGGTAAATGGTAGTGATCGCTGGTGAAAAACCAGTGATCCATGAGCGATGCGAAATGTGGGTTGCGGAGCAGATTGTGGCCGGATTTGTCGACGAGGCTGGCGCTGCCGATATCCACAAGGCCGCCTGATCGATCATCGGCCAACGAAAATTGTACCGTAGGCCGTTTGTACCAGGGTTCGCTGCCCATGGTGCCCGAGTTGAAGCGTGCCATGTAACGATGCCAGGTATTGTCCGGAATCAATACAATATTGGCCTCGATGCAGCGCGAGAAATAGAGCAGGTATTTTTCGCATATTTCCGTATGCAGCCGAGTATCGGGGAATATCGTACGCGCCGCGACGGATAACGTGTAATCATGAAAGGGCTGGATGGAAATCCGTTCGCCCATACGCAGGTATTCTCCATATCCGGCTTGATATCGCGCTGCAGACAGGCGTAAAAAGTTGTTACCGTTTTCAGAGAAAAAACGGTAACTGCCGGGGATATCGTGCGCATTATTCTTCCAGTAATAGGTTTCCGGAAAGCGCCCGAGTCCCATCCCGAACAATTCCGTTTTCAGGTTGCCATTCATCATTCCCAACGTGTTTTCCCAATGTTCGGCACGGGTATGAATGTCGGCATCGGAGGTTTCAAAACGTCCGGTCATGTACGTGTTTCCAAAAATCGGAATCACTGTTCCCAATAGAATAAGCCCGAAAATCAGTACCACCGAGCTATTTTTGCTCCATATCCATAGCGGTTCGGGAAGACGGTGGTTTAACATCAGTAGGGCAACGGCAAACAGTGACGACATGACGGCATAATCGGCAGCGGCAGTTCCTCCCCAATGCCAATTAACGGCTGGACTGGCGATCGCCATGGCGATAAAACCGGTATACGCAAATAATCTAGCCGACTTTTTCTCAGTTCTGGTTTCTTCCAGCAAAAAACCCGTCAAAAATACGAAAGCGGCCATTCCGAAAGCCAGATACGCTCCCTTATTCGTTACAGCCAGCAAAAACAGGATAACCATGCACATCAGACTGACACCGGCCGTCAGGGCGAGTTTGAGACGATGGGCACGATGAAGGGGATCGCCCAGATAAAAGGCAGCACCGAATAATGCAAGGGCAGCCGATAGCCCGCGGTAGCCCCCATGTCCGAAGGTCTCGACAAGCAGCCAGGTCGCCACTGTGAGCAGCGTAGCGAACATCAGGGTTTTTCGAAGATTAAAGAACCGGTAAGCGGCTTTGGCCGTCAGGAATATGCCGAGTATGATGACAGATACGGCATAAGCAAGATATAAGCCACGAGAGAATGTCACCAGCGCGGCATACGTACCGCCGGCAAGCAAAATGCCGGCAGCAATGATAGCCGATCGTTTGCGTTGCTGCAGCAGCCAGGCCAGCGCAAAAGGAAGAGTTAGCGATAAATAGGCGTCCAGCGCTGCACCTCCGGTATGCATTTCAGGAAAGGAAGCGGTAATCCGATAATCGCTGGCAAAATTCAATAATCCCGGAAATGTCAGGCGCTCCCAGATTGAAACCAGGACTACGCCGCACAGTCCCGTCAACATTCCGGGAACAAATAAACGTTGCAGTAGTTCGGCAGACACGCTGCGGCGCAATAAAGGCAATAACAACAACGACCACATAAACGGCTTCAATATACGCAAGCTATTGAAAGGGCTCAAGTAATTGTTGAATGAATTCAGATCGGGACTGTGATAGGGGGTTAAGCCCATATAAGTACTGATGCAGTAGGAAAGACTAAGCAGAAGTAACAGAACGGTTCCGCCCAATGACAATTCATGGGTAGCGCGTAGCGGCATCAGCTTCCAGTAACCCATGATTACCGTGGCCATAACGAAAAAATCCATTTCTTCAAAGTATAACCAGCCGCTCCAGGGTGACAGATTTGCCAAAGGCAATACTGCCGGCAGGCAGAATAACCAGACTTTGGGATAGCGCCACAATAACGCCATATAGCCGAGCAATATCAATCCCAATACAGGCGCATTCAGCGGATAATGGAGCAGGCCGAATACGATCGCGCTCATGCACGCGAGAATAATGGAAAGATGGGTGAATTTTGATGCGTAGCGATCCGATCTGGCATGGTGCCGCACAGTAACGGTAGGAGAGGGGTTTATGCTCACGAGTTGCTTTGGATGGGTTGGCGAGAGTCTGTTAACATCCAGGCAATTCTAGCATAGGCTTATGCGATGGCAAATTAATCCTCCAGCATGAATTTGTAATATTACTGTGCAATTAAGCGTTTAAAATGGCATATTTCAACAATACGATACAGTTCGACTTGTCTACGGTAAATCTTGCGCTAATGCAGTCAATCAGCGATACTTGCCGTGATTTGGGGAGACGGTTTCATAATGTATGAGACGATATCACACCGGCGTTTATCCCGTTCGGCACCTAGGCAGAATGAATAAAAAAAGTACTAATAAAGAAGTTTGAAACCTTTATATTTTTGACCTTGAAATTGAACAGACAATATGGAAGCATCCTCTTTTTATCGAACCAGTGTCGAAGGCTGAGCAGGATTGGGAAAAATGGTTTTGCAAGACACTCTGTGTAATTAATTAATATATCAATGGAGATTTAGTGATGGTTCAAGCGAAAGACAGGGTGATTTCCGTAGTGGGCCTCGGTTACGTGGGCTTGCCGGTAGCAGTGGCGTTTGGGAAGGTACGCAGGACTGTAGGTTTCGACATCAATGCGGCACGTATCGCGGAACTGAAAAAGGCGTATGACCGCACGCATGAAGTCGAATCCGCCGATCTGGCCTCGGCAGATATACTTTATACGGATAAGATAGATGAATTGAAATTGGCCGATTTTCATATCGTGGCGGTGCCAACGCCGGTCAACGATGCCAATCAACCCGATTTGACCATGATGTTAAAAGCTTCTGCATCAGTCGGGCATGCCTTGAAGCGGGGCGATATCGTGGTGTATGAATCGACGGTTTATCCAGGCGTAACCGAAGATGAATGCGTTCCCGTCCTCGAAGCGTGTTCCGGACTGAAATGCGGAGTCGACTTTAAAGTGGGGTATAGCCCGGAACGTATTAATCCGGGCGACAAGGAACATACCTTCACCAAAATAAAAAAGGTGGTGTCCGGGCAGGATGCCGAATCCTGCGAGATCGTCGCACAGGTTTACGAATCGGTGGTGACCGCAGGCGTTCATCGCGCAGCGTCCATTAAAGTGGCTGAAGCCGCAAAGGTAATCGAGAACACGCAACGTGACCTGAATATCGCGTTGATGAACGAATTGGCCCTGATTTTTGATCGCATGGGTATCGATACCAATCAAGTGCTGGAAGCGGCCGGCACCAAGTGGAATTTTCTTAAATTCAAACCCGGTCTGGTAGGCGGCCACTGTATCGGTGTCGACCCGTATTATTTGACCCATAAGGCGGAAAAATTGGGTTATATTCCGCAGGTTATCCTGGCAGGACGGCGTATCAATGATGGCATGGGGAAATTTGTCGCGCAACGCACGGTGAAGGAAATGATCCATGCCGGACACGGAATCCGGGGCTGTACCGTAACGGTGCTCGGCTTGACGTTCAAGGAGGATTGCCCGGATTTGCGTAACTCCAAGGTCATTGATATCATTCGCGAACTGAAAGATTATGGCATTCATGTACAAGTGCACGATCCCTTGGCAGATTCTGCCGAAGCCGAACATGAATACGGGATTTCGTTGACCTCCTTCGCGGAATTGAAACCGGCGTCCGCAGTGGTGGCGGCGGTATCCCATGCTCAGTATCGCGAATTCACGCCGGAAAAATTCTTGTCATTGATGGAAAAAAATCCGGTGGTCATCGATGTGAAAGGCATATACGACTCGATTGCACTGAAAGTGCATGGCATCCGCACATGGCGTTTATAAGATGACGCATGACGTTTGCCGCATCAGGAGCCTGTCGGATTTAAAGGAAATCGGCTGCGAGCAACCGTTTTGCGGTTTGCCTGCTTGAAGCATTACGCAACGATTCTTCAAGTCCGACAGGCTCCCAGGTCACTACCAATCTATGGAAAAACGGGATGACAATAGAATACGAAAATACAAAAAAGGATTTGTTGGCATCACCAAAAATCTGGATGATAACGGGTGTCGCAGGATTCATTGGCTCGAATTTGTTGGAGACCCTGTTAAAGCTGGATCAAAGCGTAGTGGGACTGGACAATCTCTCGACCGAAGACGGTCGCAATCTGGACGAAGTGCGTTCGCTGGTGACGGAATCCCAATGGCAGCGTTTCAGATTCATCAAGGGGGATATCTGTAATCTGGACGACTGCCGTCTAGCCTGTGCCGGAGTGGATTACGTATTGCACCAGGCCGCCCTCGGCAGCGTCCCCCGCTCTATCGTGGATCCGATCTTGACCAATGCCAATAATATTTCCGGTTTTCTCAATATGCTGGTGGCAGCCCGGGATGCCAAGGTCAAGCGTTTCGTGTATGCGGCATCGAGCTCGACGTACGGCGATCATCCCGGCCTGCCCAAAGTGGAACAGACCATAGGCCGCCCCTTGTCGCCTTATGCGGTCACCAAATTCGTGAATGAATTATATGCGGACGTATTCACCCGTACTTATGGTTTCAAGGCCACGGGCTTGCGGTATTTCAATGTCTTCGGGCCGCGACAGAATCCCACCGGGGCATACGCCGCAGTGGTGCCCAAATGGTTTGCCAGCATGCTGCACGGCGAACCCGTTTATATCAATGGCGACGGGGAGACCAGCAGGGATTTCTGTTATGTGGATAATGCAGTACAGGCAAATATACTCGCGGCGTGCGCCAAAAATGAGGAAGCACTGGGCGAAGTGTATAATGTGGCATATGGCGAAATTACCACGCTCAATCAACTGTTTTACCTGATTCGTGATCAACTTGCCGATAAAGCGGCGGCCATCCGTTTGCAGGAGCCGGTATACCGTGATTTTCGCGCGGGAGATGTGCGTTATTCGCTGGCCGATATCAGCAAGGCTCATCGCCTGATCGGATATAAGCCCCAATATTCTGTGCGTACCGGCATGGAAAAAGCGGCTGCCTGGTATATCGCGAGTCTGGCTTAACCGGCGATGTCCGTATGTGTACGGAACCATTGCTCCAGCATCATCAATACCCAGATCATGGTGCCGTAATACCCCGAATGGGTTTGATGCAGCTGGCGCAATTCATCGATGAAAGCGGCTTGTATGATGCCGCGGCCTTTCAGTGATTCAAGACTGTCGTAAGACATCGTTTGCAGCGCTTCGTTATTCCTTAACCATTCGCCGAACGGCAAACCGAAGCCATGTTTGCTTTTGGTAAGGATGGCGTCGGGCAAAAATCCCCGTAGCGCTTCCTTGAAGAAATAACGCAATCTGGTTCCCTTGAGCTTGAGATCGGGAGCGAGGCTGGCAGAAAACGCCACCACCTTGTCGTCCAGCAAGGGAAATGCCGCCTTGATACCCGATAGATGGCAGGTCTGGATGACTTTGGGCAGATCGTTGTCGGCCAGGGTGAATTTAAGATCCAGCGCCAGCAGACGGTTGATTTGCGTTTTGGCATGCACGCCATGATACAGCGAGTTCATTAACGCAAAAGGATGATCGGCATCGATGGTTGCGAGGAATTCGGGCGTAAACACATTGACTGCGCCCAGCCGGTTCAATAGATTATAGGTTTCCAGCCGTGCAGGCAACGGTACTGAAGCCTGTTCGATATAGCTGCGCAGTTTGCGCACTGGCAAAATGGCATTGCCGCCCGGAATGCCAAAGATCAAAGGCTCGATGGCGCTGCGGCGCAATGATTCGGGAAGGGCTTCGTACAAGGAAAAAATTTTCTGTTTTGCATAACGGGTATTGCCGCCGAACAATTCATCGCCACCGTCCCCCCCCAGCAGCTGTTCCATTCCGTCGGCTTGCGCAAATTTGGCGCAATAATAGCTGGGCACGGCGGAAGAATTGCCGAATGGCTGGTCGTAGGCGGCCGCAATCAATGGTATGGCGTGTGCCACATCGTTGGGCGTCACATAGTATTCGTGCTGATGCGTGCCGAAATGCCTGGCAGCGATACGGGCATACTCCATTTCATCATAGCCTTCCGCCTCGAAACCGATGGAGTAGGTTTCAGCCGGTTTTCCCGTCACTTCGCCGAGCATTCCGGCAATGGTCGAACTGTCGGTGCCGCCACTTAAAAAGGCACCTGTGCGAGTGTCGTTCGTGGCGTCTTTTACCGCCTGCCTTACCGTATCAAGAAATACAGACTTGAGTTCTTCGAATGGAAGCTGCGCGTTTTCCGTGAATTGCATTTCCCAATACGAACCGACTTCGGCTTTTCCCTTGGTAAAGCGCAGGTACTGACCCGGCAATAAACGGTGATGATCCTGATAAATAGTGCCGGGCGAGGGTATCATGTGAAAGAATACGAAATCATAAATCGCCTGGGAATCTATTTTCGATTTCACCAGCGGATGGCGTTTGAGCATATCCAGGCTGGAGCCGAATATCAGCTGGTTTTGGGTTACGGTATAGACGACGGGATAAACGGCGGAGCGATCTGTGGCCAGCAAGGTCAGGGAATTCTTGCTATCGACGATGGTTGCTGAAAAATGTCCCGCAAGTAATTTAAACGCCGCCAGGTCGTATTCGAGGTAGGCATGAATCATGGCCGCTGCCATGCCGTGAGTGCGTGCGCGTTCCGCCAGACGTCTGTCGGTGAAATAGGGATTTCCGTTAATTACGGCCAGTATTCCGGATTCTCCGGATGCGCTTCCGTCCAGCGTGGCGACGCAACCGTACGGTGTTACGAGACGGGCCAAGGCCGGACTGGTTGGGCTTTCTCCCATTTTATCCAGAATGTTGCCGTGATTATTCGTTGGTCCGGTGTAGCCGTAAAAAACATTCATACGCGATGGTTCCCCGATTGTTATCCTTATACCAATACTTCGGCAGCAGCAGCCTGGCTCAGAAAGTGAGTCGGGCTGGCGCTCAGTCCGTACGCTCCCGATTGGAAAATGACGATCAAATCCCCCGCTTCGGCATGCGGTAATTGCATTTTATCAGCAAGCAAATCCAGCGGCGTGCATAAAGGGCCGACCACCGATACGGTTTCCAGTGCGTCGTGCTGCATGGCATTGCCCACGGCAACGGGATAGTTTTTACGGATGACTTGTCCAAAGTTGCCCGATGCCGCCAGATGATGGTGCAAGCCGCCATCCACGACTAAAAATATCTGCCCTCTGGATATTTTTCTGTCGATGACCCGGCATACGTAAATGCCCGCTTCTCCTACCAGATAGCGACCCAGTTCAAGTATTACCTGAGCGCCGGCTAATCTGCTTTTTGCGTTATGTAATAATTTCGCCAGATTTTGGCCGATCGCATCGACATCCAGAGCGTGTTCTCCTGGAAAATAAGGGATACCGAATCCGCCGCCTATATTGAGCAATTGCATGGGGGCGGGAGCATGTTCGGCCAGATCAAGCGCCAGAGCAATGGATTTTTCCTGCGCATCCATGATCGATTCCGCCTTGAGATTCTGTGATCCGCTGAAAATATGGAAACCCATAAATGCCAGATCGAGACCGGCCATACGCTTTAAAACATTGGGTACCTGTTCGGCATCGATACCGAACTGTTTGGCTCCGCCGCTCATTTTCATGCCCGAAGATTTGAGTTCGAAATCAGGATTTACCCTGACGGCTACCTGAGGAACCATGCCCATTTGCGTACCGATGCGCGCGGCACGCTGCATTTCCAGTTCGGATTCCAGATTGATGACGATACCCGCGGCAATGGCGCAAGCCAGGTCGCTTTCCTGTTTTCCGGGTCCTGCAAAACTGATACGTGCTGCCGGCATGACGGTATCCAGCGCAACATGCATTTCCACCGCGGAGGCTACGTCCAGGCCGTCTACCAGACTGGCCATATGCTGGACTACGGCGGGCATGGGGTTGGCTTTCATTGCATAATGCAGATGTACGTCAGCCGGCAATTTATCACGCAGGACACGCACCTTGTCGGTCAGCAACTGGCGGTCGTACGCGTAAAAGGGAGTTTTACCGATGCGCGCTGCAAGGCGGGTCAAAGCTAATCCGCCAATATGCAGGCAATTGTCGATGACGGGAAATGGGTGTGGTTCGTTATGCTGGGGTCGAGAGGAGATCATGGGCAGGCGGGTACGCAAAAGTTGAATCTGTCGATGCACCGGTGAAAAACGGCGGCAGCGATAGGATGAGAGGGATCCATGTAACGATTATCCTTGCAATTATGCCAGCGACCGCTCAACATGGCTTGCGTAAATTGTTTAGCAAACGCAATGAAAATCGGGTTGGTGAAAGGTCCCAGGGAGTAAAGCGGGGTAATTGAAAATAATCGCTGTGACGATATGAAACACCGGGCCGTGTGCTGACAGCCGCATCGAAACCGAGTTTTTCGATCAGGGCGACATGTTCGGCATTGTAGTCGGTCTGGGGCTTTCCGTTGGGATAGGCAAATAATTTGACCGGATGGTTCGTGATTTTTTCCAGCCGTTCTTTGTTGCGGAGGATTTCCGATTCGGAACTTGCCATGTCGATGCTGGCCAAAATCGGATGGTTTACGGTGTGTCCGCCGATTTCCATTCCGGCGTCGAACAGTTCGCGGACTTGCTGGCTGCGCATCATCAGATGCGCAGCCGGAACGGTTCCGGCGATACGTTCGATCTCTATCAGCCATTCCTCGCGTTTTTCAAGGGAAGCGTATTTTAATCGTGACAGCAGATACGCAATGGCAGCGCGTTTTTGTTCAAGGCTGGTCAGCGGCAGGCGATCCATGCCCAGGGAAGTGAGATCGAGCAACGGTATCCGGATGTTGCGTATCATTTCCATGATGCGGTCATTGAACATGATACCGCCATCCAGAAAGCCGTCCGCTACGAAAAACGTGGCAGGAATCTGCAAACGCTGCAGTATGGGGAATGCGACTTCGACATTGTCTGCATAGCCGTCGTCAAAGGTGATGCATGCGCTTCTGGCAGGCAAGCAACCGTCTTTCAGTCGGAAGACCGCCTCCGACAGCGGCAGGACATGAAACAGCTTGCGTACTGCTAGCATCTGCGCTTCAAATCGGGCGGCATCGACTTCCAAAGGAAAGAGTTCATCGGGCTGGCGCAACACACGATGATAGATCAGGATGGATAGCTTCGCCCGTTCGCCTGGCGGTGAGAGCAGCGTTCCGGAAGTTTTCAGGGCGAAATCCAGCATTTGATGAATGAGAATGATCGAATATAGCGCGTATTGTCGGTTGTTTGGAAGCAGAATACAAGGGGAGATCGATCCGCAAGGACTCGGAAATAATCTGAATTCATATCCTGCATACAGGATGGCAGGAATCGTTCCGTACAGCTTGTTTCCGGATCAAATGCGAAAAGTCGATATGGGTCAATTTTTATAATATACTCGGATCAAGCATAGTGTTATTACATTTCGGAGAAGGTATGAAATCGCAGCAGGGTTGGAAGGTGAAGTACTTGTCATGGGCGGTGATGCTGACGATATCCTGCGGGTTGCTTCACGGTTGTGGACAATCCGAATCCAGTGCGGACTATTTGAAAGATGCCGAGCGCTATCATGCCAGGGGCGATGACAAATCAGCCGTGATCCAACTCAAAAACGCCTTGCAAAAGGATGCGAACAATTCGGATGCTCGTTATTTGCTTGGTACCTTATACAACAAGGAGGGAAATTATCCGGCAGCGGTCGATGAATTACAGCGGGCTTTGAAATCCGGAATGCATGCGAACACGATCGAGCTGGCGCTGGATTCGGCGTATCTGGGCATGGGGGAATTTCAGAAAGTAATTGATAACGTTCACATAACGGCAGCATTACAAGGCGATGAGTTGGCTGGTCTATGGGTCATGAAAGGCAATGCCTATCTGGGACTGAATCAGAAAGATGCGGCGAAGGCGGCATTTGCCGCCGCCTTGGCGGCATCCCCCCATGATGCCGGAGCCATCATGGGCATGGCCAAATTGGACGCGATCAATAATGACACTACCGGCGCTTTGCAATTGCTGGATAAACTGATTGCGGAAAACCCCAATCGAGTCGAAGCCTTGTTATTGAAGGGCGATATTTTGCGGGCTTCGGCACAAAACGAAAAGGCGTTGGCAGAATATCGAAACGTACTCAAGATTGACGCAAAAAATGCCGCAGCCATGGGCGACATTGCTTCCCTGGCTCTGGCTATGGGAAAGGTCGATGAGGCGAAAGTACAGATCGAAACCTTGGAGAAAACCCACCCGAAAAACCTGATGGGAAAATATTTGCAGGCGATGTTGCATTTCCAGACGGGCAAATATGCGTTGGCCAGGGATGATATCCTGCAGGTGTTGAAGGCCGTACCTGATCACATGCCGAGCATCCTGCTGCGGGGCAGCATCAGTTATCAGCTTGGGGACGATGAACGTGCGGAAAAGGATTTTTCCCGTTTTGTTGAGGAATTTCCCGATAATGTTTATGCCAGAAAAATGTTGGCTGCAACCCAGCTCAAATTGAAACAGCCGTCCGAGGCGTTAAAGACCTTATCCCCTTTATTGTCGGGCACGGATGTGCCGGCACTGGGATTGGCGGTAGAGGCGTACGCTCAGTCGGGCGAAGCCGATAAAGCTGCCCAATATCTGGCTAAAGAGGTAGCGATCGAACCGGACAATGCATCATTGCGAACTCAACTGGGCTTGAGCAGAATAGCCAGCGGACAATCCGGTCAGGCGATTGCCGATCTGGAAGCGGCGGCAGCCCTGGATACCGGGCATGCGGATGCGGAAAGCGCGTTGGTGCTGGCTTATCTGGGAAACAAGGATTACGACCATGCCTTGAGTACCACGCAAAAAATGCAACAAAAATGGCCGCATCTGCCTATGATTTACAATCTGGAAGGCGCGGCTTACCTCGGTAAAAATGATCTGGCCGACGCGCAAAAAAGTTTCAGCAAGGCGTTATCGGTCGATCCCGGTTATCTGCCCGCTGCGCTCAGTCTCGGCCAGCTCTATCTGAAGGAAGACGATTTACCCGCGGCACGTCAGCAATTTGAATCGGTATTGGCCAGGGATAAAAACAATCTTCAGGCGATGATGTATCTGGCTGGCATGGCGCAACATACCGGCCAGGAAAGCGACTATGTCGGCTGGCTGGAAAAAGCAGCCAAGGCACATCCTGCAGACATGCAGCCGGTACGAGAACTGGTGCGGTACCGGCTGGCGCATGATCAAAGCGCCGCTGCGCTCGCTTTGGCGCAACACGCACTGCGGGTTGCGCCCAAGGACCCGGCAGCGATGGATTTGCTGGGCAATACCCAGATCGCAGTCGGTCAATTGGATGCGGCAGTGGCCACGTACACAACGCTCACTCAATTGGTACCCCGTTCATCATTGGCTTTTTTCCGTTTGGGCAGCGTACAGGCGATGACGAAAGCCTATCCTTCGGCGGAAAATTCGCTGAATACCGCTCTGGCATTGCAGCCGGATTACCCCGATGCGCTGAATGCATTGATAGCTGTTTATGACATGACAGGAGAATACGGCCGTGCATACGACCTGGTACGCGATAAGCAAAAGCAAAACCCTAAATCGCCTCAGGCTTATATTCTTGAGGGGGACATCGATCTTGCTCAAAAGCGTTATGATAAGGCCGCCAGTGCTTATGAAAAGGCTCAGTCCATGGCGTCCACCACTGTGGCTGAAATCAAGCTTCATAATGCCTTGATGCTCGGCGGTAAGACTAATCTTGCAGACAGGAATTTATTGCAATGGCTGCACGTTCATCCCGATGATCTGGTGGCAAGGAACTATCTTGCTCAAATGTATTTGACCAGGGGCGACGATGCCGCTGCATTGCAACAGTATCTGATCGTGTTGCGGAAAGCGCCAGGTACGCCGGCTGTACTGAACAATGTGGCGTGGATTTACCAGAAGATGAAAGATCCGCGCGCTTTGGAAATGGCGCAACAGGCTTATCAGCACTCCCCGAACAATCCGCAGATCATGGACACCCTGGGTTGGATATTGGTGCAGGAAGGCGATGCGACGGGAGGGGTAAAGCTTTTACGGAAAGCGGCTGCGATGGTGCCTGCTGCAGCGGATATTCGTTACCATTACGCCGTAGCGCTGGCTAAAACCGGTAATAAGGCGCAGGCACGCCAGATTTTGAAACAATTGCTCGATTCGAACAAGCTGGCTGCGCAAACAGACGATGCAGCAGCCTTGTTGCAGAGCCTGGGAAATTAATGCTGAATGAGGTTTCGCGAAATAGATGTCGTCTATGGCAATTCTGATTCAAAACAAAAAGGGAGCATCAATGATGCTCCCTTTGTAAAATCAGGTACGAAACCGGCAGATCAGTTGCGATCCTTACGGCGGATTGAAACGGCAATCCCTACCAGGCCGATACCCATCAACGCGAGGGTAGCTGGCTCAGGAATATCCTGCAGTTTGAATTGGCCGCCGTTCGATATGAACAAGTTGGTCGGTGTATTGTTCATGGTACCGGTAGTACCGGACAAGGCTGCAACCAGATTGGGATCTATGGTATAGTTGCCTGGGCTGGCAGTAGTATCTTCCGAAGCGTTGGTGGTGACAAAACCCAGCAGGATATTTGGCGACAGAGGAGTACCCGTCGAATCCAGGAAAGGATGGTTGGTCAATGTAGCCGGCGGTGTGCTGGACAACGTGACCGTACCATTGGCGGTGGGAGTGCCGTTTGCATTCAGGAAGCCGCCCCCGGTATTGGGGTTATTGGTGACATCAATGTTAAAGGTCGCAAACGCCGTACCGGTTGCTGCGCCGTACAGGTTGGCGGAAGTCGTGCCATAAACCTGCGAAGGATTGTAATACAGGGTGAATGTGCCGCCAGTGAATGTGTAAAACGGTGTGCCGCCAGTGAGGTTGGTCAGGTCGGTGGCCTGGAATACGCCGGTCAGTTGGCCGCCATTGAGGTGCAAGGGGTTGCCGTTATTGTATTGCGCGATATCGAATACGCCGGTGTCGGTAGAAGTGAATATGCCGGGCGTGCTGGTTGCCGTGTTGGTGACGTAGCTTTCGCCGTTAAAAGCCAGCTGGTTGATACCGGTATCCAATATTCCGGGCAGATTGAGTTGCCAGTTGGAAATATCAATATTGGCCGAGGCAGGGGTTGCATATACGCCTGCAATCATTGCGCTGGCAAGCAGGGCGGAGTAAATCGACTTTTTGTTCATGGTAGCTCCAATAGAAACGATAAAGAGGTGACGACCAAGATAAAGCAATTACTATGCCACCAATATAATCTATTGAATTAGATGATGAAATATATTTTGATTGATTGAGTTTAGAGAGGGGTGTCAAATTTATCGACGGTTGTTAATTGGGCGAGCGGTCGCCGTGTCGAACGTGCGACAGCCGGGTCGGCCTTGCCGACCCGGCCCATGAACACGATCCGATCGAAATTGCTGTCATTCGCGATCAGACGGCGCATGGTTTGCAGGATGTTATCTGCCTGTTTTTGTGCGGAGGCTTTTGATGAGATTTGCATTCCTTCGCTGGCATAACTGCTGAAAATCAATGGGCTCATTTCCGGTTGCAATTGGAGACCGAGCTGTGTGGCGGTCAGCCAGAAACGTTGAACGGCTCTGCCTGCCGCAATATAATCCGTTACAGACACCGGTCTCGAATGGGCGCTGATCATGAAATGTCCTGCGCAGCGTAAAGCCGGAATGATATCCAGTTGAATTCTTGGTATCAGAGTGCCAGCCAAATACGTGTTAAAAAATTCGACACGCTTCCAGCTGGCTAAAACATGGCGCATCAATTTTAACGAAATTCTATCGAGACCTATGGCTTGATCGGGTACTTTATCGATACTGAATCGCGCATTCCAGGCGATGACCTGCCGATGTACTTCATATGCCTCCGGTATGGTCAACCTCAGTTTACCGGCTGCGGATAGCATGCCAGCCATGCGTATGCGGTTGAATAAACCGTCAAACCAAAGCAGCGTATGGGTATCGCCTAAAGATGTCGTCAATATCCGAATTTGATCGATAGTCAGATTTTCTGTGCTGTAGGGGCGTCTTTGCACGGAACGGCTGCGAATGAAGGGTAACAGGGAGCTGGGTTGAACGGCGGCGTGGCTTAAATGTACATCGAATAGCGGTCGTTCAGGTTTGCTGTCCTCGCGATAGTGCACTATTGCCGCCAGCGATTGTTCAGTGGCGGCGATGATTATATTTTCCAGCAGTGCACCCAATGCAATCAGGCTGGCGCGGCCCTGGTAGTCGTAGACACAGGTTTTCCGGGTATCGAATCCATGAACTGCGAAATGGCTGTCATTAACGATTTCGAACCGCCAGCATTGCGTATTATCGCCGCTGGGCGCCCACCGTGCATGATCCAGAATTTTTTCAATATCTATTTTTGCCATCGCCCTTTACTCGATGCGGTCGCAATACGCTTGCCGATCCGGAATCCGTTGCGAGCGCGTTAAACGGATGGAGATTGCGCAAGTTTCGCAAGTCGCCTTTTCCCTATCATCAGGGCAATTTTTTGTAGAAGATGATTATTGCCACCCGGTCTCCAGGAACGGGAAATCTTGTTGCGATAGGCATCGAATTGCAAGCTGTGGGGTGCGGACAATACCTTGCCGCGTTTCAATAATATTTTCAGTGCTTCCGTGGCGGTCATGCCGGCACACATCTGGCACGCCATGATCGTTGAAGGTCCTCTACGTTCCGCCAGATTGACCGCGCTGCGGTCGGCCAGATAGCCGAAGTGCAAGCCTGCGGGAGCCAGGCCCAACAAAAACCGCAAGGCTTTTTCATCTTCGCTGCGACGACCCCAAATAAAATATTCCTCAAAACTCATTTTCCCGGGCATAAAAATCAGCAGCGCCGCGCCCATGCCCAAAGGCGCTGCAGTAATGGCAGGGATGCCATATTTCGCGCACGCTGCGAAGGTGGATTGGCGGGCATCAAAGGCAAAAAAATCCAAGCCGTCCACGTATAGATCGGTATCGGCCAGGAACGCAGGCAGATTCTGTTCATCGATGCCATTGGAAAAAATCTTGATATCGAGGTCGGGATTGATATCCAGCGCCATGTTTGCCAGGGTTTCCGCCTTGGGCTGATTCAGTGCGGATAAGGTAGCCCCAACCTGGCGGTTGAAATTCTGAATTTCGAAGACATCGAAATCGGCGATATTGAAAGCGCCTATGCCGAGACGTACCAATGTCAGCAAATGTACGCCTCCTACACCTCCCATGCCTGCAATGGCGACGCGCTTGCCCTGCAGCACGGCCTGTTCATCCCGGGTGACCCATCCTATATTTCTGGAGAATGCGCTGTCATAACAGAATTGCTCATGAGGCATGGGTTATCCTTTTCAAAACAGATCAGGTCATGGCCTTGAGACGCCCAAGAATACCCGCTTCATCAACAGGATCAAAAAAATAGGGGTACAGCGAACGTTCATGACGTGCTTTATCCATGAGGCCGCCCCATTTTTTGATCTGTTCCCTGGCGTAAGAAAAATCGGTATGCAATAAAACGGCGGGAGCATTTACTCGCGGGCAGGTACGCTCAGGGCCGATCTGGGTAAATCCCATCATTTTTTCGTAAAACCGGACATGTCGAGGATTGACTTCGAGCACCCCATCCGTATGACCGAACAGATAATAGGGATAGAGATAAGCAATATGAAAAAGACTCGCCAACACCCGTTTGGATTTGATCTCGGGATCGATGGCAAGGCGATTGTATTCGCACACGATCTTGCCTTGTCGCCGGAGCTGTTCCAGTTCATCGTGATACATGGTATCGGCATACAAGCCCAGCGACGAATGCAGTCCCATGGAAATGGTACCAATGGCTACATCGTCCGGCCCCGAGGCCAGCAAGGTAATCCGGTTGGGGTTATTGATCTGGGAGACGTTCCCGTTTCCATAGCCGCGCCATGAGTACATCTTGTTGATGAGGATACTGGCAGCCCCTCTGCGATTGGCGGTATTCGCCAGCCGTATCCTGAATTCGCTCTTTTCGGTTGCTATGTCTTGCTGGCTGTCTTCTTCAGTAAAATCAACGCTGTAGGTTGACATTTTCCCGCTGGTTTTTTCAAAAAATGAGGCAATCACATCTTCGTTATGTTCTTGGACGGGATACTTCATCATTAATGGCATAACGCGGTTAGTCCTGTACGAGTTGGCAACAGTGTATTACTATGTTAGGTCAAATACAAGCCAAAATTCCCATTTGAAGATAATCAGAAATGAAAAAAAGATAAAAGATCCCGATAATTTATACGCAGGCATGATCAGTTGCCGGACTGATCGAGAGGCCGTATCGGGTTTCTGGAAAAAGCGGGGCGATTTTTCAGGATCCTTTTTGGTGCCAGTATAGCGGCCGTTCGGGTGACGGTGTGCAATTCCCTTTCGACCACGATTCTGGTAATCAGCATCGCCGCCAGCACATAATACGGCATGTCGAAATAGGCGAGGCTCAGGAAAGCTCCGCCCGTAGCGTACGCGATCTGGCTTACCTGCAGCATTTTTGCCAGATCGGATGCCCACAGCAAATCAGGCCTGTCTCGTGATTTTGCAATGATCCAGCTGCCGTTGCGCCAGGTTAATATCCCGAGGATTAAAAAAAGCGCGAGACCGACAAATCCGTGTTCCCCCAGCACCTGAAAATAGATGCTGTGCGCGGCGTGCACATCGAGCGGATTGGGGGCGTATTTCGCAAACACTCCCTTGTCGTAAATTTCGAATCCTCCTCCTACGATCGGTCTATCCATTGCCAGGTTCCAGGCCATATGCCAGGCATTGATCCTGCCCATGGCAGAAGCGTCCTGCTGATAGGTATCGATGGTATGCATTCTTTCTTCCCATTGTGCAGGCATGAAAGTAACCAGCAATGTGATAGCGATAGTCAAGCCCACACCCAGGACCAGCTTCCTGGGGCTTTTAAACCATAAAAACACCGAAGTTGCGGCAATGGCGATCAGGGCGCCGCGTGAATAACTGCCGAGAGCGGAAAATCCGCATAACAGCATGGCTACCGTCAAACCTCGTCGTACCCAAACGCTGGGTTCGGTAAGTTGCAGGTAGCGCATCAACGGGATGAGCATGATCAACGCCAGCGCCAGAGAATTATTGTCTTCAATGAATGAGCCTTCCGGTCCCCATACATGAAAATTTCCGCCGCTGGCCAGAGTGAAAATCCCTCCCTTTACTCCGTAAAACCCCAACGACAGCACCAGCACCCAGATGAATAAACGTACCTGTTCCCTGGTATGTATCACTGCTATCGATACCAGTGTCATCAATAGTATTTTCATGATGGTTGCCCAGTGAAAATAAATCTGGTCGAAATGTATGGCAAAGAGAGAGGTAATATTCATCCAGATCATGAAGAGCATTAAAAATACGGTCGTCGGCACGACAGGGAAACGGCGGGCTTTGCTGAACAATGTCGATAAGAGGGTAGTCAGCGCGATGATTTCGGCGAAGGGGAAACTGTACGCAAAGCCATAAGCCAGCCGGTGCGGATTCATCACGCTGATCCATACCCACATTAAAATCCCGATGTACGGGCGTTTGAGGATGAACGGCAAGGAGCCGAAGACGATGACGGAAATGAGGATGTCTCTCATTAAAATTCCTTGCCGAGAAGTAATGTCGTCATATCAGCCGAATTCAGGTGGATGCAGGTCAGATACAATCATGCCGATGTAAGATTATCGTGCAAGTTTACTATGATTTCGCATGAAGACGAACTAAAATGCCAGCTAATTTATTGTTGGAATTTTCAGGATGTGCAGGCCAGATGCAGATTGACAAGCTCACCCATCTATTTATTTTACCTTGGGAAATTGACCATCCGGGGGGCGTCAACCAGGTAGTAGTCAACCTTTACAAGGAATTTGAATCGCATGGTCGATATCGCCCCTTGTTGATGATAAGCGACTGGTCGTATCCCAACTTGACGAATCGGCATGAAGACGGATTCGACAAGGTGCTATTCCGCCTGCGCTCGCCGCATGACAGCAAGCATCCGGTATCTGGATTGCTGAGCTATGTATTGGATATGCCGGCTCAATGGAAAACCATCGCCAGCTTCTTGAAACGCAATCGGGTAGCTGTGATCAATGCGCATTATCCTACTTTGGCGATATTGAGTTTCGTGGCTTTAAAAAAATTACGGATGTTCAAGGGGAAAATTGTACTTTCGTTTCATGGATTGGATATCGGCAATGCCGTCAACACCCGATATCTGGAAAAAATCGGCTGGAAATTTCTCATGGCATCGGCGGATTCGATAGTGACGTGTTCGCAAAGTCTCGCTGATCAGGTGATATCGTTCTCACCGCATTGCCAGCCGGAAATCATACACAACGGTATCGATTTCGATCGATTGAACAGGGAGTCCGATCGAAGTTTCCGGATTGACCCCGCACTTGCCGATCGTCCGTTTATCCTGAATATCGGTACATTCGAAGATAAAAAAGGCCAGGATGTACTGGTACGGGCTTTTGCATTAATTCATACGGCGTTTCCGGAACATCGGCTTGTGTTGATCGGACGGTCGGGCGAATCTGAAAAAAAGATAGAAGACTTGATTACGGCGCTGGGATTGGAGGATTCTGTCGTCCTTGTCAAGGATCTGCCTCATTCGCGTATAGCACGATATCTGGAAGCGGCAGTCATGTTTGTATTACCTTCGAGGCGGGAACCTTTCGGTATCGTGGTACTGGAGGCGGGTGTTTTCGGCTTGCCTGTAATTGCCAGTGCTGTGGGCGGTGTGACTGAAATTTTAAATCACGGCGAAACCGGCTGTTTGGTACCGTCCGATGATGTTAACGCTCTGGCGGATCAAATCCTGTTCCTGTTGCGTCATCCTGCCGAAGCGCAACGGATGGCGGCCAATCTGAAACGGCATGTGTTGTCGAATTTCGGCTGGAACACGGCTTATGAGCGCTATGTAGATTTGTGCTGATAAATCGTGTGGGGGTTATGATGCAATGTATCGATATTTTTGAGTTTAGCCGGATCGGCAGCTTACTTGTAATCGGCAGTACTGAGCGGCGCTACGCAATGCTAAATATTCGAGATTTCACTAACATTATGCGACAATTAATGCCGAATTATTCAAGGCGGTTTTGCTATCAAATCTGGTCTGCAAGGAAATTATATGAACGAGTTGGATTTGAATAAGACGAACGAGGAGGCTGGAAAGGACGTCACTATCGCAATATGTACATGGAACCGATCGGATTCTCTGGCTCGCACCTTGCACAGTTTAACAATGATGCATAAGCCATCCGGCTTGAATTGGGAAGTGCTTGTAGTCAATAATAATTCGACAGATGAGACGGATGAAATAATTCGATCTTTTGAGCACGAGCTTCCGATAAAGAGAATTTTTGAAAGCAAACCCGGGCTTTCAAATGCAAGAAATGCCGCTGTCGCTGCGGCCCGCGGCAATTATATTATATGGACGGATGATGATGTTGTAGTCGATGAGCGATGGATGATTGCTTATTTGGCCGCCTTCGATCGTTATCACGATGCAGCACTTTTTGGCGGGCCAATTCGAGCGGTTTTTGATGGCGATCAACCAGAATGGCTGAATAAGGGCTGGCGATCGGTCGCCAATGCATTTTGTCACAACGATTTGGGCAATATTCCCGTGACATTTTCACATAAAGAACCAAATCGGGTGCCTTTTGGAGCAAATTTTGCAATACGAAGTATTGAACAAAAACGATCGTTTTATGCGGCTGAATTAGGAGCCAGCCCAACCGGCAACTACATGGGTGAAGAAACTTCATTGATAAGAAATGTTCTTCGAGAAGGCGCAACCGGAATATGGGTTCCGGAAGCAAGTGTCAAACACATCAACAGCAAAGATCGCATGACTTTGAAGTATCTGCAAAATTATTACGAAAAAGACGGTCAAACCCGGGCTTTTTTGAGTACGCCGGATTATGGGTACAAATTATTCGGAAAACCCCGTTGGCTTTGGCGCCAGTTTGTTCAAACCAAGCTTGAATATCTGTGGGCTCGGGCATTTTGCGATCCATCCGAATGGTTGGATAAATTTGCTGAACACGCGATTGTCTGCGGTATATTTAAGGAACTAAGCAGAAATGAACGTGGCTCGACAAAATAGAGAAGCTAAAAGATTCGTGTCTCGGTATTACTCTTTAACGAAAATGGACCGATAACGACCGCCTAGTTTGCCCAGTACGAGCGTTTCCACTCCCGGCTTCATTCCCGAGATTCGCCACAATAATAAAACGGCGCCGCTATAAACCAGACTACCCGCCAACGCCAGAATAACGAGTTGGCCGAGATTGCCGATAAAGGTATTGCCGGTTCGAGTGACGGCTTGCAGCGCGCCGACCGCCGCAATCATGACGAGCGAGGCGAGCGCCGGCCGCCAGATTACCGCGACTAGGCGTATGAGGCGCAGACGCAGGATTCTCGACAGAATAAAAAAATTTATCGGCATGAGCAGTATTGATATCATGACGGTGGCATAGGCGGCTCCCATCGCGCCGTCCAGCATCGCTCCCCACACCAGTGCCGGCAACAATGCGAGCGCATGGAAAACCGCGAGCAGGGTCAGGATGCGCGGTCGGCCCAGAGCAAGGTAAATGGAACTTTTATTGGTTTGCAGCGATTGGGTTAATCCGGCGATCGCGAGGATTTGAATCAAGGGGATGGCCGCCAGCCATTTTTCGCCCAGCATGACATGCACCAGCGGATCGGCGAGCAGCGCGATGCCGCTGCAAACCGGTAGCGCCACCAGCGCTATCGCAGCAAAGACATTCAGGTATCCCTGCCGCAACATTTCCAGGTCGTGCGCCATTTTCGCGTAACCGGGAAAAATGGCGCGGTTGATGGGCGCCACCAGGTCGGTGGAGGGCAGGTTGGATATTTCATACGACAGCGAGAACAATCCCAGTGCGTTGGCGCCGGTGATCTTGCCCAGGATGAAGCTCGCGGATTGATGGTTGGCGAAAAAAAGCAGATTATTGACAAGGAGCCATTTGGAGAAATGGAACAACTCGCCTCTCGCCGCAAGTGAAAATTTCGGTCGGTAGGATTGCAGCGTATAACTGAATGCGACACCCATGAAACGCGACACCAGCATGCCGCCGATCAGCGCCCAGTAATTTCTCAGCCAGAATGCCATGGCCATGGTTACAACAAATGAAATGAGTTTTTTGGCCAGCTGAAAATTGAAATCCTTGTGAAATTCAAGTTCCTTACGAAAGGCGACTATGCCGATATTCTCGAATCCCTGCACCAGCGTGCCTAATGCAAGCAGCTGAACGATCAATATCAAACGGTGGTCGTTGTAAAAATGAGCTACCGACGGCGCGATCGCAAACAGTAATAATCCCTGGATCAGCGCTGCGACGATATTCAATGTCCAGGCGG
>JAJYPN010000037.1 GCA_021795395.1 Pseudomonadota bacterium | reverse complement strand
GCGGAATCTGAAAATTCTCATCCTCGTAAGACTTTACCTGATCGGCGAGATAATCAAGCACTTCGGTCAAGGCGTGACTCTCGTCGTCGCCAACTTCATCCAGCAACATGGCTATCGTTGCACGTGCTTGCGCATACTCGGCTTCGGTATGAACGACCGTCACGCCGATGAGTTGTTTAAACGGAATCCATGCGCGAAGAATAGCTTGCGGTTCGGCCACCGTTTTAAGTGCATTCACCATTGATTATCTTCCTTTCCAGTCGCCACAGTCATATTCTTTATGTGTCAACACTGCACGTATGAATACCTTGTGCCGGTTATAATGAATGGCGGCGATTAATCGGTATTTATTGCCGCCAATATTGAATATCGTTAAACCATCCACGTAATCGGCACTCGCAAACGTCGCTCTCAGGTCATTGAAATCGGTAAACACTTCGCTTTCCATTGTGCGGAACCATGCCTGCAAAGCACTTTCCGCATCGGGACGTTTTACCCAGAACTCAATAAGGGCAGGCTTCGCAATAACGTGCATAAATACAATATATACCAAAATGGGATTTTGTCAATATTGAGTATAACTTTTCCATTTCCATTTTAACGCAAGTCCCCTGTCAACCACGCAATCTTGTCCAGCGCCGCCAGCGCCTGCGCGATTACGCCGGACTCGCCGATTCCCGACGGCGACAGCGCTGCGGCGACCATTCTTGCGCTGACGCACAAGCGCAATGCGCTCACCGGGATGTCGTGTCCGCTGCCGCACAGCACAGGCTGACCCAACTGGAATCGCCGTACGGCCAATTCAGCGCTAACGTCTCCTTGCGGCAGGGTTTTATCTGCGCTCATATCGCGTTGCAGCTGGAAATAAATGCGCGCGGTTTCTTCGCGGCTCAGCGGCACGCGAGGATGATGCGGGGTTGAGGAACAACGATACAATAAAAACGAGAATATGCTCGGTACTGTATCCCAGGATGCCTCGACCGGCAGCGGATAGCGATTCAGCGGCTGCGCCGGCAGCAACTGAAAGGTATCGTCGTTCTGCAGTCGATGCGAGATCACGTCTGCGCATTTCTGCATAAAGGCCTGGACCCGCCATTCAGGCAGCGCATAGAAAGCCCGCATTTCCGTCAGGGCCGCTTCCCAGCGCAACAATAGACCGCAATTCGCAACATCGTTTAAATCCCCGTTCTGCTTCGATTCCGGCCATTCCGCCCGGGCGGAATAATTGAGCAGGGAAAGCGGAATATCGCCGCGCGGGGCGTCTGGCGGTAAAAACAGAGCGCCGGCAAAGCTCGGCCCGGTCATGAACTTGGAACCGGTAATCGCCACCATGTAACCGCAATCCAGATAAGCGCGCAGCGTGGCCGGCGCAATCCGGCACTGGCAAGCGTCGACCAGCACGCTCAATCTTCCCGCATACATCTGCTGAAGTCTGGCCGCGCACGCCGGGCTCGGTGCAATCAACCCGGTCTTGCTGACATCCGTCAGCGTCAGCAGCACACGCTGTCCGCCAGCGATAACGGAAGCAACGAGGGCGGTAATATCGCTATCGATTGCTTCGGCTGAACGCGGATAACCGTTGGCGTCGCGGATGGCCGCCACACGAACCGCAACGCCACGCTCCGCCAGCGGCGCGTTCTCGATCACGGTAGCGCCGAGCGCGGTCCGGCTGCTGAAATGCCGCCCTGCCAGCGCAGCCGCCACCCCGCTTCCGGTTTCGGCGGTGTCCACCATCACCGCGCACAAGGGCGCCGCAGCAGCGTGATCGATTAATTGCGCAGCGATCAGATGCGCATCGGTACCGGAAGCGGCAAACACGACATCGATTCCGGACGATCCGGCGACACCGCAGAGCGCTTTCAATTCCTGCCGCAAGCGTTCGTATTGCTCCGGGTAACACGAAATTCCGTACTCGTTTTGAGCGCTCGCCAACTTATCACGCAAGACTTCCGCCGCTGCAAAACCGGCTGCGGAAATCGTCGTCGCGGTAGACGAACCCAGCGCGATCAGATTATCGTCGGGATAAGGACTGCACCCATATTTATTGACGCCGCCCGGTCTATCCAGACGTATCCGGTCGTCTCCTCCCTCCGTCAGCAATTGCGCTGTGGAGGGGAATTCCTTATGTTTCTTAACGCTGTTCGGCATAAGGGATAGTTAATGCCCTAATCAACATCTCGCGAAATGCAGCAAACACTTTCTGCATCTGCGGTTGCTTGTAAGGGAAAATATCGACGGGATCGAGTGCATGCACGATCATGTTGCTGTCGATCTCGAATATCAGCAACGTGCCATCCGCCGTCTCGCCGCAGTCTATCCCGACATAATCCAGACCTGTGCGTAGATGGATTTCATGGAAAGCCGCCTGATGCTTCACCGCAAACGTATCGTCGAAATTCGCCATGAACCGCGCTTCTTCTTCGCGATTTTCAGGGTTATCGAGCATTTCCGCATTCAGATAATGCACCATCCAGTGCCGCGAAAGCGCCAGATGACAAACGTAGGGCCGCCCCTGGATCAGAACGATGCGATATTTTCTATACAGCCCGTCCGTATTCCTGTACTCGACGAACCGCGACACATACAATGCTGCATCGTCATGTTGGCCCAGATAATCGGCCAGCGCAGCCGACGTCTCCACTTTCATCAAGCCTTGGCCGGCATGCGAATCGATCGGACGAACGATGACGGGGAAATCGCCATCGTCGAGCAGGGCCGTCATCGGCAGTTCTCGGCGTGCCACCCCTTCGAGTTGCTCCCTGTCGACGCGGCGTGTCGTCGGCATTACGATGCCGTCCACCGGTTTGAGCAATGCACACGCGTCGTCGCGCGCGAGCTGGCTGATTCTTTTTGGGCGGTTGAGCACCGGTTGCGGCCAATCGGCGATCAGTCTGTCGACCTGTTCCAGCAAAGGCCGATTATGATCCGATTCGCCGATGGCGACGAAGATCAGATCGCATTCCGGCAATTCGGCGGGAAAAGGAATGCCTGGACCGACATACAGCATATCCAGTTCCACATCGCTGTCTTCCACCAGAAATTCGACGGGCGTGTTCGCCATCAGATCTCCCGGCCCCATAATCGCCAACACTCGCACAGCAACCGGGTTCACTGTCGCAGGCTGACGATAAATCTGCTGCATTTTCAATGCCTCGGCCTGCATGCTTAAAGCGAATTCCCTGTTTCGCTTGAGTTGAAATATGGTAGCTATATCGAGAAAGGACTCGGCAGCGGCCGAATTCAGCTTGACATATTCGATCAACCGCAAGCCCAGCGGCG
Source organism: Pseudomonadota bacterium (assembly GCA_021795395.1). Classification (GTDB taxonomy): domain Bacteria; phylum Pseudomonadota; class Gammaproteobacteria; order Burkholderiales; family Sulfuriferulaceae; genus Sulfuriferula. Next base: position 19,990 of record JAJYPN010000037.1, on the reverse strand, counting down.
TCAGATCCAGCCCTTTCATCGCCATCCGCATCAATGAGGGCAGACCGATGAACGGCACCTTCGCGGGTCGAGTATCCGTTACGGGCGATGCCGGCTTAGCGCTCATGTTCATTCCTTTGCTGATTCAAAAGACGGCCGAAACGAACGACTGCTTCGAACAAATTATCGATATCCCGGATTTGTGTTCGATGATTCACGATGGCCGCCCTGATTGCCAGTCGCCCGTGTATCGTCGTCGTCGACGGCGCTGCGATGCCGGAATTCTGTACGGCAACCGCAATCGCAGCATTCAGCGTGTCAGTATCAGCGCCGCGATATCCGAAGCAGACGATGTTCAGCGATACCGGCGCCAGCAATTCCAGTACCGGTTCCGCTTCTATCCGTTGCCGCAAATACTGCGCCAGACCGCAGGTTTTTGCAATGATCGCCCCCAGTTTCTCGGCACCGTAAACCTGTATCGTAAACCAGGCTTTGAGCGCCCTGAAACCGCGCGACAGATCCGGCCCGAAATCGCACGGCCACGGCGAGCCCGCCGCCATACCGGAGGCTACACGCTGCAAATAAGCGGCGGGCGACGCAAACGTAGCGTAATGCATCGCGCTGTCTTTTATCAGGATAAAGCCGGCATCGTAAGGGACTTGCCCCCATTTGTGAAAATCGAAGGCAATCGAGTCGGCGCGTTCTATCCCTTTCAGCCGGGGCGCGATTTCCGGCGCGAGCATGGCAAGCGCGCCGTAAGCGCCGTCGATATGAAACCACAGCGCTTCCCTGGCGGCTATTTCCGCCAGCGCCGCCAGATCATCGATCGCGCCGGCGTCTACCGAGCCGGCGGTCGCCGCGATAAAAAACGGCGTAAATCCGCGTTGACGATCTTCGGCGATGACGGATTCGAGTTTCGCGATATCGAGCTGAAAGCGATCGTTCATGGGAACGACCCGCAAGGCTTCCCGGCCGAAGCCCGCCAGATCCATCGCTTGCGCAATACAGCTGTGAGCGCCGGCTGAGGCGTACGCGGTCAGTTGTTTGCCGCCGGCAGCGACACCGGCAGCGCGCACTTCGGTGCCTAAAGCCGCGGTACGCGCCACCCACACCGCGATCAGATTCGCCATCGAGGTTCCGGTCACGAACAAACCGCTCGCGCTCTCGGGGAAACCGAACAGTTCGCTCATCCAGCGGGTGACTTGGCGTTCGACTTCAACCGGAATCTGATCGCGACCGCCGAGATTAGCATTCAAACCGGCGCTGAGCATGTCGGCCAGCATGCCCACTGGCGTACCGCCGCCGTGCACCCAGCCCATGAATCCGGGGTGCGCGTTGCCGATAGCATACGGCAAAATATCCCGGATGAACGTTGCATGCACGGACTCAAGCGAATGGGCCGTTTGCGGCAACGGCTGCTGGAACGCGTCGCGCGCCGTCGGCGGTATCGGCTGCCAGACCGGGCGCTCGCGCAAATGCTCGAGAAAATCGAACATATCGTCAAGCATGCGATGACCCTGGCGCCGCACATCGTGCCAGTCTTCGGGGTCTAGCGTCTCGGCCGATACGATCGGCAGGTTTTTGTTCGCGCCAGACATTGAGCCATCCTGCTCTGATAAAAGTGAAAGGAAGATTGTACTGCTAATCGCTACCGACGGCCAAAGGCTTCGTTAACTCAAACCATAGCGTTTCAGTTTACGGTACAAGGTGCGTTCGCTGATACCCAGCATATTGGCCACATTGCGTCGATGGCCATGGTGAATTTGTAAAAGTTCGGCTATGTATCCGGCTTCCACTTGCTCCATCGAAATGCACTGCATAGATTTTCTCCAAGCCGCAATCGAAGTTGTCGAAGTAGCAGGTTCCGATGACGCATCGGTCACTGCTGCCGGAGGGCATACCCATTCCGGCAGCGAATTGCCTAATACGATATATTCGGCGCTGATTACATGGTGGTGACAAATCGCCACGGCTTTTAGCAGAATATTGCGCAATTCGCGCACATTTCCGGGAAAATGATATTGCGTCAGTTTTGTCAACGCATCCTCGGTCAGCTTGCAATGGGGCGTACCGTTTACGGCAATGCGTTTTAATATCGCTTCAGCCAGCGCGGGAATATCACTGCGGCGTTCGCGCAGGCTGGGCAAATGCAGATCGATGGCGGAAATACGATAATATAAATCGGGGCGGAAAAGGCCGGTTTCCATCATTTTCAACAGATCGCCATTAGTTGCGGCGATGATGCGGACATCCGCCCGCAAGGTTTCCGTCCCGCCGACGCGACGGAATTCGCCGCTTTCCAGCACCCGCAACAATTTTACCTGCAAGGATAGCGGGATTTCCCCCACTTCATCCAGAAACAGGGTGCCGCCTTCCGCCAGTTCGAACAAACCTTGTTTACGCCCGATACAACCGGTAAACGCTCCCCGCTCATGACCAAACAGTTCGTCTTCGAACATGGCTTCGGGAATCGCGGCACAATTGATCGCAAGAAAAGGCTTATCGCGTCGGCGCGAGCGCTTGTGCAGATAATGCGCGGCCAGTTCCTTGCCGACGCCGCTTTCGCCCAGCAATAACACGGACGCCTCGGACTGCGCGGTGCGCGACAACAGTTCCACACATTGCAGGAAAGCCGGCGAGCTGCCTATCATGCGCATTTCGTCGCAATCCAGTTCTTCCGGGTTACTGATCTGGACGATCGCTTCGCCTAAAAACCGGATTCCCGCGTCGCCCCGTATCGGATAGCCTTGAATCCGCGCGTATTCCGGATGATGATTTCGATCGAAATGCGTATGGATGACTTCATGAAAAGTACCCTGCTGAAAAACGGCTCGATGAGGACAGTCTTCACCGTTCAGATGGCATGGTACCGCCGAATGATGCGACACCTCATGACAACTCCGTCCTACGACCTGCGCCCGCGTCAGTCCGTAGTTGTCGCAGTACGCCTGATTGGCGCCCACAATACGATATTGCTCGTCTATCAACACAAACGGCGAGGATTGTACTTCAATCAGCGAACTGATTTCAGGATCGAGATCTTCTCGCACAGTATCTCCTGACAACACGTCATGACAGAATCACGATTCTAAGTTAAGTCATGCCTCCTTGTCATGACAATTTTTTGATAATCATTCAAATTTAAAAATAAAATTAATGATATCAATAGGCTTCAGAATTGGTATGAAAAATGCATAAAGCATATCCTCCATTCTTGACAATAAAGGAAAATCAAATGGCGAATATAGTAATATTGGGGGCCGGCGTAGGCGGCATGCCGATGGCGTACGAAATGAAAGCGCTGGCGCGCGAACAGGACACCGTGACGGTCGTTTCGGATAACCCGCTGTTTCAGTTTACGCCGTCCAATCCCTGGGTCGGCGTCAACTGGCGCACATCTCGGGACATCACCTTCCCCATCGCACCGCATCTGGAAAAAAAAGGGATAAAATTTATCCCGCAGGCCGCCAGGCGCGTCCATCCCGAGCGCAATCAGGTTGAATTGAGCAATAACGAGATCATCGATTACGATTACCTGATCATCGCGACCGGCCCCAAACTTGCATTCGATGAAATTCCGGGGCTCGGCCCCGACGGCCATACCCATTCGGTGTGCACGGTGAACCATGCGGAAAAATCCGGTCACGAATGGGACAATTTTTGCGCCAAACCGGGCCCCATCGTAGTCGGCGCGGTACAACTGGCCTCCTGTTACGGTCCGGCTTATGAATACGCTTTCATTATGGATACCGATTTGCGCAAGCGCAAGATCCGCGACCAAGTGCCCATGACGTTCGTGACCGCCGAACCCTACATCGGCCATCTTGGTCTGGGAGGCGTCGGTGACTCGCGCGGCATGCTTGAATCGGCCCTGCGGGATCGTCACATCAAATGGATATGCAACGCCAAGGTCAACAAGGTTGAAGCAGGAAAGATGTTCGTTACGGAACTCAACGACGACGGCAGCGTAAAAAAAGAACATGAATTGCCGTTTCATTATTCGATGATGCTGCCTGCATTCAAAGGGATAGACGCCGTATTCGGCATCGACGGCCTGGCCAATCCGCGCGGCTTTATCCTGATCGATCCGTACCAGCGCAACCCCAGGTTTCAAAATATTTATTCGGTAGGCGTATGCGTCGCCATCCCGCCGGTCGAAGTCACCCCTGTCCCCACGGGAGCCCCGAAAACCGGGTACATGATAGAAAGCATGGTCACGGCGACTGCCCACAATATCCGCAATGCCCTGGACGGCAAAGAACCTGCCGAAAAAGCCACCTGGAATGCGGTCTGTTTAGCCGACTTCGGCGATACCGGTGCGGCCTTCGTCGCCTTGCCGCAAATCCCGCCGCGTAATGTCAACTGGTTCAAGGAAGGGAAATGGGTGCATCTGGCCAAAATCGCTTTTGAGAAATATTTCATCCGGAAGATGAAAAACGGCACCACTGAACCGCTCTACGAAAAATTCGTACTCAAGGCGCTGGGTATCAAAAAATTGAAGTAGGCGGCAGTAGCCTGGAAGAATTGTAGCGTACCGGTCCGCCTTTTATCCGGAATCTTTGCATGATGCAGCAAGCGCAGCAATCGTGCAAAGAGCCCTATCTTATTTTGCAGTGCTATGGAAAATAGCCCTCATCAATATCCCTGGCGTGACGCAACACTCTGATTACAATTACGCCTTCTTCCACGGGTAAAGCGAACTCAACTCATCCGGCAATAGTTTGGCGAGCTTGCACTAACTGGCGACCTTGTTGCTTCAGCTTTTCAACATCGACTTGCCTCGCATGCCCATTGCCGGCATCGCTCAAACCGTGAGCAATATCCTGGCGCAAACTATCAAGTTTAGCAGTTTTAATCTGCTCCTAGGCTTCGAATAACCGCAAGGCTTCGCGTACTACTTCACTTGCCGAACCGTACATACCCGATTCGACGCGCTGGCGAATACGAGCTTTCAATTCATGCGGCAAAGATATGTTCATGGACATGTAACGCTCCTGATGAATCGCGCGCCTTCATATTATGAAAGGAATTTCATGTTAGTCGTTTTAATTGCCAAAAACTTGACATACAATACGCAAATTGCGTAGATTTATAAGCATGAAAGCTACCTTTATTGAATTGCCTCCATTTGAGCGGCATCGACAAAATTATCTGAATGACGAAAATTTTCATAGCCTTCAGAACGTACTGATGGATAACCCGGAAACTGGCGATGTTATCGAAGGCACTGGCGGTTTGCGCAAGATACGTCATGCCGATGAAAAACGCGGCAAGGGCAAGCGTGGCGGACTTCGGATAATTTACTTCTGGTGGCAATCAGGCAAACAGTTTTGGTTATTCACCGTATACAATAAAAACGAAATGGATGATCTGACTGCCGCGCAGCACAAAATCCTTAAGGAACTTCTTAAGCTGGAACTAGAAGCAAGGAGAAACAAATGAAACGAAATCTGTTTAACGAAATGAAAGAGGGATTCAGTGCCTTGCAATCGGCTCGTGAGGGCAAGATCACTCTACGCCAGCATGTTGTCGAAAAGAAGCCTGCACTATCGATCACACCCGAAGAACTAATGGAGCTTCGAGAAAAATTGCACATATCCAGAACCGTGTTTGCCAGATACTTGCGTACCAACGAACGCACATTGGAAAACTGGGAACAAGGTCGGGCAAGCCCAAACGCACAAGCTACGATTTTAATTCGTATGGTTGAACGCTATCCAGATACCATAGAACGGCTTTCAACGATTTGATCTATTAAGGAAATCTCGTTGCGACACGTTTTGTAAATGCACATTTCCAATGAGCTGCTTCAAGGTTAAATAGCTTAGATATCACCTTTTTTGGGCAAAACGAAAATCGGGAGCAGTTCTCGCATTACTACAATAATGAAGTATATTTTTATTTAGTTACTGAATATAACTTATTAATTTTAAATATAATAAATGTTTTAATGATAGAATTTACTCTCGATTTTTTCTTGTCCCCCTTGTCCCAAAAAATGAACATCAGTATAGACACTACAAGAAAGGCTGGTACATGCGTAGCGTGTGGCAACCCCGTGGCTTGCAATCGTTATGTACCAGGATTGGGGGAAACTAAATCAGATATCGGAGGCGATTAGACAAAGCGACCGCCGCCGTCAATGTGGAGGACTTCAGCATTCATATAACCGTTACTGAGCAGGAAAATGATCGCCTCTCCCACTTCATCCGCGCGTCCGGCTCGACCGACCGGCAATTGCTCCGCCGCTTGTGCGAATACTGCTTCCCGACCTTCAGGGCCGAAAACATCGAACAATGGCGTATCAATGAGGCCTGGTGCGATGACATTGACGCGAATGGGCTTTAGTTCGAGAGCGAATGAGCGCGCGAGCGCCTCTATACCACGTACTGCCGCCGCTATGATCGAAGCGCCATTGGCTACGGGGCGGTCTGAAAACTGTCCGCCCATTAACACGATTGATCCGGTTTGCGGCATTGAGGGTAGCGCGGCCTTGATGGCATAAACAGCCCCCGCGATACGTTGCTGAATCTCGACGAACAATTGATCCGGATCTGAATCGGCCAGCTTACCCACACGCAAGCCACCGGCAGTAATCACAAGATGATCTACCCGCGTCATACCGTTAAATACAGCCTCGACGCTTTTTCGTTCTGCAATATCGGCGATTGACGTTTGCGCGCCCCCGATTTTGCGGGCGGCAGCCTCAAGCTTTGCTGGCGTTCGACCTATAATGGTGACAATGGCTCCTTTGGCTTTTGCAGCCGCCGCTGTTGCCAGGCCAATACCGGAGCTTCCGCCGAATATAACGACATGTGCGCCGTTAAGAGGTGTTTGCGTGCTGATGTCCATGTGGTTTCCTTGATGAGATTGAGATAGCAAGACCGGGCTGATATTACGTCATTCCAAATCATCGAAGAATATGGGATTATTGAATATAACTTATTCCATAAGAGAATGACTTGGACCAACTTCATTCCATGCACCTCTTCACGCGCGCCGTCGAATTAGGCAGTTTTTCAGCAGTCGCCCGAGAGGAAAGCATCAGCCAGCCCACGGTGAGCAAAATGATTGCCGCGCTGGAGCGACACTTGCGGGTTCGGCTGCTCGAAAGAACAACCACCAGCTTGACGCTAACAGAGGACGGCAAGCGATTTTACGAACGAAGCAAGCGGATAATCGAGGAATATGCCGATGCCGTGACGGATGCCCGAGGACAAACGCACATGTTTGTCGGGGCATTGCGGATAAACGCGCCCGTGGGCTTGGGTGAGTTACGTCTGAACGCGTTGATTCTCGAATTTCTGGCGAAATACCCCGAGATCGAGATCGAATTGATTCTCAACGATCGCGTGATTGACCTCGTTGAGGAGGGCGTTGACGTAGCCATACGGCTTGGGGGTGAACTCCCGCCCAACGTCATTGCCCGCAATATTGCGTTTTCGCCACGCGTACTGGTTGCCACGAGAGAGTATGTCGAACGCGCCCCCAAAATCAACAAACCTGAGGACTTGGCACAGCATGAGTATTTTCGCTTTGCCGGGTTAGCCTTCGGAAACCGGTTGGAATTTTCCAGCCATACCGGGAAAGTCATTGTCCTGACCAAAGGACGCTTGCGCGTGAACAGCTCGCTCGCTTTGCGCGAGTGTTTTCTTGACGGAAAAGGATTGGGTAGCGCTCCCGCCTGGCTTGTCCAGGATCTGATCGACACAGGATATCTGGTTCGATTACTCCCAAATTGGGAAATGATGCCTCAGCAGGCTCACCTGGTATATCCGTCTCGCAAATACCAACCGCAGCGGACCCGAGCCTTGCTTCAGTTCATGGCGGAAAGAATCCCGAAGCTGCCTGGATTTTATGCGCCCGGACAATCGGAGGCAGTTCTTACATTACCACAATAAGAAATATATTTTTATTTGGATTATTAATACAAGCCATTAATTTATATGATGAAAATAGGCTTATATCGCTAATTTCTCCCGACAGAAAAAAAAGTCGCCTGACTCAAACCGTATCGCTCATTCCGCAGACTCCAGCAACACCTTGACCAGATGATGGTGATCATTCCACGCCTCCAGATGCCAGCCCTGGACATCGAAACGGAACCAGTTGAGCGCGCAGTTGGGGATCACGAAATCACGCGGTGTATGCAAGGGTCTGCCCGTGGCCTTGCGGTACAGGATGTCGAGCACGCCCGCGTGACAGACCACGGCGATGAGTTGACCGCTATGGTGCTTGACCATCCATTCGATCGCTTCGTCAACACGCCATGCAAAACACAGCATACTTTCGCCTGTGCAGAAATCGTAATCGGGATCGCGCGCCTTGTAATGCGCGTATGCCTCGGGATAGCGCTCTGCACCCTCGTCTGCCGTGATACCCTGAAATATGCCGTAATGCCGTTCGCGCAATTGCGGCAAGGTTCTGACTTCCAGTCCGTACTGTGCCGCCACCGCCTGCGCGGTCGCACAGGCACGCCCCAAATCGCTGCTGTAGATCGCGCTGAACTCGTAATGGGCTGCGTTGCCAGCCATTGCCAGTGCTTGTGCGTGCCCGGTCTCGTTAAGCGGGATGTCAATTTGCCCCTGTATGCGCTTGCTGAGGTTCCAGTCGGTCTCTCCATGACGGATAAAACAGATACGGGTAGACATTATCGCGCCAATTGTTTTACCGTCCGGCAAAACAAGCCGTAACGTACCATACCGCTCAATTGCGCAGCAGCAGGCTGAAATCGTCGCGTTCGGCGACGGTATCGGCCAGGATTTCGAGGATCAGCCAGTAATCTTCGCCCAATGCATCGCGGCTGATGCCGGGCTTTTCCCAGATCAGTTCCAGCGGGCCGGGGACTTCGGTCAGCGCATCCCACAAACCGTCCATATTGCGAGCGAATTTCGGCGGAAAATCGAAAGCAAAGGCAATCTGTTCGTAAAAACTTGTCAGGCTGGTGAGATTTTTTAACGTACAGGTTTTCATGGGCTGGCGCGATCTCGATATAAGTCATGATTAAAAAACAGGGCTAAAGTTTATCCCCGAATCAAACATTTTTCCGCCAGCCGTCATGATCGAGACGGATTGGTGCGCTTACAGTTTCTCTCCCGCATAATCGGCCAGTCGCGAACGTTCGCCGCGCGCCAGCGTAATGTGGCCGCCGTGCTCCCAGCCTTTGAAACGGTCGACCACATAGGTCAAACCGGAGCTGCCTTCGGTCAGGTACGGCGTATCGATCTGCGAGATATTGCCGAGACAGACCACCTTGGTGCCCGGGCCGGCGCGGGTAATCAGCGTTTTCATCTGCTTCGGCGTGAGGTTCTGCGCTTCGTCGATGATCAGGTATTTGTTGAGAAAGGTACGGCCGCGCATGAAATTGAGCGACTTGATCTTGATGCGGGTGCGGATCAGGTCCTGCGTCGCCGCTCGGCCCCAGTCTCCGGCAGCATCGTCGGTCTTGTTCAATACGTCCAGGTTGTCTTCGAGAGCGCCCATCCACGGACTCATTTTTTCTTCTTCCGTACCGGGCAGGAAGCCGATATCCTCGCCTACCGGAACGGTCACGCGCGTCATGATGATCTCGGAATAACGTTTGTGCTCCAGCGTCTGCATCAATCCCGCCGCCAATGTCAGCAGGGTTTTTCCGGTACCGGCCTGACCCAGCAGGGTGACGAAATCGATCTCGGGGTCCATCAGCACATTCAGGGCGAAATTCTGCTCGCGGTTGCGCGCAACGATACCCCAGATATTATTTTTCTGGTGGCTGTAATCCTTGATCGTCTGCAGTTCCGCCACTTTTCCGTCGATCGACCTGACCATCGCGTAAAACGGCGAATCGCCTTCGAGATACACGAATTCGTTGATCAGCAGGCTGGATACCAGCGGGCCTTTGAGGCGATACCAGATATGGCCTTCCACTTGCCAGGATTCCATCCCTTTGCCGTGCTTGTCCCAGAAATCCGCCGGCAGCTCGCGCACTCCCGCGTACAGCAGGTCGGTATCTTCCAGCACCTTGTCGTTGAAATAGTCTTCCGCCTGCAAACCCAGCGCACGCGCCTTGATGCGCATGTTGATGTCCTTGGTGACCAGGATGACGGGCCGGGTCGGCTGCTCCTGCCGCAGGCTCAACACCACGCCCAAAATCTGGTTATCGACCTTGCTCGACGGCAGACTGGCCGGCAGACCACCCTGAATGGCGCGTGTTTGCAGGAACAACCGTCCCATGACCGATTTTCGGCTCTTGTTGTTCAAGGCAATACCGGTTTCAATGGCATCTTCGGAACCGGAAACGATTTCGTCAAGAAAACGGCTGGCCTGCCGCGCATTGCGAGCGACTTCCGTCATGCCTTTCTTGTTCTGGTCCAGCTCTTCCAACGTTGCCATGGGTAAAAACACATCGTGCTCTTCAAACCGGAATAAACTGGCCGGATCATGCATCAGAACATTCGTATCCAGCACGAATAGCTTCGTAGCCGCTGCAGGTTTGCGAGCCATCTATTTCTCCTGTAAGGATTTCAGAGTTTCCAAAACAATTTGGGCGTGCCCCGCGGATTTGATGCCGCGCCATTCATGAATCAAATTACCGTTCTCGTCGAATAAAAACGTGCTTCGATCGATCCCCTCCACTTCCTTGCCGTACATATTTTTTATTTTCATTACCGCAAACTGTTTGCAGATTGCGCCGGTTTCGTCGGACAGCAGATCGAAAGGCAATTCCAGCTTGGCCTTGAATTTTTCATGGGAGGCGATGCTGTCGCGCGATATCCCGACGATTTCGCAATTCAGCCGTTGAAATTCGGAGTACAACTGACGGAAATCCGACCCCTCTACCGTACAGCCCGGCGTATCGTCCTTCGGATAAAAATAGACAACGAGCTTTTTGCCGCGTGCATCGCCGGATTTAAACGTTTTGTTGCCCGTGGCGGACAATGTAAATTCCTGCATAACTGCTTCCTTTTCTTTCGTCAAACGGATTTCAATAAGACGATGACTGCTCCGCTGCCGCCGTCGACAGCGCGCGCCTGGCAAAACGCCAGGACTTCGTCTTTTTGCATCAGCCAGTTTTTGATTTTGCTGCGCAATACGCCTTCACGATTCTTCGAACCGAGACCTTTGCCGTGAATGATGCGCACGCAGCGCAGATCGCGCTTGCGACAGGTCGCCAGAAAAATCGTTACGGCAAGCCGCGCTTCGGTACTGATCATGCCGTGCAGATCGAGCTCGTCCTGAATGACCCAATGACCCCGGCGCATCTTGCGCAGCGTGTCGCGACGCAGTCCCGGACGCAAAAAAATCAGTTCCTCGCCCGACTCGACCCCATCGTCCCAGGCTATATGATCCGACAGGCTATCGACCAACACGCTTTGCTCGTCGCGCAATAGACTGCGAGGGATTGCTGCCGGCAGGATTCGTGCCGGCAATACCCTGCCCTGGCTGGCGATGGGCTGGGCATCCTTGACTGCCGCACGAAACAGGGCAACTTCGTCGGGCTTCAGAGAGGAATATGCGCGATCGGCGGACATGACGATATTATTTTGCCAGCTTTTCCAGATAGCGGTCGGCGTCGAGCGCCGCCATGCAACCTGAGCCCGCGCTGGTGATCGCTTGCCGATAAATATGATCCTGCACGTCGCCGGCAGCGAATACGCCGGGGATATTGGTGGCCGTCGCATTGCCGCGATTGCCGCCTCGTGTAACGATATATCCGCCTTCCAGGTCGATCTGCCCGGCGAACAGATCGGTATTGGGTTTGTGACCTATCGCAATGAATATGCCGGTCAAGGCTTTATCCCTGGTTTTGCCGTCCGCCACCGATTTGAGCCGCATCCCGGTCACGCCGGATTTATCACCCAACACTTCGGCGAGTTCATGATTCAGTTCGAGACTGATCTTGCCCTCCGCTACCTTCTCCATGAGCCGGTCGATCAGGATTTTTTCGGATTTGAAGGTGTCGCGGCGATGCACGACCGTCACATGGCTGGCGATATTGGCCAGATACAAGGCTTCCTCGACTGCCGTATTACCGCCGCCGATGACCGCCACATCCTGATTCCTGTAAAAAAAACCGTCGCAGGTGGCGCAACCGGAGACGCCTTTTCCCATGAACGCCTGTTCCGATTCCAGGCCGAGATACATGGCCGAAGCGCCGGTGGCGATGATCAGGGCATCGCAGGTATACGTCCCCTGATCGCCGATCAGGGTCAGAGGTTTTTCCTGTAATCGCGCCGTATGGATATGATCGAAAATGATTTCGGTATTGAAACGGCGCGCGTGCTTCTCGAATCGTTCCATCAATTCCGGTCCCTGCACGCCGTCGGCGTCGGCCGGCCAATTATCGACCTCGGTCGTCGTCATCAGTTGGCCGCCCTGCGCCATACCGGTAATCAGTACGGGATTCAGGTTGGCACGGGCAGCGTAGACCGCTGCCGAATAGCCTGCGGGCCCCGATCCCAAAATCAGTAATCGCGAATGTTTTACTTCAGCCATGACTCGTCTTGCTCCAGATGATTTAACGGATACAGCTTAATAGATACTGCAATTGATTTATGAATGAAGTATTAATTCATAAATTCTAACAGGAATTACTCCAATCTTTACCAAGCTTCACGTTATAATTTTAATTTGAATGTCAGCGCAGGATTCGTTATGTATAACTCGAATAAGCGTAACGGTTCTTGCAACCGAATCAACGTATGCCAAAACGGTACAGATCGATGCACTACCCCAATATGTACGGCTGGACTTACACGCCTGTAATCAATGCGCGCATTTTTCCTACTTTATTAACAGGTCTTATTTGAATATGTTCACTCCCCGACGGCGAGCCGCCGCAACGCCCCGCAAACCGTTACCGCCCAAGGTTGTCAGGCTGTTGCAGGAAACCGGCTGGCTGATGAGCGCAGTCATTGCAGTCGCGCTGGCGTTGATACTGGCCAGCCACTCTGCCACCGATCCCGGCTGGTCGCACAGCAGCCATGCCGCCATCGGTAATTTCGGCGGCGTGTTCGGCGCGTATACGGCAGATCTGTTGCTGATGCTGTTCGGCTACTCGAGTTGGTGGTGGGTGGTTCTGGCGGGTTTCGGCACCTGGCGCAGCTATCATCGGATGCAGACCGAACGGCAGGAAGATCCCGACCATCGTCCGGCGCTCATCCATGGAGCCGGGTTCGCCCTGTTATTGTTGGCCAGCAGCGGTCTGGAATCGGTACGCCTGCACAGTCTGGATATTCGCCTGCCAGAACAGGCCGGCGGCATCGTCGGCATGCTGAGCGGCGACATCGTCGTCCAGATACTCGGCTTCACCGGCGGGACCGTCGCCTTGCTGGTTTTGATCGCTCTAGGGTGGAGCCTGTTCAGCGGTGTTTCCTGGCTGTCGATAGCCGAATCGACCGGAGCCGCCATCGAAAACAGCGGGATGCGCCTGATGAAACTGTGGAGCGACTGGCGCATCAAACGCGCCGGTGCGAAAGCGACGCGGCATCGCGATGAAATCGTGCAGGTACAGAAACAGCGTATGGCGCAACATGAACCGGTCGTTATCGAACCGCCGCCGCCCACCATTATCAAATCGGTGCGGGTAGAAATCGAAAAACAGGCGCCGCTGTTTGCCGAAATGCCCGATTCGCCGCTGCCGCCCCTGCATTTGCTGGATGCGGCCAGCCCACCGGTCGAAAGCCTGACCACCGAAACACTGGAATTCACATCGCGTCTGATCGAACGCAAGCTCAATGAATTCAACGTGCAAACCCGCGTCGTCGCCGCCCTGCCGGGACCCGTCATCACGCGCTATGAGATCGAACCGGCGTCCGGCGTCAAAGGCAGCCAGATTCTTAATCTCGCCAAGGATCTGGCGCGCGCCCTGTCGGTAGTCAGCATACGCGTGGTCGAAACCATACCCGGCAAGACCGCCATGGCGCTGGAAATTCCTAATCCCAAACGCGAAATCGTGCGGCTCTCGGAAATCCTCGAGGCCAAAATCTATCACGACACCAGCAGTCCGTTGACGATGGCAATGGGTAAGGACATCGCCGGCAATCCGGTGATCGCTGATCTGGCGCGCATGCCGCACGTGCTGGTGGCGGGAACCACCGGCTCGGGCAAGTCGGTAGCGATCAACGCGATGATTTTGAGCCTGCTGTACAAAGCCGACGCCAGTCAGATACGCCTGATCCTGGTCGATCCGAAAATGCTCGAACTGTCGGTTTACGATGGCATTCCGCACCTGCTCACGCCGGTCGTCACCGATATGCGTCAGGCTTCCGCCGCGCTGAACTGGTGCGTGGGCGAGATGGAACGACGCTATAAGCTGATGTCCGCGCTCGGCGTGCGCAATCTGGCAGGATACAACCAGAAAATCCGCGAGGCGAAAAAATCCGGCTCGCCGATCACGCATCCGTTCAGCCTTAACCCGGCAGAGCCCGAGCCGCTGGAAGAAATCCCCCTGATCGTGGTGGTCATCGACGAACTGGCAGACTTGATGATGGTGGTCGGCAAATCGGTCGAACAACTGATCGCCCGGCTGGCGCAAAAAGCCCGTGCTGCGGGCGTGCATCTGATTCTGGCCACGCAACGGCCGTCGGTGGACGTCATCACCGGGCTGATCAAAGCCAATATTCCCACCCGCGTCGCTTTCCAGGTCTCCAGCAAAATCGACTCGCGCACCATACTCGACCAGATGGGCGCCGAAACACTGCTGGGCCAGGGCGACATGCTCTACCTGCCGCCCGGTACCGGCTATCCGCAGCGGGTGCACGGCGCCTTCGTCGCCGATCACGAAGTGCATCGGGTGGTGGATTATCTCAAAAGTCTGGGCGAACCGAATTATATCGAGGGCATCCTCGACACGCCCGACGACAGCGAAAGCAAACCCGAAACCGGTGGCGATGCGGAATCGGACCCGCTGTACGACGAAGCCGTCGCGCTCGTCCTCAAAACCCGGCGCCCGTCGATATCGGCCGTACAGCGCCATTTGCGCATCGGCTATAACCGCGCCGCCCGCCTGATCGAAACGATGGAACAGGCCGGGCTGGTGACGCCGATGCAAAGCAATGGCAACCGCGAAGTCATTTCGTCCGGTCACTCTTAGGTCTCGTAAATGAATACCATCAGCATACCCAAAAACAGGTTCAAATCACTTTTACTTTTACTTGCCTTGCTGTTTTATGCGACCGGCAGCCACGCGGACGGTATCGCCGCATTGCACGCCTTCATTGCCGATACGCATACGGCGCAGGCCGATTTCAGCCAGACCGTACTCAACAAGGAAGGCAAGATCAAACAACAGTCCACCGGCACGATGATCTTTTCCCGGCCCGGCAAATTCCGCTGGACGTACGACACGCCGTTCAAGCAGATCATCGTCGGCGACGGCAAACGAATCTATCTGTACGATATCGATCTTGAACAAGTCACCGTCAAGCATTACGATACGGCTTTGGGTAGCAGTCCCGCCGCCCTGCTGGCGGGCGACAATGCCATCGAAAAATTTTATACGCTGACCGATACCGGCACTCGCGACGGGCTTAGCTGGCTGACCGCCGTACCGAAGGATCACGACAGCGCTTTCAAACAGATACAGATGGGCTTCGATCGGAATACGCTGACAGAAATGAAGATCCTCGACAATTTCGGACTGACTACCGTGCTCAAGCTCAGCCGCCTGCAACGCAATCCCAAACTTCCGCCCGACACATTCAAATTTGTTCCTCCGGCGGGCGTAGACGTGCTTTCCGACAGCAAGTGAGCCGGGATTTATTTCATCAACCTGCCAATAATCAGCCCTTAGCCGAACGCCTGCGCCCGCAAACCTTGAACGAAGTCGTCGGCCAAAGTCATCTGCTCGGCCCCGGCAAGCCCCTGCGCATGGCGTTTATTACGGGGAAACCGCATTCGATGATCCTGTGGGGGCCGCCCGGCGTCGGCAAGACCACGCTGGCCCGGCTGACCGCAGATGCTTTCGATTGTTCGTTCATCGCCCTTTCGGCAGTACTGGCCGGAGTCAAGGAAATTCGCGCCGCGCTGGAAGCCGCACAGCAAACGCTGGACACACTCGACCGGCATACCCTACTGTTTATCGACGAAATCCATCGCTTCAATAAATCGCAGCAGGATGCTCTGCTGCCGCATGTCGAATCGGGCTTGATCACGTTCATCGGCGCCACCACCGAAAATCCCTCGTTCGAAGTCAATGCCGCCCTGCTTTCGCGCGCTCAAGTCTACGTGCTGAAATCGCTCGACGACGCGGAAATGCGCACGCTGCTCGCCAGGGCGCAAGCGCTGGCAATCAAGGATGTCAGTTTCGAGGAGGCGGCGATCACCACTCTCATCGGTTACGCCGACGGCGATGCCAGACGTTTCCTGAACATGCTGGAACAGGCCCATTCGGCAGCACAAGCCGGTCATCTCACTCACATCGACGCCGCTTTCCTCGGCCATACCCTGAGCATCAACCCGCGCCGCTTCGACAAGGGCGGAGACAATTTCTACGAACAAATCTCGGCGCTGCACAAATCCGTGCGCGGTTCGCATCCCGATGCCGCGCTCTACTGGCTGACGCGCATGCTCGATGGCGGCGCCGACCCCAAATATCTGGCGCGGCGCATCATCCGCATGGCGTGGGAAGATATCGGCCTGGCCGACCCGCGCGCCATGCAAATCACCAACGATGCGGCAGAAACCTACGAACGGCTGGGTTCCCCCGAAGGCGAACTCGCCCTTGCCCAGGCCGTCATCTATTTAGCCATGGCAGCCAAAAGCAACGCCGGCTATAACGCCTACAACCAGGCTATGGCCTGGGTCAAGCAGGACAAATCCCGCGAAGTCCCCGTGCATCTGCGCAACGCGCCGACCAAACTGATGAAGGAACTGGGATACGGACACGCCTACCGCTACGCGCACGACGAACCGCATGCCTATGCCGCCGGCGAAACCTACCTGCCGGACGGCATGCAGGAACCGGACTGGTATCGCCCCACCGAGCGCGGCCTGGAAGCGAAAATCGCCGAGAAACTGGCGTTTCTCCGGGCTCTGGATGACGATGCGAAGAAACCGGAATGATAATACGGTATTGATCTTTGCGAATGTCCGAACATTCCAAACGAATACGTCGTGAATGGGAAACCGATTGTTAACGCTGCTTTAGTGTTAAACCAGTTCAAACTAATTAAGCAATCCTGTCTTGCTTTTGCTATAATCCACATATAGCACATATACGCATACAAGGAAAACCTTATGGCTCAACTACATTGTTATGTCCCTGAAGACATTGCCCGGCAGGCACAACGCCGCGCGGCGCAATCGGGTTTGAGCCTTTCCCGCTACCTTGCCGAATTGGTCAAACGAGATGCTGGCATAGGCGCGGGATGGCCGGAAGGCTATTTCGACATTTTCGGAACATGGGAAGGCGAACCGCTGAACCGCCCACCACAACAGCCTGTGGAAGAGCGTCTTGAAATCAAATGATTTATCTGCTGGATACCAATGTCTGCATCCATTTGCTTAATGAAAAACATCCTGTCATCCTGCAACATTTCCGCCAACATAAACCTGCCGATATTGTCCTGTGCAGCGTAGTCAAGGCGGAGTTATTATATGGCGCGCGGCGTAGCCAGCGACCGGAAGCCAATCTGCAACGACTCAAGGTTTTTTTCGATCCACTCCAAAGCCTGCCGTTTAATGACGACTGCGCCGAGCATTACGGTCAAATCCATGCCTCCCTGTTGACCCGAGGCAATCCCATAGGCCCGAACGACACCCTGATCGCATCCGTTGCCCGCAGTCACGACGTCATTCTGGTTACCCACAATACAGGCGAATTTAGCCGTGTCGATGGATTGCGATTGGAAGACTGGGAAATTGCTCGTTAGAAACCTGCACCATCAACCTGTTCAATACTCCTCTCACTTTATTATGGCGGGTTTTATTTTTGTGCGATCGGCAACGCCCAGTTTTGCGCAAGGCGGCGGGAGCCTGGCGGAATCGAACGCGAAGATTTCGTCGGTGGATAAAACAAAATGCCCATGTCCCGGAACTTCCACCAGCGGCGCCATGATTTCTACCGGCTGAGCATTAGCCCGCAGGGAATGACCACAGTCGCTCCCGTTTTGCTGGTAATGTGGTTGTTCTGAATCGAGACGAGCCAGGGTATCTCTGTTTTCTTCGCGCCCAGGTTAGGGGGTAAATATCAAATTGCGCCAACATCAGATCCGATCAAATTCGGCACCGGCCCATCCTGTGACGGATATCTCCTTGCCATGCATCGCCAGCGCCTCGGCGTTGCGCTCCACCCAGGCACGATTTTCAAGCTCTTCGAGTATTGCAGCCAGCAATTGCCCGGCTTTCGCTGAGACGTTCTACAACCGGAAACGGATGCACTCAAGCCTTGGTTACAAGTCGCCAAGCCAGTTCTTGGATGACTGGAGGATAGCTCAGTATGGGGAAAAACTGGTAGCATGAATCCATCCCTTGGAAGACGAAAAAAAAGGGAAACCTCAGTTAGTAACACAGCAAAGTGGCGGCAACCGGGGATAAGTATGTCAAATGCAAGGCCTGCCCCTCCATGTCATCATCGTAAAATACTTTCTGCTTCTTTGGTAAATTCCACCCACAAACATACAAAGCTCCCGATAGCAAAATATAGTGTTGGAATGTGAACGGCGAAACAGTAGTCGGCCTTGGCCGCTTACTCTCTGCTTTTATAAATCTCTAAAAAGGGTGAAATATCGATTTTTTTACTTACACCTTTATTGATAAATAAGTTATGCTGAGAAATTAAAACCAACGACGGTGCCGTCCTGCAATATGGTGTTTGGCAATATGAAGGCCATCAGCTGAGATGGACATATAAGATAAACTCCCAGATTATACATGATGTAAATGCCGTTTTATCTGCAACTTCACAGGAGTTTCAGGTTAAAGAAAATGATGGGACTAAGACTATTTTTTACCGACTGAATTGACAAGCATATTTTCAACTTCGAACGTCTGTTCTTGGTACAAAGTGTATATGGCTGTCTTTTACATTGCCTCATTCGGAAACAATGGGACATGCGTGTGATTTGCTGGTGAGATTACAGATCGACCAGAAATAGCAGCCCCTCACCCTCAAGCCACGAATAATTAACTTATGGTCGACTGCTGTTTTCCTCGCTTCAAGCCCCATGACTGAAAACCATGGCTCCATCTCGGTAATCGACGTATATGGTATCCTTCTCCGCAAACCGTCCGGACAGGATTTCCTTGGCTAACGGATTTTCCAGTTGCGACTGAATAGCGCGTTTCAATGGTCGTGCACCGAATACCGGATCGAAACCGGCTGCGGATAATTCATCGAGCGCCTTATCGCTTACAACGAGATCCATGCCCATAGCGGCCAACCGTTTGGTCAGATACTGCAATTGCACCTTGGCGATGGCGTGAATATGTGCGCTGCCCAGAGCGTGGAAGACAACGACTTCGTCGATGCGGTTGATGAATTCGGGACGGAAATACGTTTTGACTTCCGCCATGACGGCAGCTTTTACCGCGTCATACGGGTCTCCGTTCATCTGCTGGATCATCTGCGAGCCCAGATTGGACGTCATGACGATGACGGTATTCTTGAAATCCACAGTGCGGCCCTGACCGTCGGTCAGGCGACCGTCGTCGAGCACCTGCAGCAGGACGTTGAATACGTCCGGATGCGCTTTTTCCACCTCGTCGAGCAGGATCACGCTATAAGGCTTGCGCCGCACCGCTTCGGTCAGCGTGCCGCCTTCCTCGTACCCGACATAGCCGGGCGGCGCGCCGATCAGGCGCGACACGGTATGCTTCTCCATGAATTCGCTCATGTCGATACGCACCAGGTGATCTTCCGAATCGAACAGGAATCCGGCCAGCGTTTTGCACAGCTCGGTTTTACCGACGCCGGTCGGACCCAGAAACAGGAACGAGCCGTAAGGCCGGTTGGGGTCACCCAGCCCTGAGCGCGAACGACGTATGGCGTCGGCTACCAGACTTACCGCCTAGTCCTGGCCGATGACGCGCC
>JAJYPN010000036.1 GCA_021795395.1 Pseudomonadota bacterium | reverse complement strand
GTTTGGCGACCACCTTTTAAATTTTGTGATGTTGAAAGCCCGTGCGGCATGCCGGAGAGCTAGCGAAATTTGTTTAATCAATTCGTTCCTGTCAATATTTTCTGTAGCGTAACCGCACCAGAACTGTCCGAGCTTACTGGTTAGTTTTTGAGCGTTTATAATAGATATACTACCGCTGTTGTTTGATGTGTCGTTCTTCTGTGTCGTATGAAATTGCTTCGAAATGTTATGGGCTATGTTTTTAATTTCGACATCACTTGAATCGGCATTTTTTAGAACCCACGCTGTGAAACCATTTAGCGCGGCGGAGGGTGCGCGATATTCATCTTTGATTAGTTGTTTACTAAGTTCGAGACTGTGCGTAGTACCGAATAATTGATGCTCCTTTATTTTGTCTACCGTTTCCCTGATCCATATGTTGGCGAGCCGCAGGCATTCGCCGTCAGTTTTGCCAAAAAGACTGTTATACCTGTATCTTTCTTCCGCCAGTCCGCGCAGGGAGATTGGGATATAGGAAAGCTGATTGTCATACCATCGTTGTTGTTCAAAATCAAATAAAGGTAGCTCTGCATCCGGTTCTAATTCCGGCGGCGGCGGTGCTATTGGCGATGGGGTGATTGACTTGACGTACTCGCGCAGCCAATCTTTACCGATTTCGTAACTTGGGCTTATATCGGCTGGCTGTGGGAGTTCTATTACGATTGGAACGGGATGCCGCGATTCAAAGTAGTCGCCAAAACAGGAAAAAATGTAAGCTTCGACTTTTTCTATGCCGCCATGTGTGTGCACGTATTCCAGCCAGTCAGCTTGTTCATCAAGTTGCTGTTCGGCGGGGCAAGAGTATTGCGTATTTGAAAAAATTGATGTAGTATCGTACATATCGATGCACTCCTAATGCGTTGATCGCGGTTCGAGAAGCGCTAACTTCGTCGAAACCATTTCTTTAAAGCCTGCGATCCTGAAAATCGCGGGCTTTATTTTATTAGTGTTGCTGATTGATTTTTTGGCTAATCCAGTGCTCTACGTCAGTGAGCCGCCAGGCGACTGTACGAGTTGATAGCTGTACTTGTCGGGGAAAATCACCTGTGTTGATTAGACGGTATATAGATGACCGGCTAAGGCTAGTCATCTTCGTAATAGCAGGCAATCGGATGAAGGCAATGGGATTGATGGAGTTCATTTTTGGGACTCCATTTTTTTCGCTGCGGCGGCAGCCAATTCTTTCGGGCCGGTGCCTTTTTTTGGACGTCCGGGGCACAAAATTGGCGGGACGGCTGACATTTTGGCGGGGTCTGCCAAAAATCTTGCCATCACTAACGTCAATATGTAGTGTTTTTTTCCGATTCTTATACTCGGTATTGGGAATAGTTTTTTTGGTGCCAGCGTCGCGCTGGTTGACCTTGTGTATCCGATTAAAGCG
This sequence comes from Pseudomonadota bacterium, assembly GCA_021795395.1. Lineage (GTDB taxonomy): Bacteria > Pseudomonadota > Gammaproteobacteria > Burkholderiales > Sulfuriferulaceae > Sulfuriferula. The sequence continues at coordinate 21,864 of JAJYPN010000036.1, read as the reverse complement.
CCGGCATCACGGATTGGGATGACGTGAGCATTATTGAATTGCTTTATTAACTGACGATAGATTATTTCGAAATCCTGCACTATTTCGTTTGCTACCGAATTGCTTTCATCGATTACTTGTTTTTCGTCAAACATAATAATGTTGCTCCTGTTTCATATTGCTGCGCAAAACAGGTGACTTTTATTTTTTTACTTATGCTACAATAAAAACTGCAATGACCACATGTTGTGTGTGAGTGGAATTGCATGCAAAAATCACCTAGCCGTGATCGCCGTACCCGCCCACCCGTGTTTCCAGCACGGGTGGGCTTTGTTTTATTCGACGATCTGATTAAAGCATAACAGATTTTTACGGTCTTGCAAACTATTTTTCCTGTTTTTCTTTAATTAAAACAGTGGGTTAAATGTGTGAGATATGTAAACAAAGTTGTACATCTTACTCCACTAAAACTCCACTAATACTCCACTAATCGTGGAATATTAGTGGATAAAGTTTCCACTATTAGTGGACAATGTTTCCACGATTAGTGGAGTATTAGTGGAAATATAATAGCAGTAATTGTTTGAATTTTATGGGTTTACTGCGCCAGCCTTCAATTCATCGAGGTAATCTGCCCATTTTTGCATCATTTTCCTGCGTTCGGGGAGATGGGCTGTTCGATTGTATGCCCTTCCGTTAACGTCACGGACGGCGTGGGCAAGCTGATGCTCAATTAAATCAGCTCGCACATTTAAAATTTCATCCAGAATTGTGCGAGCCATTGCGCGGAAACCATGTGTGGTCATCTCGCTGTTAGATATACCCATGCGCCGCATGGCCGCCAGAATGGCATTATCAGACATGGGGCGTTCATAGCTTCTGGCACTTGGAAAAACATAGCGCCCGTTCCCCGTTAACGCGTGCAAATCGCGCAAGATGGTTACGGCCTGTGTTGCTAATGGCACAATATGATCCGTTTGTGTCTTGCTTACCAAGTATCGCCACTCGCCCTTATCGAGATTAATGTCAGCCCATTGTGCCTGCCTTAATTCGCCCGGCCTGACGAAAAGATAGGGCGCGATTCGTAGGGCGCACATAACGACGAACGTGCCTTCATATCCGTCAAGTGTGCGCAGCAACTTCGCCACCTCCGTTGGTTCGGTTATCGCGGCGAAATGGTCGCCGTTCGACTTACTGAGAGCGCCCCTAAGATCGCCGGTTGGGTCACGGGTAGCGCGGTTGGTTACGATAGCAAAACGGAAAACTTGCCCGCAATTCGATAATGCTCGATGCGCTGTCTCTACCGCTCCGCGCTTCTCGATACGCTTCAAGACCGTTAAAAGCTCGGGAGCGTTGATATCGGCAATAGGTCGCCCGCCGATCCACGGAAACATGTCGCGTTCCATTAGTCGTATGATTTTGTCGCCGTGACTTCTAGCCCAGTCGGGGGCGTTCTTTGCATACCATTCACGCGCCACTATCTCGAAGCTATTTGCCGCGCTATCTTGTCTTGATGCCTTGATGGCTTTCCGGTTTGCGCCGGGGTCGATACCATCGGCAAGCAGCTTGCGTGATTCGTCCCGGCGAGTACGGGCATCCTTCAAGCTTACATCAGGATATGTACCAAGAGATAATAGTTTTTCCTTGGCATCAAAACTGTATTTAAAGCGCCACCACCGTCCGCCAGAAGGGGTAACTTGCAAAAATAAACCGCGTTCGTCGTACATTTTGATTGGTTTTTCGCCGGGGCGGGCATTACGGATTTTTGTGTCGGTCAAAGGCATTGGGGTAAGTCCTTTTTGATTTGAAGGGTTACCCCGTAGAGTTACCCCAATAAAAGGTGAGATGCTATGAGACTATCTTACACTGCCTGAGACGATAAAATCAATAAAAAACCCGCACTTAGGCGGGTTTTAAGATGTTGCGATACTTCCTGAAACGTTATAATGGTGGAGGTAAGCGGGATCGAACCGCTGACCTCTTGCATGCCATGCAAGCGCTCTCCCAGCTGAGCTATACCCCCCGAAAGGTCAGGATTATAAGGAAGCGCTTCGATCTTGTAAACACCTATATAAATGCCATGCAAATCAGGCATGTTTTTACGCGGTCGATCAATCCAAGGACAATTTAAACCTGATATTCGATCAAGTGGCTAAATTATGTAACTCGATCCCATGTTACAACTTGTTACACTTCTTTCTTTCCCCGAAATATTTTCTTACCTCTCATTTCATACGATGTACGCTGATTAGCGCTACGCGAGTTCGGTTTCGCAAGCCGTTTTTGCCTGACTGATCCAGGCATATCAGAAAAGAAAGAGCAAAAATGCGGAATTGGGTATTGAGCCTGATCTTGCTGTCATTGACCGGCCTGACTTATGCGGCAGCCATGGGCGAGGCCGACGCGTGGCATTTGCTGACGCGTACGGGGTTTGCACCCGATCCGCAGGAGCTGGCAAGTTATGCCAGCCTCAGCCGCACCGCGGCGGTAGATCGCTTGTTGGCGGGTGCTACACAGCAGGCAGTCACGCCGGTTCCCGCCGATCTTGCCGTCTACATGCCGCAACCGGAACATTTCAAGAATCTGAGTCCGGACGAAAAAAAACAGTTTCGCGGGCAACAAGCCCAGCGCAACCTGGAATTACAGGCGTGGTGGATGGAAGAAATGATCGCGACACCTGCGCCGCTGACCGAGCACATGACGATGTTCTGGCATAATCATTTCGTTTCCAGTTCGCAGAAGGTCAAATCCGCGCGGCTCATGCTGGTGCAAAACGAGTTGCTGCGCCGTTATGCGCTGGGCAATTTCGGCGATATGCTGCACGCGATCGCCAAGGATCCGGCGATGATTTTATATCTGGATACCCAGCAGGACCGCAAGGCGCAACCGAACGAGAACTTCGCCCGCGAAGTGATGGAATTGTTCACCTTAGGTATCGGGCATTATTCCGAACAGGATGTACAGGAAGCCGCCCGCGCTTATACCGGCTGGAGCGTGGATCGCCAAACCGGCGCTTTCATGTATCGTCCCGGCCAGCATGATGACGGGATAAAAACCGTACTTGGGCATAGCGGTAATTTTAACGGTGATGACGTACTGGACATTCTGCTCGCACAGCCTGCCACGGCGGAGTGGATTACACGGAAATTATGGCGCGAATTCATTTCGACCGATCCCGACCCGCTTACTATCGAGCGCGATGCGGCGATTTTCCGCCAGCATTACGAAATACGGCCGTTACTGCGCGCGCTGTTGCTCAGCGACGCTTTCTGGTCGGCGAAAAATCGCGGCAATCTGGTCAAGTCCCCGGTCGAACTGATAGTCGGCAGCGTGCGCCAGCTTCAAATACACCCCGATCCGCGCGCACTGGCGATCGCATCGCGCCAGCTCGGTCAAAATATCTTCGCACCCCCCAACGTCAAAGGCTGGCCCGGCGATGACGCCTGGATCAATAGCACGACTCTGCTGTTGCGCAAACAATTTCTCGACCTGCTGACTCGCGGCCAGCAAATGCCCATTCCCAAAAAATTGCTGGCGACCGATACGCCGAACGATACGATGAATTTTGCCTACGCCCCGCAGGCCTGGCTCTCGCGATTGGCGCCTCTGCCTGCCGAACAGCACCGATCCGCGCAAGCTGTGCTGCTTGCCGTCGCGCCGGTCAATGCGGTTTCTCCCGACTTACCGGCAGCGCAGTATCTGCACTCCCTGCTGCTCGATCCGGCTTATCAACTCAAATAGGAGCGCTCTGTCATGTTGCGTCGGAATTTTCTTCAAGCCTTGGGATGTATCCCTCTCCTGACCGGCATCCCGGGCCTTGCCATCGCAGGCATCGCAGATCAGCCCTATCAAAACCTATTGATATTGATTGAATTCAAAGGCGGTAACGACGGATTAAATACAGTCATCCCTTACGCCGACGATAATTACTACAGACTGCGTCCACGCATCGCCATTGCTCGCGATCAAGTAGTGCAACTCGACGAGCGTACCGGCTTACACCCGTCATTGCAGCCCATCCTGCCTATATGGCAAGCCGGCGAATTGGCCATCGTACAAGGAGTCGGCTATCCGGAACCGAACCTGTCTCATTTTCGCTCGATAGAAATCTGGGATACGGCGTCCGCCAGCAACGAATATCTGGATAAGGGCTGGTTAAGCCAAACCTTCTCTCAATTCCCTCCGCCCACCCGCTTTGCCGCCGAAGGCGTCAGCTTGGGCTCGGAAGATCTGGGTCCGCTGGCAGGCGGTGCACGCGCCATCGTTCTGAATAATGCCGACCAGTTTACCCGTATCGCAAAACTTGCCGACGATCCCGCCCTGCACACCGGCAATGCCTCGCTCGATCGCATACTCGGCATAGAGAGCGACATCCGCCACGCTGCCAGCCGTATCGACGGACACTATAACTTCCGTACCGAATTTCCTGCGACGCCTTTCGGCAATACGCTGCACACGGCAGCCGAAGTCATCGCCAACCGATCCGGTGTCGCAGTAGTCCGTATCAGCTTGAACGGCTTCGATACCCACGTCAACCAACCGCAGACACACACTCGCCTGCTCAAGCAATTTGCCGACGGCATAATCACGCTCAAATCCGCGCTGACAGAACTTGATCGCTGGAATAGCAGCCTGATCATGACTTACTCGGAATTCGGTCGGCGGCCTCAGGATAATGACGGCAACGGCACCGATCACGGCACCGCCGCCGCGCATTTTGTCATGGGCGGCAAAGTTCGGGGCGGATTATACGGTGCGGCTCCCGCCCTCGATCGGTTGGAGAACGGCAATCTGGTTCACTCCGTCGATTTTCGCAGTTTGTATGTTACGGCTGCTGAAAAATGGTGGCGGTTGCCGGCAAAAAAACTGATGGGAGGTCATTTCAACAGCCTGAATATCATACGAACCTGATTACATTCATTCTATATCGCCGCCTATTTGCCGTTCTCTATTGTAGGACATACACTCGAATAAAATCTGAATAATCAAACGATAATATCTGTTTAATATAATTGATACATAGCCTTAATGTCAGTGTCACGTAAGATACTTATGCTTGCTTTTTTTCCATGAGGGAATTGCAATGCATAAGACCATCCGTAATCGCATCCGTTTTCACTCAGGCTTTCAACCCAACCGACTTGCGTTTACCGTATCCGCGCTGATAATAACCCTGTCACAATCAGCGCAGGCCGACCAGCCAATCAATCTCGGTATCGTCACCGGCAATGCACAAAGCGCCTCCTCCACCCCTCAAATGTTCGGTACGCCAACGGATGTCAACGTCGAACAAACCCCGATGCAACAGAATCGTAATATCCAGCTGTTCAATCCCAACGCGACGCAGGCGGAAACGGAAATCACCACCGGCGAAATGAGTTCGCTGACACCCAGTTCCTCATTCACCCAAGGTCTGGCAAACCTGCCCAACGTCGTCATTCAGACCAACGGCGACAGCATGACCGGCGACAACGTCTACATCAACGGCCTGAACAAATCGCTCATCAATTTCACGCTGGACGGCATACCGCTGAACGACAATAATAGCTATACTTTTTATACCAACGAATTCATACCTGTCGAACTGGTATCGGGCATCCAGTATTATCCCAGTGCCTTATCAGCAGCTATTCCCGGTCTCGCTGCATTCGGCGGCTCTGTGCAGACCTACACCAAAACTCCCGGGCCGGATTTATACGCCGAACCGCTGATCGGTGCCGGATCGTTCGGCAAATACGACTACGGTGCCTTATTCAATTCGGGCGTATTGGGCGGCAACACCGGTGCCCCTACCTCGTTTTACCTATATGCCGACAAGATCCACAGCGATGGGTATTTTCAGGATACCCAAGCCGACCAGAAACGCGTCACCTTCAAATCGCTGACGCAATTAGGATCTGGCGTGCTGACAGCGTTTTATGCCCGCAACGATGAAACCTTCAATTATTATAGAGGCTGTACCGCCAGCCAGATCGCTCAGTCCGGCAACAGCTGCAATCTGTTGTCCAATCAGCCGACGACTCCCAGCGGGCAGCCCAATACCAATTACGCCCCCTATAATTACAACAATTACACAGACAGCCTGGGTTACTTGAAATACGATACCCCTCTGGGTGGCGGCGTCGACCTGTCCAACCAGTTATATATTTATGACGGCAAAGGTTATGGCGCTGGCGATTACAATTACTCGCAGAGCCTGCTCCAGCCTAACGGCACGTACGGTAAGGTAGCAGTGCCCGCCGGTGGTTTATTGTTAAACCAGGCTTACAACACGACTCATCGCTGGGGCGATACGTTCAAGATTCTGGTTCCAGCCGGACCTACCTCAACGGAAGCCGGTTTATGGTACGATCATGACGACACCCTGCACAGCAACCAGTTTTTCAACAGTACCAACAATGCGTACGTAGGCGTGCAATATCTGGAACCGGTAATTACCGACACCAGCGAACCCTACGTCAACGTTACCTATAAAGTAACGCCTGCATTCAGCGTGACAGCCGGTGTCAAATATCTGTATGTCGCACGCAACTATTCGAATCAGGTAGCACAGGTGGCCGGTCAACCGTATCAATTCAATTCCAACTTTCATGGCACCTTGCCGTCGGTAGGCATTAATTACAAGCTCTCGCCGCAATGGAACGTGTACGCCAATTATACCGAGAACATCAATCCTCCCGCCACCAATCAATATTACATCGGCGTATACAACCCTACGCTCAATCCCGAACAGGCCGGGACTTACGACATAGGCAGCACCTGGAAAATCGGCACCTGGAACAGCAGCCTCGATGCCTTCCGCCTCAATTTCAGCAACTATATTCTATCCTCCAATGTCACGGTCGGTACTTCCACCATCAGCGAACTGAGTAATGCCGGTAGCGCTACCAACGAAGGCATCGCCTGGCAGAATAATTGGTCGATCGATAGCAATTGGTCGACCTTTGCCAACCTCGGACTGCTGAACGCCCGTTTGGATTCGCTCAATCAGCCCTTTCCCTATGCCCCAAAAAACACCGAAAGCGTAGGCCTGATCTTTGCCAACGAAACCTTGCGCGCGCAACTCGATGCCGAACACGTCGCCAGTTCCTTTTTCAGCATCGGTAACTATAACAGCACCGGCAGCGGCAATACGCTATTATCCCTGCCGTCGAATACTACCGTTAATTTCAGCGTACGCTATAATTTGAATTACGCCAAAATGGACAGCAATATCGGTTTCAAGGATGCATCCATCGGCCTGTTTGTGAATAATCTGCTGAATACGAGCTATGTTACCGCCTACAGCGGTAACGCCAGCAACCCCTACGATTATCTCAATCTGCCGCGGAATTATTACGTTACGCTCAGCGCGCGTTTTTGACCTTTATGACACACAGGAGCCAGGAATGAGATCATTGCCCATGCTGCAACTCAGCCGTCGATTATGGTCGTGGTCTCTGCTGGCGACGGTCGCCATTCATATCGGCACGGCTCAAGCGGAATTGCACGCCGGACCGATGCAGGGCTATCCGGCAATGCGCTCCGCCGTAATCTGGCTGCAAACGGACAGGATGGAACCGGTACAGTTGGCGTGGTGGCCTGAACACCACAAGGAATTACGCAAACTGACCGCGCCGATATTGACCGACGGACAGCATCAATACACCGCTCTCGTCACCGTGGGCAATCTCGAACCTGAGACAAATTACCGCTATCAGGTCGTACTTGATGGCAAAACCGACACGTCGATCGAGCCGCTGACCTTCAAAACCGCACCCTTATGGGAGTGGCGCGAACCCGCTCCCGATTTCAAGGTGCTGACCGGCTCCTGCGCCTATATCAATCAGGCCAAATTCGACCGTCCCGGTACGCCGTACGGCGGCGGCTACGAGATTTATTCCGCCATGGCGGCGCAGCACGCCGATCTGATGGTGTGGCTGGGAGATAATCTCTACTATCGCGAAGCCGATTATTCGAGCCCTTCCGGCATGGCGGCGCGATACTGGCACGATCGCGCGCTGCCGGAATTGCAGGGTTTCCTGCGGAATACGCCGCAAGTCGCGATCTGGGACGATCACGATTACGGTTACAACGACAGCGGCAATTCATTTATATTCAAAGGCGCATCCCTGGAGTTATTCAAAAATTACTGGGCCAACCCCGGCTACGGCCTGCCCGGGACATCGGGCATCTTTACCAAAGTTACGCTTAATGACGCCGATTTTTTCATGCTCGACGATCGCTGGTGGCGCGACGCGAATGCTGCGCAGGACAGACCGGGTAAACACATGTTCGGCAAAATCCAGATGGACTGGCTGAAAAATGCCCTGCTCGAAAGTACCGCCCATTTCAAGATCATCGCAGCCGGCGGTCAGATGCTCAATAACGGCGATGCCTATGAAGGCTGGAATCATTTTGCTTACGAGCAAACCGATTTTTTGGCGTGGCTTAAAAATAACAATATCAAAGGCGTGATATTTCTGACCGGCGACCGGCACATCAGCGAATTGTTGCGATTGAACCGGCCGCGCACCTATCCCTTGTATGAATTCACCTGTTCGCCGCTGAATTCCGGTCCCGCCAAAGGCAGTAAATATAATCCTCAGCGTATCGAGGGAACCTTGGTGGAACAGCGCAACTTTTGCAGCATGAGCTTTACCGGGCAAGGCAAAGCTCGCGAATTGAACCTGAACGTGTACGACAGCCAGGGTCGTGAACTCTGGAAGCGCACCCTGACCCCAGCCGATCTCGGTTACGAACAAATCGACCGATAAGGCGAATTATTTACGACCGTACATCGCCGTAAATTTCGCAGAGGCGAGTGCGTTGCTGTTAATCATGAAGCCGACGTACGAAGCCGTGGCATCAGCAGGCACCATTAACATTTTTTTAAGCGCATACACGGTAAAATTGTAATGGTGTGGCTTGTCGCCCACCGGCGGGCACGGTCCATCCCAAGAGGCCTGACCGAAGTCGTTGCGTATCTGCACGGCGCCTGGAGGCAGATGGGTGCTGTTCAGCGCGCCGTCGCCGCGAGCCAGACCGGTCAGCGTCGACGGCAGGTTGATGACTACCCAATGCCAGAAACCGGCGCCGCCGGTCGGCGCATCGGGATCGTGCACCGTCACCGCAAAGGCTTGGGTGCCCTTGGGCGGATGTTTCCAGTTGAGGGCGGGTGACTCGTTATTACCGGTACAACCGAAACTATTGTAGACAAATTCTTGCGGTATGACTTGTCCAGGAGCAATATCCGGACTGCTGACCACGAATCGGGGCACAACCTTGTCCGCATACGCGGAAAATGGACTCAGTGCCAATATACATAATAAAATTAAACGCATAATCTCTTGCCTTTCATTCGGGTTAATAAAATTGCTTAATAAATAGCCGGCAACCTGATCCTCACCTGATATTTAACGCCTGCTCCCTGTTACACTCTTGTTTTTTTATTAATCTTATCCGATCCATTCATTCATACCAAGCTTTATCGTCCATGTTCACGATCCCGCCCCCATTTACTCCTCTTTCCCGTCTGGTCTGCGATTTGCAGAATCAAGGCTACGCCGTGCTAACGCCTGGCGACGTGTGTCTGCTTATCGGCTGTCAGCCCGGCGAACTTGACTCGCTGGCCCCTGCCTGGTCGAATCTGCCCCAGGACCAGTATCTCAAAGACAGCGGAAACTACCGGCAACGCAGGCATTCCTGCTTTATCACCGATGCCCATCGAATCGAACAAACGCCGCATCGCAGCCATTGGCAACCGCTGGAATACAACGCCTTGCATGGCGGGTTACGGCGTATGTTCGAACCGATTGCTCCCGAATTGATCAATCAGCCGATCTGGTCGCAGCTGCTGCTGGCGATAGGCAATATTTTTTCGCAAGTAAAAAGCCAACAGATCTGGTTCGTGGAAGCGCATCAGTTTCGTATCGATACCCATAGCGGCATAGGCCGGCCAACGCCTGAGGGCGCGCACCGCGACGGCGTGGATTTTGTCGCCATACTGTTGATCGACCGTGTTAACGTAAAAGGCGGCGAAAGCCGAATCTTCGACGCCGCCGGCAGCAACGGCAAACGTTTTACCCTGATCGAGCCCTGGACGCTATTATTGCTGGACGACGAACGGGTCATACACGAAGCGACTCCTATTCAGCCTACCGGCGAAAACGGCCATCGGGACACGCTGGTTTTGACGTATCGACGCGGCGGATTTCAAGATGGGACAGAGCAGCAGGAATAGGAGGAAAACGGCCGGATCAGGCAAAAATACCTTTGCGCAGGGCGTAGGCCATCAACGTTTGCAAAAACTTCACCGTTATCAGCGCGATCAGCGCGCCGCCCAGAACATCGGCGGGAAAATGCGCGCCGAGCACCGGTCGCGAGAGACATACCAGTACTGCAAAAATCCATAACAGCCATTGCAACACCGGACTCGTCTGCGGCGTAAGACTCGCGGCAAGCAATACGGCAAAGGTCGCATGACCCGACGGAAAGCTGTGGAAATATTCCGGCCTCCCTACTACCTGCACAGCTCCGCTGCCCAGGGCGAGCAAGGGTCGCGGGAAATCCAGCGCAGGCTTGATCGCCGTCACTATCCAGCCGGTCAGACAATACCCCACGCCGAATACGATCACATTGCTGCGCGGCAACAGCTGCGGCCGCCAGGCTGTCAGGATCAATGCCAGCGCCATGTAGAACGGATAATTCGCATGGCTCCCCCACACTGTCATTGTCAGCATGAAAGCATCCCAATACGGGCTATGATAGGAATTCAGCCAGGCGAACACATGCTGATTCATACCCCCCCACGCGTATAAAGGGTAAGCGTACGATATCATGTCAAGGTCATGCCATAACCCCACAAACCGATGCCTATGATTGCGCATACTGCTGCAACACTCAATAACCAGGCTTTTTTGGTCAAGGCGGTAACCGATGCGAGCGCAACCGCGATCTGAAACAGTATCATCGCGAAGGCCAGCATCTGATGCGGGCGATCCAGATGCGCGGCTTCGGTATTGGCTTTGGCGGAAGCCGTTTCATATTTCTCGGCACTGGCTTTGATATCGGCTTTCTGGGCTTTATATTTATCTATCTTATCGCTGAAGCCTTTGGTTTTTTCCGGCGCAGACAGAACCTTCGCCAATTCCATCAAATGCGTTTTGGTACTGACTGCCTGATAGTAATTCCATTGATCGGTGGCATGCGCTTTCATCAATACCGCATCGTTTTTCTGCATCAGCACTTCATCCATCAAGCGGTTGCCCTGATAGCCCAACACCGCGCCCAACGCTGCCAGAATCGCCGTGAACAACGCGACCCATTGACTCAAGGGATTGGCGTCGTGGTGGATATGCGGCGCTTCGATACCGGATTCGCTCATAAAATCGTTTCCTTCAAAAATAAATAAATTTAATCGGCTAGCTCATATTAACCATTGATTTTGAAACAGATTGAAATACACCGTTACATACCAATCGTCAACCGCTAATCCCGATATAACGTTATTTGCACTGTATCAAGCGTATCATTCAATTTAACCATGGAGAATAAAATGTTAAAAAAAACCAGCAAAGCCATTATGTTATTCGTATCCGCTACCGTGATTTCAGCCGCTTCTGTCAACGCAATGGCTGAAACGCATTGGGAAAAAACCCACCCAGCCCGCGATCAGGTAAATGATCGCCTGCACAATCAGAACCGGCGCATCCATAAAGAAGTCAAGGAAGGCGACCTGACCAGACAGCAAGCCCGGCAATTGCATCAAAGCGATCGTAGTATACGACAGGAAGAGCGCAGCATGGCGAATCAGAACGGCGGACATATCACCCGCCAACAGCAAGCCACGCTCAATCAACAGGAAAATGCCGTCAGCCAGCAAATTGGCAGATAACCGCCGATTATCAGGCTTTGATTAAAAATTCTTAACGTGTTTCTGTATCGCCGGAAATTGTCCGTATCCCGTTAATAACGTAATATGGATTACATTTTAACCGAATTTGGAGCAAATCATGTTAACACGTCGCAGCAAAGCCCTGTTGGCGATCACCATCGCTCTGGCAATCGCCGGAATTTCGGCAGACGCCATGGCTGATACCCAATGGGACAAGAACCACCCCGCTCGCGATCAGGTGAACGATCGCCTGCACACTCAAAATAAACGCATCCATAAGCAGGTCAAAACCGGAGCAATGTCGCACAGACAAGCGCGCCGCCTGCACCAGCAAGATGTCCGCATCCGCCAGGAAGAACGCGATATGGCCAGCCAGAACGATGGCCGCATCAACCAGCGGGAACAAAATACCCTCAACCAACAAGAAAATCGGATCAGCCAAAGAATCGGCCAGTAACCGATACGCCTCGTATCACGTTCAGCCTGCAGTCCTGTACTGCAGGCTTTTATTTTTGGATACTGAAAATGCCGGTTCCGACAATTGCTTCCAATTGCTTGGCTGAAGATTTGTGCTACGCAAACGATAACGCCCATGGATGCCTAAATTCTTACTTGCCAGATTTGCCCGCGTCGGTGGGCTTTATATTCAAAACTACCCTCTCGACCGATCGGGCCTGAATCCACCCTTCGACCAGCAAACCTCTGTTATGGCGATTTTTCAACACGACGCGGCCACCATGCGCTTCCACCAATCGCTGTACGATAGCCAGTCCCAATCCACTGCCGGAAGATTCGTCCGTCACACGCGCCAACCGGACAAATGGTTGCAGGACATCGAGCAATCGCTCCTCAGGAATGCCTGGGCCATTATCGCAAACGCTGAAAAATAATTTCTCATGCGCCCAGGAAGCTTCAATAACGATAGGAGGAGCGCCGTAACGCGCTGCATTATTAACCAGATTTCCGAATATTCGACCTAATGCCGTCCCCCTTACTGAACATATCGGCATCTCTTCGCAATGTACCTGCAACCAGGCCGACGATGCTGTACTGCCATAAACCGAATCCCAAATCAATTCAACAAGATCAGTAGGCATCATAGGCTCTGCGTCTCCCTCTCTGGCAAAGTCGATGAACTGAGCGATAATTCTATCGGCGGTACGGACGCTGGCCGTAATTCTCTCGAGCACATCGGCATCGGCCTTCCCCCTGAGCATTTCCACTCCTAGCCAAAGTTTGGTCAAAGGTGTGCGCAAATCATGGGAAATACCTGCCAGCATAATGGTTCGCTCTTGCTCGCGCGCGCGCAAACGTTCCTGCATATAGTTAAAGCTGTTGGCGACTTCCGCCAGTTCCAGCGGCATAGGATGATTCAACACGGGTGCGCTGCCAATTTGGCCGATTTGCCTGGCAGCGGATTCCAACGCCTTTAATGGAGAAATTAAACCGAACTGGATCAAACCCGCACCGGCTATCGCTACCACCACGCTGACCGTTAAAAAAATCAATAACGTGTTCCACAGATTCAGGGCAAACCCATCTGCAGGGAACCCTACCCATTCGATATATGCATGCTTTTGGGTCTGAACCCAAAGTATAGGTCGAGGAACTGACTGCCAGAGCACCACCTGACCGCGGGGAAAATTGGGGCGCAAAATACGGACGAACCAGCGTACCAATGGATGAGGCGGACTTGATTCGACGGGGGAAGGTGTCGTCGTAGAAAAATACAGCGTGTTTCCAAGAGCGCGTTGCATGGCCCGGACAAATTGCACCTGTTCCTGGGGGCTGCGATCCTGCAAGGCTAACCGCACCGTTTCCGACTGCGCGAGGATAAATGGAGCGAAATGGTCCATACGTTGCTGCTGGATCAGGACGACAAATAATATCCAGCTACCGATCTGCCCCACTACAAACATACCGATAATGAGGAGAAGGTTGCGGGCGAAGAATGTCCGCGGCCAGATTATCATCTCACAATCCCATCGGGAGTAAATACATATCCCATGCCGCGTACCGTCTGGATATAGCAGGGGTTGACAGGATCGTCCTCAATCAATCGCCGCAAACGCAAAATCTGCACATCGACGCTGCGGTCATTGGCGTCATGCTCTGTACCATACGCCAGAGCAATGAGACGTTCACGATTCAGGGGCCGCCCTGGCTGGCTCGCCAACGCCATCAACATCGAACATTCCCCCGAACTTAATCGGATCACTTGCCCCTCGCAACTCAGTTTTCGAGACAATAAATCGAGTACCCATTTGCCAAAATGTACGCTTTTATGCGAGGAATACCCTGCTCCCCCTACCCCCTGCCGGCGTAACAAGGCGCGTAACCGCGCCGCCAGTTCTCGAGGGTCAAAAGGTTTTGACAGATAATCGTCCGCGCCCATTTCCAGACCGATGATCCGATCTACCGGATCGCCACGAGCGGTGAGCATCAGTATCGGTATCATTTCACCCGTCGCACGCATATCCCGGCAGATATGCAATCCGTCCGTCTCCGGCAAAGTCAGATCGAGCACCAGCACATCGAAACGCTCGCGTGCCAAAAGTTGCTGCATCTGCCGGACATCGCTCACAGCCCGAACCGTAAACCCTTGTTCGGTCAAATAGCGCTGCAACATGATACGCAAATCAGGATCGTCATCCAATACGATGACGCGATTGTCGAAACTCTGGATATCAGGCATGGTCTGATGAAAATTACACAGCAAGATTATTTGGCGGCGTCAAAAAAACTTTACTTTACTAGTCAATTAGTTAATACTCATTCACTTAACCTGGCAAACTAACGGTCAACTGCGTTTGCAGGTTTAATCATGCCAGACATTATTTTGTCCTTTCGGCAACCAGATCATGATAGGTTTTCCTTTGTTCCGGCGTTAAAAGCTCAAAACTTTGCAGGTGGTAGTCGACCATTTCAGTAGCCAGACTGGTTTGAGCCTTGCCTACAGCTTCTATATCCGATTTTATTTGAGCCGAAGAAGGATGCGGTTTAGCCGAATCGGCAGCATAGGTTGCATAAGCCTGCTTGAGCATGGCTTCGTCTTCTATAGTGTTTTTGGCCATGCCCAATTTCAATTCTTCTTCTTGCTTTAATTGCTCATCAGTCAATTTGAAATCGCTTTTTTTCTTTAGTATCCAATAAGGCCCGGGATGATATAAGGAAAATATTTTAGTGAAATCAAAGGAATGGCTTTTAAAATACATTTGTGCCCGAAATTTGTCAAGCATACTCATCTGGGCAATATCGCTATCGGTCAGTGTGCCCGCGCTGGTTGCCTGCGATACGAGAAACGGCAGACTCATGACGCCGGCCAGCAAAAGAGTTCGGTAACTATTTTTCATCATGACTTCCTTATATAAAGATTAACGGTAATGCGGATCAATTGCCATGAAACGGTATAAGCGATCGGATTGACCTATCTGAACGCTGCTTCATTAAAATGCAAAAACTGCCCAGATATCCATTTGATTGCCAATCGAATCAGCCAGCGTCGTGGCTTGAGCCAACCCTGCGCCGAGTGCGCCGGGATTGGGAATGGTAATGGAGCGATCGATATAGTCCACGACCACCCGGGTCAATGGAGTGATATGGTATTCCAACGCTGCCGAAGCATCTGCAAATACCCTTTCCTGGGCAGCCAAATTGGGCAAACGATCGTAATAATCATAACGCACTACCGCTTCCAATTGCCGAGTCAGAAAATAGCCGCCGGAAATATCGTAGCCATGGGCCGTGTTATTACTGCCTGCATAGACTACTTCATTGTACAGCGCAGGAGCTTGTGCGGCCGCCATCCCTGGCGTTTCATTGAATACTGCTGGCGCTGCAATATTGCCGCTGCCTTCGAAGTATTCCGCTTTCGCGTCGAAAGCGCCGCGTTGCATGAAACCGTTGCGATAAGTCAGACCAAAACCGTCGCGCGTCATGTTATTGGAAGAAGGAATCGGCTGGCCCGGTGCCACCCCTATCTCCGGACGCGCCGCTTGAACCCAAACAAAACCTGTTAAATCATTGCGGAAGAAACGTCCGCCGCTATCGTTAAAAATGTAAGAAGCCTGCAAACGTGCAGCCACTATCGGACCATTAGAGGTACCGGTATCCAGCAGTCTCCCATAATCTCCGAGCATCGCGGCGTAGGCCACTTCGGTTTTAGGCGCTACCTTAAACCAGTCTTCCGCCTGAATACCAGGGTAGCGAAAGCCATTGTTGCCGGAAAGGTCACTTCCAGGTACGGCATAACCGTCTTTGGTGCCTTTGCTCGCCAACCGGTAATTGACACTATTATTGTAAAATGTCGGTAACATCAATTGTTGCATTCCGGTCGCGAACTGATCGATAAAGTTAAAAGCCATGAACCCTTCCATCGCGGCTTCTGGACCAGGTGCGCGAATATTACCGATTTCTACGCGTACGCCGGGGATAAAATTACTGAATACCATATCTGCATCAATGATTCTGGGAGCATAATTGCCCCAGGAATAGGCGTAACCGTTTTGACCCATTTCCGTTCCCACGTAATAAGAGATATCGGGATTAATGCTGCCGCGTACAAATAGCCTTGCATGTTGCATAATGAGTTGGGAACTTGAATCGAAAGCAGGTCCAACCTGATCAAAACGCGCGGTTTGTCCATTCACCAACGTTTTTGGAGCTACTATGGGACTGGCTGCAATATCCGTATAAAGCGGCGCCAACAGGCCGATTACTTGCCCGTAACCCCATTCCGGCAAAGAGATGGTTTGGATCTCGAACCAGTTCGCAGCATTTGCCGATCGAAAAGCGGCCAAACTTATTCCCACACTCACCACGAAACTTATTGCAGTACCCTTCTTCATCGTAACTCCCCGTGATTATTATAAATATTGCCAGCTACTGAATCGAATTCATTTCAAGTCGTCTCAGGCAAAATAATTTCATATCAAATCAGATAGCATCACTGCAATTAATAGGCAAATTTTCACTGGCAAACGCGCAGTGATATTTCATGCCTGAATATTGTTTCGATAAGGAAGAAAATATAAAATTTATTACTGATTTATAAAGCGAACAGAAACTGTACAAAAACTTTGTTAGCAGCCGATTACAAATTCATGCCTTTTTGTTACTCCCGGTTAGCGGCTCTTTGTTTTATTTTCCTGATCGCTACCCACTTCTACGAATGACGGGCAAATAACCAGAAATGTGAGATTTGACGCCGTAGTACGCTGGATAAACTGCCGATCTGTCCGAATAGCCGGATTGATGAATCGCTGCCATTCAGACCGCAGGCACAAACCGCTTGAGGGTTACAGGTGGGCCGTTGGACGCTTACCATCAAATTTGAATCCGCGCGACATGATACTATTTGCTGACCCCGATCAATAGATAGACAATAGGTTGTTTCCCTAAAGCCTGCAACCCGATGAAAAACTTTTCCGCAACGTCTCTGATTCGCCACCTGAGCTTCCGGCAACTGCAAATATTTGAGGCGGTGGTTCGCTTGAGGAGTTTTTCCAAGGCGGCGGATGCACTTTTCCTGGCCCAGCCTACCATCTCCCTGCAGATGAAAAAACTTGCAGAGACACTGGGAATGCCGCTCTTGGAGCAGGTGGGGAAGACGGTACAACCAACGGGGGCTGGGCAGGATCTTTTTGCTGCCTGCGATGATATCTTTCGGGTTCTGGAAAACCTGGATAGTCGGATTGCCGACCGCAAGGGGCTACGCCGGGGCACATTGCGTCTGGGGGTGGTGACAACGGCCAAGTACATTGCCCCCGAACTTTTAGCCGCCTTCGGCAAGCACTATCCGGGCATCGACTTTGCCATGAAGGTGAGCAACCGGGATGAGATCATTCAAAGAATCCAGAACAATGAGGACGATCTTTACATCATGGGCCAAGTGCCCGAGACGGATGTGGATGTGGAAGCCATCCCCTTCGCTCACAATCCCTTGGCAGTCATGGCCCCCCGAGATCATCCCCTGGTAAATGGTACTCCACCTCTCCCATTGACGGCGATCGCCCAAGCACCTTTTCTGATCCGGGAACCGGGCTCAGGCACTCGCCACGCCTATCTGCGTCTCTTTGCAGAGTACGGCCTCAAGCCCAGGATCACCATGGAGCTCAGCAGCAACGAAGCCATCAAGCACGCCGTAGCCAGCGGCCTGGGGATTTCCATCCTCTCGATCCACTCCCTGGCCTTGGAAGGTACAATCGGTCCCATTCAGATACTGGATGTGGAGGGCTTTCCCATCCTTCGAAAATGGTATCTGGTCTACCCGCGTGGCATGACCTTGTCCCTTACGGCCCAGAAGTTCCTGGAGTTTTCTGTTTCCCAGGAGGATTTCATCACCCGCCGTCTGGTCGCCTTATGGCCCGATCTCTGCCGTTATCTTTGATACCTTGATACCAGTACATGGCAATTTCCTTAATCAAGTATTTATTTCTATAAATGCATTTTGTTTATTATTTTAATTTGAATAAATAAGTCTACCCCCTTACAATCGCTCTCAGTTTCTAACTTTGGAGGCATATATGCACACCATTTCTATTCCCTGGCTCACAGGTGGAGCCTTAGCCGTAATGCCCTTAGGCCTCCTCCTTGCCGCTTTGCCCCCGGTTCAGGCCACTCGTCACTCTGCATTGATTGTTCGCTATCGTGTTCTATGGGCAGCCCTCTTGGCCTTGGGGGCGGCGTTGTTGGCCGATGGGGCATATATATTGGGCTCACGGGCCGATCTGAGCTTGGCGAGTCTGCCCTTACCCGGGCTTAATTTCGCCCTGCCTCTTTCCATAGCCGTCAATGGCATGACTTTGGCGCTGGCTACCCTCGTTGCATTCGTCATCGTGATGATCGCCCAGTACAGCGTCCAGTATCTGGACGGCGATCCGCAACAAGCCCGTTTTGGGAGGCTGCTAGGCTTCACCGCAGGGTTTTTCCTGATAGTGGTTATTGCCGGGAACCTGGGGCTCTTCACCCTGGGAATCATTGCCACCGGCTTCAGCCTGCACAAGCTTCTGAAGTTTTACGGGGATCGTCCCAAGGCCATCATGGCGGCCCATAAAAAGTCTATTTTCAGCCGGACGGCGGACATCTGCTTGTTGGCCGCGACAGTACTGGTGGGCCAAGGAGCGGGCAGTCTGCAGTTTGACGCATTGCGCGAAGTCGCCCAGCGGGCCGGCGGACTGCCCCTGTCTTTGCAGGTGGCGGCCTGGTTGATCGTGGCGGCGGTGATCCTGAAAAGCGCCCTCTTCCCCTTTCAGGGCTGGTTGATTCAGGTCATGGAGGCGCCTACGCCCGTCTCCGCCCTGATGCATGCCGGAGTGGTCTACAGCGGCGCAATCGTCGCCCTGCGCACCAGTCCGCTACTGGTTCGAGTGCCGGATGCACTGCTCTTTCTGGCGGCAGTCGGTCTTTTGACCGTGGTCATCGCCTCTCTGGTCATGACCACCCAGACGGCCATCAAGGCCATGTTAGCCTGGTCAACGGTGGCCCAGCTAGGCTTCATGTCACTGGAATTGGGCTTGAGTCTCTTTGCCTTGGCCCTCTTGCATCTCATGGGGCACTCTCTCTACAAGGCCCACGCCTTTCTCTCTTCAGGGAGTGTGACGGACCAGCTGCGGCAGGTACCGCCGGGAGGCAAGAAGATTCCTGCACTGGGAAGCTGGATGGTAGCGGTGACCCTGGGTGTAATCATCGCTTGGGGGGGCGCCTGGGCCTTGGGCGACAATCCACTGACAGATCCGGTCTGGCTGGCCTTGGTGGCAATCGTGGCGATGGCCTTGTCGCAACTGCTGGTCAAGGGTTTCACTTTCGATGCTTGGGCGGATCGCCTGACGGCCCTGGCGATAGCCGTGACCATGGGGGGAATCTATCTCCTGCTCCACAGCCTGTTCGTCTGGGCCTTTGTAGGCGATGTGGCGGCGCCCTTGGCGGACACAGGCGTAGGTCAAGGCATCTTCGTCTACTTCGTTGCCGGAAGTTTTCTCTTCCTGAGCTGGATGCAGGGACCGGGGCGGATGCTCTTGCCCCAACGGGTGCAACTAGCCCTCTTTACGCTCTTTTACAACGGTCTTTATGTGGACTACTGGGTGGAACAATTTTCCCACCGTTTCTGGTCCGAGAAAGTGGGTGTGGAATTGCCGCGCAAGAATTTGGCCCTGGAGTCTATGCAGTCCATCGCCCGTAATCGCGAAGTCTTGGAAAATTCTAAAAGTGTGCCTGGAGGTGTTCAATGAGTAAAGTCAGTGAGATGAAGTCCCAGCCTGATTTCGAGCGAATCATTCGCCGGATTGCCCCAGTCTGGCCCTTGGACAGCTTTGTCGCCGTCAATCCCTACTGGGGCTTTGCAGATCGGCCCTTTGACGAAGTGGCGGCCCAATTGCAAGGAACGGTGGGCGAGCGGATGATCATGGATCGCCGCTGGTATGCCGAACAGGTCAGCAGCGGTAAACTGTCACTCGCTGATATTACCCGGGCGGCGGAGGACTCGGGATTGCCAAGTGAAGAGGAAGATTGGCAGTCCTACCTCCAGCAGACAGCAGAAACGCCCATGCGCCTGCCTCGATTACCAGAACTGATGAATCAACAGGGACATGCCTCCCTTTCCCAGTACGTGGTCGAGCAAATCAGCCACTTTCTGGCCGCCTACTACGATCGGGGACAATCACTGTGGCCTTATCCCAAAGATTCTAAACTTAGCCTTTTCGGATCTTGGCGGCAATATACTCTTACCGACCAAAGCATTAGACCCATGGGCCTCAAAGCCATCCGATCGCAATTGCTCGCACTGTCCGATAATGCCGCTGAGGCGAGACTCTGGGCCTTGGGCATCCTGGAAATTCCCAAGGCGGCGGAAGAGGCCTACCTCCTGGTGCTTCTGAAATCCATTGGTGGTTGGGCCAGCTGGTGCCGCTACCTGCTGTGGCAGGCGGAGATGCAAGGCGGAATCCAGGAAGATTTGACCGACTTGCTGGCCATTCGCATGGTCTGGGAAGCTCTATTACGACAACAAGCTCGACCGGAAGTGGTGGAATCCTGGCAACGGCAAATCCGCGGCTGGATCATCGATGACAAAAGTACCGACCTGGAGGATGCGCGACGCGGAGAAGTGCTGCTGCGGGCTTCGGAGATCGCATTCCGGCGTCAGGTAGCGGCCAGCATTCGTTCGCGCCCTTCACAGCGCGCCCAAGCGCCGGGAAGGCCCCGTGTGCAGGCGGCGTTCTGCATTGATGTGCGATCGGAGGTCTATCGTCGACATTTAGAAAGCACCTTGCCCGGCTGCGAGACCATCGGTTTCGCGGGTTTTTTCGGAATCCTGCTGGATTACCGTCGCCAAGGCGACACTGTCCCCCGAACCCAGACTCCGGTGCTGCTCAATCCCCAAGTCCATGTCGAAGAAGCAGGACCAGAAGCCATCATCCAGCGGCGCTTTCGACGCGTGCGCCGCGGGGCGGAGTGGAAACACTTCAAGCTTTCGGCAGCGTCCTGCTTCTCCTTCGTGGAAACAGCCGGTCTTTCCTACGTCGCCAAGCTTCTGGGCGATACCCTGGGCTGGCACCGCCCATCCCTGCCTCCCGACGAAGCGGGCCTCTCGGCTGAGGAGCGGATGGACATCCAATGCATCTTGCCTCCGTCCCTCGGTCTGGAGCAGCGGGTGAGCATGGCGGAGTTCATCCTGACCGGTCTGGGACTCAACCGCGGCATGGCCCAGCTGGTACTCTTGGTCGGACATGGCAGTTCCACCACCAACAACCCGCACCGCGCAGGTTTGGACTGTGGAGCCTGTGCCGGTCAGACCGGGGAGGTAAACGCTCGGGCGGCAGCCAGCCTCCTCAACGATTCGGCGGTACGACAGGGCCTGCTGTCCAAGGGGTGGGAAATCGATCCGCATGGGGTATTTCTGCCTGCGCTGCACGACACCACCACCGATCGTGTGGATATCCTGGGAGGCCTGGACGATCCTCGTCTGGATACAAGTCTCGTGGCGGAATTGCAAAAGTCCCTGGCCGAAGCAGCCA
>JAJYPN010000001.1:75450-161251 GCA_021795395.1 Pseudomonadota bacterium | reverse complement strand
AGGCTATCGCCGCGAACATTACCCAGATCCAGCCGATACCGGCGGTCGACGGCAGCGGCAACCCGCTGCTGCAAAGCGACTTGCTGGCCAACGCCGGCGCCGTCTTCACGGCGCAAACCGCCGATACCATTGCCAATCTAATGGCGCAGTATATGCAAACCGCGGGCGCTGCTACCGCCATCCTCAATTTTCAGCAGCAGGTCATGGTGCAGGGCAACAGCCAACCGATGTACCTGGTCTGGCAGCTGATCGTCGACGGCAGCGGCCGACCGCGCTACGGCGACGCGCAATTGATACCGTCCGCCCCGAATTTCGTCCATGCCGTCTATACCTCGAAAGCGGTGGCGGCGACCTTGCCGCCGAGCTTAGCCTACCCGCAGGCCGGCAATGTGCAATGGCAGCAGGTCAACCAGCAGATTCAACCACTTACCGCCATGCAGACGATTAACGTCAACGGCGCGTTCGACGCGCCGACCGCCGATGCGACGGCCACGACTTATCCCGCCGGCTGCACACAGAGCGGCGGACAAGTGAGCTGCGACCCGGATTACGGGCTGAAATGCCTGATCGACCACACCAGCGACCCCTACAGCGCCGCCTCGCCCAATCCCGCCAACCCCAGCGACACCGGTTGCCCCGCCGTGCCGATCAACGGCTACTCCGACTTCAAGAGCCTGATGAACGCCAATGGTGCGAGCGCCGGCTTTGTCGATTACGTGCAGAGCCTCGCGCCGCAGTATACCACCAGCACCGACAGCAGCGGCAACACGATACAGACCGCGCTGGTGGATGTGAGCGTGGATACGCGGACGTGGTCTGGTGGTGGCTACAGCAATTGCCCATTTACGAGTAGTTTGTACGGAAACAGAACTTCGCCTAGCTTGGCGATTCATATTAATTGCACAGATGCCGCAGGGAATAGTGTGCTTTTTCAAGCGATTGATGCGGGCGATAACAATCTTTGGGCCGGAAGAACACTTTATGGCTATGAAGTAAGTCCTGTGCCAGCAAGCTTCGATAATGCTAACGTGACTATATTATCAGCCAATTACGCTAATAGCCGTTGGGGTCAAACCATTTGGAACGGAATTGCAAACGTTTCTGTTTCTGGCGGCGGGAGCGGTAACAGCAGCGCCACCTACACCAACACCGGCCGCATCGGCTATGCAGTGCAATCGACGGCGAACCGCTATTACGTCCAGTCCGGCGGCGCCTATACCCTGATGGGCAGCGTGACCAATCCTACGCTCGCCCCCACCCAGAATTACAGCAAAACCGACACTCTGCCCAGCGGCGCCGATTCGGCGGGTTACGCCTACCTCATCATCGACCCGTTCCATACCACGCAGACTTATGACTATCGCAACGATCCGGTCAATCTGCTGCCCGCTTCCGATTACCTTTATGTCGCGCCCATCGTCACTCAATAACAGAAAGGAGAATGTCATGTCCATACTGCTCGCCAAACTGCTGCATTATCGCCCGACCCTGCTGGGCGCTGCAGAGAGTCGTTTACGCCGCTTTGTCACCCGTAGCCGCCGCGTCATCGGCTGGTTCCTGATCGAGCTATTGCTCGCCACCGCCATCCTGCTGCCGTTTAATGAGACCGCCAACGCCAGCGCGACCGACTGGAGTAACTGGGCGGCGGATCCCGCTCACTGGATTTCTCATCCGCCGATAGGCGCATGGGCCTCCGCCGTGTCGGTGCCCACCGATAATTTCACCCTGTTCGGCGCCGGTACGTTTATGCCTGGAGCGACGGGTGGCGTGGGTGCATCCACCCAAATGATCAGCGGCGACAAATGGATTACGCTGGGCCGCGAAACGGTAGGCACGGCCGGGGTCTCCAACCAGCAGATCTCCAGCGCGATGGAAAAATTCCCTAAAAATGCCGCGTACGTATTTGCCCAGTTTTCGCCGTCCAATGCCACCGGCCGCATCGTCATCCAAAAAGTCGAAAAAATGCCCAACGGCTCGATCCAGGTCTACCAGGCCGATTTCACGCCGTGGAGCGGCGAGCTTTGGAAAGCGCAGGGCAAATATCGCAGCCCGAGCGAAATAGCGGCGGGTGACCCCGGCTATAATCCGTTTGAAATTTTCAAGGGCGCCCAAAACGATCCGCTGTTCCATAACGTCGGCTGGGATGCGATGCAAGTTGCGGTTGGGCATGCGATGCGGCACTACGGCGCGACCCTGGGCTTCGTCGCGGTGAGTAACGTAACGCATACGCAGCAGACGTCGAGCGAAAGCATAAGCTTAGGGTTTCGCAACAAGGTCACGACCATAGTCAATACCTATAACCAGCCGCAGTGGTTCGTGGCGACACCGATCGAAGCGGCGTCACTCGGCAACACGACCGGGCAAATCTGTGTCGGGGCGGGGACGACGGCAACGAGTTGCGACGGTATTACTGAGCATCTCGTCACCGCCGGCGCGGCGTTCAGCCCCTGGTCGGGCGGCAATATGCCGCAGAATCAGGATTTGATGGGCACCTACGTCAATTCGCAAAGCAGCTGGAATGTACTGTTTTTTACTCTGCTGGTGGTGGTGCTGACGGCGGGTTTCGCCGCTGTGCTGACCCCTGAAATAGCGGCCGTCGATGCGGCGGCCGTAGGGGGTGAAGTCGGTAGCGGTTATGCGCTGGCCTCCACCGTATTCGGTTCCGGCGGCAGTCTGCTGCAATCGCAGGAACGCCTGCTCGGCGCGACCGGCAACGGCTGGGTGGGGCAGATGACGGCGACCGGTTCGCCATTCGAACAGCAAATCGAGAATGGCACGATGGCTGCGGTAAACAACAGGTTTATCGGCGCGCCACTGGGTAGCGGCAACTCGAGCGCGACCGATGCGCTGTACATGGGAAACTGCGCTAAAAACTCCACGGTTGCGCAATGCCAGGCCGCGGGACAGGACCCGGGGACGATATGGCGGCCGGACAGCTACGCCGAATACAACGGCACCAAAGCCATGCGCCAACGCAACACTGCCTGCACTACGCTAGCTAATCAGCAGAACTTGCAAGGCGACGCGCGCAGGATATGGATAGAGCAGTGTGCGGCCCCGGCGGTCGGTGCGATACAGTAGTGATATGAACACGATCGACACATTGTCAGGCTTTTTCAGAATGGAAGCTATACCGGCAACGACAAAATGACAACATTCATATTATAAGGAATACAATTATGAAGTTACAACTGAATTTCTATAGGGCGGTCAGCGTCATTCTGATTCTTTTCCTGGCGGGGTGCGGCGGAGGAGGGGCTGGCGCATCCGGATCGGGCGCGCCGGTTATGCTTACATCCATTTCGATTACGCCTTCAAATCCTTCCATTGCGATCGGGTCGACTATACAGTTTACAGCAACCGCAACCTATACGGACGGCAGTACTCAGGACGTGACCAACGATGCAATATGGCAATCGTCAGATCTGGATGTTGCGTGTTCCGGTTGTACGCCAGCTTCGTCGGGTACGCCAGGGCCGCCAGGTCAGGATAGTGCGGCCGCAGCGGGTACGACCACTATTTCGGCAATGTTTCTGGGCAATGGCGTCTCTGGAGCTGCGACAGGAAGCACTACATTAACGGTAACCAGCAATTTGAGCACAATTAGCGGCATATACAATGTAGGAACCGGCCCTCAAGGGATCGCCATAGACGCTGCCGGCAATGTCTGGGTGACGAATAATGGCCGCAATATTGTTACGAAATTAAGTTCATCGGGCGCTGTGCTGGGAACATATGCCGTGGGAATCGGCCCTGTCGGCATCGCCATAGACGCGAGCGGCAATGTCTGGACGGCGAACAGCGGCAGTAATAACGTAACGCAATTAAATGGTGCAACTGGCGCAACGATCGGGACCTATCCGGTAGGGACCGGCCCTCATGGGATCGCCATAGACGCTGCCGGCAATGTCTGGACGGCTAATCAAAGCAGTAACAACGTAACGGAATTAAGCGCCGTAACCGCCGCCCTTATCGGCACCTATGCCGTGGGAGCCAGACCTTTGGCCATCGCCATAGACGCTGCCGGCAATGTCTGGGTGACCAATAATGTCAGCAATAACGTTACAAAATTAAGCGGCTCAACGGGCGCAACGATCGGGACCTATGCTGTGAATGGTCCTGTTGGCATTGCCCTGGACGCTGCCGGCAATGTCTGGGTGGTGGCTGATAACTCCAGTTATGGCGTTGCGGAATTGAGCAGCGCAACGGGTGCAATGATCGGGACCTATTCCGTGGGGGCCAACCCATGGGGCATCGCCATAGATACTGCCGGCCATGTTTGGGTGACTAATCCGCTCAGCAGTAATATTACCGAATTAAATGGCGCAACAGGCGCAACGCTTGGGACGTATAGTGCGGGAACGGTTCCCATTACTGGTATGCCCCTATTTCCCGAGGGCATAGCCGTAGACGCTGCCGGCCAGATATGGGTGGCTAATAATGGCAACAATACTGTTACCCAATTCAGCGGCGCAACGGGACCGCAGTATTTCCCTTATAGCGGACCGCAATGGCCGAACGGATTATAGCGACAAGCTGCGTATGACTAACGCTAAGCTTGAATCGGGAACGTCCAGTCGGTTGATGGGGCGTTACCGGTATTCGGTTTACGATCGCAATATGAGGGTCATGACATGAGGGTCAGACTCGATTTAAATTTGATCCTATTTTTTGCTATTTATGTTTATCAGCTACCAAGCCGACCCAGCCAAACACCTGGCTCACGATGCTGATGAAAGAATGAGACCAGCAACAACTCATCCGGGCTTGGCAAATAAATGAGCGTATAAGGAAATTTTCGAAATAATACTTGGCGGAACTCTTCGATGCGCACATGCGCGGATGGATTGCGAAGTGCGGACGCAATTGCCGCATCAGCGGCACCAGCGAACTAAAAACCAAGCCCTGGCGCTTTGACTCCACTTAGCTCGTTATTATCAAATATTAATAATGTAATATATTCTTAATATCAATACATTATACTATACATGTTATTCGGTCATGCTTAGTCACGGATTAAACTTAATATAGGATCGCAAGGCGCAAGTCGGTCAAAAGGAAATCTGGTATTACGATTTTAATCAGGTTGGGCAACCAAATATCGGCAAAAACATTAATGAGATGACTGCCTCGGATCAACACCTGTTTTTTTACTCACTGTAATGGCAAATTAGCCAGACCAAAACCGTACGGAGGTTTTTTAATGCAATCTAACCACAATAATTGGGTTGTCGTACTAGCAAGCTCGTCTGCATTACTCTTGGGAGGGTGCGCAGGCGTTACAGAACTGACGCAATTCGCATCAGCAAGGCAAGTACCTTGTAACGCAGACGCCATAACCATTTCAAATGTCACGAATCATGGGCCACTTTTCGCTTGGGATGCAACATGCAAAGGTAAAACTTACCAATGCACGGGAAAAACGACTGGAAACGATGACATTAACGACGCATTGTGTAAAAAAATGTCCGAGTGATACCTTTGCCCAGAAAAATTGATTTCTTTCCCGCACAGCGCCATCATTATGATTAGATCTCATCCATAATCACAATTGATTGATTTAATATATAAAATCAAAATGGCATATTGCTGGTGCATTATAAAACGGGTAATAGCGGGGTAGGAAGCAATCCCTGACGCAAATCAATGATGGGTGCTTGGTAAAGCCCAACGCTACGGCGTGGCCTGATAGCCGGCTCGTGTTATTAAAACATCTATCCAATTGCAGGAAGCTGGGTGGTTAGCTCAATTCCCAAGGCGTTCATGACGGCCAGTGTCGTCTTTAAGGTGGGATTGCCCTGTCCGCTAAAAGAGCGGTAAAGTTGTTCTCGGGAAAGACCTGTTTGCTCTGCAATCTGAGTCATGCCTTTGGCTCGGGCGACGATACCCAGCGCATGCGCGACGTAGGCAGAGTCATTGGTCTTAAACGCTTCGGCCATGAAAATTGCAATTGCCTCATGGGATGACAAAGCTTCAGCGGGATCGTAAGCAGTCAGTTTTTCAGCCATTTCATTCGCTCCTTTCATTAGCCAGGCGCTTCGCAGTTTGAATATCTCTCGTTTGCGTGCGCTTATCGCCTCCGCACAATAGGACGATGAGCGTACTCCCCCGTTTTTGTATGTAAATGCGGTAGCCTGGACCATAATGGATACGCAATTCGCTAATCCCTTGTCCAACCGGTGCCATGTCTCCTGCATGACCAAAAGCGAGACGATCCAGACGTGAGGCGATCAAAATGCGCGCCGTTTCATCTTTGAGCCGCGTTTGCCATTTCCGGAATGTTTCAGTTTGCTTTATTTCAATCACAATAATATGATTGTAGTTTATAAATTACTTTTCGTCAAAATTTTCAGGGTTCCTTATATTGTAATTTTATTCTTTTGCAATACAAGGCTGAAGAGAAGTCATACATTAGTGCCGTTTAATTAAACCGTCACCATTCCGCCTTAAAAACTTCATATTAATTATTAGGCAAAATCGGCGCGCCTCAGCTATGCTCATGGTTTTTGAGGATAGCAAGTGCAGGAATCGCCATTTAAAGGAAAAACCGGCCCCCAGCGGATTGTCAACGCGTTGCTGTATTCGGTGGATGGCCTGAAGGCGGCATTACGCTACGAAGATGCTTTTCGACAGGAAATGTGGCTGTCGGCGGCTTTGATTCCGTTGGCGCTTTATCTGGAGCATGGAGCGGTGCAGCGGGTGATCATGATCGGTTCGGTGCTGTTGGTATTGATCGTCGAATTGCTCAATTCCGCAGTGGAGGCGGCGGTAGACCGGATTTCGTTCGAGCATCATCATCTTATCAAACGCGCCAAGGACATGGGCAGCGCGGCGGTGCTGATTTCGCTGCTTAATGTGTGTATGGCCTGGGGTTTGATTTTGCTTGGTAATTAATAGTAAGAGAGCTTTGCGTGATTGCTGCGCTCTGCTCATGGTTCGTTTAAAAATGGTTTAAATCCTCATATATTTACGTGTACATTCCGGTTTCTCGCTTTTTTTCGACCGGATTAAATTTCCAGCATGCGTACCCATTGGGCAAAGGCATCGTCTTCGAAACGATATTCGCCATGATCCAGGCGAATTACTATCGTGTCGGCTTGCAGCCGTTTCAGGGCTTGCTGCGGCGTGTTGAGGCTAACGGGGGCATCCAGCCCCAATGTGTGTCCAAGTCGGATGCGGGCGTCTTTTCCATGTAAATCGGCAACCCCTTCCGCCAGCATTTTCAATACTTCTTTATCTGCGGGCAGGAGTGACTTCCAGTAATTAATAAATTCGGCATCATTAAACACCTGCGTTTTGGTGGCTTGCAGCGCCGCTTTTACACCCAGCTGAGCATGAGTCAGATATTGGGTGAGAAAGCGACGGAAGAAATCCGGCGTGCTATTGAGTTCGACGAATGCCGCCTGCGCAGTCGATACCTGTAGGGGAAATTTGCACAATGCATTTACTTTGGCAACCATGTCCGCTACAAAATCCGGGCCCAATAATTCAAACGGCTCAAGTGGCGCCCAGTTATAAAAAGGCTCTGCTGCCCGGGCAAACATTCGCCGTAACGTATTTTCCGAGCTTCCGGCAAAGATGACTTTGACAGTTCCCTTGCGAACATCTAGCGCTGAGCGCAGAGCATGGGCAAAGCCGACGTTATCGGCGTCCGCTAAAACCTGCGCTTCATCGATTGCAAGCAATAGTTTTTTGCCCGTTTTATCTAAATTCCGCAATACCTCGGCGAGATCGGACTCCGCGGTCTTGCTGGTATCGAGCAATTCCGCTTCCAGGCCTCCTTCAGCCATGCCGGCAATTTTGCCCGAAGCCTTGATTTTTTTGATGGGCGTAGTAAAACGCTGCAGAAATTTATCTACTCCTTGCGGCGCCAGAGCCAAAATAATTGCGGAAAGCAGAGCTTGCTCGGGATTGTCGCGGTTTTCCCATAGATTGGCATAGGCAGTCAAATACCCGGCATTTTCTGCGGCGGGAATAAGATCTTTATTGAGAAATTCGGTTTTTCCCATTCTGCGCTTGGCAAAAATACCGCGTGCCGATTCAAGACCGATATCAAAGATCGCCAAATATTTCTGGGCAAGCGCCAGTCGGGGATAATGCCAGGGATCTGAGAGAGCGTTTTGCATATTTCATATTATTTCATGTTATGAAATATATATTATAACGAATGAAATAATTAAAGATATGAAAATTATTTGATAGCTGCACTTTTATCGGTCCAATTTTCACGTTGCACCTGCGCGATGTCGCATACGGTGTGCTTGCCGTTCACATGGCAGGCGTTCATTTGCTTGCCGTCGGTATTCCAGATTTTCACTTCCCAGCGGCCGGGTCCGCTGCGTTCCATCGTCATATAGCCGAAACCGTTTACCCAGGAGCTGAAATGCGCGACGACAGCACCCACGGCTGGCGTGGCATTCGCCGGCAGCGTAACCGGCAGCGGTACGGTATCTTCTTCCGTGCCGGAAAAACCTGCTACGAATTGCGTCGGCTGCGGACCGGAAAAGCTGAGTGCTTCCCAGACGTGAACGTGGCCGGAGAGCATGATCTGGATATCGGGCGGCAGCAGTGCCGGGTCGATGCGGGAAAATACCGATTGCAGACCGCGATTGCCCGGTAGCAGCACGGTTTCGCCGCGGCCGTTCTGCTCGGCGGCAAAACCGAGCAGGGGATGATGGTCGACGCCGATATTGTAAGGGGACTGCTGCGCCAAAGCGGATATTTGCCGGTAGAGGCGACTGTATTTTATCGCGCGTATATCATCTTTGGGAATGATTTTATTGACCGTGCCGGACGTGTCGAATACCAGGACTTGCGTCGCGCCGCCTATGGGCACGGCGTAAGGGTCGCTGTAATCGCCGACATCGTCATTGCCGGCCCGATTGCAATCGCGGCCTGCGATCAGCGGGCGCGGATCGAGAAATCGCCACCAGCCCTGGCCGGCACGGGAGCAGGATTCATGGTTGCCGCGCGCCATTATCCAGGGAGCGGTACGCAGCAATGCGGCTGCCGGTTGGAAAAAATCGGCTAGCCACGCATCCCAGCCATAGCCCCAGGGACTGCCTGCACAGCCGGTTTGATCGACAGGGCAGCGATTTTCGCGGTACAAATAATCGCCTACGTGTATCACCAGATCCGGTTTCCATTCTGCTGCCTGGGCGGCGATCCGTGTAAACGGATATTGACGCTGATCGTTGCACGCCTGATAGGCCGCCTCGGATTTTTTCAGACGGCAACCGGTATCGCCTATGACGACGATGCGCTGCACCGTTTTGGCCGGTAACGGCAATGCTTGGCCATAAACCGCAGCGCTGAGGGTGCCGTCGGGTATGACCGCTTCGCAAGTCAGTACGGGAAATGCGGCGGGCTTGGAATCGGCGGGCGCCGAGCGGGTCGCTCTGAGCGGAATGGTTTCGGCGGCGGCACGAAGTTGCATGGGAACGTTCCCCTGATCAAGATTCAGGATCGGACAGGACGCGGCATCGGTAATGACGCGGGCCATGGCGATACCGCGTTCGCCCTGGATAACGAAGGCGCTGTAAGACGGCGCCGCGGTTTGTGCGCAAGCGCAAGTGCAAACGATGGCGAGAGCGCAACCGGCAATGGTGCTTGTCCCTAACGAAATCGGCCAGCGCGGCATGACAGGCATTAGCCGGAATTGGACAGGGTTAGCGCTATCCAGATCTGGAACAACTGGTCTTTGCCGCGCAGATCTTCCGGCGGCGCAGGGTAATGCGCCGTTTGCACGGCCTGCAATGCAGCGCGGTCCAGCAGCCCGATGTTACTGGAAGTCACAACGCGGATATCCGTCGGGTTTCCGTCGAGCAGACGGAATTCAACGCGAACGCGGCCGCTGTAATGCATGGCGGCGGCGATCGGCGGATAATAGACCGCTGCCTGAACGGCGGCACGCACCTTGTCCTGATATTCGGCATGGATATCGGCTTTATTGGCAGCGGCGGGCGCGGGATCGGGCGGAGGCGGCGGTACAGGCGCAGCCACCGGTTGCGTAAAAGCGGTCGGCTTCGCTGTCTGAGTCAGCGTCTCCGTCTTCGTAATGGGAACTGGAGTCGGAGCCGCCGGTTTCGGTCGGATTTTGTGCGGCGTAATGGCGGGCTTGAGCACCGGCTTGGGTCTGGGCTGCGGCGGCACGGGCTTGGGTGGGGGAATGGGCGCAGGGGGCGTTACGGTATCGACTATCGTCAGAGCCACTGGCGCGGATAGCTTGGGCGCAGGCCGGGGATGAGCGAAAATGCCGATGAGGCCGGCCAGCAGCATGATTTCGAGCGCAATAGCCCAACCCAGCGCTTGCGCCGATCGAGGCAGCGTGTTTGCCGAGGACAAGGAATTATTTACTGCCGGCATTGCGCGTAGCCAGTCCGATTTCGGTTGCGCCGCCCGCCTTGATTGCATCGATGGCGTTCATGACCTGCTGCAGCGACGCGGTCTGATTGCCGGCGATGGTAATGGCGGTTTTGCTGTTGTCGCGTTGTCTCAGTCTGGCGGTTAATTGCGCCGGAGTAAGCACTTTGCCTTCGACCAGCAAATTGCCGTCGCTGCGGATTTCGACCAGCAGTTTGGGCGGGGGTATGGTGACGGCGGTAGAGCTGGTGGGCAGTTTGGTCAGGTGGCCCGAGGCCGGAATCATGCGCAAGGTCAGCATGACAAAGAAGATAAGCAAAAACAGCATGATATCGATCATCGGTATGATTTCTATCCGGGCTTTTCTGGTTTCGAGATAACGCATATCAGGCTCGCACCGGACTGCGGACCAGGCCGACTGGATTGTGGCCGCCAGCAATGGCGGGATTCAACTGGCTGCACCGATTGATCAGCATCAGCTTGAGAGTTTCCAACTGATGCAGTACCGTCCGTACCCGCGTATTGAGCGCATTGTAGGCGACCAGACCGATCATCGCTATAAACAGGCCGGACGCCGTGGCGATCAGGGCTTCGGCGATGCCGCCGGTAATTTGCGCGGGGTTGTTCTGAATGTCGCCCAATACGTGAAAGGCATTGAACATGCCGATAATGGTGCCGAACAAACCCAGTAGCGGCGCCAGCGTAATCACTGTGTCCAGCATCCACAGGGAGCGATCGAGCAAGGGCACTTCGTGCATGATGACTTCTTCCAGATGCTGGTCCAGCGTTACGCGATCGATGCGGTTGCCTTCGCGGCGTATGATATCGAATAATCCGGCATGCGGCAGGCTGGATAACGACTCAGGCATGGAAAAGGCATCGAGCCGGCCTTCCTGCTGAGCGAGCAGCGCGATCAGTCTGGCTCCGCCATGCTGCATGTTGGCAAGAAAACGGGTACGTTCGATGATGACGGTGAGGGCGATGAGCAGCAGCACGAGCATCAGGTAAAGCGTGCCGCCGGAATCGTTTGCGAGGCTGATTAAATGAGTGATGGTCATAATGATGGGATGTCGCGTATCCAGGGTTTGATAAAGTCGGGCGTGGTCACCGGGGCCAGATGGACTGGGATCTCTCAAGCTGCTGATATGCAC
This sequence comes from Pseudomonadota bacterium, assembly GCA_021795395.1. Classification (GTDB taxonomy): domain Bacteria; phylum Pseudomonadota; class Gammaproteobacteria; order Burkholderiales; family Sulfuriferulaceae; genus Sulfuriferula. The sequence goes on along the minus strand of JAJYPN010000001.1, from coordinate 149,738 downwards.
TGCAAAGCTGCCGGCAAGTCGGTTAACCTCTTTGAATGAAGCACTTTACACGAGGAGAATTAGCGTTCGGTGAAATTATTGTTGCAGTTTAATGACAGCATGGTGCGAAATTCCGGTTGTCATTGCACGTTAGGCGTGAGCGCGCATGACTGGAAGCGGACGATGGCGATCAGACCGGCGTTACCGATCCGGTTGGCGAGAGTCACTATCGCCGATTCGCGCTCGGCGATGGCCTGCACGATGGAAAGTCCGATGCCGCTCCCTTCGGTGTCCTGTCCGGCGGCGCGAAAAAAACGGTCGAATACCCGCGGTAACATCGCTTCCGGTATACCCGGGCCCGAGTCGGCGATTTCGACCCGGACGTAATCGTTTTCGTTGGCGATCCTGATATCGACGCGTCCTCCCTGCGGCGTGTAGCGTATGGCGTTGTCGAGCAGATTGCCGAGCAATATGCGCAGATCGCCGGCGTTTGTAAAAATGATCGCCGCATCGTTCTGGGTCAGACCGAGATCGATCCGCCGGCAATCGGCCAGGGGAATAAAATCGGCGATCATGGTTTTGACGACGGCATTCAGGTCCGTAGCGCTTTGGTCGATGGCGTGAGGATGTGCTTCATAGCGGGCGATGTGCAGCAGTTGAGCGACCAGATGCGCGGCGCGCGATACGCCGCGTTGCATTTCTTCGATCCGCGTACCGAATTCGGCATGCGACGAACTCCGCGGCAGATTGTCGATCTGCAATTGCAGCGCCGCCAGCGGCGTGCGCAATTCGTGCGCCGCATCCGATAAAAACTGGCGCTGCGCCGAGAGCGCCCGGCTCAGTCGAGATACCAGCGTATTCATGGCATGGACCAGCGGCACGACTTCGACCGGTACATTGCCGACGACGAGCGGTTCGAGATTGCTCAGCTCGCGCCGGGCAGCGGCTTCCGTCACCAGTTTCAGCGGTTTGAGCAGCCGGCTGACCACCAGCCCGATCAGCAGCCACGACAACGGAATCAGCGTGGCGATCGGCAGCAAGACGCGCATCGCAGAATTGGTGGCGATTTCGAGCCGGACCGCCGAATTTTGCGAAACCTGTACGATGCGATCGGGATGGATCATCGTATACGCCCGCCAGCGCGCATTGCTGTCCGCATCGGGCAGCAGCAGATTGGTAAAGCCGGATCGCGTCGCCAGCGGCAATTGAAAGCCGGGGCGCGAGGAGCGGACGGCGTTGAGCCCGAGTTTTACCTGAATCACGAAATCGCGCGCTTGTTCCCTGGAGCTTTCCTTGCGAAACCGGGCTCGCATTGACTGCAACTGCGAGCCTTCGTCTACGCTGCGGGCGATCTCGACCAATTGATGGTCGAGCAGCGTATCGGCTTCTTTCAGGGCAAGATAAAACGAAATGCCGCCGGTAATGCCGCCGACCAGCGTCAGCAGTCCGACCAGCCAGAGTATGAGTTGCCGTTTGAGCGATCTCATGAGCGTGTCGCATCGGGATGTTTGACCACCATCCAGCCTATGCCGCGCACGTTGCGGATGATTTCGTTATCGAATTTTTTGCGTAAATAATGGATCAGCACATCCACCGCATTATTGCCGACTTCGCGGCTCCATTCATAAAGCCGGGTTTCTATCTGTTCGCGGGAAAAAACCGTGCCGGGACTGTCGAGCAGAATATAGAGCAGGGCAAATTCGCGAGCCGGCAGCGGCAAGGTTTTCCCGCGATAGCTCGCTTCGTGCGTCGCCAGCATCAGGGAAATTTCGCCGTTGCCGATGACGATTGGATTCTGCTCGTCGGTACGGCGCAAAATGGCTCGTACCCTGGCCATCAGCTCATTGAATCCGAACGGTTTTACCAGGTAATCGTCGGCACCGGATTCCAGCCCGGCCACCTTGTCGTCGACCTCGTCCCGTGCAGTGATAACAAGCAAGGGTGTGGCGTCGCCACGTTCGCGCAGCGCCTTCAGAATGTCCAGCCCGGATTTGTTCGGTAGCCCCAAATCGAGCAGTATCAGCTGATATCGCTGCGTGGCGATCGCGCGCTCGCCTTCCAGCCCGTCTCGTACCCATTCGACCGGCATGCCCGTATCGTTTAGCGCACGCGTCAGACTGAGGCCGATCATGGGATCGTCTTCGATCAGCAGGATCGAGCTCTCAGGCTGCGACGCGGCAAGGTTGAATGAGGGCATGAATTGCAGACGATCAAATGTTTGGGGAATGGATGGCGTAACCATCGATGTCGGAATTATGACAGCCTAATATGACGATAGTATGTACAGGCCGAAATGGCGGTATTGCTATCGAACTTCCGGTACCGGACGCATTCAACCGGATTGCGTGCTGCACGTTGTTTTGCAGCAACGGTGTGCTTATCTGTCAAGAGGTGTAAAAATTGCAGAACGATTTCAGCCCGGGTTACGGTTCGGCGTTTTTTTCTCGAATACGATGTCCCAAATTCCGTGACCCAGACGCATGCCGCGTTGCTCGAATTTGGTTAGCGGCCGATAGTCCGGGCGCGGCGCGTAATCGGACGCGGTGTTGGCGAGCGTTTCCTGCTCCGAGAGTACGCGCAGGATCTGTACCGCGTAATCTTCCCAGTCGGTAGCGCAATGCAGATAGCCGCCGGGTACGAGCTTGCTGGCGAGCAGCGCGGTAAACGCGGTTTGGATCAGGCGGCGTTTATGGTGCCGGGACTTATGCCAGGGATCGGGGAAAAAAATATGTGCTCCGTTCAGGCTGTTGTCCGCGATCATGTGCTGCAACACCTCGACGGCGTCGTGCTGGATGATGCGGACATTGTCGAGCTCGCGTTGTTTGATCTGTTTGAGCAGGCTGCCGACGCCGGGGTCGTGGACTTCGACACCCAGATAATCGATGTGCGGATGCGCTGCGGCGATGCTGGCAGTGGCATCGCCCATACCGAAACCGATTTCCAGGATTTTCGGCGCGGCGCGGCCGAACACCGTCTCCAAATCCAGCATCCGGTCACTATACGGAACACCGTACACGCTCTGCAATTCTTCCTGCGCCCGATGCTGCGCGACCGACATATGGCCGCGGCGCAGCACGAAACTGCGGATGGGACGACCGATCAGACCGGCTTTGTCGTTCATCGGCTGCCGATGACGCCGGCGACGGGCGAAGAAGGGCTGGCCGTATAGATCTTTTTGGGCATGCGACCCGCCAGAAACGCCTCGCGACCGGCCTGTACGGCTTTTTGCATCGCGCCTGCCATCATTACCGGATGCTCCGCGCCGGCAATCGCCGTATTCATGAGGACGCCCGCGCAGCCGAGTTCCATCGCGATGGCGGCATCGCTGGCGGTGCCTACTCCCGCATCGACGATGACGGGCACCTGCAATTCGTTAATGATGATCTGCAGATTCCACGGATTGAGTATGCCCATCCCCGAGCCGATCAGCGACGCCAGTGGCATGACGGCAACGCAGCCCATCGCTGCGAATTGCCGGGCGACGATGGGATCGTCGGAAGTGTACACCATGACCTTGAAGCCTTCCCGGATCAGAATTTCAGCCGCCTTGATCGTTTCTATCACGTTGGGATACAGACTTTTCGGGTCGCCCAGCACTTCGAGCTTGACCAGATCGTGGCCGTCCAGCAATTCGCGCGCCAGGCGCAGGGTTCGCACCGCGTCGTCGGCGGTGTAACAACCCGCCGTATTGGGCAGATAGGTATATTTCGCCGGCGGCAAGCTGTCGAGCAGATTCGGCTGTCCGGCGTCCTGGCCGAGATTGGTGCGGCGTATCGCGACGGTGACGATTTCCGCGCCGCTCGCTTCGACCGCCAGTCGCGTCTGCTCGAAATCGCGATATTTGCCGGTGCCTACCAATAAGCGCGACCGATAGGTTTTGCCGGCTATGATCAATTCGTCCATAAGTTAAGTGTGTCCGATGAAATAGTAAAAGAGCGGTGCCTAGCCGCCGCCGACGGCGACGACGATTTCCAGCTTGTCGTCGGCATGCAGCCGCGTTGCCGGATAAGCGCTGCGCGGAACGATGTCGCCATTGCGTTCTATGGCCAGTCTTTTGCCGGCAATGTCGAGTTCGATAATGAGGTCGGCGACGGTTGCGGACTGATGCAGTTGTTTGCGCGCGCCGTTAATGGTCAGTTCGATCACCTTCAATTTCCTCGCAGATTCGAGTATGATAAGAAGTTGATTTTACCACAGCGGGTGTAGTTCAATGGTAGAACGAAAGCTTCCCAAGCTCTAGACGTGGGTTCGATCCCCATCACCCGCTCCAATCGGTTCGTTCGTTGTCGGCATGTTTTCGATTGTTCTCGCATCAGATAATCTTTTCTGCAACAAAAAAAACATCTGAAGATAAACTATTAATAACACCGTTATGGTCTAAAATGAAATCTGAACGCTTGCAAAAATACGGTTGCCGGCTGTTCACGTATTTCCGGCAGTATCCCGGAACAGGGTTGTCTGCGGAACGGGCGAGGAGAGCGGCATAATGGAAAACAGGCAACGCAATGTGGTGAATTTATCGCAATTCGATAAACCCAGACAATTGTTGAGCTCCGGTGAAGTCAACCTGCTGCTTAAGGAATGCCGGGACCGGCTGATGAAAGCGGTCGACCAGGTCTGGAGCGAAAAAAGGGTACAGGTCGAGAACGATTTGATCGATCTGGCAGAAAATTCCCCGATACTCGAAAATAGAAATTTATATTATCAGGCGCAGGGTTTGTTGCGTAACCGCAACGAATCGTTGAATGCCGGCTTGCGCAAGCATTTTATCGTCGCGGTGGAAGCGGAGTTGCGCGGCAATCGGAATACTGCGACCGCGTCCGCCGAGATCACTTCCGACCTGGATCTGTCGCTGGTCGACGAAGCGGCTTTCGAAGAATCGCTGGCGCTCAGCAAATCGGCTACGCGCATGCAGATGAACGCGGTAGAGGAACTGGCGGCGCTGGAACAGCGCATCGCAGCGCTGTTACGGATTCCGCCGGACAGAAATGCGGCGAATCCTTTTGCGCCCAAATATTTATGCGAGGCGTTTCTCGCTGCCAGTAAGGAATTGGAAACGAATTCCCGTGTCAGGCTGATATTGCTGCATCATTTCGATATGCATATCGGTCCTGTTTTGCCCAAAACGTATCAGACGATCAATCAGTTTCTGGTGGAAAAAGGCATATTGCCGTCGATCAAGGTAGGCATGAGCGGAACGCGCGACCGTCAGCGCATCGTCACAAAAAATCAGGCTGCGGCAACGGACGGATTTACCTCGTCGGCCGCCGGCGAAGCTGCGGGAAACACGGATAAAGTCGATGTATTCGCGTTTTTGCAGCAATTGCTGAGCCAGCAGCTTAGCCAAGCGCCGTCCGGCTACGGGACTGCCGCCGGAGCTGCTGTGCAGGCCAACCCTCCGCAACAGGTATCGGCGCAAGTGACGGCTAACCAGATTGCAGCATTGACGCTATTGCAGCGCGGACAGTACGCCGCGACTACCGGCTTTAATCTGGACCCTGCCGTCATTCAGGCGGGTACCACCAATGTCCTGCGTGATATCCGCGATGCCGGTCTGGTGCAGGCAACGAGCCGAACTGACGATTTCGTGATCGACATCGTCGCCATGTTGTTCGATTATGTGTTCGACGACGAAAATATTCCCGCGGCATTAAAAGCCCTGATCGGTCGTTTGCAGATTCCCGTATTGAAAATCGCGATGCTCGACCGCCAGTTTTTTTCCAAAAAAGCGCATCCGGCGCGCCGTTTGCTCGATGAAATGGCAAGCGCTTCGGTAGGCTGGACGGAAACCGGCGCTTACAATGCGGCGCTGTACGCCAAATTGAGCGCTATCGTACAAACCGTAATCAATGATTTCACGGAAGATGCCAGCGTATTTGAAAAACTGCTGCAGGATCTGGAAGCTTTTGTCGCGGCTCATGAAACCGAAGCGCAACTCGCGGCGAACGAAACCGCGCAAGCACTGGAACAGACGGAACGCATGCAGGAGGCTGTTGCTGTCGTGCAGGACATCATTAATCGCGTATGCAGCGAAAACGGCGATGCTGATATTTCCGGTCGCGCAGAACCGCTTTATCCGGATTTGATCGTGCAGTTTGTCAGGAATACCTGGCAGCGTGTCCTGTTGCATGTCTATCTGCATGAAGGCGAGCATGGCGTTGCCTGGCAAGGTTCTTTGAAAACCATGCGCGATCTGCTATGGAGCGTTACTCCCAAGCTGAATACCGAGGATCGTCTGGGCCTGGTTTCCATGTTGCCGGATTTGTTGAAGCAATTACGCGACGGCATGAATTTGATCCAGTTCGATTCCGCTCAACGAGAAGTTATTTTTGCCGGGCTGGTGTCGTGTCATGCGGTAGCGGTCAAAGCCGGCCTGCAATCGCAGGCAACATTGCAAGGCGCCGATGCCGAAGCGTACGCTTCCGCGCTCGATTCGACTTCGGCGCAGGCAGTACCCGTTATCGAGACGATCGATGAAGTAACCGAGCATTTCGATTTTGCAACCGATCCGGTGGAATCGCTGGACGAAGATGAATTTACCGAACAGGCGCGCGCGCTTAAAAAAGGCATGTGGCTGGAATTCGCCGATGCCGGTGGCGGTAGCCATCCGGCGCGTTTGTCGTGGGTCAGTTCATTGCGCGGCGTTTATCTGTTTACCAATAATCAGGGACTGAACGCGATTACTATCGCCTTGCCCAGGCTCGCTGCGCGCTTGCGCAGCGGTGACGCGCGAGTGATAAAAACCACTTCCTTGACCGAGCGCGCGGTTGACCGCTTGATCGGACGGTTGCAGGGCCGAAGCCGCAGCCATTGAAGCCGGAAACGGCCCGCTCAGGCTACGATCAAAGCCCCTGCCAGGATCCAGGTGTCGCCTTTTTCCAATATTCGATCCAGGCTGACGAGCAGATTTTGTTGATCCAGCGATAGTTTGAATTGCCGTTCACGAGTGTATTGTACGCTGTCCATAATCAGCGAGAAATGTCCGTTACGCGGCATACTGATCATGATTGCCATGATCGAACCGTTGTCCGGCGGCGGCGTATCCGCCGCGCCTCCCTGCGATTGCAGCGGCTGCAGCGTCAACAGTACGGGTGTTTGCGTCAGAAGCTCCATGCCGACGTGCGTATTATTCTCCTGGTCTCGCAAGAGGCGGCGAACTACCGCTATTTTCCATCGTTCCTGATCTTCCCGTACTCCCGCCAGGCAGCCCAGCCGCAACCAATTGTTTTCTGAAGGCGGGCTGCAGGCTAAATAGCCCTTTTGACTTTCATTTTCCGCCACCCAGTTTTCGAAGGGCAAATTCGTCTTTTTCGGCGCACGAAACCCCGATTGTTGACGATTGCGCGTGGCCTCGGTGACGAATCCGTATAACTGGATATCGATCATTTCGTCATAACGGATACTCGAATCGTATATTGGGCCCTCATCGTTTCTTGCGTCATCGGTTTTGAGGGCCGTGCAAAGGATATAAAAACCATGTATGACATTTAGAATCCGGTTTGCCGCGACGCGCGGGTTTTTACGTAATTTACCCAGGTTGCCCGGTGTCCACTGCAATTCGGCATACGCCAGCATTTTCAGATATTCCGGTAAACGGGCATCGGATTCCGTGGTGGAATTGGGTTTTGACGTGATGATCACTTCCCGCGTTCGCCGCAATTGGGCCAATAGGGTCGAGACATCCCATGCGCGGCAATGACGGGTATATGTCTGTTCGGTAACGCGTTCCACGCCTGCCGGCCTGGATAAATCTACGCAGAAATGATGACGGCCCGGAACGGGTTCCTTTTCTATTTCGACCAGATGTACCCATTTCTGTATCCAGATATCCGCCATTTCGATTTGCTTTGCCAGTAATGAACTGGCATGAATCTGACTCAATAATATAACCCGCAGATATTGGTTGGAGCATCTGGACCCGCTGCCGTATAGTGGGATCAATTCGTTCTCGAAGCCGGCTTCTTCAGCATATCGATAGGTATCATGCAACATCTGCCAGAGTGTTTCGTCAGGCAGATCGTAATGAATGAAACGCCATTTGAACAGGTTCCCCAGATTGTGCAGTGCGCGCAAGCTGGTTTGCTGTAATGCTACGTCAGGTTTGCTGAGAATGCCGTCGGCACACTGCGGGGCGACGGCTGACTGGCAAGCATGGCTCGATTCGTTGTAATACGTATAAATACTGCGCCAGAGCTTGCTTGCCATGGCGGAAGACATGCGCGTATTACGCAAATATTGCGCACACAGTGTCTGCAATAGAGGTTGCGCATAATCGTCTATCGCCATGATGACTTCAAGACGGTCGGATTCGGCCATTTGACCTTTTTGCTTGCGCAGATTTTGTAGCGCAGAGATTAGCTGTTCAAGCGTAGCGCCGATATCGATGGCAGACAGTTCGCTCAACCATTGTGTAACGGATTTTCGATTTGCAAATGGATCAAACCTGGATTTGTTGGTATTAAAAGGCAGCCATTTATCAAACATTTCCCCCTCCCCTGTTGACGCATCCGACTTTGGTTGATGTGCATCGAGTCCACGATAGCCATTAAATCCTGCCGGATTTCATCAGATTTATTTTAATTTACGTGCCGTTTGCGATGGACCATTCCGGTATTTCCCTGGTTGTTTATTTAACGTTATAGCCGCTGTCTCACCCATTGCGCTACGGAAGTCAGAGCAGCAGGTAACGCAGCCAGATCGCTGCCGCCGGCCTGGGCCATATCCGCTCGGCCGCCGCCTTTTCCGTTTATTTGCAAAGCCACGAAATTGGCCAGATCGCCCGCTTTCAGTCGCCCGGTCAGATCGGCAGAGAGGCCGACCACTATATTTATTTTTCCGCCTTGCGTGCTTGCCAGGACAATTACACAGGAACCGAATTTAGTTTTTAATTGATCCAGCGCTGCTCGCAATAGCTTGTTGTCCGCGTCTTCGAGCTGTACTGCGAGCACCTGTGTCTTTCCTATCAAAGTGGCCCGCATGGCAAGATTTTCCAGCTGAAACACGAGCAGTCTGGATTGCAGCTTGTCTCGCTCCTTTTCCACGCTTTTAATGCTGTCCAGGATATGTTCTATTTTTTGCGGCAAGTCTGCGCCGGGCGTTTTCAATAAAACCGCCAGTTCCTGAAGCTGGCGCTGTTGCGCCTGCACAAAAGCAAGAGCTTTGGCGCCAGTTACGGCTTCTATTCTGCGTATGCCGGCGGCAACGCCGGATTCGGCAACAATTTTGAACAATCCCAGATCGCCGGTACGCGGCACGTGCGTACCGCCGCATAGTTCGGTGGAAAAACCGCCCATGCCGATAACGCGTACCTGATCGCCGTATTTTTCGCCGAAGAGCGCCATGGCGCCATGCACGATCGCGTCGTCATAACTCATGAGGTCGGTCGCCACAGCGACGTTCCGGCGAATTTCGGCGTTGACCAAATTTTCTATCTGCAATATTTGTTCCGGGCTGACCGCCTCGTTATGGGCAAAGTCGAAGCGCGTTTTATCAGCGTCGACCAGCGAGCCTTTTTGCGTGACATGGAGGCCGAGCACGCTGCGTAAGGCGGCATGCAGCAAATGCGTAGCGGAATGGTTGGCCGCCGTGCGCGCCCGGTTTTCGGCATCGACGATGGCATGTACGCGATCGCCGACAGCAAGTTTCCCGCTGCGCAATACGCCGCTATGGCCATATACTTCGGCTTGAATTTTTTGCGTATCCTGAACTTCAAACAGCGTATTTCCGCTCTGTAATACGCCGCGATCGCCGACCTGGCCGCCTGATTCCGGATAAAATGGAGTCTGGTCGAGGACGATAACGGCATTGTCGCCGGCAGTTACGCTATCGACCGGCGTGCCGTTCTGGTAAAGCGCCATGATGCCCGCATCGCTGCTTAATTGGTCATAACCTTGAAATTGCGTGGCCGAGCCCTGATACGCCAGATTTGCGCTCATGGTGAATTTGCTGGCGCTGCGTGCGCGCTGCCGCTGCGCTTCCATCGCCCGGTCGAAACCTGCCATATCGACGTCAAAGCCGCGCTCACGGCCGATGTCTGCCGTTAAATCGACTGGGAAGCCGTAGGTGTCGTACAGCTTGAATGCAATGTCGCCATTCAGCACGGTTGCGTCGGCAGCCATGGCGTGTTCAAGTACCGTCATGCCGAATTCCAGCGTTTCGGCAAACCGTTCTTCTTCCTGTTTTAAGGTTTGAGCCACACGGAGCTGTGCGGCTGCCAATTCGGGATAAGCCGTACCCATGATCTCTACCAGATCGGCGACCAGACGGTAAAAAAAAGGCTGTTTTTGTTCCAGCTTGTAGCCGTGGCGTATCGCCCGCCGTATGATGCGTCGCAGCACATAGCCGCGGCCTTCATTGCCGGGAATGACGCCGTCGGTAATGAGGAAAGCGCAGGCGCGGATATGGTCGGCGATGACTTTCAGCGAATTATTGCCCAGATCGGTCGTGTCGGTGACGCGAGCGGCGGCGGCGATCAGCGCAACGAATACGTCGATTTCGTAATTGCCGTGAACTTTTTGCAACACAGCTGAAATGCGTTCCAGCCCCATGCCGGTATCGACCGAAGGTTTGGGCAGCGGATGCAGTACGCCGTTTTCGTCGCGGTTGAATTGCATGAACACCAGATTCCAGATTTCTATATAACGGTCGCCGTCTTCGTCCGCCGAACCCGGCAGGCCACCGGCAATTTCGGCGCCGTGGTCGTAGAAAATCTCGGTGCATGGCCCGCAGGGGCCTGTATCGCCCATCTGCCAGAAATTGTCGGAACCGCCGCTCGCCTTATCGCCGATGCGTATGACCCGATCCGGCGCGAGACCGATATCCTGCGTCCAGATTTTGTACGCTTCGTCGTCGGTGTGGTACACCGTGACCCATAATTTTTCTGCAGGAATACTAACTTCTTGAGTCAGGAACTCCCACGCAAAACGAATGGCGTCAGTCTTGAAATAATCGCCGAAACTGAAATTGCCCAGCATTTCAAAAAAAGTATGATGACGCGCCGTATAACCGACATTTTCCAGGTCGTTGTGTTTGCCGCCGGCGCGCACGCAACGCTGCGAACTGGCGGCGCGTACGTAGGAACGCGATTCCCGCCCCAGGAAAACGTCCTTGAACTGCACCATTCCCGCATTGGTGAATAACAGGGTTGGATCGTTATTCGGAATCAATGAACTGGAGGCAATGGGGCTATGCCCGTGACGGGCAAAAAAATCGAGGAAACGCTGGCGGATTTCGCTACTTTTCATGATGACGATTAATTGATGAACGAATAAACCGCATTTTAGCGTGGAAACGTAATAAATACATCTTATAAGCAAAAGGGGCCGCATATTGCGGCCCCTTTTGCTTGCATATGCGCTGAAATCAGGCCGCATATCCCGGATTATTGCCGATGCCGGTAATTTTCGGCATGATCAGGGGTTGCGGCTTGACGACTTTGATATCGCGCAGATACTCGGCCACTACGTCCCAGATGGGCGTGCCTGTGACGCCTTCGTTCACCGGTGCCCACCCGGCGACCTTATAGGTGCGGCTGGCGTCCACCGGTTTGCCTTTGAGCGTCATGTTGCTGATACGGTTGCCGATCTTGTTGTTGGGGCTGACGGTGTATTGGATTCCGCCTACCCGAACCATATCGCCGCCTTGCTGGTAGTAGGGATCGCTATTGAACAGGTTGTCGCAGACGTCTTCCATGATGCTCTTGATCGTCGCTCCGGTCATTTCGTTGAGCGTGGTGGCAGGGTAGGTGATTGCAGTCTGATCCATCAGCCTGTCCATGGTGATGACGTCGCCCGACAATAAGCTGGTGCCCCAGCGGAAGCCGGGCGAAAAGCCGACTTCGGCATCCTTGACCTTCATTATCGCATCGAGGATCAGCTGGTCGAAGGTGCCGTTGAAATTGCCCCGGCGATATAGCACTTCTTCGGTCACGGCAAGTTTTTCGTTGAGCTTGTCGGCAAAAGGCGCGCGTACCTTGTCGATGTATGCCGTCATCGCCTGATCGGCAGGAAGCAGATTGGAGAAGATCGGCAGCAGGCGATAATGCCAGGCGGCGATTTTGCCGTTTCTGACGTCGAAATCCATCACGCCGAGGAATTTGCCGTTGGAACCGGCGTTGGTCACCAGGGTCGTGCCTTTGGCGTTTTTGACCTGATACGGCTGCGGTACGCCGTCGTGCGTGTGGCCGCCGAAAATGGCGTCTATGCCGGTTACCCGGCTGGCCATCTTGATGTCTACGTCCATGCCGTTATGCGACAGCAGAACAACCACCTGCGCGCCTTTGGCTCGCGCGTCGTCGACGGTTTTCTGCATGTTGTCTTCCTGGATGCCGAAGGTCCAGTCTGCGACCATGTAACGCGGGTTCGAGATCGGCGTGTATGGGAACGACTGGCCGATGACGGCGACGTGTACGCCGTTGATGACTTTCATGACATAGGGTTTGAAAACGGGGTCGCCGAAATCGCTGGTCGTGATGTTCTGTGCGACGAAGTCAATTTTGTCCTTGAAATCGTTGTCGACGACATGTTTGACGCGATCCGCGCCGTACGTGAATTCCCAGTGACCGGTCATCACATCGACGCCGAGCAGTTTGCTTGCATCGACCATGTCCTGCGCTTTGGTCCATAAAGCCGTCGCCGATCCCTGCCAGGTGTCGCCGCCGTCCAGCAGCAGCGAACCGGGACGCGAGCCGCGCAGATTGTCGACCAGTGTTTTGAGATGGGCAAAACCGCCGACCTTGCCGTAAGTGTGCGCCGCAGCCTGGAAATCGAGATAGGTAAAGGCGTAAGCCTCTCTGGTGCCGGGGCGTATGCCATAATATTTCAGCAGATATTCGCCGACCAGATGCGGCGGTCTTCCGACGGCTTCGCCTACGCCGATATTGACATTGGGCTCGCGGAAATAAATTGGTAATAGCTGGGCATGGCAATCCGTCATATGCAACAACGATACATTGCCGAATTTCGGCACATCGTAAAAGTTTGACGGCGCATTGCCCGCGAGCACCTGTTTGCTGTCGATAGCCATGCCGGATGCGGCGGCTACGGCGAGTAATTGCAGAAATTCACGGCGATTCATCATGGTGTGTCGTTCCTCATTAATATTAGGAGCCTTGTCGTTCGGGCTTCTTTACTTCCAGCTTATTTGCGAAAAACCGAGGCTTTTAACGGCAGTCCGTTGCTGATATACGAATAAAAATATTCCAGGTCATTGTATTCGGTACTGCCAAGCGCAAACGGTTGGGCGCGCAACATCTTGTCGCAGCCGGCGAAACGCGCCTGCAAAGTGACCGGAGTATCGCCGCCGCCGCGGAAAACCGGCCAGTGCGTGGCCTGGCCGAGCACGGGAGACAGTATTTCGGAGCGGTATCGCGCGCCTGCTTCCATTACATGACAGCTGGCGCAGGAAAACCCCAACTGCCCGCGCCGTGCGTAAAACAATCTTTTGCCGGCATTAAAGGCCGCTTCTGCGGCGGCTCCATCGACTTTGACATTCATCAGCATGCCATCCGACAATGTACGCGCGTAGGCGGTGAGTTTGCCCAGCGTCGCCGGGTCACCGTAAGCATAGGCCGGCTCGCCGTTTGCCGTGCGGCACGCATTGAGAGCCATTTCGAAGGTCACGACCTTATTGCTGCGAACGTCAAAATAGGGATAATTGCCCGCTACGTTTTTGCCGCCGTCAGGAAAGCAGCCGGCGTACGTTTTTCCGTTTTTGAATGGCGTATTCCACATTTGCTGCGCTTGATCGATAACCGAACCGAATGGCGGAAAATCCATGATGCTTTTATATTGCGCCATGGAATCCGGGTCAAACGCCAGCGAGCCGTAGACATAGTTGCCCGGCGGGATAGCCGGAAACTTGCCGGCGAAATAATCAAGCAGATTCTGTCTGTCCTGCACGGGCGTAGCAAAACCGGCTGTGCTTGCCAGGCCGATGCCGAGCGATACCAATATTTGCAATGTTGTCATCCACTGCAAGCCGCGGCCGCCCATCGCGCTGCGCAGGTTCGAAATCAGCTGATCACTCCGTCGACGGAATTGGTTGCGCCCATGTTGTCTTTCCAGCTGACGTTGACCTTGTCACCGGCTTTTGGTCCCTTGACCTTGAAATTCAGGTAGGGGTTCTTGGAAACGGCGCTGCTCCAGTCGGCTTGCAGGACGACGACATCATTGATTTTGGCGGTGACTTCATTGATGAAATGCGCCGGTATTATTTGTCCGGTTTTGGCGTCCTTGCGCAACCCTGTTTCCATCGGATGATTCATCAGGACTTTAATGTCGGCGATATCGCCGGCCATGGTGGCGCGCATTTTCATAGGTTCTGGCATGGGTATTCCTTTATGTGCAATGTATAAAGAGGGTAAATTATCGGGCGAACGGTTTAACCGCCACAGCCACCTATGGTTACTTTTACTTCCTTGACCGCGGTATATTTTTTACCATCGGCAGTTACGACGGCGCGAACATTGGCGGTTTTGGCCATTTTGATCCGGGTGGCAATAAACCCTTGTGTTCCATTGCTCAGATTGAAGCTGGCTATCAGGGGATTGGGGTTTTTTTCCGCCAGTATGGCGATGTTGGTGGTATTGGCGATGTTACTGGTGACTTCTACCGGCACGACCGAGCCGTTTTCCGCAATATCCGGCGCCTTGACGATTATGTCGTGGCTTGCGGTAGCGGATTCCGCCCCCAGGCCTTTGAGCGCATCGGCGATCGTTTTGGCGCTGAACGCAGCGGTGTTGTATGCCGCGTAGGCGTTCCCCGTGCCCAGCAAGCCGCTGGTGATTGCCAGAGCGCCTGCTGCGCCCGCGCTTTTCAAAATATAACGACGTAACAAATTCATGCGGATCTCCTGATAATTATGTATTAAATTGCCTGATTAGAGACCGTAGACGAAATCGGTGATTTTATCGATTTCCTGTTCGGTCAATATCTTGTTTTTGCCAAACGGGGGCATGACGGTATCTGGATTGGATACCATGGCATTCCAGATTTCCGCGCGCAATTGCGCTTTGTCCGGGTAGCGCACCTGCATGGCAATGAGAGGAGGACCCACCGTACCGGCAGCTTCGGCATCGGGTATCGTCGGCATGGCGTGGCACGACAGGCAGTTACCCTTGGCGCTATCAAAGGCGAGCTGCTTGCCGGTGACAGGCGCGACCCTACCTGCATTGGCTGCATTGGCTGCATTGGCTGCATTCAGGCTCAAGCCGCCGATCACGCTGACGATAACTATCAATGACGTGCGTGTACACATGTCATCCTCCTTTTTATTTAAGTTCTTGCCAAGGCAGAACTTGTTTTTTTTGAATTGAGTGTGTCACACTCGATCCAGTACCCTAGAGCATAGAGCAAAAATGGTCTGAATCCAAGAGGGCTATGGAATTTTTTAGCAAACAGGCTTCGGAAACTGAATTGATATCAGGGTTGTCGCGGCAATAACAGCAAAATCTGACGATCTTTTAAACCGATGGATAAGGGAGTATGCACAGGATGAAGTTGACGCATTTTGACAGGCAGGGCGCGGCGCAAATGGTGGATGTCGGCGATAAGGCAGAGACCAGACGGCGGGCAGTGGCCAGAGGGCGCATCCTGATGCAGCCCGATACCTTGCGCATGATACGCATGGGCGATGCGAAAAAAGGCGATGTTCTGGGAGTGGCGCGGATAGCCGGAATACAGGGAGCGAAACGGACCGCCGACCTGATTCCCTTGTGCCATCCGCTGGCGCTGACGAAAATCGGGATCGCGTTCGAATTGCTGGAAGAAATTTCCGCTGTCGAAGTCGAAGCGGTTATTGAAACTATCGGACGAACCGGTGTCGAAATGGAAGCCTTGATGGCGGTGAATATCTGTCTGCTGACGATTTACGATATGTGCAAGGCGGTTGATCGCGGCATGCGGCTTGAAGGAGTGCAGGTATACGAAAAAACCGGCGGTAAATCGGGTCATACACTGGCATTGTAACATATTGTAACATTTCGCTGCATCCGGGAAATGATAGGGTATCGTCCCGCCCTTATCATGTACGATATTCAAGCTGACGGCTGGCGGAGGATGGAAGGCGACATCATGACGTATCCCAGGGTAACAGTACTCCTGATTTTCCTTATGTTTATTGCCCCGGCACGGGCGCAAGCCGATCCCTCGCGACCGCAACACGGCATATCTTGGAATTATACGTTGCTGGCGTTCAATGGACAAAATGCGCGATCCTATCCCCAATCCAGCAGGCTTCCCCCGCGGGTCAATCCGGGCGCCAAGGCATTTGTTCCGCATCGCAATTTGCCGCCGGGACACAATCGCGGTTTCGGCTACGGTTTTGAGCGCAGGCATGCGCAGCCGGGTTCGATACCGGCGCCGCGCCGGCCGTTCTGATTTGTCTCGAGAACTGCAGGGCCACTTATTGGTGCGATAATTTCCAGTTTCGCACCAATAAGTGGCGAAAATCCTGAATTAATCGATAGTTTTTTAATTAACCAGTTGAAATATAAATAGATAATTTTCGTGGTATGCATATTGCTAATGGTCAGTCATGACTATTGTAAATTCTGCCACTACTGTAACTTCAACTTGCGCGTATTGCGGCGTTGGTTGCGGCGTAATGATCGAAACCGATGGCGCCGAAATCACCGGCGTACACGGTAATCCCGGACACCCCGCAAATTTTGGCCGTTTATGCACCAAGGGCGCTACGCTGCATCTGGCGGCGCAGCGCAGGGAAGCTCGCGCGCTGTATCCGCAATTGCGCACGGTACGCAACCAGGCTCGTCAGCGCAGTAGCTGGGACGATGCCCTGGATTACGCGGCCGAAAAATTCGCCGGCATTATTCGCGAGCATGGGCCCGATGCCGTTGCCTTCTATATTTCCGGGCAGTTGCTGACGGAAGATTATTACGTATTCAATAAATTGGTCAAAGGCCTGATCGGCACCAATAATATCGATACCAATTCGCGCTTGTGCATGTCCAGTGCCGTCAGCGGTTATAAGGCGACTCTGGGAGCCGATGCGCCGCCCGCCTGTTACGCCGATATCGCCTGTACGGATTGTCTGCTTATTGCCGGTTCGAATACGGCCTATGCCCATCCCATCGTATATCGGCGGATCGAAGATGCGCGACGTCTTAATCCCGCGCTCAAGGTGATTGTGGTCGACCCGCGGCGTACCGATACGGCGCGCGAAGCGGATCTGCATTTGCCGATCCTGCCTGGCACCGATGTGGCCTTGTTCAACGCCATGCTGCATGTCCTGCTCTGGGAAGAAATGACGGACCCGCATTATATTGCGGCACATACCAGCGGTTTCGGTCAATTGCGCGCCACGGTGCGCGAATATTCACCCGAAATGGTAGCAGGCATCTGTGGCGTTCCGGCCGCCGACATCGTTACGGCGGCACGCTGGTTCGGCAGTGCTTCCGCTGCTTTATCACTGTATTGCCAGGGGTTGAATCAATCCAGTCACGGGACCGACAAGAATACGGCCTTGATCAATCTGCACCTCGCTACCGGACATATCGGACGTGCGGGAGCGGGACCATTTTCCCTTACCGGCCAGCCGAACGCGATGGGCGGCCGCGAAGTCGGCGGCATGGCAAATCTGCTGTCGGCGCATCGCGACCTGTCCAATCCCGCGCATCGCGATGAGGTGGCAAAACTATGGGGTGTGCCGTCGGTGCCCGCACATCCGGGCAAAACCGCCGTTGCCTTGTTCGAAGCGGTGGCGCGCGGCGAAATCAAGGCGCTGTGGATAGCCTGTACCAACCCGGCGCAATCGATGCCGAATCAGGTTTTGGTGCGCGAGGCGCTGTCCCGCGCTGACTTCGTTGTCGTTCAGGAGGTCAATGCCTATACCGAAACCGCCGAATATGCCGATCTGCTTTTGCCCGCCGCTGCATGGGGCGAAAAGGAGGGTACGGTGACCAATTCGGAACGGCGCATAACGCACATTCACTCCGCCATTCCGGCCCCCGGCGAATGTCGTCCCGACTGGCGTATTGCGACCGATTTTGCGCAGCGTCTGGGACCGCGTATCGGCAAACCCGCAGACGCCCTGTTCCCTTATAATCATCCTGAAGCGATATTCAACGAGCACCGCGCGACGACGCGTGGGCGCGATCTGGATATTACCGGTTTGTCGTATGCTCTGCTCGACGAGATCGGCCCTCAGCAATGGCCTTATCCCGAGGGCGCAGCCGGCGGCAGGGAACGCTTGTACGAAGACGGAATTTTCCCTACCGCCGATGGTCGGGCGCGTTTTGCCAACGTCCGCTATCTGCCGGCTGCAGAACCCATCGACGCGCGGTATTCCATGCATTTGACCACGGGCCGTCTGCGCGACCAATGGCACGGCATGAGTCGCACCGGGATGGTGGCGCAGCTGTTCAGTCATGTCGAGACGCCGGCTTTGGCCATGAATGCCGACGATATGGCGCGGCGCAGTCTGATCCCGGGCGATCTGGTGCGCATAAAAAGCCGGCGCGGAACTATGCTGATTCCGGTGGAAGCGAGCGAGGAGATGCGGGCCGGGCAATTATTTTTACCCATGCACTGGGGCAGCAACTATATCAGCGGACTAGGCATCAATGCGCTGACCAGCGACAGTTGCGATCCGGTATCGCATCAGCCCGAGCTCAAACATGCCGCAGTCGGAGTGGAGAAAGTGTTATTGCCCTGGCAGATGGTGGTCATGCGGCGCGATCGCGCCGTTGAGCGCATGTTGCGCATCCAGCCGGTATTGTCTCGTTTCGATTATGCCAGCTGCGGCTTGTCTGGCCGGCAAAACCCCGTGCTGGTGCTGCGCATCGCCCACTCGACACCGGTCGCGCAGAATATGCTGGAGGAAATGGATAAATTGCTCGAAATGGACGAGGAAACCGACCTCATGCGTTACGACGATCCGAAGCGCGGCATCTCCAAGCGCGTACTGATCGAAAACGGCCAAGTGGCGGGAGTGCGTTTGACAGGAGAAATAGCCGCACGGGAATGGCTCAAGGAAATGATGGCGGAAGGCGCCGAGATTGCGTCAGTGCGTGCCTGGGTGCTGGCGCCGGTGGCGACTCCGCCTGTCGGCAGCAGCAGCCGCGGACGAGTCGTCTGCAATTGTCTCAATATCGCCGAAGCGCAGATACGCGCCGCAGTCGCGCAAGGCGCCGATCTCGCGGCTTTGCAGGCCGGGCTCAAATGCGGGACGCAATGCGGTTCCTGCATGCCCGAATTGAAACGTATCGTAGCGGCCTCGGCGATCATCGGCAAGGAGACGGTGTGAATTATTCGATTATTTTGAAAAATATCGCGCGCGGAATACACGGTGCACGCGATATGACGATGGAAGAAGCCGGACTGATTTATGGCGCAATGCTCGATGGCGGCATGCCGGAACTGGAAATGGGGGCGATTCTGATCGCTTTGCGCATGAAGGGCGAATCGGCCGACGAATTGCTGGGTTTTTATCAGGCGTGCGAAACGCGGCTCTATTCCCTCGCGCCGCCGCCGGGTGCGTTGCAGCCCGTAGTCATACCCAGCTATAACGGCGCGCGACATCAACCGAATCTAGTGCCCTTATTGGCGCTGCTGCTGGTCAAATTCGGCATTCCGGTATTGATACACGGGACGCTGGAAAGCCAGGGGCGTACGACTACCGCCTATATTTTGCGCGAATTGGGGATATTGCCGTGCGCTCATTTGCAGCAGGCGAATACCGCGCTGGCGAATGAAGGGATCGCTTTTGTACCGATTGCGGTGCTGTCGCCCGGTCTGGCCGATCTGCTTGCGCTGCGAAATCGTCTGGGCGTGCGCAACACGGCACATACACTGGTAAAAATGATCTCGCCGTTCAAGAGCGGCAGCTTGCGTCTGGTTAGCGTATCGCATCCCGACTATCTGGCCAAGATGCGGGATTTCTTTATCGGCACCGGTTTGCGCGCACTGATCATGCGAGGAACGGAAGGCGAAGCCTTCGCCAATTCAAAACGGCGGCCTGATTTGTGGTACTGCGACGACGGCCAGGAACAATTATTGTTCGAGGCCGAAGCCGGCCCGCTCAAATCCGTGCCCAATCTACCCGATTCCATCGATGCCGCGCACACCGCAGGCTGGATACAGGAAGCGCTGGCGGGACGCCATTCCATTCCTTTACCGTTAATCAACCAGTTGGCGTGCTGTTTGTATGGCGCCGGATATACCAGCGACATGAATCAGGCCAAAGCCATTGTGGCGATGGAGATCAGCAGTCTGGCAGCTTAAGGAGCGTAATGATGAATGGCAAGATTTATTTGATGGGCGCAGGCCCCGGCGATCCCGAGCTGATTACATTAAAAGCGGTCCGCATCTTGCAAGCCGCGGAAGTGATATTGGTTGACGATCTGGTCAATCCGCTGCTGTTGCGGCATGCCTCTGCCGATGCAAGGATTATGGCGGTGGGAAAGCGCGGCGGTTGCAAATCGACCCCGCAGGCATTTATCCACAAACAGATGATACAGGCAGCGCGCGCCGGCAAGGATGTGGTTCGGCTCAAAGGCGGCGACCCCTTCATGTTCGGACGCGGCGGTGAAGAAATGGAGGCAATGCACCGTGCCGGCATAGCTGTCGAAGTTGTCAGCGGTGTGACGGCCGGCATTGCTGCGCCCGCCAGCGTTGGCGTGCCGGTGACGCACCGGAATTATGCGCCCGGCGTCACATTTGTTACCGGTCACAGTCAGGACGGCAAGCGGGTCAACTGGGCGGCACTGGTAGCCAGCCTTACCACGCTGGTGATTTATATGGGAGTCAAAACCCTGCCCGATATCGTTGCGCAATTGCTGGCGGCCGGCATGTCGCCGCATATGTCCGCGCTCGCCGTGCAAAATGGAACCTTGAGCGAACAGCGGCAGGTTTTGGCAACCCTGGAAACCTTGCATAGCGCCATGATCGAGAAGCATATCGGCAGCCCTGCGATCGTGGTGATAGGAGAAGTGGCCGATCTGGCCGGAATCGGAATGACATCCGCGGCAGACATCGAAACGTTTGCGCATGTCGCATGATTTATCCAACCCGGTATGGGCTTGCGTGCCGCGGCACCCAAGTGGGCAGAGCGGGGTTTTATTTGACAGGCAATAAGCAGGAGTACACATAATGAACAAATTGAAACTGATCATGGTCGGAAACGGCATGGCGGGAGTGCGCACGCTGGAGGAACTGCTCAAGCTCGCGCCCGATCACTACGATATTACGGTTTTCGGCGCCGAGCCCTACGCCAACTATAACCGGATACTGCTGTCGCCGGTACTGGCGGGAGAACAGACCGTCAAGGACATCATGCTGAACGATGTCGAATGGTATCGCGAAAACGGCATAACCCTGCATCTCAACAAAAAAGTGGTCAGCATAGATCGGCGCAATCGTGGCGTCAGGGCGGAAGACGGGACGACGGCGTTCTACGACAAGCTGATTCTGGCTACCGGTTCGAAATCGTTCATACTGCCGGTGCCCGGCAACGATCTGCCCGGAGTGATCGGCTATCGCGATATCGCCGATACCGATGCGATGATCGCTACGGCAAGACAATACCGGCATGCAGTCGTCATCGGCGGCGGCCTGCTTGGGCTGGAAGCGGCGAACGGACTGAAACTGCGGGGAATGGACGTGACCGTCGTGCATATCAACGAGTGGCTGATGGAGCGGCAACTCGATAAACCGGCGGCAAAATTGCTGCAGAAAAATCTCGAAGACAAGGGTCTGAAATTCCTGTTGCAAAAGCATACGGCGGAGCTCATACAGGGCGAATCCGGTCGCGTCGCCGCGGTACGCTTCAAAGATGGCGAAACCATACCTGCCGATCTGGTAGTGATGGCGGCCGGCATCCGGCCCAACATCGAACTGGCGGAAAGCGCCGGCATTTATTGCAACCGCGGGATTGTCGTCAACGATACGATGCAGACATTCGACCCGCGGATCTATGCGGTGGGGGAATGCGTCAATCATCGCGGGATCGCGTATGGTCTTGTGGCCCCGCTATTCGATATGGCCAAGGTCGCCGCGAATCATCTGGCGGAATTCGGCATCGCGCGTTATCTGGGATCGGCGACTTCAACCAAATTGAAGGTGACAGGGATCGATTTGTTTTCAGCCGGCAATTTTGCCGGCGGCGACGCCTACGAAGAAATATTGCTGTCCGATCCGGTGGGGGGCGTCTACAAGAAGATCGTCATACAGGACAACAGGATTGCCGGCGCGGTGATGTACGGCGATACCGTCGACGCTGCCTGGTATTTTCAGCTGCTTCGGGAAGGTCGTGATATTTCCGACATACGCGACCATTTGATGTTCGGTCAAAGCCACGTCGGCGATCTGGGACATGAAGGGCAGAACCGTGCGGCAGCCATGAGCGATGCCATGGAAGTGTGTGGCTGCAACGGCGTATGCAAGGGCACGATCGTCAAGGCAATCAAGGAGAAGGGCCTGTTTACACTGGAAGACGTACGCAAACATACCAAAGCGTCTTCTTCCTGCGGCTCGTGTACCGGGCTGGTCGAGCAGTTGTTGGCGACCGTACTCGGCGGCGATTATTCGCAAGCGCCGAAAACCAAAGCCATGTGCGCTTGCACCGATCGTACGCACGCCGATGTGCGCGCGGCGATACGCGAGCATAAGTTGCTCAGCATACCCGAAGTGATGGAGGCGCTCGACTGGCATACGCCGAACGGGTGTTCGAGCTGTCGCCCGGCACTGAACTATTATCTGCTCTCGAGCTGGCCAGGGGTAGCGAAAGACGACCCGCAATCGCGTTTCATCAACGAACGGGCGCATGCTAATATTCAGAAAGACGGCACCTATTCGGTAATTCCGCGGATGTGGGGAGGTCAGACCACGCCGTCGGAATTGCGCCGTATCGCCGATGTGGTGGATAAATATGCGATACCGACGGTGAAAGTGACGGGAGGCCAGCGCATCGACCTGCTGGGCGTCAGGAAATCCGATCTGCCGGCGGTATGGGCCGATCTGGATATGCCGTCCGGCCACGCTTACGGCAAGGCATTGCGTACCGTGAAGACATGTGTCGGCAGCGAATGGTGCCGGTTCGGTACGCAGGATTCCACACAAATGGGCATCGATCTGGAAAAGGCTCTATGGAAAATGTGGGCGCCGCACAAGGTCAAACTGGCGGTATCGGGTTGTCCCCGTAATTGCGCGGAAGTAGCGATCAAGGATGTGGGAATCATCGGCGTCGATTCTGGCTGGGAAATTTATATCGCAGGCAACGGCGGTATCAAAACCGAAGTCGCACATTTTCTGATCAAGGTTAAAACTGCCGCCGAGGTGATGGAATATACCGCAGCTTTCCTGCAATTGTATCGAGAAGAAGGCTTTTATCTGGAGCGCACCGTGCATTATCTGGCACGAGTAGGAATGGATTATATCAAGCAGCGGGTGTTGCAGGACGATAGCGGACGCAGGGCGTTGCATGAGCGTATGATATTCGCATTGCAGGTTGAACAGGACCCATGGCTGGAACGTACAAAAGGTAACGTGGAAAAACATGAATTCGAAATGCTGACCGCCTGAGGATAAAATATGACTGAATGGGTAAAAATTTGCAGTTTGAGCGATATCCCGCCATTGGGGTCGCGGGTTGTCCAGACTGCGCAGGGCGATATTGCCGTGTTCCGCACCGCCGACGATGCGGTATTTGCGTTGCGCGACCGATGCCCGCACAAGGGGGGGCCGTTATCGCAGGGCATCGTAGCCGGAACTACGGTTACTTGTCCTTTGCATGGCTGGAAGATCAGCCTGGAGTCGGGCAATGCCGAGGCGCCCGATGAGGGGCATACGCCGTGTCTGCAAGTCAGGCTTGACGATTCCGCCGCGGTATGGCTGAACATGACCGCGGTGTCCATACTTCAGAGTCAGGAAATGGCATGAGCGGTATGAGCTATCTTGCCGTCGTCGAACGCTATCATCAATATCGCAATGCGCTGAGCGAATTGCTGTCGTCCATTTTGACCGGCATGGGCGATATCCAATTGCTTGCCAGCAGCGCAGCACGGCATAAGGCGATGGATTGCGTCGTCACCCATTATCCGTTTGTCGAATTGCTGTATTTGCTGGATGAGCACGGAAAACAGATCAGTCCCAACATTGCGGCCGGCAATGCCACGCAGGTTAATGACGGGGGGGAAGGGCGCGACCGGAGCATGCGGCCGTACTTTAAACTGGCCCAGACCAGCGATGGGGTGAGCGTCACAACGCCGTATTTATCCAGCGCCAGCAATATGCTCTGCGTGTCGGCGATCATGCGTCTGTGCGATCCGCAAACCGGCCAGCAAACTTATGTGGTTCTGGATATCAATTTGACCGGCGCGATCGAATTCATGATGGGCGATCATGCCAGACGACGATTCCTGCCGATATTTCGAGCGGTATACATCGTTATCGTGATGGGGTTGGCGGCGGTGACCGGCGTATTGCTGTATGCGGCTTTCGGTGAACTGATCGAACTCCATGAGTTCAGGAACGACAGCGAGGCCTTGCATCTCAAGCCGTTCGGCGTAATCATCTTTCTGACGCTGGCGCTCGCCATTTTCGATCTGGGAAAAACCATACTCGAAGAAGAAGTATTGATGCACAAGGATATTTTTCGTCATAGTTCGACGCGACGAACGATTACCCGTTTCATTGCCGCCATCCTGATTGCGGTATCGATAGAAGCCTTGCTGTTGATGTTCAAATCGGCGCTGGGCGTGACGCATGAAATGGTCGAAGCGGTGTGGATGATGTTCGCAGCCGTCGGCCTGCTGGTCGGACTCGGTTTGTATGTGTATCTCGGCGCGCAGGCGGAAGCCTTGTTGTCGGCACCGCCGCCTCGCCAATGAAAGGTATCGTGCTGTTTGCGCACGGCGCTCGCGATCCGGAATGGGCGGCGCCATTCCGGCGTTTGCAGCAAATCGTTGCCGCAGGGCAAAGGAATACGGTAGTTACGCTTGGCTTCCTCGAACTCATGCAGCCCACTCTCGACGAGGCCGTTGCCGACTTGCTGGCTGCAAACGTAACCGATATCTGCATCGTGCCCCTGTTTCTCGGACCGGGAGCGCATTTTCAGCGGGATTTTCCGAAACTGCTGGAAAAATTGAGTCAGCGTTATCCTCAGGCGGTTCTAAATAATACGCCAGTACTGGGCGATAGCGATGTCATATTACATGCGATCGCCGATTGGATCGAATTTGCAAAAACGCATGCACCAGCATAGTTCACCGCCGCACTCTTTGCGCGCATCCTGTTCTAAATTTTTCGTTTTCTCTTTTTAAAGTCAATAAAATCATCAGCTTGTTTTAAAAATAAATTGTGGCGCATATTTTGCTTTTAAGGTTGGAGAGCAAATCAGCAAGCAGTGCATAGAGTTCGAAACCGGCCACGGGACGGATCCGGCAACGATATGTCATTGCGATGTGCGAAACTTAACTCTAAAAAGAGAAAACCATGAACAATTCATTCTGGAAAACCGGGCATACTCCTACGCTCATCTCAGCATTTTTATACTTTGATATTTCGTTTATGGTATGGGTCATGCTCGGACCGTTGGGGGTGCAAATCGCCAAATCACTGGCTCTGGACGCGGCACAAAAGGGGCTGATGGTGGCAACGCCGATACTGGCTGGGGCGATGCTGCGCATCGTGATGGGTGTGCTGGTCGACCACCTGAAACCGAAAAAGGCGGGCATGATCGGTCAGATTATCGTTGCGCTGGCCTTGTTGTGGGCGTGGTTGTTTGCCATCAGTTCCTATCAGCAGATATTGCTGCTGGGCACGCTGCTCGGATTCGCCGGCGCATCATTTGCCGTAGCCCTGCCGCTGGCGTCGCGCTGGTATCCGCCGCAGCATCAGGGGACGGCATTGGGCATAGCCGGGGCGGGAAATTCGGGGACTGCGCTGGCGGCCCTGTTTGCGCCAGGCTTGGCGGCAGCATTTGGTTGGCGCAATGTTTTCGGTATTGCGTTGATTCCCGTAGCGATAGCGTTTGCTGTTTATATGATCTTCGCCAGGGATAGCCCGGAATGTCCACCGGCAAAATCGATGACCGAATACTTGCGGGTATTGAAGGAGCGGGATGCTTGGTGGTTCATGTTTTTTTACAGCGTCACGTTCGGCGGTTTTGTCGGCATGGCATCCATTCTGACGATCTACTTCAATACGCAATACGGACTGTCTGCGATAACTGCCGGTTATTATACCGCGGCTTGCGTGTTCGCGGGATCTCTGGTGCGGCCGTTGGGAGGAATGCTCGCCGATCGCATCGGCGGTATCCGTTCTCTCATGATCATGTATCTGCTTGCTGCAGCGTTTTTATTTGTTGTCAGTCTGGGCATGCCGACGGCTATATCGGCGCTTGCCGTTATCATTCCCGCCATGCTGGCGCTCGGTATGGGCAACGGTGCGGTATTTCAGCTGGTGCCGCAACGCTTTCGCCGAGAAATCGGAGTCATGACCGGCCTGGTCGGTATGGCTGGCGGCGTCGGCGGATTCTATCTCGCTTCGAGCCTGGGTTATTCGTATAAACTGACAGGCAGCTACCGTATCGGTTTTAGCCTGTTTGCTGGATTGGCAGTGATCGCCCTGCTCGGTCTTACCCGCGTCAAATCGCGCTGGCGCACCACGTGGGGGGCACCGGATGTAGCCGCCGCGCGAGTGTAAGCGGGGGATCGCGAAATGAATCAATTACTGCGTGATCCGGTTTCGCCGGCATTTGTTCCACCGTCCAAAACAAAACCGGTACCGTTGCAGTTAAGCGTCGGATATCTTTCTGCTGCCGGTCCGCGCGAGCGCAACGAAGATTTTTGCGGTTATGTCGAACCGCAAGGTGCGCAATTACGCGATAAAGGCTTGCTGGTAGCGCTGGCCGACGGCGTTTCCGGCGGTACTGCCGGGCGCGAAGCGGCAGAATACAGCGTGCGCGGGTTATTGGCGGATTATTACGCCACCCCCGATACCTGGACGGTATCGCATGCGCTGGACAAGGTGCTGGTCGCTATCAATCGCTGGCTTAACGCGCAAACGGCAGACAGCCGCGACATGGGAGGAATGGCATGTACGCTTTCAGCCGTGGTGTTCCGCGGAAGCCGCTATTATACGGCGCATGTCGGCGATAGCAGAATATATCGGCTGCGCGGCGATCAATTGGTGCAATTGACCGCCGATCATGTCTGGGCTCGTCCTAATATGCATCATGTATTGACGCGAGCAATGGGGCTGGATCGGCATGTCGCGATCGATTTCGGCGAAGGTGAATTGAAATCGGGCGATGTGTTTGTTCTGGTCAGCGACGGAGTATGGGAGCCTCTGGGCGAAATGCTCTTGTCCAAAACCCTGCGTTTATACCGGAACGAACAGCTCATCGCGCAAGAACTGGTGAATCTGGCGTATAAACGCGGCGGCTTGGACAATGCCAGCGCCATGGTCGTACGGATTGATGCGGTTCCGGACCACAATCTGCGCGATCATCTCAGCGCCGAACGTCATCTTCCGGTATTACCGCGGATGAAACAGGGTGCCCGGCTGGATGGGTTCGAAGTCGTGAGCTTGCTGCATGAATCCCGCATGTCCTTGTTGTATCAGGTACGCAGCCTGGCGGACGGCCGTTTGTGGGTGTTGAAAACCGTACCGCCCGGCGTGCGCAACGATAGCGATCAAGCCAATTATCTGCTGCAGGAAGAATGGCTGGCAAAAAGAGTGCTGGCGCATTATTTTCCGCAAATCTATCCTTTTGCCGCCGGCCAGCGGTCGGCTTTGTATTATGTCATGAGCTGGCACGACGGCGCGACATTACAGGAGCATCTGGATAGCGGTCGATATTTCAGCGTGACCGAAGCGGTGCAGATCGGCATCCGTTTGCTGAAAGGCCTGAGCGCTCTGCACCGGCTGAATATTTTACACCGTGACATCAAACCCGATAACCTGCATCTGGACATGGACAATAAATTGCACATTCTTGATTTCGGCGTAGCCGCCAGCGACGGTTTGCACGATCTGGCTGACGGTGCGGGAACGCCGAGCTTCATGGCTCCGGAATTGATTGCCGGACAGCTGGCGAGCGTACAGACGGAGTTGTATGCCTGCGGAGTTACCTTGTATTATTTGCTCACGCTGCATTATCCTTATGGCGAGATAGAACCCTTTCAGCGATCCCGATACGGCGAACCGGTGCCACCAACGCGTTATCGGCCCGAAATTCCGCATTGGCTGGAAAATATTCTGCTCAAGGCGGTTGCCCGAGAACCGCGCAACCGCTTCGAGACGGTCGAAGAAATGCTGCTGGCTCTGGAACAGGGCGAATCGAATCCGCTGCGGCCCCAGCGCCGTACTCCGCTGCTGGAACGTGACCCGCTGCGGATCTGGCAAATGTTGGCTATCGTGTCTTTTGCCGTGAATCTGATGCTGATTTATGTGATGGTGGCAGCAAGATGAAGCTTGCTATTTCGATGGGGTAATCCTCCCAGCAAATAAAGGTATTCTGAAGTAGAATTTTCTTAACTGCGATTTGAGGATTTTTTACATGAAGATGTCCCATTTTACCGACAGCCAGATTTGCAGATATTAAAACTGGCTGAGGCCGGTATGCCAGTGCCGGCCTTGTGCCGCGAGCACGGCATGAGTTCTGCCACGTTTTATAAATGGCGTGCCAAATTCGGCGGTATGGATGCCTCGATGATGGCGCGCATGAAGGAACTGGAAGACGAGAATCGTCGGCTCAAGAAAATGTATGCGGAAGAACGGCTCAAAGCCGATCGTACAGGAGGCGCTGGCAAAAAAGTGGTGAGGCCGTCTACGCGTCGCGAGATGACCTTGAGGGCAGTGCAGCATCGGCAGATTCCCATACGCATGGCGTGTGCGGCATTCTCAATCAGCGAGACCTGCTATCGCTATCGGGCCAAGTTGGTGTCCGAAAATTTGGCTGGCGCACCATTTGTTTGATTCGATTGATGAGGTGCAAAACTTTGCTACCAACTGGCTATGGACTTACAATCACGAACGACCTAACACGGCCATTGTCGGTATAACGCCAAAACAGAAATTGGCTTTGGCCGCTTAACCT
Organism: Pseudomonadota bacterium; assembly: GCA_021795395.1. Lineage (GTDB taxonomy): Bacteria > Pseudomonadota > Gammaproteobacteria > Burkholderiales > Sulfuriferulaceae > Sulfuriferula. The sequence goes on along the minus strand of JAJYPN010000001.1, from coordinate 120,701 downwards.
CTACTTTTAGATACCTTTAAAAATGGGGGGTACCGGATCTTCCAGGCATAATGTGGATAGATCTCGCATGGAATTGCTTTGCTGCTAACAGAGCACATCCTCGTTAGTGTGGAGTTTTACCTGAGTTTGATGGCGAGCGGCTCAGTTCTGCTTTGGGTTCCCGATTGAGCAGGGTTTGCACCGCTATCTCCGGCGCAATGTCCTGATAGAGAATCTGGTTTACGGCGTGGACCACAGGCATGTCTACACCCATTTCCAGCGCCAGTTTATCGATTTCGCGCGCGGTGGTGACGCCTTCGGCGATATGGCCGAGTTCTTGCAATATGGCCGGAAGCTTCATCCCTGCCGCCAGCTTCAGCCCGACTTGCCGGTTGCGCGATAAATCGCTGGTCGCCGTCAGTATAAGATCGCCCATGCCGGTCAGCCCCATGAACGTTTCCGCTTCACCTCCCAGTTGCTGACCGAGCCGGATCATTTCGGCCAGGCTGCGTGAAATCAGCGCTGCGCGGGCGTTATAGCCGAAATGCAGGCCGTCGGAAATCCCCGCGGCGATGGCGATGACGTTTTTAAGCGCGCCGCCGAGCTCCACGCCGACGACATCAGGGCTGGTGTAAACCCGCAAATGATGGTTATGCAATTGGACCGCCATATCCAGTATGCGTGCGTCGCTGCTCGCCAGGGTAAGCGCCGTGGGCAGGCCGGCCGCTACCTCTTTGGCAAAGCTGGGGCCGGAGAGAACCCCGCGCGGCGTGGATTGTGGCAATGACTCGGCAGCGATCTGGTGTGGAAGTTTCATGCTGCCGGCCTCGAATCCTTTGCACGCCCAAATTACCGGCGTGCTGGAAATCAGGGGGGCTATCGTTTCAAGGATACCCCGAAATGCGCCGCTGGGAGTGCTGACGATGATCGCGTCGGCCCAGACAACGGTCGCATCGAGCCTGGCGGTCAGCGACAGGGCAGGAGGTAATGCGACATCGGGCAAATAGCGGGCGTTAGCGCGTGCGCCCGCCATCGTGGCGATCTGCTGCGGATCGCGAGCCCATAAGCTCACGCTGTGCTGCGTGCAAAAATGCACGGCCAATGCGGTTCCCCACGCACCCGCGCCGAGGATGGCAATTTTCATGCGCCCCAAACCTTGTCGAGCTTGATGTAACCGGTATTTTGATCGGGCAGGCGTACCTTGATCCAGTTGCCCGGCAGGGTTTGCAGCCAGCTCAGGATGACGCCGGCCGCGACATGCGCGCTTACGGCGGAACGATCCTGCGGTTGCGCGAAAATGTCGGCAGCGCGACGTACGACTACGGTCCTGTCGGAACTGAGCTGCGATTGCTGTATCCAGGCTACGGCACCGCTGCTGTCGCGTACTTTTGCCCATCCTGAAAGATTGACCAATATTTCCAGCGGATACCCGCGATTGATGACGAAGAGCGGTTTCCCTTCGGTAGAAGGCGCATCGTAGAGTATCGTAGCCGGCCCTGACGCGGAACGAAAATCCGCCGCCAGCGCGGGTAGGGCGGCCAGCAGCAGAATAAACAGAAAAACCGGATGGCGCATGATCTAGTGAGCGGTCGTGCCGTTAGTGGTGTTTTGTTTTTGTTGTAAATAAAGCGCTTCGAAATTGACCGGGTTCAGAATGACCGGCGGAAACCCGGCACGACTGACCAGATCCGAGACGGTTTCGCGTAAATAGGGAAATACGATATTTGGGCAACCGATGCCAAGCACCGCCTCCATTTGGTCTGCCGGAACCTGCGCAATGCGGAAAATGCCTGCCTGCGCGACTTCGACCAGAAACATGGTGTTTTCGCCGGTTTTGGCGGTAATCGTCGCCGTGAGGACGATTTCGTAGACGTCGTCGGCAATGGAACTGCTCAGGGTGGTCAGTTGCACACCGATTTCCGGCGTTTCACGCTCTAAAAAAATCTGCGGTGCATTCGGCACTTCTACCGAAAGATCTTTGACGTATAATTTTTCGATGGCAAAGACTGCCTGAACTTCCTGTTCGCTCATGACGACTCCGTAGATTGGCTAAAAGGCTTATTCTACCTGAATGGATAGAACCGGTTGAGGTAAATTATATAATGAGAGCCTTGCATGATTACTGCGCTTGCTCATGTTTCGTTAATAAAGAGCTCAAAATTCTCATGTGCTATTTGTACACCTCGGCTTCTCGCCTTTGCGACTTATCCGGGCGGGCTCGTTATATCGTGTAGAGTTCTCATGAGTTTATTGCACGATTGCCGTACCGGCTTCTATTTTATCGAAACGTCTCAGGATCCTCCTTTCGTAACATCTGAATCGCGCTTGCTGTTCCGTGCAAAATTTCATTATGAACGCTCATAAAACTTATATCCGCATTCTGCTTGCCACTCTGCTTATCAAATCGGGATTGGCGTATTTTCTTCCGATGTCCGGAGACGAGGCGTATTTTATCGTATGGGCGAAACATCTGGATTTCGGCTATTACGATCATCCTCCCATGGTCGGCTGGATGCTGTATTTGCTGAGGTTCTTCGGCGATGGCGAACTGCTGATGCGGCTGCCGGCGGTGCTGTTTTCGACCTTTATCGGCATGCTCATTTTTCGCCTGATCAAACCCTATGGCACTGATCGCGCTGCGTGGGCAGCGGGGGTATTTCTGCTCTCTCCGGTCAATATCCTGGACGTGTTGATTACTACCGATACGCCATTGATTCTGTTCGTTTTTTTGTCGGTTTATGCGCTGGTTCGGGCATGGGAGTACGATAGCCGGAAGTGGTACGCGCTGTCGGGAGCGGCGATGGGGCTGGCGTTTCTGTCCAAATATTTTGCCGTGCTGCTGGGCGTGGCGTACCTGGCTTATTTCATGTTTGCCTTGTCCGGCAAACGACGCTGGCGAAATTTTGCGATCATGCTGCTGGCGGCGGCACCCTTTGTCGCAATGAATGTTTACTGGAATTACACGCATTGCTGGGACAATATTCTGTTCAATCTTTATAACCGCAATACGGGAGCCCGGTTCGAGTGGCATAAGGTGCTGCTCTATCTCGGCACTACCCTCTATCTGATGACGCCGCCGATTGTATATTACTGGTGGCGGCAACGCAAAACCGCCCAGATCGCTGCCGACATGTCATTCCGGCTGTATGCTTACGTATTTGCCTTGCCGGTATCGATTTTTCTGCTGTTGTCGTTCAGAAAAACCATAGGCTTGCACTGGGTGCTGGCTTTTTATCCTTTTTTTTATCTGTTGATGGCCCGGTACCTGACCGTTGCGCAGTTGATAAGGGTTGCGAAATTCATGGCCGGATTCAGCGCGCTGCATTTGCTGTTCGTGGTTGTATTGCTTGCCGCACCTGCCTCGATATGGGGTCATGGGAAATTGTATTCCGGCTACGTGCTGCTGATGCATACGGATAATGTGCTGGCAAAGTTACAGTCTTACGCGCCCGAATTTTTAATGGCGACCGACGGATATTCTTCCTCTGCCGTCCTTTCCTATCATGAGGAAAGAAAATTTTCCGGGAAAGAATTTTTTGTGTTTGGTGCCGGTTCCAAACACGCACGGCAAGACGATATGATTACCGACTATCGGCAATTGGCTGGACGTAATATACTTACTATCGACAAATCGCCTCCCGATCTGCGGAAATATACACCGTACTTCGCCAGAGTCGAAGTGCGAGAGTTGATGGTAAGAGGAGCGGTGTTATATTTGACGCTGGGGTACGATTTTGATTACCCGGCGTATCGCGCCGGCATATTGATGCAGATCCGCGACCGCTATTATCGGATACCGGCGTTTTTGCCTCATGCGTCCTGCTATTTTTGCGACAAGTATTTCTATCCGGCAAAGTGTTCGCGTTGAGCCGGAGAACACCTGATCCTGTATCGGACGATGACAATAAATGAGATTTCGTGGGTAATCAAGCAGGCGTATTAAAATGTTCCATGTCCGGCTGGGGAAGATTCCCGGTGGAAGAATGCGAATCGGTGCGTCCGGAACGCTATCGGGATTTGACGGCAAGCGCAGGACGGCAGATTGCACGGGGACAAGGCCGCAGTTACGGCGATGCCGCTCTCGGTAAACGGGTCATATTGACCGAACGCGTCAATCGGTTGCTGGCGTTCGATGCCGTAGCCGGAGTATTGCGCGCCGAGGCAGGCGTAACGCTGGCGGAAGTGCTGGCGGCAATCATGCCGCACGGCTGGTTTCTGCCGGTGACTCCCGGCACGCAATGGGCGTCGCTGGGGGGATGCGTCGCCGCCGACGTACACGGCAAGAATCATCATCATGACGGCACGTTCGGTCAGCATGTGCTGGAACTGGAAATGATACTGGCGGATGCGAGCCGGGTGACCTGTTCGGCTACAAAAAATCAGGCGCTGTTCTGGGCGACCATCGGCGGTATGGGGCTGACCGGAATCATCGGCGAAGTCAACCTGAAACTGAGACGCATCGGCAGCAGTTATTTGCGGGTACGCCACCATCCCGCGAAAAATCTGGCGCAGACGTTTGCGCTCTTCGGCGATCCCGGACTGGACGATCAATACAGCGTGGCGTGGATCGATTGTCTGGCGGGCGGCAAACAATTGGGACGCAGCATATTGATGTGCGCGCATCACGCAGCGCCGGAAGAGCTGCCTGCCGCATTGCAAGGTTCTGCGGCTGTCGGGACTTCCCGGTCCGTGGCTTTTGATTTGGCCGCCGCGGTATTGAATCCGTTGACGATACAGCTCTTCAATGCTGTCTATTATCACCGGCAGGGCAACAAAAGGGCTCCTTATTTCGCCCACTATGATCATTATTTTTATCCGCTGGATCGTATTGCCGACTGGAATCGATTGTACGGCAAACGCGGTTTCGTGCAATACCAGTGCGTCGTTCCCGAAGCCGGAGCACTGACTGCCGTATCGGCATTGCTGCAGACCGTGTCGCAAAGCCGGCGGCCTTCGTTTCTGGCGGTATTGAAACGGCTGGGCGTCCAGAATGCTGCGCTACTTTCATTTCCCCTGGCGGGTTATACGCTGGCGCTGGATATTCCGATGCGCGACCGCGGCGTGTTCGATTTATTGCGTACGCTGGACGCCATCGTCCTGCAACACGGCGGTCGCGTCTATCTGGCCAAGGACGCCGTGCTCACCCCGCAGACGTTTCGCGCCATGTATCCGCGCTATCGGGACTGGCAGCGCATCAAACAGGCGGTCGACCCGGCTCACGGTTTCGAATCCAGCCTGTCTCGGCGTCTGGGGATGGGATATGCGTAAAGTCGTGCTCATCCTGGGCGCGACATCTGCGATCGCACGTGCGGCCGCCGGCGAATTCGCTGAGCAGGGTTACGATGTGTATCTGGCGGGACGCGATGCCGAAGAATTGGCGCGGATTGCGGCGGATTTGGCCATACGCTATCGGATCAAAGCCGGGTGGGGGATTTTTGCTGCGGAATCCCTGAGCGACCATGGCCGCTTTTTTGCCCAGGCAATCAGCAACATGGGAGAAATGGACGGAGTCGTGCTGGCAATGGGGTATCTGGGCGACCCGATCGCTGCGCGAAATTTCGATACGGGCGGCGCGGAAGTAATTCTGATCAATTTTACCGCGGCCGCTTCCATACTCGGTCATTGCGCCAATTACCTCGAAGCGCGCAAGCAAGGATTTATTATCGGTATCGGTTCCGTGGCCGGCGATCGCGGCCGCCAGAGCAATTATACTTACGGTGCTGCCAAAGGGGCGCTGGCTTTATATTTGCAAGGTTTGCGCAATCGTTTGTACGATAGCGGCGTACGCGTTATCACGGTTAAGCCCGGCTTTGTCGATACGGCCATGACTTACGGCATGCCGGGTTTGTTTCTGGTGGCGACGCCGCAATATGTAGGCAGGCGTATCGTCACGGCCTTGCATAAATCTGCGGATGTCATTTACGTTCCAAATTTCTGGCGCTATATCATGTGGATTATCAGGCTGATTCCCGAGCCGGTTTTCAAGCGGCTGAAATTGTGAGCCACGGTCGCCGTCGTTACGCATGAATCATGCTTTCAGTTGTCCCGGTTATTGGCGTATTTGCTGGGCTTCAGCAGCAATCATGCGGTTAAAACCGATTGCTGACACCGTTTTTCCGGGGTAAGGTGAGACGGGCTGCCGCGATCCGCCTTTGTTCGTAACGGCGGCGTGTGGTCGTGCGCGACATGCTCGTTGATACATTGGAATTCGGAGAATCAATGCTCGGGTTGAGTGATCGCCGTGCGTAAGCTATTGATCAGCACAACGCGATTGCGTCCGTCGCGTTTGGCCTGATACAGAGCTGCATCCGCAGCGGCGAGCAGTTTTGCAAAATCGGGCGAAAAAAATGTATCGGTAGGGGGTTGTACGGTCAGACCTATGCTTACGGTAGCGAATACAGGAGATTTTCCCTGGGTCAAGGGCATGGCCGAAATAGCCTGCCGCAGGTTTTCGCTTATCGCCAGAGCGCCATTTTCATCGGTACCCGGCAACAGGATACAAAACTCCTCGCCGCCGTAACGACCTATGGTGTCTTCCTTGCGCAAGCGCGACGTGAGGATGCGCGCGATTTCCGCCAAAACCGCGTCACCGGTGGGATGGCCGTATCGATCGTTGATCGTTTTGAAATGATCGACATCTATCATCAATAACGCTAGCGGCAATCCATTGCGTTGCGCGATGGAGCATTCCTTGTCGGCGTTTGCCATGAATGCTCGCCGATTGAATATGCCGGTTAATGGATCGGTCATCGCCAGTGTAAGAATTTCTCGATCGGAACGCTGTTTGATCATCAGCACGAAACCCATGGATTCGGTAATGCACAGGCCGATTGCGGATAAAATCACGATAAGCAGGATCGAATGCGGCGCCATGGATATCGGCAGCGACGCAAATAGTTGCTGGCTTGATGGAATATTGAATGCTCGCAGCAGATAGATGGTGAGGATAAGCAAAGTGGAACTGAAAAGTAGATTCCAGGCCCGCCCGACCCGCGATGCGGTGTCTTGCGCCAAGGCGATGAGTATCAATAGCATCTGTATCGAATAAATGAAACTTCCCGCAACCAATTGTTCATGGAGATTTCGATGAAGTAAAAGGGAAAAAATCAGAAGATTACCTAAAACGGGTAGAACACATTGCCAGCGAGGAAACTTCAGTCCCCGATATTCGTAGATTGCGGCAAGTTTTATCGCTTGCGCGGAGGATAAAAGAAAATTGGCGAGTATGACAGAAACCGTTGGCGCAGTGAGACCGTGCATCGCAAACAACAGCCATGCCACGGATTCCAATGTCAGGGCGCTGGCCCACTTTCTTAAGCCGTTATGTTCCTGGGGTTGTAATACGATAGAAATGCTAAGCGCCATCGCGGCCGAAACGGTGACGAGACAGAATAGCAAGATCCTGTCATCCAATGGCATGGAATGTCACCCGGCTATATAAAAAGGAAATTCGCTCAAAGGAGAATCAGGCAATTCGTATAGTAGTAAAAGATAGACATATCACCCCTCCTTTGTTTGGTTCAGTGTTTCTGGATATGCTGATTCTATTTTCCGGCAGAGGTCAGGAAAGAAGAGACGCTTACCTGAGGCGCAGTATGGCAGACCATTTTAGAATGGCAACTTGAATTTTGCAAACGGCAAGGACGAGGACCGGCAACGCAACGAATCATGATGGCTGTCAATCACACGCGATGAAAAGCTGGAGGGGCCTGTGTAATCCGCGCATCGGACTTTGCCCAATTCCTGATTACGGGCCAACCCTGATTCACTTGAGCTTGAGTTCCTTATAAAGCACATGCTTTCTGGCTTTGGGATCGAACTTCATAAACTCGAGCTTTTCAGGCGTAGTACGCTTGTTTTTGCTGGTCGTATAGAAGTGCCCGGTGCCGGCTGTCGATTCCAGTTTGATTTTTTCACGGATTTTGCTAGCCATATTCTATCCTTAAATTTTCTCGCCCTTGGCGATCATTTCTTCCAGTACGGCTTCTATGCCTTTTTTGTCTATCGTGCGCAACGCTGCCGTGCTTACCCGCAAACGGATGAAGCGGTTTTCATTTTCGAGCCAGAACCGGCGCGATTGCAGATTGGGCAAAAAACGGCGCTTGGTTTTATTGTTGGCGTGGGAAACGTTGTTCCCCGACATAGGCGATTTGCCTGTAATTTGACATACACGGGCCATAACGACCTCCCACGAAATTCGGAAAAAGGCGATTTATACCATGTTTAGTCAAGTAAAGTCAAGTTCGCCCCGGCGAATTCCCATAAGCGAGTCTTCATCTTAGCAGCCCGCGTTCGGCAAAGGAAGTGATCGTGTCGTTGCCGACGATGAAATGATCCAGTACACGGATGTCGACCAGGGCCAACGCCGATTTGAGGGTGGATGTCAGGTTTTCGTCGGCGCGGCTCGGCTCTGCCACGCCCGATGGATGATTATGCGCCAGGATCAATCCCGCTGCATTATGCGCCAGCGCGCGCTTGACGACTTCCCGTGGATATACGCTCGCCTGCGAGAGCGTGCCCTGAAATAATTCCTCGACCGCCAGTACGCGGTTCTGGCTGTCCAGAAATACTCCGCAAAATACTTCGTGCTGACGTCCTGCCAGCGCAAGACGTAAATAATTGCGTACCGCGGCGGGAGAATTCAGCGCATCGGCCTGCTGCATCTGCTCCGTCAACGCGCGTCGCGCCATTTCCAGCACGGCTTGCAGTTGCGCGTATTTGGCGTCACCGAGCCCGGGAAATGCGCAAAATTCGGCATGGCTGGCCGCAAATAATTGCGTCAGGCTTTTAAACGCGCCGATCAGTTCGCGCGCCATGTCCACCGCGCTCTTGCCCGGTATGCCGGTACGCAGGAAAATCGCCAGCAACTCCGCATCGCTCAGGGCGGCCGCACCGCGCGTCAATAATTTCTCGCGCGGGCGTTCGTTTTCCGGCCAGTCGGTAATAGCCATATCATATCGTTTTGCAAATACATAATATCGATTGTATACATTAGATTTATGACGGAATGATTACGGCGGTTGCAAGTAATGTTTACCTGCGGTATTTTGGGAACAACGGGATACTGCATAAGTCTGGCGAATTCCGCCTTGCTGATTTGCGTAGCTCCCCGAAACAGTTACACTTGACCGTTTTTTCAATAATCGATATCGGTGCCCGGATCGGTTGGAGGATTCCCGCTACATTGCGGGCATGTTTAAGGTATCATCTTGCGCAGGGAATAATTTACACGGAGATTGAATGATGAGCGAGGTTACAGATTACAAGATTGTTCGTAATTCAGCATTGGGAAGCGAACTCACCGAGGAAGAAGCCCGTCAACTGTCCGCACGCATGGGCGTCCGGCATTATCAGGATGGCGAGTTTCTGGTCAAGGAAGGCGATATTTACCGTTCCCTGTTCATGCTGGCCGAAGGCCAGCTCATCGTCACCAGTCTGAACGTTCAAGGCCAAGAAAAGCGGGTCTACACCATGCAAGCCGGCGAATGCGCAGGTACCCGCGCTTTTGTAAAAAACACCCCGCGCAGAGCGACGCTGCGCGCCGTAGGTGCAACGACTGTCTATACCCTGACGCCGGAAGATTTGCAAAAATTACTCGACGACCACCCGCGCGTGGCTTTCAAGGTAATGCGCGCCCTGTTCAACATAACCCACGCCAACCTTGCTCGCATGAGTCAGGAGACCGAACACCTGACCAACTACATCACCAAGATGGGCAGGTATTGAGAATTGCAAGGGGCAGGGCTGAAGTCGAACTTGCGCGCCAGAGCTTCGTCCGGCCGGGGCGCTGACTGACGGTGCGCAATGTATTCCGAAACTACCCGAAATTAAAGCAGAAATGCCGGATCGTTCGATAGTGCAGAATGCCGATGGACGGTTTGGTCGCGTAAAATCAACGGATTCTGCGGTAGAATAGCAATTTTACTTGCGCCCGATCATGCCGGAACTACACGATAAACGCATATTGCTGGGAGTGACCGGCGGTATTGCCGCTTACAAAGCAGCCGAGTTGACGCGCCTGTTGGCGAAAGCCGGCGCCCGGGTGCAGGTGGCGATGACGGCTGCGGCTACGCAGTTTGTTGCCGCCAAGACGTTTCAGGCGCTTTCCGGACGGCGCGTGTACACCGATTTATGGGACGATGCCGACGGCGACGGGATGGCGCATATCGCGCTCGTGCGCGAGTGCGAGCTGGCGATCGTCGCGCCGGCCAGCGCCGATTTCATGGCTAAACTGGCGCAGGGTCTGGCCGACGATATATTGTCGACCTTGTGTCTGGCACGTTCGTGTCCGCTGTTGATCGCGCCGGCGATGAATCAGCAGATGTGGAATCATCCGGCGACTCGGCGCAATGCGCGGCAGCTGGCGGCGGACGATGTTATCCTGCTCGGGCCGACGGCAGGCGAGCAAGCCTGCGGCGACATCGGTCCCGGCCGCATGTTGGAACCCGAGGCGATTTTTGCGGCGGTTGTGGCGCAGTATGCGGCGAACGGCCAGACCCGGCATGCGCAGCCGGTGTTGGCGCAACGCCGCGTATTGGTTACGGCGGGGCCGACGCTGGAAAAAATCGACCCGGTGCGGGCGCTGACCAATCTGAGTTCGGGCAAGATGGGCTACGCCGTCGCGCAAGCGGCGATCGAAGCCGGCGCCAGCGTTACGCTGATCAGCGGGCCGACATGTCTTCCGCCTCCGGCCGCCGCCCGGCTGATAACGGTGGAAAGCGCTGCCGATATGCTAGCCGCTGTGAACCGGCAGATCGCCGGGTGCGATATATTCATTAGCGTCGCTGCGGTCGCCGATTATCGCCCGTTGCAGGCGCATATCAACAAACTGAAAAAAACGGAGGCGCCGCTGACGTTGGAGTTAGTGCCCACTGTCGATATACTGGCGCAAGTCAGCCATATGCCGAATCCGCCGTTTTGCGTAGGGTTTGCCGCGGAAACCGAGCGCCTGCCGGAATTGGGGGAAGCGAAGCGGCTGCGCAAGCGTTTGCCGCTGCTGGTCGTCAATCGCGCCCAGGATGCGTTGGGCAGCGATGATAACGAATTGTTGCTGCTCGACGACCGCGGTCGCCATTCATTGCCCAAAGCCGACAAGCTGACGCTGGCACGGCAGGTCGTCAACCACATTGCTCGTCTGTACGGCGGTGCATAAGCTTCAGGAAAATTTCATGGCACAGATCATAGATATTAAAATTCTCGACGCGCGGCTGCGCGATCATCCCCCCGCCTATGCGACGACCGGCTCCGCCGGCATCGACTTGAGAGCATGCACGGAACACCCGATGGATATCGCTCCGGGCCAGACTCTGTTGATTCCTGCCGGACTTGCGGTGCATATCGCACAACCGGATCTGGCCGCCGTGGTGTTGCCGCGGTCGGGCCTCGGTCACAAGCACGGTATCGTGCTGGGTAATCTGGTGGGTCTGATCGATTCGGATTATCAGGGACAGATTTTCGTGTCCATGTGGAATCGCAGCCATGCTGCCTTTACCATCAATCCCATGGAGCGGATAGCGCAGCTGGTGGTGATTCCGGTAGTGCGCGTGCAGTTCAACCTCGTCGACGAATTTGTCGCCAGCGAACGCGGCACCGGCGGTTTCGGCAGCACTGGGCGTTAATGACCGGTATGGTTTTGCGCGCCGAGTTCCGCCCCGACTGGTATGATCAGCATGGCGATTAAGGCGACTATCTTCAAGGCCAATCTGCAAATCGCGGATATGGACCGGCACTATTATCAGGATCATGCGCTGACGCTGGCTCGCCATCCTTCGGAAACCGACGAACGCTTGATGGTGCGATTGCTGGCTTTTGCGGTTTACGCACACGAATATCTGGAATTCGGTCAGGGCATGACGATGGAGGAAGAGGCCGATCTTTGGCAAAAAGATCTTACCGGCGCCATCGAATTGTGGATAGACGTTGGAACGCCCGATGAAAAGCTGATACGTAAAGCCTGCGGTCGCGCACGTCAGGTGATCGTAGTCTGCTACGGCGGCAGGACGGCCGATATCTGGTATGCGCAAAACAGCAGCCAGTTTGCCCGGCAGAAAAATCTTGCGGTAATCAATCTGCCGCCGGAAAGCACTCGCGCGCTGGCAGCCCTGGCGCAGCGCAACATGCAATTGCAATGCACGGTACAGGACGGCCAGTTATGGCTGGGCGACGGTAAGGTCAGCGTGTTGGTCGAGCGCACCGTGTTGAAAGAATTTTCCGAAACGGATAAATGAACCAACGGTAGCGATTGCCGGTTCGGGAATACTGCCGCAGAGATCCCGTCAACGCCTATTCTTTGGCAACTATAATAAGACAGATGTTCTGTTTGAGAGCTGGCAGTACCGATCAAGATACTCTGGTTTCGTCGTAGGGTTTCTTCCAATACCATTTTGCAATCAGGCTACCCGCCAAAGTCAGAAATGGAACAACAGCAATGTCATGGATAAAAATCAGCCATGGCACAAAGAAGCAAAAGGCCAAAGCGAATGCCTACAAGAGGGGATGCGGCGATTCCATAACCCGGTATGACAACGCTCCGAGGCTTAGAAACATTGGGACGAAGTAAAGGTATATAAGTAAGGTCTCGGTGTCTAGACTGCGCCCTAAAAAAATGTACGCCTGCAAACCATGCCAAACATTACGGCTTATCCACAATAACCATAACATAAGTCCAATCAAGGCTAAACCAAGCGTATACAAGCCGATCAGTACCAGCATGTTTCGTATTATATTGCCCATCTTTTTCCCCGGCATAAAGTCCGATTTCTATGCTCGTCCGCTTAAAGAATATTGCGAGCCCTCGATGCGAGCATAAACGATATTAATTAAAATCACTAATATATCAATGTGTTATATATAAGAATAATAGCTTAACGATAAATGTGTAAATTGTTTCGACAAATTATTTTAGTGAAACTGCAGGCACGTCAGCGGATATTGGGTTAGAGTCCACGGCATTTTCCAAACATTTTGGATTGCATGACCTGCAGACAAGAAAAGAAACGATTTTTAACGCTTAATAAGTTTTATTGTAGCAATAATTTAGTTATTAACAATAATTAATTGTAAAATTCAGCCCTTATCAAAGCTGGGCATATGCTCAGGCGCGACAAATCCCGTTGCGTTTTCAACCGTACTTCCTCCCCCGGTCTTATTTTCCGGCTTCCGTGTTCTTCCTAAGTCTTTGTGATATCTAAACAAACCCTATTTCTTGCTTGACCTGTCGATTTTTATTATCTATAGTGGTGAGAAGTGGTGTTTGGTGGTAAAAAGTGGGGATATTTCCTTGCGGGCTAGACCGGGTTTCAATATGTTTCGTGGCGTAACTACACTAAGTTTGGATACCAAGGGGCGACTTACCGTACCGTCCAGGTATCGCGACGAACTGTCGTCGCAGGGCGACGGCAAAGTGGTGGTGACGGCTGATCCGAGCAAATGTCTGCTGCTGTTTCCGTTGCAGGCGTGGGAGCCGATAGAAAAAAAGTTGAACGGCTTGTCGAGCTTTGATCCGAAAACCCGTAATCTGCAGCGTTTGCTGGTAGGTAACGCGGCAGATCTGGAACTCGATGCGACCGGGCGGATTTTGTTGCCGTCCATGCTGCGCGAATTCGCTGCGCTGGACAAAAACGTGGTGATGGTCGGTCAAGGCTCGAAATTCGAGATATGGAACGAAATGCGCTGGCAGGAGCAAATGGAACAGGCGCTTGCCTTTAAAAACGGCGAAATACCCGATGAACTGGCAGGTTTCTCGTTGTGAGCGCGAGCTTGCGGCATGAGACGGTACTTTTGGAGCAAGCGGTTGCAGCGTTGAGGATCAGTCCTGACGGTGTTTATGTCGATGCGACTTTTGGGCGCGGCGGACATAGCCGGCGCATTTTGGAGCAATTGGGCGAGCAGGGACGTTTGCTGGGTTTCGATAAGGACCCGGCAGCCATTGCGGCGGGAGCCGACTGGAAAGACCGGCGATTCGAACTGGTGCATAGCGGATTCGAGCATATTGCAGTCGAGCTGGAAAAGCGGGGAATCAGGCAGGTAGACGGGGTATTGATGGATCTGGGAGTGTCTTCGCCGCAACTGGATGACGCCCAGCGCGGCTTCAGTTTTCGTTTCGATGCGCCGCTGGATATGCGCATGGATACCACGTCCGGTCAAACTGCAGCGGAATGGCTGGCGGATGTCGATGAAGACGAATTGAAAAAGGTGATCAGTCAATATGGCGAAGAGCGGTATGCTAGGGCGATTGCAAGAGCGATTGTGGCGCAAAGAATTGTTGCGCCGATCGCAACCACCAAACAGCTGGCGCAGCTTGTCGCGTCCGTCGTCCCTACCCGCGAGCTCGGGCAAAACCCGGCGACCCGTACCTTTCAGGCTATACGGATTTACATCAACCGCGAACTGGAAGAATTGTCGCTAGCGCTGCCGCGTTGCGCGCAGATTTTGGCAAGCGGTGGTCGTTTGGTGGTGATCAGTTTCCACTCGCTGGAAGACCGGATAGTCAAACGGTTTATGCGCGAAAAGTCCAGCCCGCCGCCATTGCCCAGACGTTTGCCGATACGGGCGATAGATATACCGCCGCCGCATATGAAACTGGCCGCCCGGGCGGTTTATCCGCAGGCAGACGAGATAACGGCAAATCCGCGTGCGCGTAGCGCGGTCATGCGTGTGCTGGAGGCGAACTGATGCGTTTGCAATTGATATTGTTGATGGCGGTCGTGCTAAGTGCCCTGGCTGTGGTAACCAGCCAGCATCAGGCGCGCAAGGCATTTATCGCCCTGCAGCAGGCACAACAGCAGCAACGCAGGCTCGATGTGGAATGGGGTCAATTGCAATTGGAGCAAAGCACATGGGCTCGGCATGAGCGGGTTGAAAAAATCGCAACCGAACAGTTGCAAATGCAATTGCCGGATGTGGCTCATATGCATGTTATCGCAAAACAAGTTCGGGTAACGCCGCCGTGATACGTGCGACGACACGTCCAGCCGGGCATCTGCTGGCCCTGCATTTGCAGCCATGGCGCGGTCGCGTGGTATTGATCCTGATTTTATTATGGTTATTGGTGTTAGCGGGACGAGCGGTGTATTTACAAGGGTTGCATCATACTTTTCTGCAGCGCAAAGGGGACGCGTTGGCGAGCCGCGTGGTGGAGTTGCCCGCGCATCGCGGCATGATCGAGGACCGCGACGGCGAACCGCTGGCGATCAGTACGCCGATGGAGTCGTTATGGGTCAATCCCACCGTGGTCCAATTGAGTGAACGGCAAATGCGACAGCTATCGTCCGTGCTGCAAATGGGGATAGCGGAAATCAGGGCGAAGCTGGCCGAAGATCGCGAATTCGTATATATCAAGCGGCGTTTGCCGCCCGATCAGGCGGAAGCCGTCACCAGTCTGGATATCCCGGGTTTATATTTACAACGCGAGTACCGCCGGTTTTATCCGTCCGGCGAAGTGACGGCGCCATTGTTGGGTTTTACCGGAATGGACGACAACGGCCAGGAAGGTCTGGAACTGTCGTTTCAGCACTGGCTGGCCGGCAAACCCGGCAGCCGTCGCGTTCTGCACGATCGTAAGGGCAATATTATCGAAGATGTGCAGGGGATATTAAGTCCGCGGCCCGGACAGGATCTGACTCTTTCGATCGATATGCGCCTGCAATATCTGGCCTATCACGAGCTCAGCGCTGCGGTATTGGCGAACAGGGCGAAAGCCGGCGCGCTCGTCATGCTGGATGCGCATACCGGCGAAATACTCGCGATGGCGAATTATCCCTCCTTCAATCCCAACAATCTCGAGGGCGTAAAATCCTGGCAGATCCGTAATCATGCCGTGACCGACGAATTCGAGCCGGGCTCTACCATGAAGCCGTTTACCGTGGCTGCGGCGCTGGAAAGCGGCAAATATACGCCGGACACGCTGATCGATACCGAAGGCGGCAGCTATCTTGTCGGTATCAAGCGCATACACGACGCGCATCCTCACGGCATGCTGACGGTATCGCAGGTCATCCAGAAATCGAGTAATGTCGGCGCGTCCAAGATGGCTTTGTCGCTGAGCCCGGAATATCTTTGGACCGATCTGCATAATTCCGGTTTCGGCACCATTCCGCAAGCGGATTTCCCCGGGGCGGCATCGGGCAGCTTGCGGCCATATCAGCATTGGCGGCCGATAGAACAGGCGACCATGTCGTATGGTAACGGCATTTCGGTGAGCCTGCTGCAACTGGCGCGGGCGTATACGATTTTTACCAATCACGGCGTACTGAAACCCGTTACGCTGCTCAAGCAAACCGGTGCGGGTAGTCCGGGAGTGCGCGTCTATAGCGCCAAAAGCGCGGATGAACTGGTTCCCATGCTGGAGAGCGTCGTAAGTTCGGAGGGTACGGCGCCACAGGCGGAACTGGATGGTTACCGGGTTGCGGGCAAGACCGGTACTGCGCATAAGCCGGATCATGGCGGCTATTCTGCCGACAAGTACATCGCTTCGTTCATCGGTTTCGCGCCGGTCAGCAATCCACGCCTGATCATTGCCGTGATGATAGACGAGCCGTCGGCCGGGCAATATTACGGTGGAACGGTCTCGGCTCCGGTATTCAAAAAAGTGATGCAAAGCGCGCTGCGGCAGCTGGATGTCGCGCCGGATAAATCTCTGGTACAGACTGTCAAGCCGGGAAAACCTGCGAGCGAGGACGAAAAGACATGAGTGCGAACGTCATTGCCGCATTACAGCGTTCAGGCTGGGATCTGACCGGCATAACGTCAGATAGCCGTCACGTTAAACCCGGCATGGCGTTTGCGGCGTATCCGGGCGCCGCCAGAGACGGCCGGGATTATATCGGCGCCGCCCTCGCTGCCGGCGCGGCGGCGATTGTGTGGGAACCAGAAGCTTATGTCTGGCCGCAAGAATGGCAATCGCTGCCGAATTTGCCGGTACGCGATCTGAAAACGCAATTGGGAGAAATAGCTGCCTTCATTTACCGCCATCCCTCGCGTGAATTGTGGGCGATAGGCGTAACCGGCACCAACGGAAAAACCTCGTGCACCCAATGGATAGCGCAGATTTTAACCGCATTATCGCGTAAAGCCGCGGTGATCGGGACGCTGGGCAACGGTTTTCCTCCCGATCTGGATTATGTCGGCAATACCACGCCGGATGCCGCTTTGCTGCAGGAATCTCTGGGTCATTACCGTGATGCGCGAGCGCGGGCGGCGGTCATCGAAGTGACGTCGCACGGACTGGATCAGGGACGGGTAAACGGCGTCGAATTCGATGTGGCGGTGCTGACGAACCTGACCCGCGATCATCTGGATTACCACGGCACTATGGAAAATTATTCGGCGGCTAAGGCTCGTTTGTTCGCGTGGCCGAGTTTGCGTTATGCCGTGCTGAATCTGGACGACGAATTCGGCCGGCAACTCGCTGCCCGACCATTACCGTCAGCGGCGCAACGTATCGGCTACGGTTTCGCTGCCGGCGAAGTGCGGGGCAGCCGGTTGCAGCTATTGCCCGGCGGCCTGACGGTGACGGTCGATACCGATTGGGGACGCGCCGAGCTGCGCTCGTCGCTGCTGGGCCGGTTCAATGCGCATAATTTGCTGGCGACGCTGGCTGCCTTGCTGGCGAGCGGCGTCGCGCTGGATGATGCAGTACAAGGATTGAGCGCGGTTTCCGCTCCAGCAGGACGGATGCAGACGCTGGGCGGCGGCGAGCAGCCGCTGATCGTGGTGGATTATGCGCACACACCCGATGCGCTGGAAAAAGCGCTGGCATGTTTGCGCGAAATAGTACCGACTGGAAACTTGTGGTGCGTATTCGGCTGCGGCGGCGAGCGCGATACCGGCAAACGGGCTTTGATGGGAACGATAGCGGAACGTTTGGCCGACCGGGTACTGGTCACTTCGGACAATCCGCGCAGCGAGCATCCGGCGGCCATCGCCGCCGAGATATGCACAGGAATCCAAGGCGGCGTAACGGTGCAACTCGATCGCGGCCTGGCCATTGTCGAGGCCGTTTCTGCGGCGCAAGCCGGCGATGTGGTGCTGATAGCCGGCAAGGGGCACGAGAATTATCAGGAAATTTCCGGAGTTAAATACGCTTTCGACGACGTATCGGTCGCCAGACTGGCGCTGGAGTCACGCCGATGAACAGGATGTCGACGAAAACGGCGGCCGGCATTGTCGGCGGAATCATCCGCGGCGCCGATGTCGGCTTCGACCGGGTCAGTACCGACAGCCGAACGGTCCGTCGCGGTGATCTGTTCGTCGCTCTGCGCGGGGAACGTTACGACGGTCATCTCTATACTGGTGCGGCGCTGGATGCCGGCGCTGCGGCGGTGATGGTCGACAGCGCCGATGCCGGAACGGCAGAGCCTGCGATCGTGGTAGCGGATACGCGGCTCGCTCTCGGCAGTCTGGCTGCGCATTGGCGGAAAGCCATGCCTGCACGCATTATCGGCATTACCGGCAGCAGCGGTAAAACGTCGGTAAAGGAAATGCTGGCATCGATATTGCGCATCGAGGCGGGAGATGAGGCGGTTCTGGCTACCGCAGGTAATCTGAATAACGACATCGGCATGCCGTTGACCTTGCTGAGCCTGACCGACAAACATCGGTACGGCGTGATCGAAATGGGCATGAATCATCGCGGCGAACTGGATTATCTAAGCCGGCTGTCGTGTCCCGACATCGTATTGATCAATAACGCCGGCACGGCGCATATCGGCATGCTCGGGTCGCTGCAAGCGATAGCCGAGGCGAAAGGCGAAATCTTGACCGGTTGCGCGCAGACCAAAATCGCCATCATTAATGCCGACGACAGATATTCCCCATTGTGGCGGCAACTCGCGGTAAATAAAAAGGTGATCGAATTCGGCATCGATTCGAGTTCGGCGGCCATACGCGGAGAATTCGAGCCGCACGCAGAGTACAGCGATATGCGCATCGATCTGTCGGGCAATGAAATAACGCTGCGTTTGCCGGTGCCGGGCAAACACAACGTCATGAATGCGCTGGCGGCGGCGGCGGCGGCATGGGCGCTGGGCGTGCCGGCAGAGGCAATCGCTGCTGGCTTGCAGGGATACGGCGGCGTTTACGGCCGCCTGCAGTATAAACCGGGTCGTAACGGCGCAGTGATCATAGACGACAGTTACAATGCCAACCCCGATTCTATGCGCGCAGCCATCAGCGTGCTTGCCCGTGCAAAAGGCACCCGCTTGCTGGTGCTGGGCGATATGGGAGAGCTTGGCGATATCGGCACGGCGGCGCATGCCGGTATCGGCGCATACGCCAGAGAGAGCGGAATTGACGAAGTGTTTGCTCTTGGCGAACTCAGCCGCGAGACCGCGGCAGCGTTTGGCGCAGGCGCCAGACATTTTTCGGACCTGGCGGAGCTCGCTGCGGAATTGCTGCCGCGACTGGCTCCCGGCGTGACGGTGCTGGTCAAAGGATCGCGTTTCATGCGCATGGAACGGGTGATCGATTTTGTGGGGCTCGACGATGAATAAAAAAAGGGAGCTGACCTGATGCTGCTATGGTTGTTTCAATATTTCTCCGGAGACGTGCGCGCCCTGAATGTCTTCAATTATCTCACCTTGCGGGCAGTATTGGCGACGCTGACATCGCTGACCATTTCGTTTCTGGTGGGGCCATTCGTCATCCGCAGGCTTTCCGCCATGAAAATCGGCCAATCGGTGCGTAATGACGGGCCGCAGTCGCATCTGGTCAAAGCGGGTACGCCGACCATGGGCGGCGCCTTGATACTGGTATCGATTACCTTGTCAACCTTGTTGTGGGGCGATCTGGAAAATCGCTACGTCTGGGTGGTTCTGATCACTACGCTGGGGTTCGGCGGCGTGGGCTGGATAGACGATTATCGTAAGGTAGTGCATCGCAATCCCAAAGGCTTGTCGGCTAAAGCCAAGTATTTCTGGCAGTCGCTGTTCGGCCTCGGAGCGGCTTTATATATTGCTTATTCCGCGCAGTTACCAGCGCAAACCGAACTGATCGTGCCGTTTTTCAAGCAGGTCGCCATTCCGCTGGGCACGGTAGGTTTTGTCACGTTGGCCTATTTTGTGATCGTCGGTTCGAGTAATGCGGTGAATCTGACCGACGGCCTGGACGGGCTGGCGATATTGCCCACGGTCATGGTGGCTTCGGCACTGGCGGTATTTGCTTACGTCGCCGGCAACGCCGTGTTTTCGCGCTATCTGGAAATGCCGCACATTCCCGGAGCCGGCGAACTGGCGGTGGTGTGTGCGGCGATAGCCGGCGCGGGGCTGGCCTTCCTGTGGTTTAACGCATACCCGGCCGAAGTATTTATGGGCGACGTCGGCGCGCTGGCGCTGGGCGCATCGCTCGGCGCAGTCGCCGTGATCGTGCGCCAGGAAATCGTGCTGTTCATCATGGGCGGCGTGTTCGTGATGGAAACGCTGTCGGTAATGATACAGGTCGGCTCGTTCAAGCTGACGGGCAAACGCGTATTTCGGATGGCGCCGCTGCATCATCATTACGAATTGAAAGGCTGGAAGGAAACCCAGGTCGTCGTGCGTTTCTGGATCATTACCATGATGCTGGTGCTGATCGGCTTATCGACGCTGAAAATACGTTAATGCATGCGGCAGTGTCCGGCTGCCGCAAACTAGAGCGACAAACATGAACTGGTACGGGCAACATATATTGATACTCGGGTTAGGCAGCAGCGGTTGGGCTGCGGCGTGTTGGCTGGGGCGGCGCGGCGCGGAGCTGCGCGTAGCCGATAACGCGGCAGAGCCGCCGAATCTCGCTCGATTGCGCACTTTGTTTCCTGCAGTGGAAGTAACGTTGGGCGACTGGAACGAGGCCGATTTCCTGTGGGCCGACCGCATCATCGTCAGTCCCGGCGTGCCGATGTCGCATCCCATGATACAGGCGGCGCTGAGCCGCGGCATCGCGGTATGGAGCGATGTGGAGCTGTTTGCCCAGGCATTGCCGCAGCATGTGCAGGTCATCGCAATAACCGGTTCGAACGGAAAAAGCACGGTAACCAGCATGGTGCATGCCATCTGTCTGGCGGCCGGCAAAAAATCGCTGATGGCAGGCAACATCGGCTTGCCGGTGCTCGACGCGCTGGAAAATCATCCGGAAACGGAACTGTTCGTGCTGGAATTGTCGAGTTTTCAGTTGGAAGCCATTTATACCCTCAACCCGGCGGCAGCGACGGTGCTCAATATCAGCGAAGATCATCTGGACCGGCACGCCGATCTGCAGTCTTACGCAGCGATCAAGGCGCGCATATTTACCGGCGACGGCGTTCAGGTGCTGAATCGCGACGATCGCTGGAGTGCGGCGATGGCGCAAGCGGGCCGTAAGGTACTGAATTTCGGCCTGGGGCCCAGCGAATACGAACATGAGTTCGGCGTGCGCGACGGCTATCTGTGCCGGGGTACCGAAGCCCTGATGGCGCTTGACAGTCTGGCGGTTGTCGGCATGCATAATGCGGCGAATGCACTTGCTGCCTGGGCGTTGTGTTTCGCAGCCGGTTTGCCCGATGCCGCCGCAGCAAGCGCTTTGAGTCAGTTTCAGGGTTTGCCGCACCGCGTCGAATGGGTTGCGCGCATAGGTGAAGTCGATTTTTACGACGATTCCAAAGGAACCAACGTAGGCGCTACCGAAGCTGCGCTCAAAGGTTTGAACCGGCCTGTCGTTCTGATCGTCGGCGGCGAAGGCAAAGGTCAGGATTTTTCGCCGTTGGCCGAGGCGGCTACGCGCTCTGCGCGGGCGGTGATTCAGATCGGTCGCGACGGACCGCTGATTGCCGAGGCTTTGACGGCGACCGGCGTCCCGGTATTGCGTGCCGAGAGCATGGAGCAGGCCGTATTGAGCGCTTATGCGCGAACCCAGCCCGGAGATGCGGTGTTATTGTCGCCGGCGTGCGCCAGTTTCGACATGTTCAGAAATTATGCGCATCGCGCTGAAGTGTTTGTCGCAGCGGTAGCCCAGTTAAGCCGGGAGATGCAATGAATACGCCGAACCGGGCGCGCCGCAACGTGGCCGAATACGATATGGTGCTCGTCTGGCTCGGGATCGCGCTGTTGTCGTTCGGGCTGGTGATGGTGTATTCAGCCTCCATCGATATCGCCGAGGCGAACCGCAGTACCGGTTATCACCCGACTTTCTTTTTGTCGCGCCAGCTGGTCTTTATCGTCATCGGCTTGCTGGCGGGTTATGTCGCTTTTCAGGTTCCGGTATTCAAATGGCAGCGTTTTGCACCGTGGCTGTTTTTAGGAGGGCTGGCGCTGCTGGTGCTGGTGCTGGTCCCCGGAATCGGCCGTAATGTCAACGGCAGTCAGCGCTGGCTGCCGCTGGCGATTATCAACTTGCAGCCGTCGGAACTGATGAAGCTGGCGGCGGTGCTGTACGCAGCCGACTATACGGTGCGCAAGGCCGCATTCATGCATAATTTCAAGCAGGGTTTTCTGCCCATGCTGGTGGCGATATTGTCGACAGGCTTTCTGTTATTGCGCGAGCCGGATTTCGGGGCGTTTGTCGTCATTATCGTGATCGCCATGGCGACCCTGTTTCTGGGCGGCCTGAATTTGCGGATATTTGCCGGCTTGTTCGTTTTGTCGGTAGTCGGCTTCGTCGGCCTGATCTGGAGTTCGCCGTACCGCTTGCAGCGCATTGTCGGCTTTATGGACCCGTGGGCCGATCCTTACGGCAAGGGCTACCAGTTGTCGCATGCGCTGATCGCATTTGGCCGGGGGCAATGGCTGGGGCTGGGGCTGGGCGGCAGCGTGGAAAAACTGTTTTATCTGCCCGAGGCGCACACCGATTTCCTGTTGGCGGTGATCGCCGAAGAACTCGGATTCGTCGGCGTTGCGGTCGTGATCGCCTTGTTCGCCTGGCTGGTCATACGCGCTTTTCAGATCGGTCGGGCGGCAGCACAGCTGGAACGGCATTTTTGCGCGTTGACGGCAATGGGTATCGGCGTGTGGATCGGTGTGCAGGCATGCATCAATATCGGCGTGAACATGGGGCTGTTGCCGACCAAGGGGCTGACATTGCCGTTCCTGTCATTTGGCGGCAGTGGCATCGTCGCCAATTGCATAGCCATAGCGATTTTATTGCGTATCGATTACGAAACGCGCAGTTTGAAACGCGGGAAAAAGGGAGTATGAGCATGCCGCGCGTACTCATGATCATGGCGGGCGGCACCGGAGGACATATCTATCCCGGACTGGCGGTGGCGACGGCGATGAGCGCGCTGGGCTGGCGCGTGATCTGGCTCGGTACCCGTCACGGGATGGAGACGCGCATCGTGCCGCAGCACGGTTACGAGATGGCATGGCTTTCGATGGGTGGCGTACGCGGCAACGGCTGGCTGCGCAAGCTGCTGCTGCCCGCCATGCTGATAACGGCTAGTCTGCAGGCGCTCAACGCGCTGTTGCGCTACCGGCCGGACGTGGTGCTGGGCATGGGCGGCTATCCCAGTTTTCCCGGCGGTCTGATGGCCAGTCTGTTGAGAAAACCGCTGGTGATCCATGAGCAGAACGCCATAGCGGGCCTGAGCAATCGATTGCTGGCCTGTCTGGCTGACAAGGTTGCAGTGGGTTTCCCTGCTGCGTTTACCCATGCCGAGGACAAACCCATACCCTGCGGCAAGGTGCGGAGCATATGGACGGGCAATCCGGTACGCGCGGAAATTTCGGCTGCGAAAACCGATAAAACGGACCGTACCGGGCCTTTGCGTATCCTGGTCATAGGCGGCAGTCTGGGCGCGGCAGCGCTCAATCGGGCGGTGCCGCAGGCATTGAGTTTGATCGATAAGGCCGAGCGTCCTGAAATCGTGCATCAGGCTGGTGCAAAGCACCTGGCTGATTTGCGCGAGCGCTACGCGAAATTGGGCGTGCAAGCCGACACCCGGGATTTTATCGAAGATATGGCAGCAGTTTACGCCTGGTGCGATCTTGCGATTACCCGCGCCGGCGCGCTCACTGTGGCGGAGTTGGCAGCTGCGCGCGTGCCTGCATTTCTGGTGCCCTATCCGCATGCGGTGGACGACCATCAAACCCGAAATGCCGCGTTTTTGGTTGAATGCGGCGCGGCGAGACTGATAGCAGAGACTGAATTGAGCGCCGAACGATTGGCACAGTTTTTACGGCAATTGGACAGGGCGCACTTGAATGATATGGCGCGGCGCGCCGAAGGCGCC
Source organism: Pseudomonadota bacterium (assembly GCA_021795395.1). Classification (GTDB taxonomy): domain Bacteria; phylum Pseudomonadota; class Gammaproteobacteria; order Burkholderiales; family Sulfuriferulaceae; genus Sulfuriferula. The sequence goes on along the minus strand of JAJYPN010000001.1, from coordinate 96,547 downwards.
GCCCGGCCCGATGCAACCGCTGCGGCAGTACGAATCTGTATGGAAACGGCCAATGAAACATAAAGTCAAACAACTGCACTTTGTCGGTATCGGCGGCTCGGGCATGAGCGGGATCGCCGAAGTGCTGCTGAATCTGGGATACATCGTTACCGGTTCCGATCTGACGGAAAACGCGGCAACGCGCCGCTTGAGCGCGCTGGGTGCGACGATATTTCGCAAACATGCCGCAACGTATGTCGGCAACGCCGATGCGATCGTGGTCTCGACGGCGGTATCGGCTGATAATCCTGAAGTGGTGGCGGCGCGCGAACGTTCGATCCCGGTGGTGCCCAGGGCGATCATGCTGGCGGAACTGATGCGCTTGCGCCAGGGTATCGCGATAGCCGGCGCACATGGCAAGACGACGACCACTTCGCTGATCGCCAGCATACTGGCGCAAGCCGGAATGGATCCGACCTTCGTGATCGGCGGCAGGCTGGAAGCGGCGGGATCGAATTCGCGCCTGGGCAAGGGCGAATTCATCGTGGTCGAAGCGGACGAATCGGACGCGTCGTTCCTGCATCTGATGCCGATACTGGCGGTTGTGACCAATATCGACGCCGATCACATGGAAACCTACGGGCACGATTTCGGCCGTCTCAAACAGGCTTTCGTGGATTTTCTCGAACATATCCCTTTTTACGGCCGAGCCGTGCTGTGTGTGGACGACCCGAACGTGCTGGCGATCATGCCGCGGTTGACCAAGCCGATTACTACCTACGGTCTCAACGCGGCCGCCGACATCCGCGCTGTCGATGTGCGCCATGACAACGGGCGTATGCATTTCGGCGTGGTGAACGGCGGCGGTAAATGGATTATGGATGTTGCGCTGAATCTACCGGGCAACCATAACGTACTCAATGCGCTGGCGGCGATCGCCATTTCGCTGGAGCTCAATATCGCTCAAGCGGCGATCGCGCAGGCGCTGGCCGATTTTGCGGGCGTGGGTCGCCGCTTCGAACGATACGGCGAAATCCCCCTGCCAGCGGGCGGAACGTTCACTCTGATCGACGATTACGGCCATCATCCTGCAGAAATGGCGGCTACCATTGCCGCTGCCCGCGCCGCGTTCCCCGACCGGCGCCTGCTGCTGGCGTTCCAGCCGCATCGCTACACCAGAACGCGGGATCTGTTCGAGGATTTTATTGCGGTACTGTCGTCGGTCGATGCGCTGATATTGACGGACGTATACGCCGCGGGCGAGGCGCCCATCGTCGCTGCCGATGGACGCGCGCTGGCCCGTGCGCTGCGTGTCGCCGGCAAGATAGAGCCGGTTTTTGTTGCCGGCATCGATGAAGTGGCACCGGCTATCCGCGATACTGTCAGGCCGGGCGACGTGGTTCTGACGATGGGAGCCGGATCGGTCGGTTCGATCGCAGCCGAGCTGAAGGGAAGCTGCCGTGAATGCTGACGCGATCATTTCGTTGACAAAACGCGATAGCGCCTTGCGCGGCGAACTGCGCCGTAACGAATCGATGGCGAAATACGTCAGCTGGCATGCCGGCGGTATGACGGAACAACTTTACAAACCTGCCGATATCGAGGATTTGGCGCAGTATTTGCGCAGTTTGCCCGGCGATATGCCGGTTTACTGCATGGGGTTGGGCAGCAATCTGCTGGTGCGCGACGGCGGCGTGCGCGGTGCGATCGTTGTGTTGCATGGCGCATTGCGCGAATTGCGGCTGGAAGAAAAACATGAAGACTACGGTCTGATCTATGCCGAAGCCGGTGTCGCGTTGCCCAAGCTGGCGCGCTTTGCCGCTGGTCATGATCTGGTCAGCGCGGAATTCATGGCCGGCATTCCGGGGACGGTAGGCGGTGCGCTGACGATGAACGCCGGCTGTTACGGCGGCGAAACCTGGCAGGTAGCGGTGAGAGCGTTGACTATAAACCGCAGCGGCCGATTGCAAGTGCGCGAGCGCGATTCGTATTCCCTGGGTTATCGCCACGTACAGATCGATACGGCAGAGGAAGAGTGGTTCGTCGGCGGCTGGTTCGCGTTGCCGGTGGGTAACGGGGAATTATCCCGAGCCGCTATCAGGGAATTATTGCGGCGCAGGATCGAGAGCCAGCCTTTGAGCCAGCCTAATGCCGGATCGGTGTTCCGCAACCCTCCAAACGACTACGCCGCCCGGCTGATCGAAGCTTGCGGCTTGAAAGGCAAGCGCATGGGCGGCGCGCAGGTATCGGCCAAACACGCCAATTTCATCGTCAATCACGCTTCGGCCAGTGCAGCGGATATCGAAAACCTGATCGAATACGTCGCCGATACCGTGGCGGCTCGCACCGGTGTCGTTTTGCAATGCGAAGTAAGAATAATAGGCGAGCATCCGGAGGAAAGAAAATGATGCAATTCGGCAAGGTGGGCGTGCTGATGGGCGGCCGATCGGACGAGCGGGAAATATCGCTGCTGAGCGGCGCCCGGGTGCTGGCAAGTTTAAGAGAACAGGGTGTCGATGCGCATCCGTTCGATCCGGCGGAACAGGATTTCGGCGACTTGATGGCGCAGGGTTTCGATCGCGTCATGATTGCATTGCACGGCCGTTTCGGCGAAGACGGCACGATACAGGGCGTGCTCGACTGGCTTGGAATTCCGTACACTGGCAGCGGCGTGATGGCGTCGGCGCTGGCGATGGATAAATGGCGCACCAAAATGATCTGGCAAACGGCGGGCATACCGACGCCCGACTATGCGATTCTGCAGGCTGACAGCGATTTCGATGCGATTGTCGAACGCCTTGGCTTGCCGATATTCGTGAAACCGGCGCGCGAAGGGTCGAGCATAGGCATGACCCGGGTGACCGGCGCGGCGGAATTGCCCGCGGCGTGGGAAAACGCCGCACAGTTCGACAGCCTGGTATTGGCCGAGCAGTGCATCGAACACGGCGAGTACACCTGTTCGATACTGGGGGACCGGACTTTACCGATGATCCGTTTGCTGCCCAAGCAAGCCTATTACGATTACGAAGCGAAGTACCTGCGTGACGATACCGAGTACAGAGTGCCCTGCGGCTTGTCCGCGGAAATGGAAGCGGAGATACAGGCAATAGCCAAAAGGGCCTTCGATATTCTGGGTTGCCGCGGCTGGGGCAGGCTGGACCTGATGCTCGATGCGCAGGGCAAGCCCTATTTTCTGGAAGCCAATACCGCGCCGGGCATGACCGATCACAGTCTGGTGCCGATGGCGGCGCGAGCAGCAGGGATGAACTTCGACGAACTGGTGATGGCGATATTGGAGCAGGCCCGTGTGGGATGACGAAATCCTCCTCGCAAAATGGACGCGCGCGGCGCTGTTTGCTACCGCGGTGCTGCTGCTGTGCGCAAGTCTGGTAATGGTTTCAAGATTAAAAATGTTCGATTTGCATGAAATAAAAATTATCGGTGCGCAGCATGTCACGATGAATCAGGCGAAATTGGTGATACGGCAGTACATCACCGGCAATTTCTTTTCGGTGAACCTGGCTACGGTACGCGCTGCATTCCTCAAACTGCCCTGGGCCAGGGATGCGAGTGTGCGACGACGCTGGCCCGACGGCCTGGAAGTCGTACTGGAAGAGCACACGCCGCTGGCGCGCTGGAACGATAATGCATTGTTGAACCGTTACGGTGAGGTTTTTACCGCTGCCAGCAATGCCGATTTGCCGCATTTAAGCGGGCCTCCCGGCAGCGAGCATGAAGTATTGCAGCGATGGATCGATTTCAGCCGGATATTGAGTCCGCTAAAACGGACTCCGTTCAGTGTGACCCTGAACGATAGAAGAAGCTGGTCGCTGGTGATGGACAACGGTGTGACGATCGCCATGGGCAGCGATCATCCGGCGTGGAAGCTGCAGCGATGGGTCGCGCTGTATCCGGAAATGGAAGCGCAATTGAATGCGCCGCTGGCAGCGGTGGATTTACGGTATCAGCAGGGATTTGCAGTACGTTTGACGCAGAGCGGTTCCGATGATGCATTGCAGATAGAAAAAAAACAGGGAAAGTCGCTATGAGCAGGCAAAGAGATACGCGCGAATTGATAGTAGGGCTGGATATCGGGACATCCAAAGTCATCGCCATCGTCGCCGAAATATTGCCAGAAGGACGGCTGCAGGTGGTCGGTATGGGTAGCCACCCTTCGCGCGGGCTGAAAAAGGGCGTGGTGGTCAATATCGAATCGACCGTCAACTCCATCCAGCGGGCGCTGGAAGAGGCGGAACTGATGGCCGACTGCAAGATCGGCGAAGTGTATACCGGCATCGCCGGCAGCCATATCAAGAGCTTCAATTCGCACGGCATGGTGCCGATCAAGGACAAGGAAGTCAGCCAGCAGGATGTGGACCGGGTGATCGAAACGGCGCGGGCGGTCAATATTCCTACCGATCAGCAGATTCTGCATATTCTGCCGCAGGAATATCTGGTCGATGGCCAGGAAGATGTGCGCGAACCCTTGGGCATGAGCGGTGTCAGGCTGGAAGTCAAGGTGCATATCGTAACCGGCGCAGTGTCCGCTGCGCAGAATATTATCAAGTGCGTACGCCGCTGCGGTCTGGAAGTGCGCGATCTGGTCCTGCAGCCGTTGGCGTCCGCCATGGCGGTATTGACCGAAGACGAAAAGGATCTGGGTGTGGCGTTGGTCGATATCGGCGGCGGCACCACGGATATCGCCGTATTCACTCAAGGCGCCATACGCCATACCGCCGTGATTCCCATCGCCGGCGACCAGATCACCAACGATATTGCGTTGGCGCTGCGCACGCCGCTGAAAGACGCCGAAGATGTCAAGATCGCTCACGGTTGTGCGTTGCGCCAGCTGGCGGGCGTTCACGATATGCTCGAAGTGCCTAGTGTCGGCGAACGCGGACCGCGGCAGATGTCGCGGCAATTGCTGGCGGACGTGATCGAGCCGCGTGTGCTGGAATTATACGAGATGGTGCAGGCGGAGTTGCGGCGCAGCGGATTCGAGGAGTTGATGCGCTCGGGCATCGTCATTACCGGCGGGTCGGCCGCGATGCAGGGCATGGTGGAATTGGGCGAAGAAGTGTTTCATATGCCCGTGAGACTGGGATTGCCGCAGTACGAGGGAGGGTTGTCCGATGTCATGTACAACGCGAGATATGCGACGGGAGTAGGTTTGTTGCTGGCTGGGCTGGATCAGCAGGATAGACGTCAGGCGGCGAAATTGTCGACGACGACGGTGCAGCAGATATTCGAGCGGATGAAGGGCTGGTTCAGGAATTTTTGAGGCATGGTTTGAGGTTGAGTATTTTTTTTCGATGAGTCAACAGATAACAGGAGGCAGTATGTTTGAGCTAATGGATACACTAACGCAGGATGCAGTCATTAAAGTCATCGGGGTCGGCGGTTGCGGCGGCAATGCGGTCGATCACATGATCGATTGCGGCGTGGAAGGCGTCGAATTTATCAGTATCAATACCGATGCGCAGGCTTTACAGCGCAACCGCGCCAAGGCGCAACTGCAATTGGGCACGAACGTGACCCGCGGTCTGGGCGCAGGTGCCAATCCTGAAGTGGGTCGCGAAGCCGCGCTGGAAGATCGCGAGCGGATCGCGGAACTTATCGACGGCGCCGATATGCTGTTCATCACCGCCGGTATGGGCGGCGGCACCGGAACCGGCGCGGCTCCGGTGGTCGCGGAAGTGGCCAAGGAAATGGGTATCCTGACGGTTGCGGTCGTCACCAAGCCGTTCCTGTTCGAAGGCAAAAGAGTGCGTCTTGCCAATTCCGGGATTGAAGCGCTGGCGCGTTACGTCGATTCGCTGATCGTCATACCCAACGAAAAATTGATGCAGGTGCTGGGTGAAGACGTATCGATGCTCGATGCGTTCAGAGCCGCCAATAACGTGCTGCATGGCGCTGTCGCCGGTATTGCCGAGGTCATCAATTGCCCCGGCATGGTGAATGTCGACTTTGCCGACGTCAAAACCGTCATGTCGGAAATGGGCATGGCGATGATGGGTTCGGCAGCGGCGACTGGCGCCGACCGCGCGCGGGTGGCCGCTCAGGCTGCTGTCGCCAGTCCGTTGCTGGAAGACGTCAATCTGGCCGGAGCGCGAGGCGTGCTTGTCAACGTAACGGCGTCGACTTCGTTCAAGATGAAAGAGTATTATGAAGTCATGAATACGATCAAGAGCTTTACCGCCGATGAAGCGACCGTGATCGTCGGTACCGTCATCGATGAAAACATCGGCGAAGAATTGCGGGTGACGATCGTGGCCACCGGTCTGGGCAGCCCGGTGGCGCGTCAGCAGGCGAAACCGGTCATCGTCAAGACCGGCACCGACGATTACTCGTCATCCATGCACGGCGATCATGCCGTGGCCGAAGCGGAGCCGACAGTATTTCGCAGCAACCGGCGCGAAGCTCAGGTCGAGGCGCTCAAGCAATCGGGAATGGAGTATCTGGACATACCGGCTTTTTTACGTAAACAGGCAGATTGATGAGCTAAGGAGATAGCGTTTCGCGTTATAATCTGTCACGATTTCGTAGAGATTTAGACGCTTAAACAAAACTATACGGGTTTTTCCGGCTGTGTTTTATTTGTGTGTGCGGCTTCAGTTGCGGTACACCGATGCCTGATCGCCGCGAAACACGTAATCGGCAGATGTGTCGGAAGTCATCGGACTGGATAAATGCATGATACGGCAAAGAACATTAAAAAATACGATCCGTGCTACGGGCGTGGGACTGCATACCGGCGCCAAGGTCAGTATGGCATTGCGCCCGGCTGCGGCGAATACCGGCGTGGTATTCCGCCGGATAGACCTGCCCCGACCGGTCGATCTGATCGTGGGGGCGGAACAGGTAGGCGATACCCGTTTATGTTCGACGCTGGATAACGGCGAAGCTACGGTGGCTACCGTCGAGCATCTGATGTCCGCCTTGGCGGGTTTGGGCGTAGACAATGTCCATGTCGATCTGGATGGTCCGGAAGTGCCGATCATGGATGGCTCGGCTTCGTCGTTCGTATTTCTGATACAGTCGGCGGGTATCATGGAGCAAAATTCGGCAAAACGCTTTGTACGCATCAAAAAAACGGTAGAAGTGGTCGAAGGCGACAAGCGCGTGCGCTTTGAGCCTTACGACGGTTTCAAGATCGAATTCACCATCGATTTCAAGCACCCGGTTTTTGAGAAATCCGGTCAGGTCATCAGCCTGGATTTCGCCCATACTTCGTATATCAAGGAAGTGAGCCGCGCGCGCACGTTCGGTTTCATGCAGGAAGTGGAATGGCTCCGTTCCAACGGTCTGGCACTGGGCGGCAGCCTCGATAACGCGATCGTCATGGACGAATATCGGGTATTGAACAGCGACGGCTTGCGGTATGAAGACGAATTCGTCAAACATAAGGTACTGGACGCGATAGGCGATTTATATCTGATCGGACATCCGATCATCGGTGCGTTTCATGCCTATAAATCAGGGCATGCGCTTAATAACAGACTGCTGAGGACCTTGCTGCAGGATCAGGCGGCATGGGAATATGTCACATACGACGATGAGGCCAGGGCTCCCGAAGGCATCCGGCAACAGCATCTGCAACCTGCGATCTCGTAAGTAGGCGGGCCGGCAAAGACAACCGGATCATCGGTGCCGGTGCAATAGCGTAGTCAGGGCGGTTTTAAGGCTGCCGGCTTCCAGACGCTGCTGTAAATCATCCAGTTGCTGCAAAGCGACATTGGTGAGTTGCGGTTTGTTGACGGTACGCTGGCGAGTTGGAATTGCCTGTGCGCGAACCTTGATCCGTATTGCAGCAACTTCGATTCCGTGCTCGACCAGCGAGGCGGTAATGCGGGTGACAAGTTGACGCAATTTTGCCGCCGCAGCGCCGTTGTCGGCGTAAACACTGACGGTTCCGGCTTCGATCTGACCGATCCGGCTCGCTTGAGCCAGACCGGCTGGTACGATTTTTTTCCAGATTCGCTGGGCCTGCATTATTTCCTGCACATGCGTCTGCAATGAATGCAAACATTCGTCCGACTCGATAAACCCCTGCACCGGCTGGGGGCGAAAAGCAGGCTTCGTCATGAAAGTGATACGGAATGATGGAGCGAATATGTTAACATGCATGAATTCTTACGCAATGATTAACCCGGATATTTGAAAAATTGATCCCATCTTCATACTCTCATTCGGCAATGCCGATCGTTCGGCTGCCGGTTCTAGGATATAGTTCATAGTCATGATTTCATCTTTGTTGAAAAAAGTATTCGGTAGCCGTAACGATCGGCTGGTAAAGCAGTACGTTGCCAAGGTCAACGCAATCAATGTTCTCGAAGCCTCATTACAGGCGCTGTCGGACGAGCAATTGCGGGCCAGGACGGAAGAATACAAGGCTCGCCATGCCAGGGGCGAAACGCTGGACCAGTTGTTGCCCGAAGCGTTCGCGACCGTGCGGGAAGCCGGTCGCCGGGTTCTGGGGCAGCGGCATTACGATGTGCAACTGATAGGCGGCATGGTGCTGCACGACGGAAAAATCGCCGAGATGCGTACCGGCGAAGGCAAAACCCTGATGGCCACCTTGCCATCGTATTTGAACGCCTTGTCAGGCAAGGGCGTGCATATCGTGACGGTAAACGATTATCTGGCCAGCCGAGATGCCGCTCAAATGGGCCGTATTCACGCTTTCCTGGGTTTGACCGTCGGAGTGAATCTGGCTCAGATGGCGCACGAAGAAAAACAGGCTGCGTATGCCGCAGATATCACCTACGGCACCAATAACGAATTCGGCTTCGATTATCTGCGCGACAACATGGTCTATCAAACCAGCGAAAAAGTGCAGCGCGGACTGAATTTCGCGATTGTGGACGAGGTCGATTCGATCCTGATCGACGAGGCGCGTACGCCGCTGATCATTTCGGGTCAGGCCGACGACAGTACCGAATTATATGTATCCGTCAATGCCATCATTCCGAAATTGCAGCGCCAGGAAAAGGAAGACGGCGAAGGCGATTACTGGGTCGATGAAAAAGCCCATACCGTCCTGCTGTCCGAACGAGGCCACGAGCGCGCTGAACAGCTCCTGACGGATGCCGGCCTGCTGCCGGTAGGGTCGAGCCTGTACGAAGCCGCCAATATCGGGCTAATGCATCACGTATATGCCGGTTTAAGGGCTCATGCGCTCTATCATCGTGATCAGCATTATGTCGTTCAGGCCGGCGAAATCGTCATCGTCGATGAATTTACCGGCCGGCTGATGGCGGGCCGCCGCTGGTCGGAAGGTTTGCATCAGGCGGTCGAAGCCAAGGAAGGCGTCGCCATTCAGAAAGAAAACCAGACGCTGGCGTCGATTACCTTCCAGAATTATTTCCGCATGTTCGAGAAACTCGGAGGTATGACCGGAACCGCCGATACCGAAGCATATGAATTCCAGCAGATTTACGGGCTGGAAACAGTCGTCATTCCCACCCACCGGCCCATGATCCGTATCGACAGAATGGATCAGGTTTTTCGTACTGCGCGGGAAAAATACCAGGCCATCATTCAGGATATCGCCGATTGCCATCAGCGCGGGCAGCCGGTGCTGGTCGGCACCACCTCGATCGAAAGCAACGAATATTTGTCCGGCCTGCTTAAAAAAGCGAAATTACCGCATGAAGTGCTGAACGCAAAACAGCATGCGCGAGAAGCGGAAATCATCGCGCAGGCGGGAAAATTGCGCGCCATTACCATCGCCACCAATATGGCGGGCCGAGGCACCGATATCGTCCTCGGCGGCAGCATAGAACGGGAACTGGAAGCGATCCGTTTCGATGAGACGTTATCCGAAGTGCAAAAGAATACGCAAATCGAGCTGCTGAAAAACACGTGGCAAAAACTGCACGAAGAAGTGCTTGCGGTCGGCGGCTTGCATATTATCGGCACCGAGCGGCATGAATCGCGTCGCGTCGACAATCAATTGCGCGGCCGCGCAGGACGCCAGGGCGACGCCGGGTCCAGCCGCTTCTATCTGTCGCTGGAAGATCCGCTGTTGCGCATCTTCGCTTCGGATCGGGTCGGCGCCATTATGGACAAGCTCAAAATGCCGGAAGGCGAAGCGATAGAGCATCCGTGGGTGACACGTGCCATCGAAAACGCGCAGCGCAAAGTGGAAGCGCGAAATTTCGATATGCGCAAGCAGCTGCTCGAATACGACGACGTCTCCAACGACCAGCGCAAGGTCATATACCAGCAACGCAACGAACTGCTCGAAACCGAAGACGTGTCGGAAACGATATCCGCCATGCGCGCCGATGTATTGCGCAGCATCGTTGCCGAATATATCGTTCCCGGCAGCATGGCGGAACAATGGGACATTGCGGGGCTGGAGCGTACGCTTTCCGGCGAATTTCAGCTCGACATGCCGATACAGCAGTGGCTGGACGAAGACAGCAAGCTCGACGAACCGGCTTTGTGCGAACGCATTATCGCTACTGCCGATACCATTTACGCAGAAAAGGTTGCCGCCGTCGGCGCTGCAGGCATGCACCATTTCGAACGCGCCATCATGCTGCAGAATATCGACACGAACTGGCGCGAACATTTGTCGGCGCTGGATCACCTGCGGCAGGGCATACATTTGCGCGGTTACGCACAAAAAAATCCAAAACAGGAATACAAACGCGAAGCCTTCGATCTGTTTTCGACCATGCTGGAAACCGTCAAGCGCGAAGTGACCGAGATTTCGCTTGCAGTTCAACTGCGTTCAGAAGCCGATACCGAAACCATCGAAGCGCCCGCAGTGCCGTTGAATATCGAATATCATCACGCCGGTTACGACGAAGCGCTGGGCGGCGCCGATACCTCGCAGAGCGCGTCGCATACGCCGGTGCGATCGCATAAGGATGTGGGCCGTAACGATCCCTGTCCGTGCGGTTCCGGTAAAAAATACAAATATTGTCACGGCAAACTGAATTAGAGTCTGTATTTAAATTTGAAAAATGTTCCACAGGCTCCGTCATGAAACGAAATGCTACGACACAGAAATTGAATCGCGAAACGGCCAAACTGGTGAGATTTACACTGGCTTTGCACGCTTCTGGCAGCAAGCTGGAAAGCCAGACCTGGCAGCAGCAGTTGGTTGCAGTGATTACTGGCCTGTTTCAAAGGAAACAGAATGAAATACTCGAGCAGGCGCTGGATTACCTGTGGCTGGAGAACCCTGCCGCCTGCGATGTGCTGGCCGAACTGATCGAAGCTCATGCCGAGAGTCTGACCGAAGACGTGCAAACCAATGCCGTATTGATCGCCATTCCTCTGCTTGCCTGGTCGCGATACGCGATATCGGCGGGTCGCCTCAACAAACAGCGCCTGCAGGAACTGCGGCAGCGTATGAAAGCCGACTTGCTTGCCAGCGATGTGCGGCTGGCGCTGGCGGATATTCTGTACAGCCCCGATCAGCTCCCTCGCGGCTTTATCGAAACCAGAGCCTTGTTGCAGCAACTCGCGCAAGCGGCCATGAACGAAGAAGATCTCTATCTGGACAGTACCGAACTTGCGGCGGCGGGCGAATTCGTCGCGGATGTGCGATATATATTCGCGGCGGCCGTGGTCAGGAAGGGAGCGCCGATTTTTCGCTGGCAACAGGCCGAAATGACACAGCAGGAAGTTCTGCAGACATGGCGTGCCAATACCAAATCCATTTTCAAGGCAATCTTGCCGGGTTGCCATTTCAATACCTTGCTGCCGAACGCTTTTTTCAGCGCCTGGCGTAAGCTGGAGCAGGAAGCGCGGATATTTTCCCTGCGCGCCGCGGTGAGTTATCTGTGCGTCGTGTTGAATCAGAAGCCGCGCGATTTGCGTGCGATTGTCTCGCCGTTTTACGATCAGACGCTGGAAGAATACCGTATCGGTTTCAGTCTCGCGACTGGTGCTGCGATACTGCATGGGGTTGTCTGGCCGTTGATCGGAGATGAAACGGAAGAAACCGATATCGTCGGGCAAATCGAACGCGAATTGACCGACCTGGATAAGGTAATCGTGCTTAGAACCGGCATGCCGATGGAATATTGCGATGATTGCGGTACGCCGCTATTTCCGAATGCAGAAGGCGAGATGGTGCATCCGCAAATGCCCGAAACCGAAGAGGCCGCGCCGCAATTGCATTAGCGCAAACTAAAATCATAATCGGATACTGCGGCCGCCGTCCACGTTAATGATCTGTCCAGTCACATAACCGGCGGTCGAGGCCAGGTAATAGACCGCTTCGGCGATATCGGCCGGGTCGCCGGCCTGTTTGAGGATGGTATGGGAAATGATCCGCTGCCGCGAGACTTCGTCGATATCTTCTGCGTCCTCAGGCCAGATGATAGGGCCGGGCGCCACGCCATTGACGCGTACGTCGGGCCCCAGTTCACGCGCCAGCGAACGGGTAAGTCCGGCCAGGCCCGCCTTGGCGATGCTGTAGACGACATAGTTTTTCATCGGGCGATCGGCGTGGATATCGGTAATATTGACGATGCATCCACGTCTGCGGCGCAATTCTCCCGCAGCAGCCTGCGACAGGAACAAGGGCGCCTTGAGGTTGGTGCCGATCAGGTCCAGCCAGTTGCTTTCGGTAATCGACCCGATGGGCGAGGCATAGAAACTCGATGCATTATTGACCAGTACATCCAGTCTACCGAAACGGGCAAGCGTGGTCTGTATGAGGCTGGGAAAATCGGCGCAATCGAGCAGATCGGCCTGCAGCAGTGCGACCGAATCCGGCCGGACGGCGTTAAGTTCGTCTTGCAGGTGTCGCGCTTCAGCGCCGGCGTTGCGATAATGGATCATCAAATCGGCGCCGAGACTGTGAAATTTACGGCTGATTGCCGCACCCACACGTTTTGCTCCGCCGGTGATCAAAATTGTTTTGCCTTGCATCCGATTTCCTTTGTGCCCAGGGCTCATGAATGGATCAGCTTGATAGGTTCAAACCGCAGATGCGCTTCCCGAAGCCTGGCGTAGCGCTCGGTTTATGCATGAAACAGACAGATTTCTTGCTTCCTTCGCCAATCCAAAGTAACGTGTCTTACTATACTAAACACGTAATACCATTTTAACACCAGTATGGATATGCCGCCTCTCCCCATTCCCAGCGCTGATGCATTAGCGGTCAGCAATCAGCTTACCGAATTGATCGCGGCAGAGATACAGGCGCAAGACGGTATCGATTTTTCCCGGTATATGTCGCTGGCGCTGTATGCGCCCGGACTCGGCTATTACAGCGGAGGCGCCGTAAAATTCGGCTGTGCCGGCGATTTCGTCACCGCCCCGGAAATGTCTCCGCTCTTTGGTCGCTGTCTGGCCCGGCAAGCCGCGCAGGTGGTGACGATCGTCGGCGGCAGTATACTGGAACTCGGTGCCGGCAGCGGACGTCTGGCGTGCGATGTACTCGCCGAGTTGCTGCGGCTGGATTGCCTGCCCGAGCATTATTATATTGTGGAAGTCAGCGCCGATTTGCGGGAACGGCAACGCAGTCTGATTGCCCGAACGTTACCCGGTATTGCCGAACGGGTAATCTGGCTGGAGCATTTGCCGACTGAATTCCTCGGCTGTATCGTCGCGAATGAAGTATTGGACGCGGTTCCGGTAGAGTTGCTGCACTGGCGCGAAGACGGCATTTACCGACGTTGTGTCGCCTGGGAAAACGACCGGTTTGCCTGGTTCGACCGAATGTTGGCTGCCGGGCCGCTGCGCGATGCGGCCGAAGCGATAGCGGTACCGGCCGGATATATCAGCGAGATCGGACTGACGGCGCAAGCCTTGATCAAAAGTCTGGCGCAGTGCCTGACGGCGGGAGTGATCCTGATGATCGACTACGGTTTCGGCGAACGCGAATATTATCATCCGCAACGCGACCGGGGAACGATCATGTGCCATTACCGCCAGCATGCGCACAGCGATCCGTTTTATTTGCCCGGATTACAGGATATCACGGCGCATGTGGATTTTACCGCCATGGCGCTGGCGGGCCTGTCGCAGGATTTGACTCTGGCCGGTTATACCAGTCAGGCGCAATTTCTGATCAATTGCGGCATTACCGATCTGCTCGCGCAAACGTCCGCGAGCGACGCGGCCCGTTACGCACCACAAGCCGCCGCCGTGCAGAAATTGCTCAGCCCCGCCGAAATGGGTGAGCTCTTCAAGGCGATCGCCTGGTGCAAGCGGATGGATGAGCCGCTGCTGGGTTTCGCAGCGGGCGATCAACGCCTGCGATTATGAGAGCGCGTCTGATTTACGCAACGCTTTTGGTGCTTGCCCTGCCGTATCTGCTCCTGCATCTGGCGGTACGCGGCTGGCGCCAGCGCGCTTACTGGCGGAATCTGGGCGAACGTTTCGGCCGTTACCGGCAACATGCCACCAAACCGATAATCTGGCTGCATGCTGTGTCAGTGGGCGAAACCCGCGCTGCTATCCCTTTGATACACGCATTGCAGGCGCGTTATCCCGATTATCAGATATTGCTGACGCATAGTACGCCGACCGGACGCGACACCAGCCTGCAACTGTTCGGCGCTTCGGTGTGGCGAGTCTATCTTCCTTACGATTACAATTTTGCGGTAAAACGCTTTGTACGGCATTTCAAACCGGTATTGGGGATGCTGATGGAAACGGAAATCTGGCCAAATTTAATCCTGACGTGCCACCGCGAGCGAGTACCGCTGATGCTCGTCAATGCGCGCATGTCGGTGCGTTCGGCGCACCGTTATCGCTGGCTGGCCGGCTTGATCCGGCAAAGCCTGTCATCTCTGTACGCCATTGCTGCGCAAACGGATGCCGACGCCGAACGCTTGCGCCAACTCGGCGGCGAACGGATCAGCATCATGGGAAACCTGAAATTCGACAGTACGCCGCCGCTGGCGCAACTCCAGCTGGGAGAACAATGGTGCGCCGCTTTCGGCAGCCGGCCGGTGTGGCTGGCCGCCAGTACGCGGGCCGGCGAAGAAACGCTGGTGCTGAATGCGTGGCGGCAAATGCAGCCCGGTAAGGCGCTGCTGATTATCGTGCCCCGTCACCCACAACGCTTCGACGAAGTGGCGAAGCTGCTCGAACTGGCGGCAATTTCCTATCAGCGGCGCAGCAGCGGCGCAGCGGTCGCGAGCGAGACGCAGGTATGGCTGGGCGACAGTATGGGCGAATTATTCGCTTATTATAGTGCGGCGCACGTCGCCCTGATAGGCGGCAGTCTTTTGCCGTTCGGAGGGCAGAATCTGATCGAAGCGGCAGCGGTGGGCTGCCCCGTTATCCTCGGCCCCTACATGTGGAATTTTACCGAGGTCAGCCGCACCGCTATCGCGAGCGGCGCTGCGATACAGCTCGCCGCCGCGGAGGAATTGGCCGGCGCAGTGTCCGGCCTGTTCGATGACCCGGTGCGGCGTGAGGCCATGAGCGCAGCGGCCAGTGAATTCAGCCGGGCGCACCGGGGAGCGACGGATCGGGTGCTGACACTGATCGAGCCGCTCATCTGATGGTTTCGTTGCAAACACTTGATATGGATCAAGGACAAAGACAGTAGAGGTTTTCATAATTGAACCGGACGTAAAATGACTGAACACGATCTTCGCAGTCGGAAATGTCATATGCGGTAAAGACGCAGAGTAAAGCAACCTGACGTCGCAGATAGGGCCGCAACCGTTAAACGCAGATGCCGGAAGGCGGATTGGGGGAATGTCATGATTAGTCGTGTACATGCAAAAATTGCGATGGCGGTTGGCGTCATGATTTTCGGTTTGATTTCCTCGGTTGCGTTTGCCGGAGACGCGGGTGCGACGTCCGGTCGCGGCTCGGACGATTTCGGGCCGCCGCGCGGAGCGGCGATAGAAGAAGTACTGGTGGCGCCTCCCGGTGTGCCGCTACCGATACATCGCAATGATCCGGCGCGGGTAATCGTGCGTCTGCAGACCAGGGAAGTCGTGAAAGAGATCGCCGACGGCGTACGCTACCATTTCTGGACGTTTAACGGTTCGGTGCCAGGGCCGATGATACGCGTCCGCCTCGGCGATATGGTCGAGTTGCATTTGCAGAACGATCCCGCTTCGCACATGGCGCATAATATCGATTTGCATGCCGTAATGGGACCGGGGGGTGGCGCGGCGGTGTCGGTTACGCCGCCGGGACACGAAAGCGTGTTCGAATTCAAGGCGCTGCGCTCCGGCCTGTTTGTTTATCACTGCGCCACTGCGCCGGTGCCTATGCATATTGCCAACGGCATGTACGGCATGATACTGGTCGAACCGACGCAGGGCTTGCCAAAGGCAGATCGCGAGTATTATGTCATGCAGGGCGATTTTTATACGACGGGCGATTATCATGCGCCCGGCTTGCAGTCGTTCGATATGAAAAAGCTGTTGCTGGAGCAGCCGACTTATGTTTTGTTCAATGGTCGCGAAGGCTCGCTGACCGGTGCCGACGCGTTGACGTCGAAAACGGGCGATAGCGTACGTTTATTCGTGGGCGACGGCGGCCCCAATCTGGTGTCCAGTTTTCACATCATCGGACAGATCTTCGACAACGTTAAGGTCGAAGGCGGCACGCTGATCAATCACAATGTCCAGACTACGCTGATTCCGTCCGGCGGCGCAAGCATCATTGAAATGCATACTCTGGTGCCGGGTACTTTCCTGCTGGTGGATCATTCGATTACACGCGCCTTCATGCAAGGGGCGCTGGGTCAGCTGGTGGTCAAGGGGCCTGCGGCATCCGGCATTTATCGCAGTATATCCAGCGGCCCAATGCCGGCGGGAGCGAATCGTATCGCGATGTCCGAAGCCGCTGCAAAGCCGGAAACAAACGATGCGCTGGGCGACGGTAAACGGGTATTCGGACAAATTTGCGCTGCGTGTCATCAGGCCGACGGCACCGGACTCCCGGGCGCATTTCCGCCGCTTGCGATGTCGGATTTTCTTAACGCCGACCATCAGCGCGCTATCGGTATCGTATTGCACGGTCTGAGCGGTAAAATCACCGTCAACAGCACAGGCTACGAGTCGGTGATGCCGGTTTTCGGTACGCAACTCAGCGACGATGAAATCGCGCACGTACTGACGTATGTCTTGAACAACTTCAATAACCAGGGCGGCACCATTACTCCGGCGGATGTGAAAGCGGTGCGCGCCGCCGGGGCAAAAGCCCCGTAGCCGGTTGCCGGACGGTGACGCCATGCGCGCCTTCGTTCTATGGACGGTATTTGCGTTTGCTGTCTGCGGTCATGCGGCGGCGAGCGCAGAATATCGCGTCGTACCGGGCGGCACGTTTGTCAGTGCGCTGAGTCTGGACGGAAGCGGGGCGCCGGTCAAGATCGCCGGTTTCGAGATGCGCCCGGTTCCGGTCTCCATCGGCGACTATCTCGTTTTCATCCGCGCTCATCCCGAATGGCGGCGCGACCGCGTGTCGCCATTATACGCTGACAGCGGTTATCTGGCCTCGTGGGCCGGACCCTTGAGCGCCGGTCCGGATGTCGACCTCCGGCAACCGGTCACCGAGGTAAGCTGGTTTGCCGCGCGGGCGTTTTGCGCCGGCGAAAACGGCCGCCTGCCTTCCTGGTATCAGTGGGAATTTGCGGCGGCTGCGGACGATGGCAGGAGGGATGCCCGGGACGATCCGTTGCGGAGCGAGCGGATTCTGCACACGCTGCTGGCGCGAACCGGTCATGCGCCGGGAGCGGCGGGAGCAGGCAGGGCCGATATCTACGGGTTGTACGATATGAATGCGCTGGTCTGGGAGTGGGTGGACGATTACGCGGCGATGTTTGTCAACGCCGATGCGCGCGACCCGGATCGGCAAAACCTGCTCGGATTTTGCGGCGGAGCCGCGCTGGCGTTCGACAATCGCTCTGCCTATGCTTTAATGATGCGGGTTGCGGCGCTGTCCGCGATGGGGCCGGCAGATTCGTCCGGTAATATCGGTTTTCGCTGCGTACGCGATATGCAGCAGGGAAAGCAGCCATGATACGGCGATGGACGCTGCTGGTTCTGCTGACGATGGGCGTTTGCAGCGGAGCAATGCCGGCCGCGCAGGCGGCCCCGCTGCCGGCGGATTCGGTGTACCGGACCGGGTTGATTTTGCGAGATCAGGACGGACGGGTTTTTACGCTGGTTTCGTTGCGCGGCCGGCCGGTGATCGTCAGCATGTTCTATGTTTCCTGCCGCGATGCGTGTCCGCTGACGGTGTCGGCTATCGAACGCCTCCGCGCCGCGATCGAAGCGCGGACCGGTCGTCCCGCGCCGCCGGTGGTGCTGATCAGTTTCGATCCCGCCCATGATACGGTCCGGGAATTGGGCATGATGGCGGCGATGCACGATCTGAAAGGACCGGTCTGGCGTCTCGCTCGACCGGAACAGGGCGACGTGCGCGCGTTCGCCGCGACCCTGGGCGTATTCTGGCGCCAGCGGCCCGATGGCAATTTCAGTCACAATGTCGAGATCGTTCTGCTCGACGCGGACGGTCGCATCGTGACCGAAACCGCCGGAACCGGAGCGCCCGATCCGGTGTTCGTGCGTGCCGCCGCCCGTGCAGACCTGCGTTGATTGCGGGACCGTCTCGCGTCGATATGCGCTCCGGACAGCCTGCCGTTACGTTAACAAACGTATAAAATTAATCACGATGTTGCCCGGCTGGCGTTCGATATAATTTACTTCGACCGTATCGCCGTAGCGCCGATATAACTGATCGATCAGCGGCAGCGGGTCGTGATCGTTGACGAATTGCATGATCTCTCCGGGTTCCAGGGCATCCAGCGCGCCGAATATCGCCGCATGACGGAAACGTTTCGCTACGCCGCGGGCATCGAAAAGATAGGTTTGCAGGTTGAGCATCGGTGTGTCGTTAAGCATGTTTATATTCCTCGAATATTGAATTCGGAATAATCGCTCCGGGTCGCCGGCTCCTCGACAAGGCGGGAGCGCCTGTTCGCCGGCAATCGCTTGAGTTCCAATTTGGTTTCATTTGCTTTTCCGGGTTAACTCGATCAGGATCTGCACTCAATTTTTTAATCGGGGTGCCGATCCCAGCGCGAGCTCGGGGTTGTACAGGTATTCGATATTGCCTGCTTCGACTTCCTTGAGATAGGCTTCGAACGTTTTTTTTGCCTCGGCCCAGGAAATCCCCATTTTTTCCACCAGATCTTCGCAGGGCGAGGCATGCCATTGCAACTGCACGATCTTGAAGGGGTCCGCCCCGCAGGCCAGCGCCGCAAACTGGATGTCGGCCATGACCGGTACCGAGAAATTGTTGTCGTGCGCTTTACCGATCCACTGGTTTTTGTCCATGGTGGTGATGCAGCCGGTGTCGATTCCCAGCAGCACGTCGGCATTGGCTTCTTCGCGAACAACGCGGATCTTGCGATCCATGGTGAAGGAACGGACGAACTCCCGTTCGGAGATGATGTGGCGGAAGCCGAAGCCGCAACAGTCGTACCAGGTCGAGTAATCAATCAATTGCGCGCCCAGCGCCAGCGCTACCGAACTGCCTACCGCCGTGCGGTTTCCACCGAGAATTTCAGGGTCGTAGATGGCGTCTTCGTGCACCATTTTGTAATAATGGCACGCCGGATGCATGGTGACGCGGATATTCGATACATCGACGGTCTGCAATTCCGAGGCGACGCGTTTGCGCATGACATGCAGCCATTCGGAGTAGTGCACTACTTCTTCCGGGATGACCAGTTTGCCGTCCACCAGCCGCCCCAGTTTGCCGAGTATTCTGGTCACGCGTTGGCGCAATTCCGCGGATTCGATCAGATACTTGCGGATTTCCTTGTAGTTGCCGAACGAAGTGCCGCAATGTACCAGCGGGAAAAAGTGACCGGCGGCATAGCCGTGCTGGGTGCCGGAAATATAGGCTTGATGGAAGTTGCGCAGGAATACGGCCGCCAGCGACTCGACGTTGCCTATGCCAGAGCCGTGGTAGTTCCAGGCAGTGCAGGAAGTCTGGTCGGTTTCGTCCAGATAATCCCGGCCCGGCACGAAACCGAACCGGTTCATGAACCACATCAGAGAGGTCGGATAACCCGGAATATTGCCGCATTGCCCGCAGGATTTGTGGTGCCAGAGCTGCATGGTCGGGATGCGCTTGTTCCAGCCGAACAGGGTCTGTACGTCGATGGGCTGGTGAGCGTCGGTAATCCGGTGAACGATAATCTGGCCGTCTTTTTCCAGCTCCCACATATGCTCGCGAATGTCGTCCATGCGCTCGCCCAGGCCGACGGTGCGTTTGTCTACGTGCTTGCGCACCCATTCGGTGGCTTTTTCCGCGTCGGCGCGGGATAAATTCGCGTCTTGGAAGAATGAGCCGTGACCGGCTATGCCCTGTGTCGTTTCGATGCCATCGTGCTGCGTTTCCATAGCTAATCTCCTTGAAATAAAAGGCCGTACCGTCACGGTACGGGCATTGCGGTTTCTTGCTTTAGGAACTGCGGCGACATTAGCTGCTGAATCGGCCCGATTGTCCCTCGGCATAAAATGTACTATAAATACATCTTTATGTTCGATCAAGTTCAGGCAGGCGCTCTATTCAGGGCATGCCGACCGTTTGAGCGAATCGTGTATCTGGAAACAAGTATACCGGTTACCCCTCAATCTGAAATTGATATAAGTCAAGGCGCATAACCCCGGAGAATTGCACACTGACGACATGAATGATTTCTTTAACAAACCACGCCGCGAAAGGGTACATCATGCCGACTATCCATCATTATCTTGCTTCGGACCATCACCGCTGCGACGACTACTTCTCTATTGCGGAGGAAATGGTCGTCAAGGGGAAATGGGACGCCGCGCAAGTCGGTTTCATGCAATTCAGCGCCGCCATGGCGCATCATTTCGGCATGGAAGAGCAAGTGCTGTTCCCTGCATTCGAACGGGTAACAGGCAATGCCGTGGGACCGACGTTGATGATGCGACGCGAACATGCGCAGATGCGCGAACTGATCGCCAATCTGGATAGCGCCGTCATGGCGCGCGATGCGGATGAGTATGTCGGTCTTTCCGAAACGCTGCTGATTCTGCTGCAACAGCATAATCTCAAGGAGGAACAGGTTCTGTATCCGATGTCGGACCAGTTGCTGAACCGGACGGCCGACGAATTGCTGCAGCAGATGTCCGCC